>NZ_JBHSQN010000002.1:335588-338296 GCF_042658545.1 Nocardia lasii
ACGCACCACGCGTTCGGGGCCTTCTTCGTTTCGCAAGAGGAAACTCGGCGGCGGATCTGCCGTGATTCGCCGCCGAAAACGCGCTGGCCAGCGGGTTATGCGGGCGAAGCACTGGCGTAACCGGGCGAGAACTTCCAGGTAAACGAACAGGAATGACCCGCTGCGAAAGTATTCCTATGACATCGAGGCGCCGCACACCAGCGACGGGGTTCCCCAGACCCCCCATTCGCAAGTACGCCGGCACGCGCGAAGACGCCGCGCGCTGGGTTCGCGACATCCTGCGCTCCCAGATCCTCGATGGCGCATTCGGTGGATTGGCCGCACCCCGGCCGCTGTTGCCACCGGAAACCACCCTCGCGGCCGAATGGGGCGTCAGTCGCAACGCCATTCGGGAGGCCTTCGAGCTGTTGCGCTCGGAAGGACTCATCACCCGCGTCCAAGGGCTCGGCACCGTGGTCACCGGCGCCAAACTGCGACAGCGCATCGACCGACTCGAAGGGCTCGCGGAATCGCTTGCCGGACACCAACTCTCGGTCGAGAACACGGTGCTCTCGGCGCGCGCGTCGAGCGCCACCGCGTTCGTGGCGGGCAAGCTCTCGATCCCCGAGGGCAGCCCGATCCTGTTCATCGAACGACTGCGGTCGGTGGCGGGGGTCCCGCTCTCGCTCGACACCACCTCGCTGCGCCCCGAAGCCATCGAGGCGCTCGACGGCGCCGATCTCGCCCACGAGGACGTCTTCCACCTGCTCGAGGAACGTTTGGGCGTGCGGATCGGCGAAGCCGAGAACACGATCGAAGCGGTCGCCGCCGACCGCGGCACCGCGCGACACCTCGAGATCAAGATCGGCGAACCGGTGCTGCTGCTGCACCGACTGACCTCCCTCGCCGACGGCACCCCGTTCGATCTCGAATCCGTGCGCTATCGCGGCGACCGGCTGACGCTCACCTCGATCAACGCTCGCGCGCTGCCCACCGACTGACCTCGCCGGCCCTTCCCCGGATTTTTTCACCATGCAAGAGAAATGAGGATCAACCATGTCCGCATCACCCAGCTCACGTCCCAATATCGTCTATTTCCACGTCGATAATCTGGGTCTCGGTGAGCTCGGTTGTTTCGGCGGCGGCATTCTGCGCGGCGCCGACACCAAGAATATCGACACTTTCGCCGCGGAAAGCCTCAAGCTGTCGCATTTCGTCGTCGAACCGCAGTGCACCCCGACCCGTTCGGCGCTGATGACCGGTCGCTACCCGATCCGCTCGGGCAACCACACCATCGCGCTCGGCGGCAACCCCGGCGGGCTCGTCGCCTGGGAGCGCACCATGGGCGACATCCTGTCCGACGACGGCTACGCCACCGCCTGCTACGGCAAGTGGCACATCGGCGCCGAGGACGGCCGCTGGCCCACCGATCACGGCTTCGACGAGTGGTACGGGCCCGCCCGCACCTACGACGAGTGCCTGTGGCCCGACGACCCGTGGTACAAGGGCGAGCGCGACGGCTGGTCCTACATGTACGACGGCACCAAGGAAGGCGGCGTGCACCTGACCGACGAGCAGCTCACCGTCGAACTCAAGGGCCGCATGGACGCCGAATACGACCGGCGCGCCATGGCATTCATGGAACGCTCGGTCGAGGAGGAGAAGCCGTTCTTCCTCTACCACAACCACTCGCTGCTGCACTTCCCGATCGAGGTGCGCGAGGAGTTCAAGGGCACCAGCACCAACGGCGCCTGGGGCGACGCGCTGCTGATGCTCGACTACGACTTCCAGCGCATCCTCGACAAGCTCGACGAACTCGGCATCGCCGACAACACCATCGTGGTCTTCGCCGGCGACAACGGCCCCGAGGATCACCTGGCCGGGCGCGGCACCGCCGGCTTCTTCGACGGCTCCTACTTCAGCTCCGCCGAGGGCGGCATCCGCACCCCCGCGCTCATCCGCTGGCCCGGCCACGTCGTGCCGCGCGAGAGCAACGAGATGATGCACGTGACCGACATGTTCACCACCCTGCTGCTGCTCGCGGGCTGCGAGATCCCCGACGATCGCGAGATCGACGGCATCGACCAGCGCGAATTCTTCGCCGGCGCCGAGGAATCGGCGCGTGAGGGGCACATGGTCTGGCTCAACGACGAACTGCACGCGGTCAAGTGGTCGCAGTTCAAGATCAGTTTCGTGCGCCAGCAGCACTTCCACGACCCGGAGATCCCGCTGGGCTTCGCCCGCATCATCAACCTGCTCGAGGACCCCAAGGAACGTGAGCCGGTCAACCAGACCTTCGTGCGCTGGTGGGTGATGCAGCACGCACATCGCATCATCCGCAACCACGAGGAGAGCGTGCTGCGCGAGGAGCTGATCCCGCCGGGCGCGCCGCTGGACTTCGTACCGAAACGGACCGAGAACATCGCGGTCTGATCCACCACAGGATCGAGAAGAGGGCACCCGCTCGGTGCCCTCTTCTCCTCATTTCCCGAGGTACACCATGCGTATCGACACTCCGCCCGCGGCACCGTCGCGGCCACTGACCCGACTACTCCGAACCCAGACCGTCACCACCCTGCGCGACCCGAGGGCGCTGCGGGTCGAGATCTTCGCCGGCATGGTCACCGCGCTGGCATTGATCCCCGAGACCATCTCCTTCTCGATTCTCGCCGGCGTCGGCCCCGGGGTCGGGCTGTTCACCTCGATCGTCTTCGCGATGACGATCGCCG
>NZ_JBHSQN010000002.1:338314-405509 GCF_042658545.1 Nocardia lasii
CGGTTCCGTCGCGCTGGTGGTGGCACCGCTGGTGCGCGACCACGGCGTCGAGTACCTGATCGCGACCGTGCTACTCGCGGGCGTATTACAGATCGTCATGGCGCGCTGCGGCGTCGCGTCGCTGCTGCGGTTCATTCCGCGCTCGGTGATGACCGGGTTCGTCAACGCGCTGGCCGTGTTGATCTTCTCCGCGCAACTGCCGCACCTGATCGACGTGCCGTGGCCGGTCTATGTGCTGGTCACCGGCGGTCTGCTGATCATGGTGGCACTGCCCAGGTTCACCACCGCGGTGCCCGCGCCGCTGGTGGCGACGATCATCCTCACCGTCATCGCGGTGATCTTCGCCATCGAGGTGCCCCGCGTGGCCGACGAAGGCGACCCCGACGCCGGCATCGCCATGCTCGGGCTGCCGATGGTCGAATTCTCCTGGCAGACACTGGGTATCATCACCCCCTACGCGCTGGGCGTGGCCCTGGTCGGGCTGATCGAAACGCTGATCACCGCCCAGCTCGTCGACGACCTCACCGGCACCTCGTCGAATCACCGGCGCGAGAGCTGGGGACAGGGCGTGGCCAATATCGCCACCGGATTGTTCGGTGGCATGGGCGGCTGCGCGATGATCGGCCAGACGATGATGAATGTGAAGACCTGTCACGCCAGGACCCGCATTTCGGTATTCGTGGCGGGACTGGTGCTGCTGTGTCTGGTCACGGTGCTCGACTCGGTGCTCGCCGCGATTCCCATGGCCGCGCTGGTCGCGGTCATGGTGGCGGTCTCGGCCACGACCATGGACTGGAATTCCCTGCGGCCCTCGACCTTTCGACGCGCGCCGATCGTGGAGTCGGTCGCGATGCTGGTCACCGTGGCGGTGACCCTGGTAACGCACAATCTCGCGTACGGGGTCATCGTCGGCGTGGGGTGCGCGATGGTGGTGCCCGCGTATCGACGCCTGCGCCCGAAACCCTGAATTCAGCCGACCGACAAGAGCCCAGGTTTCATCACCTGGGCTCTTGTCGTTTCATCGATGAACCGCGGTCGCGAAAAGCAGTGCCACACACAGAGATATCACCGCACAGGCGGTCGACACGATCGCCACCGGCGCTCGGACGAGCCCCCGCCCCGCCACCAGCCGGCGACCGCGTCGACAACCGATCACATACACCACCAGCGCTCCGGCGAGCGCCACCGCGCACACGACACCTGTTGCCGTATCCCATTTCTCGGGAACCACCAGCAGATCACGCCCGACGACGAGCAGACCGTTGCCCAGAATGGCCAACGAGGTGCGCGTCCACGACAGCGCCGTACGTTCGGGTTGCAATCCGGGATCGCGGAGCTCGGGACCGTTCACGACACCGCGGACACGATCGCGATCACCAGCGCGACCCCCGCCAACGCCAGCGCCGTCACCGCGGCAAGGCGAGGTCGCGGCAGCGGCTGATCCTCGCGGATGGCCCGGTCGTTGGAGCGCCACCGCAGCAGACCGCCGGCGGCCGTCGTGATCGCGAGTACCCCCAGCGTCGCCGCGGCCCCGCCCGACAGCACCGGCATCGTCGGAAACGGTCGGAAATGCGCGGTCGCCACAGACGCGGCGAGCAGTCCCAGCGACGTGCGCTGCCAGGCCAAGAATGTTCGCTCGTTGGCGAGTGTGAATCGATAGTCCGGCTCGGAAACGCAAGATTCGGGCATACGTCCAGCCTGTCGAATCACGCCCCGATATGCCAACCAATCGCCTTGGCGTAACAGATGTTTCGCCACGATGTCGAACACCGAGAACACCGAATACGAAACCGTCGCGAACACCGGGAAATGCCTTGACAGCGGCTATTTTCGGCAAGTGAATCCATGAATCGCGCGCACCCGACTCGAACGGGGTCGCAATAAGTGCGAAGTAGCTTAACTGTTCGGAAAACGTGAGTTGCTCGGGCGTAACAGTGCCCGACGAGTCTTAGGACATGTTCACCGAGAGTAAACCCCGCGGCATCGGCCGAGTCGCCACGATCGCCGCCACCGCGATCCTGGCACTCTCCTCGGCCGTGTCGGGATGCACCCTGCTCGACTCGTCGACCGTCGTCGTCAAGGTCGGCTACCAGTCCAAGACCATCAACACCATCAACGTCGGCACCCTCATGCGCGACCGCGGCGAGTTCGAACACGCGCTGCGCGAAGCCGGCAAGCAGACCGGCACCAAGTACCGCGTCGTCTGGCAGGACTTCTCCTCCGGCGCCCCGCTGACCGCCGCGATGATCGCCACCCACGTCGACATCGGCTCGATGGGCGACTACCCGCTGCTGGCCAACGGTTCCAAGACCGCCAAGTACGCCGACGCCGCCACCGAGCTCGTCGCCGTCACCGGCTACAACATGCGCGGCTCGCTCAATCAGGTTGTGGTGCCCAATGATTCGACCGCGACCACGCTGACCGACCTGCGCGGCAAACACGTCTCGACCAGCCTCGGTTCGGCGGGCGACGGGATGCTGTCCTCGGCGCTGCAACGCGCGGGCGTCGCCGTCGACGAGGTCGCCATCGCCAACCAGGACCCTTCCATCGGCGCGGCCGCCATCCAAGGCGGCCAGGTCGACGCGCTGGCCCAGTTCGTGCCGTGGCCGCAGCTGGTCGTCTTCCGCGACCAGGGTCGACTGCTCTACGACGGCGGCGACAACAACACCCCCACCTTCCACGGCGTGGTCGTGCGCAAGCAGTTCACCAGCGAACACCCCGAGGTGACCACCGCCTTCCTGCGCGCGATGCGGGCCACCAGCGACTACATCACCACCGAACCCCTGCAAGCCGCGCTGCGGATCAGCGCGCTGACCGGCATCGAACCCGAAGTCGCCTACCTCTACAACGGCCCCAACGGCCTGGTCTCCTTCGACCCCACCCTCAAGCCGCAGTTCGCCGACTCGCTGGCCAAGGCCAAGGAGTTCCTGGTCCGGCGCGGCTCGGTCACCGCGGGCTTCGACATCGGCGGCTTCCTCAACGACAGCTACCTGCGCGACCTGCTCGGCCCCGACTACGACACCCGCGCGAGCGACGTGACCAACCCGAGCACGCTCACCGGCGTCGACGAACTCTGCCGGCTGCCCGTCAGCGATCCCGCGACCGCCTCGGAGGTCTGGTTCACCGGCCAGACCACGACCACCGCCGCGGCCACCCCCAGCTGCCTGCTGCGCCGCATCGCCCCCGCCGTCGGCCGGGTCCGCGCCGGCTACGTCCCCGACACGATCACCGCGACCAAGCTCTTCGCCGACAAGGCGAGCTGGGTCATCGACCCCGACGCCCCCGCCACCGCGCGCTACCTCCCCTTCGCCACGACCGCCGCGGCCACGACCTACATCACCGACCACCCCGGCACGCGAGCGGTGAGCTACGACGCCGCCCTGACCCACTCGCTGCCCACGTCCTGACATCCCGTCCCCGAAAGGAGATCGCGCCATGGCGATCACAGCACTGCCCACCGATGACAAACCCACGATGCCGCCCGCCTTCGATCCGCGCGTCGCCCTGGCCTCGCTGCGCGAGCGCGCACCCAAGTTCACCGGACGCCGCCTCGGCGGCCTCGCCGCCTCGATCGTGCTGCCGCTGATCCCGATCACCGGCTTCATCGTGGTCTGGCACCTGCTCACCGCCAACCAGGTCGTCGCGTGGCTGCGGTTCAACCGGATGCCGACCCCGGGCAGCGTGCTGGACAAGTTCAGCGCGCGACTGGGCTCGGGCGCCTACTACGACGACCTGTTCGCCAGCGTCCAACGAATCCTGTTGGGCTTCACCCTCGCCGCGATCGTCGGCATCGGACTCGGCGTGCTCATCGGCCGCTCCCGCATCGCCCGCAAGACCCTGCGGCCCTTCCTCGAGATCGTGCGCCCCATCCCCGCGATCGCGATCGTGCCGCTGACGATCCTGCTGTTCCCCTCCAGCGAGCAGGGCATCGTGTTCATCACCTTCTTCGCCGCGTTCTTCCCCGTGGTGGTCAGCACCATCCACGCCATGGACTCGCTGCCCAAGGTCTGGGACGAGGCCGCGCGCACCATGGGCGCGAGCCGGTGGACGATCCTGCGCCGGGTGGTCCTGCCCGGTGCGATGCCCGGCATCTTCTCCGGGCTGTCGGTGTCGATGGGCGTGGCCTGGATCTGCGTGGTCAGCGCCGAGATGATCTCCGGCCAGTTCGGCATCGGCTACTACACCTGGCAGGCCTACGGATTGCTCGACTACGCCGGTGTCGTGGTCGGGATGCTCTCGATCGGCGCGCTCGGTCTGATCACCGCCTGGGTGGTCGAACTGACCGGCAAGCGCGTCAACCGCTGGCTGCCCCGCGCCCAGTGACCTCCGCACCTTCCACGACGAGGAACCCCACCATGACCACCTCCGTACTCCCCCGATCCGGCGCCGCGGTGGCACTGGACCACCTCCAGCTCGGCTTCCACGGCACCGTCGCCGCCGACATCACCCTCGATATCGCCCCCGGCGAGGTCGTCGTCTTCCTCGGCCCCTCCGGCTGCGGCAAGTCGACCATCCTGCGCGCCCTGGCCGGGCTGCTCACCCCGATGGACGGCACCGCCACCGTCGACGGCGCCTCGGTGTCGGGCAACGCGGCCCGCTGCGCGATGGTGTTCCAGGAGGACGCGCTGTTCCCGTGGCGCAGCGCGGTCAAGAACGTGCAGTTCCCGCTCCAGTTGCGTGGTCTGCGGGGACGCGCGGCCCGCACCGCCGCCGCCGGCTACCTCGAGCGCGTCGGCCTGAGCGCCTACCTCGACCACCTGCCCAGCCACCTGTCCGGCGGCATGCGCCAGCGCGTGCAACTGGCCCGCACCCTGGCCTGTGACCCCAAGGTCATGCTGATGGACGAGCCGTTCGGCGCGCTCGACGCCCAGACCCGCCTCGAGATGCAGCAGCTGCTGATCTCGGTATGGGAGCAGACGAAGATGACCATCCTGTTCGTCACCCACGATGTCGACGAGGCGCTGCTGCTGGCCGATCGGGTGGTGCTGCTCACCCACCGCCCGGCCACGGTCGCCGAGGTCATCACCATCGACCGGCCCCGCGATCCGCAGGCGCAGTTCAGCGAGGACTACCAGCACCGCCGCCGCGCGATCCTCGAATTCCTCGGTCACACCGGTCACCGCTGACCGGGGCTTGGCGAAACTGACGGGAACCCGTTTCGGGCCCGTCCTTTTCGCTGTTCGGGACAGGCGCTGACTGGTACGCCTGTTAGGTTCTAGCGAACTCGCACCGAGCGCCACCGACCCGGGAGACGACACCGACATGCCCCTCGATGACCGCGTAGCCCAGTGGGTCGCCGCGCTGGCCGCGCTCGGCACGTCGACGGCGCCGCCCGAGGTCCTCGCCCCCCTCCTGGCTCGCGGCCTCACCGACATCCACGCCGCCCTTGGCCGACCCGCACTCGACCCGGCTGTCGCCGAACGCCTCGGCGCCGCGCTCGTCGACCACGGGATCACCGATCCCGGCGCCCTACCGATCTCGGTGCCGATCCTGCGCGCGATCACCCACCCCCACGACACCGCCACCGGCGACCTCGTGATCGGCGCCTTCTGCGCCGGCTTCGCCCGCGGCCTGCGCGCGGTCTCGGCGAACGCCGAGGGCTACGAGCTGGCCTTCCGCCATTCCGGCACCGGCATCTCGATCGGCGACGAACACGGCCACATCCTCGACGCCAACGCCGCCTTCGCGCGTCTGTCCGGCCGCGACCTCGACGAGCTGCGCACCACCAGCGGCTTCATGCTCTTCCCCGCCGAACGCCAAGCCGAGATCCAGGCCCGCATCGGCGCCGCCCTCGACGCCTCCCCCGCGGGCACCATCCACATCGAGGGCCGCTTCCCCCACGTCGACGGTTCGATGCGCTGGACCGCCTGGACGGTCGTGCGCTGCGCCTCCACCTGCGGACAGCGCCGCTACCTGCTCGGTTTCGGCGACGACATCACCGAACGCCGCACCGCCACCGAGCAACTGCAATGGCAGGCCCTGCACGACCCCCTCACCGCCCTACCCAACCGCCGCTACCTGCTCGACCAGCTCAACACCGCCATCACCGAGGCCGCGCCCGACGCGGTCGCCGGGGTGTGCGCCCTCGACCTCGACAATTTCAAAGTCGTCAACGACACCTTCGGCCACATCACCGGCGACCGACTCCTCGCCGAGGTCTCCGCGCGCCTCGAGATCGCCGCCACCGAACGCGGCGCCCTGCTGGCCCGCACCGGCGGCGACGAATTCATCGTCCTGACCGCCGCCCCCACCGACCGCGCCCTGCTCGACTCCCTGGTCGCGGACCTACGCGCCGCCCTCACCACCCCCTTCACCGACGGCGAGGCCCGCATCGAGGTAGCCGTCAGCATCGGCGCGATCCTGGCACCGCTGTCCGGCGCGACCGCCGACACGATCCTCGACACGGCCGACCGCGCCCTCTACGCCGCGAAAGGCGAAGGCGCGGGCCGCAATTCACGACCCTGATCGACCCGCCTATTCAGGCTGCCCCGGCGCCAGAAAAGTCGGAAACTGATTGCGGGCGAGCGTATTCGGCGCGGCATCGGCCACCTCGACCCGATGCGGCGCACTGAACAGCGGGACCGCGTTCGACGACTCGTCACCCACCTCCGGCACCGGCTCGGACGTGACTGTCGGTAGGTCGGTCATATGGGGTTCCCCCTGAATTTCGGCGCTGAACTGACGATAACGCCGAGCATAGCCATCCCCACCGACATCCCCGACACGGCAACCTGTCCTCCCTTCGACGGACACCCTGACCAGCCCTTTCCCCCTACGCTCGAACCGCACGAGCACAACACCCCCACTCACGAAAGAGGCTGCGATGAAACGAATTCTGGCCACCCTGCGCGCCACCTGCCCCCGCTGCAACGGCTCCGGCGGACACAGCGACATGGGCAACTGGGTCAACTGCGGCTCCTGCGGGGGCACGGGGCAGAAGTAGTTCGTGGGTGGCGGCACTGCGGGTGACCCACAAATGGCACCCCAGCGTGGCCGCACGCCGTACGTATGAGAAACGAAAAAGGCCCCGATCAGATGATCGGGGCCTTTTTTGCGTGTCCGGAGGGGGACTTGAACCCCCACGCCCTAATACGGGCACTAGCACCTCAAGCTAGCGCGTCTGCCATTCCGCCACCCGGACTTGCTGGTGTGCCAAAAGATTATCCGACCCGCTGTCGTAAACCAAATCGCCTAGCTGACCTGCTGCTTTTCGGGGAGCTTCGCCGCATCGGAGTGTTGTCTCCAGCGAGCGTCGGGCGTTGTTTCGGACGTGCGGGGGCGGGTACGGCGGTAGGGACGGCTAGTGGAAGAGGTGGCGAGATGGCGAAGATCACACCTGGGCGGGGATCGGACGCGGAAGGGGCTTATCGGCGGGCTGCGCTGTACGGGGTGGTCGTGGTGGGGGTGGCCGCTCTCGTCTTCGCCGTGGTGAATGTGTGGGCGGCGGGTCGGGATGGGTGTGCCGAGGCGAGTACGCATCTGTGCGATACGCCGGCGAAGGCCGCGGTCGTGATCGGGCCCTCGCTGGTGCTGCTGCTGGGTGGGCTCGGCGCGTTCGTGCAGACCTACCGTGAGTATCGGGACGGGAAGCCGTGGGTGACCTGGCAGGGGGCGGGTTGGTTCCTCTTCATCCTGATGACGGTCTATCTGGCGATCGGGTCTGGCATGCAGGAATAGCGGGAGTCGGGCGAGGTCATACGCGCCAGATTCGTACCGTGTTGTCGCGGGCCGCCGGAGGCGAGGACCGGCCCGTCCGGGGTGAAGGTCGCCGCGTTGGCGATCGACCTCCGCTTCGATCGCGGCGAGGTGTCGACCGATCGTCACTTGCGCCTTCTGGATGCGTTGCCATAATGCGTGACGACGCGCGTCCGCGCTGTCATCGTTGTCAGCCGCAACCAACGTCGCGATCGTCGCGTCGATATGGGCCCGACCGAACAATGTCGCCAACCAGCTGTCGATCGGCGCGACCAGATGATCCTCGCGCAAGTTCACGGTCCTCGGATGTGCCTCGAGGGCTGAGCTGCCAGGCGAGCGTCGGGGCCCGGCAACGGTAATAGATCGCGCCGCGAACGACTTCGACCTCGACGACTCCTACGACCGCACCGCGGTGTACAAGATCGTGTTGGAAGAAGGCACCCACCACCACATGCACGAATTGATCAGTGGACGGCTACTTGCCGCTACTTGGCCGCAGATTCGTCCGGCACGTCACGTCCGTGCGTTGTGGGAGCAGCGGTTCCCCCAGTTGCGCGCAGGTTCCTGACGGATCACCAACTCGAACCGGCCCGCGTTGGGCCGCCGCCGCGACGATCCCCGCGCTGCACATGCCCGGCACCGAGGAGCCGCTCACGCTCAACCTCGAAATCAACGAGTACAGAACATGCGTCGAGCACGGGCATCCCAACATCGTGCAGGTTACGCGGCTTCAGCACCTGGAACGGGTTGCACCCAATCGAAGCTACTGCTGCCACCCCAGCTTGGGCGCATCAACGCCCACCACACTGACCAATTCCAGATAGATGCCGTGCCACGGCGCGCGAGGGCCGCCCAATCCAGGCTCGATTACCGCGAACTTCGCCTCTGAGCCCTCACCGAAAGCCTGCGGCTCGTCATCTGCGCCGATTCGACGTTTGAGTCCCCCCGATTCCCACAGAACCTGCGTCAAGAACATCGCCAACTCGACCTTGCTTTTCACACCGGCATTGACTTTTGCGACGCCGCTACGGTAAACGGCATCGCCGACCGGTTCATAGCCCGCTCGCACAAGGGCGGTGTTGAGGTCATGCTTGCTGATCGCGACAGCTTTCGACATGACTCAATGATATTGGGCCACTGCACTTTTCGTCTGCGAATGAGCATGCAAAGGCTGGCCGAGGTGATCGCCCGTCAATTCGGATCAGCCCAGAGATAAACCTCTGACGTGCGGACGGAGCGTGGAACTGTAGGTGGGCCGTGGCCGCGAGAGGGCTGGCGGCTGATGACGAAGGAGTTTTTTGTATGGGTGAGCCGCACTTCCACTGGTACCTCCCGACCTCGGGTGATGGACGGGAAGTGATCGGTGCGTTGCAGTCGTCGGGCGTTGTCGGCACCGCGTCGGCGCATCGGGCGCCGAGTTTGGACTATTTGACGCTGGTGGCGAAGACGGCCGAGCAGTTGGGGTTCGAAGCCGTGCTGACGCCGACGGGGACCTGGTGCGCGGATGCGTGGATCACCACGGCGGCGTTGATTCCGCAGACTTCGCGTCTGAAGTTTCTCGTGGCGTTTCGGCCGGGGCTGATCACGCCGACGCTGGCCGCGCAGCAGGCGGCTACTTTCGCTCAATTGTCCGGTGGGCGAGTGGCTTTGAACGTGGTGACCGGTGGGGACGCGGAAGAGCAGGCTCGGTTCGGTGACCGGCTCTCCAAGACCGAGAGATATGCCAGGACCGACGAGTTTCTCCAGGTGATTCGGAAGGCGTGGACCGGGCAGCCGAGTGATTTCTCGGGCGAGTATTACGACGTGACCGGTGCGATGGTGTTGCCCGCGCCGTCGCCGGTTCCGGAGGTTTTCTTCGGCGGGGCCAGCGACGCGGCGCGTGAGGTCGCCGCCAAGAACGTCGACACCTATCTCACCTGGACCGAACCGCCCGCCGCGGTGGGCGAATTGATCGATGATCTGTGTATTCGGGCCGAGAAGTACGACCGGAAGCTGACTTTCGGCATCCGGGCGCACGTGATCACCCGGGACACGCACGAGCAGGCCTGGGCCGAGGCACGGAACCTGTTGTCCCGCATGGATCCGGCGATCATCGAGCTGGCGCGAGCTCGCCTGGCGCAGGGGGAATCGGAGGGGCAGCGACGGCAGCTGGAACTCAATGCCGACCGGGACAATCTCGAGGTGTATCCCGGGTTGTGGGCGGGGTACGGCCTGGTGCGCCCCGGCGCGGGAACGGCGCTGGTCGGTAGTCATACCGAGGTCGCCGACCTCATCGAGCAGTACCGCGCGGTGGGGGTCGACCATTTCGTCCTGTCCGGTCAGCCGCATATCGAGGAGGCGTACTGGTTCGGTGAAGGGGTCCTGCCGCTGATCAACCGCCGGTGAACGCGGGCTCGGGCACCGCTCTGACCCGAATCCCCTTCTCGCTGACTGCGTAGCAGAGCTGGAGCAGCGCGCCCGGCCAGTTCGACCGGGCGGTCGGCGGATCCATCGACGAGCGTTGACCCAGATGTCACACTCGAGGCAGCACTGTCGTCTCCTCTACGAACCCGTTCAGAAGGAGACCCCCAATGCACACTGCCTCCCTTGTCATCACCGTCGTCGCTGCCCTGTGGGTCGGCTTCTCGGCCGTCTCGTTGCTGCGCCGTGCCGCGTTCGTGGTCGAACCGCTGGTCGAGTACGGCGTGCCCGAATCATGGTGGGCGCCACTGGGTGTGGCCAAAGCCGCGGGCGCGATCGGACTGCTCGTCGGCCTGGCCGTGCCCGCCGTCGGAGTCGCCGCCGCGATCGGCCTCATCCTGTACTTCGCCGGTGCCGTGATCACCGTGCTGCGGGCCCGCTCCTACAGGACAGTGGCCTTTCCGATGCTGTATCTGATTCCGGTCGCGGTCGCGCTGGGCCTCACCGTCGCGGCCTGAGCCAGGGGCTTTCGTCGTGCCGGCGGGAGGACTACGCGATCGGTGAGATCGCCGAGCGGTTCGACATCCGTGGCCGCGCACGTGATCATCGTTTCGGGGCCGACGAGTGAAGGATGACTATGCGTAGAGCGGCGTTGGGTCCGGAGCAGTGGGAGGTGTCCGCGCAAGGGCTCGGATGTATGCGAATGGGGTTGGCGCGCAAGCCAACCGACTTCGCCGACGCCGCCGACGTCATCGGTCACGCGCTCGATCGCGGCGTCACGTTTCTTGACACCGCGCAGATGTATGGAGACGGCTACAACGAGTCGCTTGTCGGCAGGGCCGTTCGCGGTCGCCGGGACGAGGTGCAACTGTGCACGAAATTCGGCGTGATCGTTCATCCCGATGGCACCTGGACCGCGCGCGGTGACGCCGCGTTCGTGCGGCAATCGTGCGATGCGAATCTGGAGCGCCTCGACGTCGATGTCATCGACCTCTACTACCTGCACCGGCGGGATCCGCGGGTTCCGATCGAAGAATCGGTCGGGGCGATGGCTGATCTCGTCGCTGCGGGAAAGGTTCGCTATCTCGGTCTGTCCGAGGTGACCGGCGACGAGTTGCGGGCCGCGCACGCGGTGCATCCGATCACCGCTGTGCAATCGCAGTGGTCGCTGTTCAGTCGGGGAATCGAGAAGGTGGTTCCGGTGTGCGCGGAGCTCGGCGTCGGTGTCGTTCCCTTCGCCCCGCGCGGCACGATGAAGCGCGTTGCAGTGGACGGCACCGGCGCACAGCTGCCGACCGAGCGGGCGGCGTTTTCCGCTGGGCTGGGCTCGCTCGCCCGCAAGTACGACGCGACACCGGGTCAGATCGCGCTGGCCTGGCTGCACCAGCGGGCTCGGGTCTGGAACGTCACGGTGGTGCCGATTCCCGGCACGACGCGCGCGGACCATCTCGATGAGAACATCGCCGCGTTGGACATCGTGCTCGATGACGACGACCTGTCGCGGCTCGACGGCCCACCGGCCAGCGCGTAACGGCGGTTCACTCGCAAAGCGCTCGCCGTCACCCACCTCGTCGCCGGACACGAGAAGCAGACCCGGTGCGGATCCGGTTCATCGCGGTAGGCGCCGCGCCTGATCGTAATTTTTATCCGCTCGCGACTCGAGCGGATCGGCTTTCCGCGCACGCTCATCGGCCATGATCGTGCCGAGCAGACTCAGCCGGTCCTCGTGGCCGGGTGCGGGCACGAACACGATCATCGTCGGTCCGGGCACGCCGCGCAGCGGATAGGCGTCCCACTCGACGTCGATGTCGCCGATCCGGGGGTGACGGATGGTCTTGGCGCCGTGGACGTTGTCGCGCACCTCGTTGCGAGCCCAGAGGCGCCGAAACTCGCCGCTGCGCAGGCTCAGTTCGCCGACGACCTCGATAGCGCGCGGGTCACTCAGGTCGTGGCCGGTCGCGGCACGGAACAGGCCGATGTAGTCGAGGGTCATCGCCTCCCAACCCTTGCAGCGCAGTCTCGAGTCGTCGTCGTGGAAGAGCACGTGCAGCATGTTGCGGCGGTCTCGGGGCAGTTCGAGGGGATCGCCGAGCAGGTCCGCCGCGGCGTCGTTCCAGGCGAGCAGATCGAGGTGGCGGCTGAGCACGAACGCCGGCAAACTCATCGACTCGAGCATGCGCTCGGCATTGTGGGGGACGCGGTCCTGCTTGCGGCGTTTCGGGGTTTCCGGTTGGCGGACCGCGCGGGCCAGGGTCATCAGGTGGCGGTGCTCGGCCGCGTCCAGGCGCAGCGCGTCGGAGATCGAGTCGAGCAGGGCGTCCGAGGGCTTCGCGCCCCTGCCCTGTTCCAGGCGCTGGTAGTAGTCGGTGCTCAGGCCCGCCAGAACCGCGACCTCCTCGCGTCGCAGGCCCTCCACCCGGCGGCGCGGTCCCGGCTCCAGGCCGAGATCTTCGGGTCGAGTTCGTTCGCGACGCGACCGCAGGAACGCTCCGAGCTCTCGTGCGGCCGCCGACGAAGTGCTCATTCGACCATTGTCCTCCGGTGCGGGGACGCCTGGGTGGGTCTAACAGACCGAGGCTACCGAGGACGCCGGAGCTGGGGCGAACGGCTCCTAGGGTGATGCCTATGACTTCATGGACCGCATCCGACATCCCTGATCAAACCGGGCGCACCGCGATCATCACCGGCGCGAACTCCGGCCTCGGCCTCGTCACGGCGACCGAACTGGCACGGCACGGAGCCGACGTCATCCTCGCCGTGCGCAACACCACGGCGGGCGAGGAGGCAGCGGCGACGATCCGGGCCCAAGCCCCGGACGTCGGGGTTTCGATCCGGCAGCTCGACCTGGCCTCGCTCGACTCGGTCCGTGCGTTCGCCGAACGGGCGTCGGACGAGCTCGAGCGGGTCGACCTGCTGATCAACAACGCCGGCCTCGTCATCCTCGGCGATCGGCAGACGACCACCGACGGTTTCGAGCTGCACTTCGGCACCAACCACCTCGGCCACTTCGCGCTCACGGGCCGGCTGCTCCCGCTGCTCGAGCGCGGGCAGTCGCCCCGGGTGGTGTCGCTCAGTTCGATCTCCCACAAGGACGCCCACCTGAACTTCGACGACCTCATGTTCGAGAACACCTGGGACGCCTCCAAGGCCTACGGCGCGTCCAAACTCGCCAACACCGTGTTCGGCATCGAATTGGACCGCCGCCTGCGCGCCGCGGGTTCACCGGTCATCAGCACCCTCGCCCATCCGGGAGTGTCCCGGTCCAACCTCACGCCGCGGGCATGGGAGAGCCGGGGCGTGGTCGGGAAGATCATCGCCTCCGCCTACGCCGCCCTGAATACCCAGCCGACCGAGCAGGGCGCACTCCCCCAGCTCTATGCCGCCACCGCGAAAGATGTCCGAGGTGGTCAGTTCTTCGGTCCGGCCGGAAAGAACGAGCAGCGAGGAGACGTCACCGAGGTACACGCGTCGGCCGAGGCCCGTGATCCCGCTGTGGGGAAGAAACTTTGGGAGGTATCCGAGCAACTGACTCACGTCGACTACCTCGACGAGTGAACCCGCGATGATCGCGCAGCGTCCGAGTGCACGGTGCCTGATATCCAGCTGCGGATCGGAAGTCAGTAACGCCAGTTCAGCGTATCGCTGTCAACCGACACCGGGTCCGTACCGAGAGCGATATAGGCTTCTATCTCGCGTGACTCCAATATTTCGGAGATGCACCCGACTTCGCCTCCGACATAAGTACTCGGAAAGTCGTCCGGCGAGGAGACCAGCCACTTCCTGTCTTGGGTCCACCAGATCGTCGGCGGTAGTCCGTGAAAGTGGTCTATTGCCCTGGAAATTGGACCCTTGAAAATAAAGTAGCGCATATCTTGAATAGTCAATTTCGGCACTTCCGGGGGGATGCCGTCGAATGCGGTATTCCCCTCCCAGAAGGCAAAGTAACAACTGTCCGGCGTTGTCGTGTGCCGACGCAGGATGGACACGAGCTCGGGCAGCTGGTCGTCCCAGGAAATCGTCGGGTGTCGTTGCGTGGGCGGATGGTTTCTCAAATCCACATTCGACTCATTCGACAGGATCGCGCCGAGTTGCATCTGACGATGCACTGTCGCGCCGAGTGCGTCCGCAGCGTCCGACCAGCGAAGCCATACTTCTCGACCTGCGGAATCAGCACATTCGAGAGGATGTAATAACCGGGCGTAGGCCGGGAATATCCCAGGCAACAAGCTGTCGACCTGGGCCGGGAAGCGCCGTCGCATCCCCTCCGAGACCCATTCCAGCTGCGACAGGCCGGTCTCAT
Organism: Nocardia lasii; assembly: GCF_042658545.1. NCBI lineage: Bacteria > Bacillati > Actinomycetota > Actinomycetes > Mycobacteriales > Nocardiaceae > Nocardia > Nocardia lasii. Next base: position 352,710 of record NZ_JBHSQN010000002.1, read on the forward strand.
GGATGTCTCCCTCTCGCCACTTCATCCCACGATTATTCTCATAGGAAGCCTCGGGTGTTGCCAGTTCAGTGGAGTCGTCGGGGCTCGCTCGCGATTCGCCGGAGCGACCCGCCACCGCACCACCCGGAAGAAGAACACCACCCGGGTTCTGATGGTCTCGCCCAACAAGCAGTCATGATTCGGTGGCAAACTGACCGTCCGAACCGCCGACACCGATTCCTTCACGAGCGCACACTGCTGTCATGCCCGAATTCAATTCGCCCGCAGTCGATTCCGGGGTGTTCGCCACTGAACAGCCCACTCTCGTCGGTACCGACGGGCTGACACTGCGGCCGTGGACAGATGCCGACGCGCCCGTTGTGTTCGCAGCCTTTCAAGACGCCGCGATCCGCCGTTGGCATGTGCGGAAAGCCGACTCGCTCAACGAGGTTCGCCCGTGGATCCGTACCTGGCGATCGGCCTGGCACGCCGGCAACGGCCAGTGGGCCGTCATCAGCGGCGGCGAAGTCGCCGGGCGGATCGGTCTTCGACGATCTGATCTCACCGAGGGTGTCACCGAACTCGCCTACTGGACGATGCCTGCCTGGCGCGGGCTCTGATCTTTGTATGACAAAGGGTTGGGAAGTCCGGTCAGGAGGCCGTGGTGGAGCACCCGCACGACAAGGCCGCGCACGATGAACCGACAGCACCGGTGGTCGGGGTGGCGCATCCGCTGCGCCGGGCGCGTGTTCGCGACCAGATCAGCCCGGCAACGCCGATGCCTACCAGTGCGAAGCCGAGGGGTTCTAGCCATGACAGGCTCACCAATAGTGTTCCGCCGCTGAGGATTCCGGCCGCGATCAAGATCGGCGCCAGGCAGCAGCCCAGGCACAGCAGAGCGCCGGCGCCGATCGGTGCCCACCAGCGCCGCGTCTTCGTGTCAGCAGCCACAGCCGCCTCCAGCGCTCGGACTGTGGGTGCCGTTGTCGAAAGGAACTGGGCACGTGGGTTGTTCGCTGCACGCGAGCAGATCGTCGCACCCCGCCATCAGTGCCGCGCGCAGCGTGTCACGTACCACGGTCAGCTCGGCGAGCTTCGCGTCGACCTCGGCAAGCTTCGCTGCCGCGCGAGCTTGCAGTCCGGCATCGGCGCGCCGGCGTCGGGTGCCGACGCGGCCGGCTGCCAGGAGCTCGGCGACCTCGTCGAGGGTGAACCCGAGACGCTGCGCGGCCTTGATCACCCGCAACACCGTCAGAGCCTGCTCGTCATAGAGGCGATGCCCGCCCAGCGAGCGGTCCGGTTCGGCCAGCAGCCCCCGGCGTTCGTAGTAGCGCAGCGTCTGCGCGTTGACCCCCGCGGCCGCGGCGAGCTCGCCGGTCCGCAGTCCGACAGTCACCGCCGGGCTCCGAGCGCGGCTTCCACGCGGGCGGCGAACGCGTCGAGCACGGGCCCGTAGGCGGCGGGCACTCCGACACGCATCACCAAGCCGTCGGCGTTGTCGAAGTCGAAGGTGAAGAACGAGCAGCAGCTCGATTCCCGAGCCGCGAGGTCGCGAGCGTCGGCTTCGGCCTCGGGTGCGATGCGCAGGTCGAGCCGCGTCGGCGTGGGGCGGTCGGTGCCGTGCACCGATTCGGCGAAGAACCGGTCGAATTCGGCAACGCGGATCGGTCGGTCCACGGTCGGTAGGGTGCACGCGTCCGGCACCCAGTCGCCGTGAGCTGCTGAAATCATCATGAATCCACGGTAAGCCTGTACCTGGGTACAGGATGCAAGTGCCGACACCCACTCGACGGCCACCGTGGAATACCGCTGCCCCGCCGGAGAGGTGAGACCTGTCTCAGATGTCGGTGCCGGAGACTACATTCCGACCGTATGAAGCCACACGGTTCGATCACCCCGCTGGTCGACGCGGTCGCAGCGCTGGATCCACGACCGCGTGACCGGCAGTGGGTGAGTCTGACGTTCTGTGTCCTCGACGCCGTGTACAGCATCGGCGCGAACTACGACCACCACGTAGTACCGGTCGTTCGACGCGTGGCAGCTGAGTTCGGAGTCGAGAACCCGGCGACGGATCCGGCGGTAGCGACGCTGATCGCGGATCCCGCGCCGCTCGGTGCGCTACTCGGTCGGTATCCGAACTCCGATGCGCTGATCTCGGTGACGGACAATCGGCAGAACACGTCCACGCGAGGCGGAATCCGCAAGGCTGACGCGGTCCTGCGCTATGCGGCGATCCTGCATGATCGTGGTGTCGACACGGTGACGGACGCGCGTGCCGCGCTGACCGACGAGCGTCGATGGGAACAGGTCGATCACGCATTGCGCACGGTTCCGGGCGACGGCGTCGCGGGTGTCAGGCGCGGGTATCTGTGGATGCTCGTCGGCGACCATGCGACCGTCAAGCCCGATCGGATGGTGCTTCGATGGCTGGCCCGAACCGGATTCCCCGTCGATGTGGCGGGTGCGCGATCGCTCCTGCGCGAGGTGTCGGAAGCACTGACCGACCGGCTCGGTCGCGATGTCTCACCGTGGGAAGTCGATCATGCGATCTGGAGTGCGGGGCGCCGCGGACAGCGGTGACGGACGCGCGCCCCGGCGCGGTCGGCCAGCGGGTCGGCGTATTCTCACCCTCGTGCCCACTGGCGGTAGCAAACAGGTTCGCGCCGCACGCAAGCGCAAGAAGCGGATGGCGAGCGTCTCCCATGACCTCACCGATGCGCAGTGGGACGCGCTCAAAGCCTCCTGGGGCGGCTGTGCCTACTGCGGCACTCCCGCTACGCCCCTGCAAAAGGACTGCGTACAGGCCATTTCGCGCGGCGGCCGCTACACCCTGCGCAATGTCGTACCCGCGTGCGCGTCGTGTAATGCCAGCAAGTGCAATGCCGAGGTAACCCTCTGGCTGCGCCGCAAGAAGCTCGACGAGCGATCCTTCCTCGTCCGCCATGTCGAGATCTCGACCGAGCTCGCGGCCGAATTCGCCTCGGTCACGTCCGCGCCAACCGAGTGACGAGGTCCTCCCAGCCACGGGCGAGGCGCTGCTCGAATCCGTCCTCGGGGTGCTCGCCGTCTTCGGGCGCCGGGTAGAGCAGTAGCGGCACGTCCAGGGCCGCGGTGAGTTGCATGGCGAGGATGTCCACGTCCTCGGCACCGATTCCCATCTGCTGCAACAGCATTCGAATGTGGATCCGGGATGTCATCGCGGGCGGACCGAAGGGGACGGGGGTGCGCCCGTCCAGTGCCGCACGCGCGACTTCGCGGTTCTGTCCCAAGAATCGCAACCGCGCGCGACCGAAGGCGATGAGTCGTGCCAACGGGTCCGCGCCGGGTCCCAGCGGCGGCGGGCCGAACAGCACGCGTTCCTGGAAGTCTCGTTCCCCGTCGTCGAGCAGGGCCATGAAGATGCCCGATCGCGTTCCGAACCGTCGGAACACCGTGCCCTTACCCAGCCCGGATCGCTCGGCGAGCGCGTCCATGGTGATCCGTTCGATGCCGACATCGGTCAGCATCTCGCGCGCCGTCGCGATCAAGATCGCCCGGTTCCTGGCGGCGTCTGCCCGCTCGGTGCCCATGCGGCCTCCCTTCACCGTCCGTCCTTGCCTCTCGAGCATAACCGGGGTAACGTTCCATTTAGAAAACGGGGTAAAGTCCGTTTAGTCGAGAAGAAGGAGCGTGACCATGTCCGAGTTCGATGTGCTGCCCGACGAGCGAACCGTCGCCGAGACCGTGGCAGCGCTGGAATCCCACGGCTTCACCGTCGAGGTCGTCGACGATCTGGCGGCCGCCAAGGACGCGACGCTGGCCCGCATCCCGCACGGCGCGAGGGTCTGGAAGAACACTTCGGTCACGCTCGACGAGACCGGCATCTCCGCCGAGGTCGACAACCCCGACGGCCCGTACGAGTCGGTCCGCCTGCAGATGACGGCGCAGAACTTCGCCAGTCGGGAGATGAAGGAGATCGCGGCCGCCCCGGACTACGCGCTCGGGAGCGTGCACGCGATCACCCGCGACGGCGAGCTGCTCATCGGCTCCGCGTCGGGCAGCCAGTTCGCGACCATCGCCTGGGGTGCGGACAAGGTCGTGCTGGTGGCCGGTCTGCAGAAGGTGGTACCGGATCTGGACACCGCGCGCCGCCGCGTGCGCGAGCACAGCCTGCCCCTGGAGAACGTGCGGGCACAGGCCGCATACGGGCAGGACAGTCACCTCAACAAAACACTCGAGATCTCCGGCGAGATGCCCGGCCGGACTCACCTGGTCCTGATCCGCCAGGCGATCGGCTACTGAGCTACCCCTTCACCACAGAAAAAGGAAAGACCGATGAATATCGCTGTATGGATCGTCACGGGAATCGTCGCGCTCGTTCTCGGCGGCGCCGGAGTGAGCAAACTCGTTCAATCCAAGGACAAGATTCTCGAGAATCCGAATATGGGCTGGGCCAACGATTTCAGTGAATCGGGTATCAGACTGATCGGCGTCGCCGAGGTCGCAGGCGCGCTGGGACTGGTGTTGCCGTGGGCGCTGGATATCGTGCCGGTCCTCACGCCCCTCGCCGGGTACGGCCTGGCCGCGATGATGATCGGAGTCGCTGTCGTCCATATCCGGCGTCGTGAATACTCCGGTCTGCCCTTCGTGTTCGCACTGGTCGCGGCAGCACTGTTCGTCGCCATCGCCCGCACGGTGGCGCTCTGAAACACGAGTCGCGGCCACCGGACTCACGGTGGACAGCCCCTAACCGTGGCGAGCTACGTCATCGCACAGGATGGCTGGCCACTCGGCGAGGTCGGCCGGGGTCTCCGCGACCGACAGCGAGGCTTTGGGCAGCAGGTCGACCAGCGCCTGCGCCGTCGAGACCGGATGACCCGGGTCGTCGATCCACGCCAGGATGGTCGTCGGCACGTCGAGCGCGGCGATGGCCTCGGGTGCAGGCAGGTCACTCAGCGCCGCACCGCGCAGCAACGACGGGAGCAGATCCGCGGCCACATCGGGGACGGTGTCCGGAGTGCCCGCGGTCGCCGGCGGACGGGGCGCGCTGAGGTCGGCGCTGAGGAAAGCGTCCAGGCCACGCTCCTCGATCAGGCGGGCGTTGGCGCGGTAGATCTCGGCCTTCGCGGCGCGGGTCGCCCACGCGGTCGCCGGGACCAACAGCGTCAGACCGGCGAAGCGATCGGGCTCGCGGACCGCCGCGTGCAGCAGGGTTCCGGTGCCCATCGAGGGGCCGACGCCGTGGACCTTCTCCCCGGGGAACCAGTGATCGAGCAGCCGGAGCAGGTCGTCGGCGAGCACGGTCCACTGGTAGTCGGTGTCGACGGCGCGCCCGGTCGAGCGGCCGTGACCGCGCGCGTCGTAGCGCAGCAACCGGGTTCCGCTCAGACCTCGACCGAGGTCCAGATCCATCAGGCGGTCGCGGTGGCGACTCGAGGTGAGACCGTGCAGTTGAACGACGGGGTGGCCCCCTTCGTCGCTCAATTCCACGTCGAGATCAGCGCCGGGAACATGGAAAGTCGGCACAGGTGACTCCAGGATGAGTGGTGAGACGCTCGGGAAGGTGCCTAGGATACCTGCTATGCGGCTGACAAACGTGGCGCACTTACGCCTCCCGTTCGGTCGGCTTCTCGGCTACGACGTCACCGTCGGTCCGCTCGGCCGCTCGCTTCCGGTGTCCTTCGATCAGCACCGTCACGTGGGCGCCGGTGATCGGCCCGGTTCGTGGATGGCGTTGTCGTTCAAGCTCTCCGGCGTGATCTCGGTCGAGGATCTGGCGACCGCGTGGTTGGCGGTGATCGCCCGCCACGGCACCCTGCGCTCGGTGTTCGTGCCGGGCGACCAGGACGGTCCCGAACTCCATTCGGTCGAGGTCGGTCCCGGCGGCTGGGTCGAGCACGAGATCGGCGCCGGGCAGGCGGTGAACGACGCCCTGCGCGAGGTGCTCGACCGGGCGTGCTCGCCGTATAACCGGCCCTCGCATCGACTGTGTGTGCTCGAGACCGCCGACGGGCCGACGGTCGTGATCGCCGCCGACCACTCCCACGTCGACATGTGGTCGATGCTGGTGATCGTGCGCGATCTGCTCACCGCCCTGGACACGGTGCGCCGGGGCGAGCTGCCGTCGCTCCCACCCGCACCCGCGTTCGCCCAACACACCGAGGCACTGCGCGAGCTCCCCCCGGCCCCGGCCGAGGTGCACCGCCGGTGGGCGCAGGTGCTCGCCGACAGCGGCGGGCTGATGCCCCGCTTCCCGCTCCCGCTGGGCACGACGTCGCTGCACCGCGAACGGGTCGAAGTGCGCGATGTCCTCGACGTGGACGACAGCGCCGCGTTCTCCGCCCAGGCCCGCGACGACGGGGTCTCGACCCTGGCGTTGGTGGTCGGGGCGATGACCGAGATCACCGAGGAACTGGCAGGCACCGCGTTGCGCGCGGTGTTCCCCGTGCACAGTCGCTTCGACAAGACCTGGCACGACTCGGTCGGCTGGTTCATCACCAACTCGGTGCTCGAATCCGGCGACGCCGATCCGCGCGCGTGCGCCGATGCGGTCAAGGAAGCCGTTCGACTCGGGTCGTGGCCACTGGCCGACATCTTGGAGCCGTGGGGCGGAATGCCCGAAGCGCCAGGCATGTTCGCGATCTCCTGGCTCGACCTGCGCCGCCTGCCGGTGCGCGTCGACGCGACCGGATTGGCCGCGGAATACGTCGGCGCGACGATCCGCACCGACGGCGTGATGCTCTGGTTCATCCTCGACGAAACCGGACTGCACCTGCGCTGCCGCTACCCCGACACCCCGGAAGCCCGACACCACGTCGGCAGTTGGCTCGACGCCCTGATCGCCCGACTGCGAGCCAAAGCCCGCGCGTCGATCGGCGCCCGCCTGCGCGTCGGCGACCGGATCTACCGCGTGCAGCGGGCCGAACGCACCGACGTGCCCGACCTGGTCACGCTGCTCGCCGACGACGAGATCAGTCGCACCCGCGAAATCGCCGAGCTCGCCCGCTACGAGGAGGCGTTCGACGCGGTCACCCGGGACCAGACCCACTACCTGGCGGTGGTCCGCGACGACACCGACCGCATCGTCGGCACCATGCAGCTCACCATCATCCCGGGCCTCTCCCGCGGCGGCACCACCCGACTCCAGATCGAAGGCGTGCGCGTGGCCGCCGCCCACCGCAGCCTCGGAATCGGCACCGCGATGCTCGAATGGGCGCACATCCACGGCCGCCACCGCGGCGCGACCCTCGCCCAGATCACCACCGACCGCCTCCGCGGCCGCGCCCACACCTTCTACGCGCGCCTTGGCTACGCCAACGACCACATCGGACTCAAACGCTCACTGTGATTGCCGCACTGCCGGATTGCGCCCACCGTGCTACGCTCCGGCCGAGGTCAGCGCGCTGAGTGGAGGGTTCTTCGTTGTCCGGACCCCTCACCGATCGCTTCGGGGACTATCGGCTCGATCGCCGCCTCGGCGCGGGCGCCATGGGTGAGGTCTGGCTCGCGTTCGACACAGCCAACGACCGCGCGGTCGCGCTGAAGGTGCTGCCCGCGACGCTGTCACGAGATCCCGTGTACCGCACCAGGTTCGACCGCGAAGCGACGGCGGCCGCGAGCGTTCACCATCCCCATGTGGTCGCCATCCTCGCCCACGGCGCGATCGAGGGACGGCTCTACATCGCCATGGATCCGATCGATGGGACGGATCTGGCGACCCGGTTGACGCAGGGTCCCTTGCCGGTTGCCCAGGCTGTCGGGATCGTCGCCCAGATCGCGGACGCTCTCGACGCGGTCCACGACGCCGGGTTGGTGCATCGCGACGTCAAGCCGTCCAACATCATGATCGATGCCGACGGAGTCGCGCGTCTGATCGATTTCGGCATCGCGTGGCGCGAGGATCAGACCAGCCTGACCGCGACCGGCGCGACGGTGGGGACCTGGGCCTATATGGCGCCGGAACGGTTCTCCGGCACCGTGTCCCGACTGTCGGACGTGTACTCGCTCGCCTGTGTGCTCTACGAATGCCTCACCGCCCGAAGACCTTTCGGCGACGCCGACCCCGCGCGGCAGATGCACGCCCAGTTGACGGCGCCGCCCCCGCGCGCACGGCAGGTCGTTCGCACGGTCCCCCGCGCACTCGACGCGGTGATCGCCGACGGCATGGCGAAGGACCCGAGCGGACGCCCGCACAGTGCGGGCGCGTTGGCCCGCGCCGCGCAGGACGCGACCCGCCCGCGAGCCGTTCGCACCGGGTTGCTCGTCGGCGCCGCCGTGCTCGTTCTCGTGGCGGGCCTGGCGACAGCGCACACCCTGCGGCCCGCCGAAGGATCCACCCACCCGGACGCCGCGCCGACCCGATCGCAGCCCGAGACCACCGTGCCGAAGCCGGCCGCGAAATTCGCTGCGACAGCGACGATCCCGGTGAACAGCGCACCGCGCGGGATCGCCGTCGACTCGGTGACCGGTTCGACCTACATCGTCGGCAGCGATTCGCTCGCCGTCCTCGACGCCCGTCGGACACTCGCGCGAACGATCCCGCTGAGCGGGCGTCCACGCGACGTGACGGTCGACGCCGCGGCCGGAAAGGTGTTCGTCGGCGACATCGACGGCGGCGTCCACATCGTGGACACCCGCACCGACACCGTGCTCGGAACCGTTGCCACCGGCGGCTATTCGGTCGGCGTCGCGGCGGATCCGGTGGCGCGGCGGGCCTACGTCACCGACCTCGGCGACGACACCGTCGGCGTGATCGACTCCACCACGAACACCCTGTCGGGCACCATCCACGGCATCCGGTCCCCGGTCGGAATCGCGGCCTATCCCTCCGGCAACACCCTGTATGTGACCAATCAATCGCACCGCACGGTGTCGGTGATCGATACCCGCACGGACGCGATCACCGCGACGATCCCGGTCGGCGCCGAACCGATCGCGATCGCCGTCGACGAGTCGAAAGGTGTTGTCTACGTGGTCAACTACTCGTCGGAATCGGTGTCGGTGATCGACACGACGACCAATACCGTCACCGCCACCGTCAAGGTCGGCTACGCCCCGCAGGCGGTGGCGGTCGACGCGGCGCGCGGCCTGGTCTATGTCGCCCAGTACACCACGGTGACCGTCATCGACGCGTTCGACAACACCCGCGTCGCCTCCGTGCCGGTCGGCACCTCGACCTCGGGGCCCGGGATCGCGGTCGACGCGTCCACCCACGAGGTCCTGGTCACCAATGAGGACGACGACACCGTGACGCTGATCTCGGCGAATCCGCGATGACACACCGGGTTTCGTTCGGCCGCTACACCCTCGAGCATCTGCTCGGGGAGGGCGGCATGGGGCAGGTGTGGTCGGCGTTCGACACCCAGACCCGGCGCCGGGTGGCCGTCAAAGTGCTGCCCGCGGACTTCGCGCGCGATGACGAGTACCGGACGCGGTTCCTGCGGGAAGCGCAGGCAACGGCCAGTTTGCAGGAACCGCATGTGGTTCCCATCCACGACTTCGGTGAGATCGAGGGCCGACTCTTCATCGACATGGCGTTGATCGTCGGTGACGACGTCGGCACCGTGCTGCGGCGATCCGGGCCGATGACACCGGCCGAGGCGATCAGCGTCGTCGAACAGACCGCGGCCGCGCTCGACGCCGCCCACGCGATCGGTCTCGTTCATCGCGATGTGAAGCCGTCCAACATCGTCACGCACGCGACCGGCTTCGTGTATCTGATCGATTTCGGTATCGCGTGGCGCCAGGATCAGCCGACCCTGACCGAGCAGGGCGCGGCCGTCGGCACCTGGGCCTATATGGCTCCCGAGCGCTTCGAGGGCGAGCTCTCCGCGCAGGTCGACGTCTATTCGCTGGCCTGCGTGCTGTACGAATGCCTCACCGGCAGTAAACCTTTCGTGAACCCGGAGCCCGCGCAGCAATTGGTCGCGCACATGTTCCACGACCCGCCCCGAGCCGGGGCCGTGAATCCGGCGGTGCCCGCCGCCCTCGACGAGGTCATCGCCCGAGGAATGGCGAAGCGGCCGGGCGATCGTCACGAGAGCGCCGGTGCGCTGGCCGCCGCCGCGCGGGCCGCGTTGGACATGCCCGCGCGTCTGGCCGTCACCGAGGTGGCCGCGCCGCGACTGGCCGCGACGACACCGCAGGTCGCGACCGGTCCGCGCCGGAACACGCGCCGGGCGGCCCTCGGCGCGGTGTCGGTGGCAGTGCTCGCGGTGGCGGCGATCGGCGTCGCCGCCATGGACGGCGAGACGCCACAGGACCCGCAGTCGTCCACGGAGGCGACCGCGCCGCCGGATCCGCCCGGCTCGATCCTGGCCACCATCGCGACCGGGGCGGGCACGAACGCCGTCGCGATCGACCCCGACGGCTACGCGTACGTGTCGAACGGAACCGACGGCTCGGTAGCCGTGCTCGACACGACCGAGCGGGTCCTGCTGACGACGACGAATGTCGAAGCGGGACCGATCGCGCTCGCGGTCGACACCGCGGCGAAGTCGGTCTATGTCGCGAACGCGCGCAGCGGCACGCTGTCGGTCATCGACACCGGAACCCGAACCCTGCGCGCGACCATCGAACTCGACGTCATCGCCTTGACAGCGGTCGTCGACCCGGCGGCGAGGACCGTGTACTCGACAACCCACGGCAGCGCCGACACGCTCTTCGCCGTCGACACCGCGACCGACGAGGTCCGAACATCGACGACCTTCGACTGCGGGCGAAGCTTCCCGTTCGGGCTGGCGGTCGACACCGAACTCGGGATCGCGCTCGTGACGTGCACGAACGACATCGTCATGCTCGACACCGCGACGATGTCGGTGACCGGCCGCATCCCCACCGGTCCCCGCCCGCACGGCATCGTCCTCGACGCCGCCCGCCACATCGCCTACGTCGCCAACCGCGACGCCGGCAGCGTGCACGCGGTCGACATACGTTCCGGCACAGTGCTGTCCACCGTGAAGGTCGGTCGTGACTCGGCACTGCTGACCCTCGATCCCGCGTCGAACACGGTCTACGTCGCCAACCGTGACGATCGCACGGTCTCGATGATCGACACCGTGTTCAACACGGTGGTCGCGACCGTCGATATCGGCGGCATACCGCAGGGCATCGCCGTGGATCCACGCACCCGGACGGTGTATGTGGCCGACTCGGAGCGCGGGGTGGTGGTCGTGCTCGCGGGGCGCGGGTAGCCGCGCTGCGCGGGTTCCCACTGAGCGAGACAGTGTCGGTCAATTGTCCAATTCGGTGGGTGGTGTCGGCGCGCGGCAACTACGGTGCCCCGCATGTCTCGTACTCACCGCATCGTCGCGGCCGCAGCCATGGCCGCCGTCCCCTTCGTCACGGCGGCGCCCGCTCCGGCGGCTCCGGTCGTGCACAAGGTCGTGGTCATCGGTATCGACGGCACGCTGTGGAGTGAGGTGTCCGCGGCCGACGCGCCCAACCTCGACCGGCTGGCCGCCCAGGGCACGCTCGCCCGCACCTCCATCGCGCCGCACACCACCATGTCGTGCGTGTCGTGGGCGACGGCGTTGACCGGGGTGTGGGACACCAAGCACGGGATCCAGGACAACGGATCCACCTGCAACGCAGCACCTTTCGCGCAGTTTCCGACGGTATTCACGCAGGTGGAGCGCGAGCGTCCGGCATTGTCGACGGCCGCCATCGGAACCTGGGACACGATCGGCATGATCGCGCGCACGGGCAATCCCCGGGCCGACCGGGTGACCGTCACCCAGATCGACCCCACCGGCGCGGGCCTGTGCGAATCCACCGCCGACACCGCCGCCACCGCGCAGGTCGTCTCGGCCGTCGCCGAGGGCACCGACCTGCTCTTCACCCACCTCGACCAGGTGGATATCGTCGGACACACCCTGCGCGGAATCTGGCCGCAGGCCTACCGCGACGCCATCAGCCGCGTGGACGGCCTGGTCGGCAAGATCACCGCCGCCGTCGACGCCCGCGCAGCCGCGCACCCCGACGAGCGCTGGACGATCCTGGTCACCACCGACCACGGCCACCAGCCCGAGGGCGGCCACGGCGGCCAGAGTCCTTACGAGACAGCCAGTTTCGTCATCGCCCGCGGCCCGGGTTTCGCGGCGGGAACCCAGCACAACGGATACACCCTCGCCGACATCACCCCCACCGTGCTTGACCTCCTCGACATCTCGCCCCCGACGAACCTCGACGGCGAATCGATGCTGTCGGGCGGCTCGGGCAACCCCTCGGCACCGGTCCCCAACACTCCCCCGGTCGACGCCGGACTCACCGGTTCCTCCGCCGGTTCGGCACAGGCGGCGATGGTGGCGAATCCACTGTGCGTCTTGGGAACCGGGTCGGCGGGCGGTTCGTCCGAGCGGTGAGATCACGTCTTGTGGGCCACTACTTTTGACAGCTCAGCGGTAGGAGTCGCGAGGGAGTGGCCAGGTGTCGGGGTTTTCGGGGTTCGCCAGCCAGTGGGGGCCGTGATGGTGGAACAGTTCGTCGGTCAGGGGGGTGCGGTCGATCGCGGTTACTCGGCCGTCGAGGTCGTTGCCGCCGGGGCGTGGGACGGGGTCGCAGGGGTTGCGGGTGAGGTCGAGGACGGGGAGGGCGTGTAGGTGGGGGGAGGCTGCGAGTGCGCGGACGCCGGGTTCGCCGATTCTGTTGTGGGACAGGCCGAGCCAGTGCAGGTGGTCGAGTCCGGGGGCGGTGGCGAGCTGGGTGGCGTGGTCGTCGGTGAGGCCGAGGCCGACCAGTTCGAGGGAGACGAGGCCGGCCAGGTGTGGGGAGACGAGCAGTTCGGCGAGCCGGTCGGCCGTGCCGGTGAGGTTGACGTGTTGGATCGGGGCCAGGCGGCGGAGGTGGGCGCCTTCGGCGAGGAAGCGGTCGAGCGGCAGGGTGATCTCGCCGACCGCGCCGCGGTGGAATCGGTAGTCGTCGACGAGGTCGGCGATCGGGGCGGCCCATTCGGCGCCGTGCGCGCGGAGGAGTTCTCGTTCGCGTCGGATCAGCGGGCCGTCGTGGTGGCCCGATGCCGCGGTGGCGGCGAGGTCGAGTTGTAGGTCGATGAACTCGCCCTGGGGGTGGGCTCGTCGCCGCAGGTAGCCGGCGAGGTCGCGGCGCGGGCCTTCGGCGTCGGGGTCGTCCAGGATGGCGTGGCGGAGACCGTGCTCGTCGCGCAGGGGTGGTTGTAATCCCTTGGTGCGCAATGTTTCCGCGACCCGCGCGTTGTGGACGCGGACGCGGTGTCGTTCGCGGGCGGTCGCGAGTGGGTCGTCGAAGACGCGTCGACCGAAGTCGCCTTCGAAGTTCTCCAGGGCGGTTCGGGTGCCGTCGGCGCGGATGCGGCCGTGCCAGCGGGTGAAGTCGTGGTCGTCGTTGCCATCCCGGTAGAAGTCGAGCAGCCAGCCGTTCTCGTCGTGATCGGCGCGAACGCTGAAGAGTTCACGGCTCGGCGCGTCGGGAGTGCGGGGGTGGTGGACGCGACCGGTGAGCAAGGGGTCCGCGAGGGCCGATCCGTGCACCGAGACATCGGCCAGGGCCGCGAGGAAGACCGACCGGACGTCGGCGGGCACGGAACGGCTACGCGTCTCATTCATGACCTCGATCGTGACAGGTCGCCACGATCAGCTCTGCCCACCCAAGGGGTCGGATCCGATACCTCCGTGGGTGGCGAGCCGAGCGTGGCGTCGACGACCTACCCGGCTGACCCGCTCGACACCGTTCCCGTTCGCCAGTATTCGGTGAGCACGGCGAAATCGTCGGCATCGAGCATGGGTTCCGGGCGGAGTTGGAATTGCACGCCCCCGATCGTGACGGTGATGAATTCGGTGCGCTCGACGAGTTCGACGGCGCCGAAAGGCCGGTCGTTCGAGGCGGTATCGAGGAGGAAGCTGACGACATTGTCGGCGGTCGGGGTCGCGCCGTGCCAGGACAGGGCGAATCCGTTGCCCGAAAGCAGCGGCCACAGACGGAATGCGAGTGCGTTCGCGAGCGGGCCGGGAACGTCGCACAGCACGCCGACAACCCGTCCGAGTACCTCGAAAACATGGGGATCACTCCGACGTTCCTCGATGTCGATCTCGAATGTCGTCATGCTGTGCGATCTTTGTCTGCCGGATGCGGTATCGGTTGTCGGCACGCCGAAGTCCGCGGGGCGGTTTGACGGACGGTAGCGCGATCGGCCGCTGCCGTCGGGTGGGAAACGGGCGCGCGGGACCGGTGCTCGCGTAACGTCCGGGAGGCCGGATCCGACCGCACTGGTGTGGGTCAGGCTATCGAGGACGGGATTTTGGGCGCGTGAGAGCCGATCGGATGAGGCGAACAGCGGTGATGGTGGGGGCCGCGGGCGTCTTCGGGATCCTCGGTTACAGCGGGTTCGCGGGGGCGCAGCCGAGCGCGCCCGGCGACGAGATCGCCGTGGTGGGTGGGGTTCGCTCCACCGGTGTTCCTAGTGACAGCGCCGCTGCCGGGTTCGTGGCGGGTCCGGGAAACCACGGTAATGGAGGAAACAACGGGAACTCCGGCAACGGGAACTCGGGTAACGGTGGCGGCAACGGTAACGGTAACGGCAACCATGGCAATGGTGGCGGCAACGGTAACGGTAACGGCAACCATGGCAATGGTGGCGGCAACGGCAACGGCAACGGTAACCATGGCAATGGTGGCGGCAACGGTAACGGTAACGGCAACCATGGCAATGGTGGCGGCAACGGTAACGGCAACCAGGGGAATGGTGGCGGCAACGGTAACGGCAACCAGGGGAATGGTGGCGGCAACCAGGGGAACAACGGAAACCAAAACCCCGGCAACGGAAATGGCAACCAAGGCAACGGCGGCGGAAACCAAGGAAACAACGGAAACCAAAACCCCGGCAACGGTAACGGCAACCAAGGCAACGGCGGCGGCAACCAAGGAAACAACGGAAACCAAAACCCCGGCAACGGAAATGGCAACCAAGGGAACGGTGGCGGAAACCAAGGCAACAATCCGAACCCCGGCAATCCGAACCCCGGCCCCGCACCCGCCCCGGCACCCGAGCCCGAGGCCCCCGCTCCCGAACCCCCGGCACCTCACATTCCAGCACCAGCTCCGGCCCCCGAAGCCCCGACCCCTGGCGAACCGCCCGCACCATCCGCACCACCCGAGCCAGCGCCTGCCCAACCCGACACCCCCGAACCCAGCGACGGATCGGGCGGCGCACCGGGCCGCGACACCCCCGGCGACGACTCCACCCCACCCGCGGAATCGTCTCCCGGCGACCCCGCGGAAGCCCCCGGTCCACCAGCCTCCGACGGAGCAGCCCCTTCCTCCCCTGGCGACAGCGCGGCAGCCCCGACCCACGACGTCCGACCGACCAGCGACCTGGGCACCCTCCCCGAACCGGACCTCGTCTCGGTGATCGGCGGCCTTCTCGCCCTCGGACTCGCCGGTGGTGGATCGGCCGCGGTCAGTTTCCAGAGCGCCGCCCAAGCGCAGGCGCGCATCGACGCCGCCCGAACGGAGTTCTTCGGGCCACGGGTCAGCACGGATTAATGTCACGACGGTCTCGGTATGCCACCATCGAACAACAAAGGTCACACGCTCATTGATCTTCCAGCAACCGGCCAGCACCATGAATTATGGCCACCGACGAAGCGCAGCAGATCGAAGCAGTTGTCCAGCGCCTCGCCCAGCGATATCCCAGCATCCCTTTCGAGGATGTCGAGGACGCGGTCTACCTCGCCTACGGCACGTTCGATGACGCCCGGGTGCGCGACTTCATCCCGCTCCTGGTCGAACGCCGCGCAACGCGAGCTCTCGCCACCGCCCCGCACCCCGCGCTGGTCGAACCTGCCCCCCAGCCCATCGTCGCGCCGGTCGACGCCGTCGAGCACCGACCCGCTCCGTCGCTGACCTCTACGGCGTGAAGTAGTCCGGCATACCCGAGCCGTAGCTGGACGGCAAGAACCCCAGTCCCAGAACATTTTTCATCCTGCACACCGACCGACATTCCCGCCTGCCATCGCCCCGGAGCGGGTGCGGCACCCGTTTGGTGCTTCCGATACCGGGTAGTCGGCCGTCGAGCAGGAGGAGAGGTGGATGACGGCCGAGAAGGTAGCCGAACGGGAGTCGGCACCACAGGACTGGCAGGATGGGCCGTCGACGCTGACAGGGCGGTCGTGGTGGGGCGTGCTGCGTCGAACCGTGGACGAGTTCCTCGAGGACGGGGTGACCGATTGGGCCGCCGCGCTCACCTATTACAGCGTGCTGTCGCTGTTCCCCGGCATCATCGTGCTCACCGCGATACTCGGCCTGCTCGACGCCTCGGCGACCGACTCGCTCATCCTGACCATCGAGCAACTGGGCCCCGGCCCCGGCACCGACCTGCTCATCGACGCCATCCGGGAGCTGCAGGGTTCGCGCGCACTGGCCGGTCCGCTGGCGGTCGTCGGTGTGCTGACGGCGCTGTGGACGGCGTCCGGCTATATCGGGGCCTTCATCCGGGCCGCCAACACGATCTATGACACCGAAGAGGGTCGCCCGGTCTGGAAGACGCTGCCGCTGCGGGTCGGGCTGACCGCGGTCATGGTCGTGCTGATCGCGCTGTGTGTGGTCGGGGTGCTGTTCACCGGCAGATTCGCCGAGGCGGCGGGTGGGTGGCTCGGCGTCGGCTCGGTCGGGGTGCTGATCTGGGATGTCGTCAAGTGGCCGGTGCTGGCCGTGCTCGTCAGTCTCGGGATCGCTCTGCTGTATTGGGCCGCGCCCAACGCGCGACAGCCGGGGTTCCGGTGGTTGTCGCCCGGCAGCGTGCTCGCGGTGGTGTTGTGGATCCTCGCCTCGGTCGGATTCACCGTCTACGCGGCCGATTTCGGTTCCTACAACAAGGTGTACGGCTCGCTGGCCGGCGCCGTCGCCTTCCTGGTGTGGCTGTGGCTCAGCAATGTCGCGGTCCTGCTCGGCGCCGAATTCGACGCCGAACTGGCGCGCGCCCGCCGCATCGAACACGGCCAATCCCCCGACCACGAACCCGTGCTCCCCCCGCGAGACGCACCCGAATGAGGAGGAAATGCCATGACCGACACACCCGACGGCCCCGAAGAATCGAGCCGTGACCGGCAGGAATTCGAGGAGATCGTCGCCGACCTGACCGACGAACCCCACGTCGCCAAGGACTACGAGGACAAGGTCACCGACGCGAAGTACGGGCTACTGGCGGCCGGTGACCAGGTGCGCGACACGGCGGACCAGGTGCGAGCCGCCACCGAGGAACAGACCCGACAGGCGGCCGACAAGATCGAGTCCTCGGTCCCCGAGCCGGTAGCCGACCACGGCAAGCAGGCGATTCGCCTCATGCCGGTTGTCGCCGCCGCGATCTCGGCCGCGGCCCTGGTCTACCGACTGGTGCGACGACGGCGGTGAGGGTCGGGCCGCCGTAGCCGACCCACCACCTCGACACCGCCGAATTCGCGCGACACCTGACTCAGCGGCGGTACTCCCGCACGAAGTCCGGGTCGACGCCCACCGGACCCAGGGCCGTCGCCCCGCCCGGTAGACCCAGTGGTTCCGTGCGTCCCGGCAGCGGCTCGCTGAAGAAGCGGGCGTTCTCGACGACGAATCGCTGCTGCTCGGCGGGGACGTCGTCCTCGTAGTAGATCGCCTCGGCGGGGCAGGCCAGTTCGCACCCGCCGCAGTCGATGCACTCCGTGGGATGGATGTAGGCCATGCGGTCGCCGATGTAGATGCAGTCGACCGGGCATTCGTTCATGCATGCCCGGTCCAGGACATCGATACAGGCTTCACCCACGACATTGGCCATTTCGGTTCCCCCTTCGTCGGACTCGCGAGAGTCGGTGCTGTGAACAGCATGCCCGTAGCCACCCTCGCGCGCTTGCCGATTCACCCGTTCCGGGTGAGTCCGTGGGCATGCTTCGCTGGTGTGCTTGATCCCGGTGGCTGCCCGGGGCGGGTGGTCCGACGGGAGGAGCACTCGTGAACGCGTACCCGCCGATCGGCGAGCACGGGATCGTCGGTGATCTGCAGACCGCGGCGCTGGTGTCGAGTGCGGGCACGATCGACTGGTGGTGTGCGCCGCGGTTCGACTCGCCGAGCGTGTTCGCCTCGCTGCTCGACAGCGAGAAGGGCGGGGAATGCTCGATCGTGGTCGAACCGGCGGTGGGTGCGATCACGGTGCGGCAGCTGTATCTGCCCGATACGGCCATCCTGTTGACCCGGTTCTCCGGGCCCGACGGGGTGGGCGAGGTGGCCGATTTAATGGAACCGATCCTGGGCACCGAGCCCGCCGCACGCCACCGGTTGGTGCGGGTCGTGCGGGTGGTGCGCGGGAAGCTGTCCTTCGCGATCGCCTGCCGGCCCCGGTTCGATTACGCGCGCGCCACCCACACCCTCGAGCTGCCCGACGAGCGGACCGCCGTGTTCGCCTCGCCGGTGGCCGATCTGCACCTGCAGGCCACCGCCCCGATCACCCTCGATGCCGACGGCACCGACGTCACCGCCCGGTTCACGCTCTCGGCCGGTGAGCGGGCCGCGATCGTGCTGACCACCGCTCCCCCGGGCGCGGAGGTCTCCGCGGCGCCGGACTGGGCGTCGGTCTTCGGGGAGTTCGACCGGTGTCGGCGCTTCTGGCAGAACTGGTTGCGCGCGTCGACCTACCGTGGGCGCTGGCGCAATATGGTCAACCGCTCGGCGATCACCCTCAAGTTGCTCACCTACGCCCCGACGGGCGCGCCGATCGCCGCCGCCACCATGGGTCTGCCCGAACAGATTGGCGGCGAACGCAATTGGGACTACCGCTACACCTGGATCCGGGACGCGTCGCTGTCGGTGCGGGCGCTGTCGGATCTGGGTTTCACCGAGGAGGCGTTCGACTTCCGTCGCTGGTTGCGCGCGCGGGTCGAGGCGGGCGACACCGGTTCGGGCGAACCCTTGCAGATCATGTACCGGGTCGACGGTGACCCGCACCTGACCGAGGAGATCCTGCCCCACCTGGAGGGATATCAGGGTTCGGCGCCGGTGCGGCTGGGCAACGGGGCCGCCGATCAGATCCAGCTCGATATCTACGGCGAGGCCGCCGACGCGCTGTCGCAGGGTTCGAACAAGGCCGCCATCACCGGTTGGCGGACCTTCAGCGGCCTGGTCGACTGGCTGGCCGACCACTGGGATCGTCCCGACGAGGGCATCTGGGAAACCCGCGGCGGGCAGAAGGATTTCACCTACAGCAGGCTGATGACCTGGGTGGCCTTCGATCGCAGTATCCGACTGGCGAACGAGCACGCCCGGCCCGCCGACATCGCCCGCTGGACCACCGAACGCGACGCGGTCTTCCAGCAGATCGTGGACCGGGGCTGGAGCGAGAAACGCCAGTCCTTCGTCCAGCACTACGGGTCCGATGTCCTGGACGCCTCGCTGCTGCTGATGCCCCGGATGGGTTTCCTGTCACCGACCGATCCGATGTGGTTGAGCACGCTCGACGCGATGGACCGGGAACTGGTCAGCGACAGCCTGGTCTATCGCTACGACCCGGAGGTCTCCCCCGACGGGTTGGAAGGCACCGAGGGCACGTTCAATCTGTGCAGTTTTCTCTATGTCGAGGCGCTGGCGCGGACCGGTCGCGTGCAGCAGGCCCGCTACGCCTTCGACAAGATGCTGACCTACGCCAACCATGTGGGGCTGTTCGCCGAGGAGATCGGCGCCTCCGGTGAGCAGTTGGGCAACTTCCCGCAGGCCTTCACCCACCTGGCCCTGATCGCCGCCGCCCTGTCGCTCGACGAGGAACTCGACCGGGTCGAGGCCGCGCCGCCGACGCCCTCGGTGCATCCTTCGCGCATCGATTAGGTGCGGGTCGGGACCGGCGTGAGGTGACCGCGCCGGGCCCACAGTGCCCGCGCCAGCGCCGAGCCCGCCACCCGGGTGCGGCGCGCGTTGCCGACGGTGGCGCGGGCGGTGAACACGGCGAAGTCGCTGTGTTCGATGCGGTCGAGGATCTCGGAATACAGCACCGCGGCGGTGGACACACAGGGTCGCGAGATGGGGTGCAGTCGCTCGATTCCGTTGTGGGCGTAGCGATACCAGTGTCGGGCGATCGCGTGTTGGGCGGCGAGCGCGGCGCGGACCTTGGTGTCGGTGCGCCGATGCGCGTGGCACCACTGCAATCTGGCGCGGTCCACGTCGAAGGCGGCCAGCTCGTCGGCGGGCAGGTATACCCGGCCGCGGTCGAGGTCCTCGGCGATGTCGCGCAGGAAGTTGGTGAGCTGGAAGGCTTTTCCCAATGCCGCCGCGTACGGGGCGGCGTCGGCGCGCTCGCCGACGGTGCCGAGCACGGGCAGGACCTGGAGGCCGATCACGTCGGCCGAACCGTGCACGTAGCGGTCGAGGGCGGCGCGGTCGGGGTAGTCGGTGACGGTCAGATCCATGCGCATCGAGTCGAGGAATTCGTCGAACAGGACGTGGTCGATCTCGTAGCGGGTGGCGGTGTCGGCGAGCGCGGCGAAGATCGGGTCCGCAGCCGGGGCACCGGTCAGGGCTTCGCGCAGGGTCTCGGTGAGCGCGTCGAGTCGGGTCGCGGGGGTGGCGACGGGGTCGTCGGCGCGGGGTTCGTCGACGATGTCGTCGGCCCAGCGGGCGAAACCGTAGAGGGCGTGGATCGCGGGGCGCTGGGCGGGGGCGAGCAGTCGGGTGGCGAGGTAGAACGTGCGGCCGTGGCGGGCGTTGAGTTCCCGGCAGCGCTGGTAGGCCGCGCGCAGGGCGGGATCGTGGATGCCCGCGGCGTCGAGTTCGGTGCGGATCGTCATCGGCCGCCACCGGCCAGGGTCGAAGTCCGGGTAGTCGACACCGTGCCGGTGACGCGGTCGGCGGCGAGTCGGCCCGACAGCAGCGCCGTGGGGACGCCGACGCCGGGGACGGTGCCGCAGCCCGCCAGCACCGCGTTGGACACCCCGCGCGGCAGGTTCGCGGGACGGAACGGGCCGGTTTGGGCGAAGGTGTGCGCGAGCGAGAACGGGGTTCCGGCCAGCAGGCCCTGGCGTTGCCAGTCGGCGGGAGTGTCGATGTGCACGACGCGGGCGTCGCGGACGAAGCCGGGCACCAGGCGGTCCTCGACGATCGCGGTGAGCTCCTCGGCGTAGGACTCGGCGCGGCGATCCCAATCCAGCGCACCACCGCGCTCGAGGTTGGGCACGGGGGCCAGCACGGTGAACACGTCGTCGCCGGGCGGGGCCAGGGCGGGGTCGGTGGCGCTGGGGCGGGTCACCAGCAGCGACGGATCCGTCATCAGGGTGCCCGCGCCGATCAGTTCGTCGAAGGTCCGCTCCCACGCGTCGCCGAAGACGAGGTTGTGGTGCGCGGTCGGCACCGAGTGCCGCAGACCGAGGTGCACGACGACCGCGGACGGTGCGGGGCGCCAGCTGATCGGGCGGCGCGGGGCGCGGTCGAGCAGCTCGTAGGCGGTGGGCAGTTCGGTCGCCAGAACCACTGCGTCACAACGGATTCGGTCGCCTCGATCGGTGTGCACCGCGGTGACTCGCGAACCGTTGCGTTCCAGCTCGTCGACGGTTTCGCCGTAGCGGAAGTTCACCCCGGCGTCGACGGCCGCGGCGGCCAGGGCGTCCGGGAGCGCGCGCATGCCGCCGCGCGGGAAGTAGACCCCGCCCACGGTGTCCATGTAGGAGATCACCGCGTACAGCGCCAGCGCGCGCTGGGGCGAGACGCCCGCGTAGAGCGATTGGAAGGTGAAGACCCGGCGCAGCCGCTCGTCGTCGAGGAACGAGCCGACCGCCCGGTCGAGGCTGCGGAAACCGCCGAGCGCGATCAGGCGGGCGAACGCCGGGGTGAGCAGCGACAGCGGGGAATCGGTGTTCGAGGCGATGAATCGATCGAATTCGACCTGGTAGAGCTCGCTCAACCAGGTGCGCAGTCGGCGGTATCCGTCGACCTCCTTCGCACCGGCGAAGGCCCGCACCGATTCCTCCATGGCCGCGGCGTCGCTGTGGATGTCGAGCGCGCTGCCGTCGGCGAAGTGCGCGCGATAGGCGGGCGTGACCGGCAGCAGGTCCAGTCGGGACTCGAGGCTGTCGCCGACCGCGGCGAGAGTGTCGGCGACGATGTCGGGCATGGTGAGCACCGACGGACCGGTGTCGAGCTGGTAGCCGTCGATGTCGCGGCGTCCGGCGCGACCGCCGGGGACGGTGTCGCGTTCCACCACCGTGACGCTGCGACCGCGTCCGGCCAGGTGCAGGGCCGCGGCCAGACCGGCCAGACCGGCGCCGACGACGACCACCTCGTCGGTTCTTCCCGAAATCGTTCGCATTTCCTACCTTTCAGAGTCAGTGGGCGCGCTGGGTGCAGAGCAGCGCCATGCGGTACAGGGCGTCGCCGACCGAGGGTTCGAGGTCGGCGACGAGGCGGCGGGCGTGTTCGACGCGGTCGTCGATCATCTGCTCGGCTCGGCGGCGCGCGCCGCTGTCGGTGATCACGGACTGGGCCAGCGCTACGCCGTGCTCGTCGATGGAGTCCGCGCGCCAGAGTTCTCGGAGGCGGGCGCGGTCGGGCGGTGTGGCGAGTTGGTCGGCGAGGGCGAGCACGGTGGTGGCCTTGCGTTCCCGGATGTCGTCGCCCGCGGGTTTCCCGGTCGCCGCGGGGTCGCCGAAGATGCCGAGCAGGTCGTCGCGCAGCTGGAACGCTTCACCGATCACGTCGCCGTAGTCGCCCAGCACGCGCAGCACGTGCTCGTCGCAGCCGGCCATGGCCGCGCCCAGTTCGAGGGGGCGGCGCACGGTGTAGTTGCCGGATTTGCGGCGGGCGATGTCGAGGACCGTGCCCACGGTGGGCTGCCGGTTCGCGTCGTTGGTCAGGTCCGCGAGCTGGCCTACCGCCAGTTCGCTGCGCATCGCGTCGTAGCGTGGCCACACGCGATCCAGGGCGGGCGCGGGCAGGCCGCTCTCGCGCAGCATGCGTTCGGCCCAGACCAGGTAGAGGTCGGCGAGCAGGATCGCCGCGGATTCGCCGAATCTGGTGGATGAGCCCGATAAGCCCTGGTCACGGTGCCAGTTTGTGAGGCGCAAGTGGGCGGATGGCTGTCCGCGGCGGACCGGGGACTGGTCCATCACATCGTCTTGGACGAGGGCGAAGGCATGCAGCAGTTCGGCGCCGGCCGCGGCGCGCAGCGCGGGTTCGGATTCGCCGCCGCCACCGGCCAACCAGCCGAGGTAGACGAACACCGACCGAACGCACTTGCCGCCCGCGGCGAACTCGACCATCAGGCGGCCGGGCAGCGCGAAGCCGGCCGGGTCCAGTTCCGCCGCGCAGCGGGCGCGAACGAACGCGTCGACGTGCTCGCGCACCGAGTCCTGCGTGCGGGCGAGCCACTGCGCGAAGCCGTCCGCACCGGGTAATTCCTCGACGGGCCGGACCGCGACGGCCGTTCGTTCTGCATCCACCCGTCGATTGTGACACCGTTCGGCCGAAATTGCATCGTTTGTGCATCGTTTGTGGGCGGGTGGTGCGCGCGAAGAGGTCATGGCGGCGCCGCCGGTTCGCGAGGAGACTGGGGTCAGCACCCATTCGTCCGAGGAGGACATTCGATGGCAGACAACGGGCCTTTCGGCGTCGACCCAGAAGATTTCGAACGCGCGCTCCGGGGGACGGGAGCCGAACTTCTCGACATGCTCCGCAAGGCGGGCATCTCCCTCGACCGCATCGACCAGGGCGGCTTCGGCGCGGTCACCTCCCTGCTCGGCCAGTTCGTCCAACCCCAACCGAAACGCCCACCCACCCCCGAAGGCGAAACCACCGGCGAGACCGGCAACGGCGTCTGGGCGATCTACACCGTCGACGACACCGGCCAGGCCACCGTCGACCAGGTCTTCCCGAACGAACTCGAGGCCCTACGCGCCCACCGCGACAACACCGACACCCGCCGCCGCGTCCGCTTCCTCCCCTACGGAGTCCCCGCGACAGTCCTGGACACACCCTGAAACGCTGACCGTCGGCGACGAGCTGGTCACGAAGAGCCGACGCCACGTTCGCATCGGCGCGCGAGCTACCGCACGCGGCCCGACAGCGCGCGACCCTTCGACGCGGACCAAAGCGGTGTCGAAGTTCCTGTGAACACTCGCAACGTGCGGGCCGGTGGTGTCCGCGAACGTGTTTCAGTTCCTATGGTGGTGGGTGCCGCCTCATGGAGGGGGCCGGTGGTGAACACCGCGTACGGACTCGCCCGTGGAATGGACCGCCCTTCCAGGACTGCGGGCGAGCCTGTTCGCTTCGGGGTCAGTGCGATGCGGCGGTGATGCGGTCCGCGGTCGCGACGGTTTTCGCGCCGAGGGCGGCGAGTGCGTGGGCAGACAGGTGGTTGTCGGGGCAGGCGACGACGGCGGCGATGACGGTGCCGTGGTGGTCGCGGACGGGGGCGGCGAGGGTGACGACCGCGTTGTCGGGGCCCAGTTCGTCGGGAAGATAGTCGATGGTGATCAATTCGGTGATGACGGAGCCGAGTTGGGCGCGCAGGGCGGCGGTGATGGGGGAATCACGCAGGCCCGCCAGGACTTCCAGCATGGGGGTGGAGTCGTCGACGAGACGTTCGACGGAGTAGCCGCGCGTGCGGATCTCGGCGAGGACGCGGGTGAGGCGATCGCGGTGGGCCGGGTCGGCGGTCGCGAGCCAGGCCGCGCGCGCGGAATCCGGTGCCCAGGCGATGAATTCGCGGCAGACCGGTGGGGCGAGCGGCAGGCGTCGGCCGGGGCGGATCCAGCTCGCCGACGGGTGGCCGATCACCTCGGTGACCACGATGTTCTCGCCCGCGCGTTCGGCGAGGAAGACCGGAACGCCGACCTCGTCGGAGAGTGCGCGCAGGTGCGCACTCGCGAGGTGGCGCAGGGGAAACGCCGCTTCGGCTCGGCGGGCCACCGTCAGTAGGCGTAGGCCGATGCCGTAGTTGCCCTCCGCGTCGCGCACCGCCCAGCCCTCGGCGGTGAGCTGGGCCAGCACAGCGTGCGCGGTGGCGCGCGACAAGCCCGCCTCGCGCACGATGCGCGCCAGCGAGAGCCGTTCGCCGGCATGCCGGGAGAGCAATTCCAGCACCTTCACCACCCGCAGGGTGGGCGGTGAGGGCGCGCCGGACTCCTGCGCGGAATCTGCCTCTTGACCGGCGCGCTCGGCCGAGCCTATGGTCGGTGTCACAATATCGAACGATAGCGTCGAATATTCGACAGTGCAACTCGGCGGCGAGTTTTCCGCCGGGACGCGGGACCGAAGTGGGTGCACAGTGCAGGCCGATTACGAGTTATCGCACCTGGCGGCGTTGGAGGCCGAGTCGGTGCACATCTTCCGCGAGGTCGCGGCCACGCTCGCCCGACCCGCCCTGTTGTTCTCCGGCGGCAAGGATTCCGCCGTGCTGCTGCACCTGGCGCGCCGCGCGTTCTGGCCCGCGCCGCTGCCGTTTCCGCTGCTGCACGTGGACACCGGCCACAATTTCGACGAGGTGATCGAGTTCCGCGACCGCACGGTCGAACGGACCGGCGCGCGACTGGTGGTGGCGCGCGTGCAGGACGACATCGACGCGGGCCGGTCCGTGGAGCGCCCCGGCGGCACCCGTAATCCGTTGCAGACCACCACCTTGCTGCGGGCGATCGGCGAGCACCGCTTCGACGCGGCGTTCGGCGGGGCGCGCCGCGACGAGGAGAAGGCGCGCGCCAAGGAGCGAGTGTTCAGTTTCTGCAACGGTTTCGGCGAGTGGGATCCGCGCGCACAGCGTCCCGAGGTGTGGAACCTCTACAACGGGCGTCATCAGCCGGGCGAGCACATCCGGGTGTTCCCGCTGTCGAACTGGACCGAACTCGATGTCTGGGAGTACATCGACCGCGAGTCGGTCGAACTGCCGTCGCTGTACTACGCGCACCACCGTCGGGTGCTCGAGCGGGACGGAATGCTGCTTCCGGCAACCCGATTCGTCACCGCCGCGCCGGACGAACCCGTCTTCGAGGCCACCGTCCGCTTCCGCACGGTCGGCGACGCCACCTGCACCGGTTGCGTCGCGAGTACCGCCGACACCGCGACGGCGGTGATCGCCGAGACCGCCGCGACCAGGTTCACCGAGCGCGGCGCCACCCGCGCCGACGACCGGATCTCCGAGACCGGCATGGAAGATCGCAAGCGAGAGGGCTATTTCTGATGCGCCGCAACCTGTTACGGCTGGCGACCGCGGGCAGCGTCGACGACGGCAAGTCGACCCTCATCGGCCGGCTGCTCTACGACTCCAAGTCCCTGTTCGACGATCAGCTCGCGGCCATCGAGCGGGTCAGCACCGAACGGGGCGGTGCCGCGGCCGATCTCGCGCTGGTGACCGACGGCCTGCGGGCCGAACGCGAGCAGGGCATCACCATCGACGTCGCCTACCGGTATGTGACGACCCCGCGCCGCAAGTTCGTCATCGCCGACACCCCCGGGCACGTGCAGTACACGCGCAATATGGTGACCGGCGCGTCCACGGCGGACCTCGCGCTGATCCTCGTCGACGCGCGCACCGGGGTGTCCGAACAGACCCGCAGGCACGCGTTCCTGGCGACGCTGCTGGGCGTGCCGCACCTGGTGGTGTGCGTGAACAAGATGGATCTGGTCGACTGGTCGCAGGAGCGGTTCGAGCAGATCCGCGCCGAATTCGCCGGTTTCGCCGCGAAATTGACCGTCGGGGATCTGAGCTTCGTGCCGGTGTCGGCGCTGCTGGGCGACAATGTCGTCGAGAGTTCGCCGCACCTGGACTGGTATCCGGGGCCGCCGCTGCTGCGCCATCTCGAGGACGTGCACATCGCCTCGGACCGCAATCTCATCGACGCCCGGCTGCCGATCCAGTACGTGATCCGCGCGCACGACCACCGCGGTTACGCGGGGACCGTGGCGGGCGGGATCTTCAAACCCGGGGACGAGGTGGTGGTGCTGCCCGCCGGTCGGTCCGCCCGGGTGAGTCAGATCTGGGGTCCCGGCGGCACGAAGGTCGACGAGGCGTTCACCGGCATGGCGATCTCGCTGACCCTCGACGACGACCTCGATGTGGGTCGCGGTGACCTGCTCGCCCGCCCCGGCAACCGGCCGCAGATCGGCACCGAGGTGGACGCGATGGTGTGCTGGTTCGCCGAGACGAGCCACTTGCGCGAGGGGGCACAGTATCTGGTGCGCACCGCCGCGCAGACCTCGCCCGCGCAGGTCAGCGCCATCGACTACCGGCTGGATGTGAACACCCTGCACCGGGTCACGGACGTGCGGTCCTTGGGGCTCAACGACATCGCGCGGATTCGTCTGCGCAGTCGGCAGCCGCTGCTGTCGGATCCGTACCGGGAGAATCGGCGCACGGGCAGTTTCATCCTGATCGATCCGGTGACCGATCAGACGGTGGCGGCCGGGATGGTGACAGGCCGGGAGTCCGATCGTGGGCGCCCGACCGTGGCGAACGCGGTGGTGTGGCATCGGTCGGCGGTCTCGCGCACCGAGCGCGGGCACGCGGGTCGCACGGTCTGGTTGACGGGGCTGTCGGGGTCGGGGAAGTCGACGGTGGCGGTCGAGTTGGAGCGGCAGTTGGTCGCGGCGGGGCGCCCCGCCTACCTGCTCGACGGCGACAATCTGCGGCACGGGCTCAACGCGGGCCTGGGCTTCTCCCCCGCCGATCGGGACGAGAACGTGCGCCGGGTCGCCGAGGTCGCCGCGCTGTTCGCCGATTCGGGGGCGGTGGCGATCGTGTCGGTGATCAGCCCGTTCGCCGCCCAGCGCGCGGCCGCGCGCGCCACCCACCGTGATCTTCCGTTCCACGAGGTCTTCGTCGACACCCCGCTGGCCGAATGCGAGCGCCGCGACGCCAAGGGGCTCTACGCCAGGGCGCGGGCCGGGCAGCTGCCCGGTTTCACCGGGATCGACTCGCCCTATGAGCGGCCCGAGCGGGCCGAGCTGGTCATTACCCCCGAACTGGGCTCGCCCGCCGAGGTGGCCGCCCACATCCTTCGAGAGCTAGGGATCCTGTGAGACAACCCGCTGGGCCGGAGCCGTTGACGGCGCCGTTTCTCGCCGCTGTGGCCGAGGCCGAATCACTCATCGCCGGCGCGGATTTCGTGCGCACCGACCAGGACCTGGCCGAAGGGTACGACTATCTCGCGGCGAGTACTGCCGCGTGCCTTCGCCTTTCGGGCGCGCACGGCACCTCGCACCCGTACTTCGTGTCCTCGACGGGACCGTACGCGAAAATGGGCTTGGACAATCCGGACACGCTCTACTATCACGCCACGATCGAGCCGACCGCCGAGTATGTGGTGAGCGGGGTGCGCGGCACCACGGTCGACCTGAGTTTCCAAGTGCTCAAGGGCGATTACACCGCGACCGACGTGCCCGGCGGGGCTGACGCGTTCGACGACCGGCGCATTCCGATCGCCGCCGACGGCAGTTTCTCGATTCGTTTCGGACCGGCGAAACCCGACATGGGGGCGGACTATTTCCCGCTCGGGGACGGTGCGTCGATGCTGGCGGTGCGGGAGGTCTACGGCGACTGGTCCGATCGCAAGGGCTCGATTCGGATCGAACGCGTCGACTCGGTGGGCACCGCGCCGGTCGAACCGGACCTGGCGCGCCTGCGCAAACGCTACCGGGCAGCCGCGAAGATGCTGCTCACGCGCGTGCACACGTGGTTCAACTTCCCGAAGTGGTTCTATCTGGATCTGCCGGTCAACACCCTCACCGCGCCGCGACTCACCCCCGGCGGGTTGAGCACCCAGTATTCCTCGGTCGGGCATTTCGAGCTCGCCGAGGATCAGGCGTTGGTGATCACCGTGCCGAAATCGGATGCGCCGTATCAGGGTTTTCAGCTGGGCAGCCTCTGGTACATCTCCCTCGACTACGTCCACCACCAGACGAGCCTCAATCACGCTCAGGCGCAGGTGGATTCGGACGGCATGATCCGGATGGTGGTGAGCGCGCGGAATCCGGGCATCGCGAACTGGATCGAGACCACGGGTCGGTCGCGGGGGATTCTGCAATTCCGGTGGCAGCGCACCGATCGGCCGATGACCGAGGCCGACGGGCCCACCGTGGCGGTGGTGTCGATCGACGCTGTGGCGCACCACCTTCCGTATTTCGAGGACAACCGGATCGATGCCACCGGGTGGCGGGCACGGATCAGTGCCCGGCAGCGGGCTTTCGCCGAAAGGATGCTGGGATGAGGCTGTTGGAGGACAAGGTCGTGGTGATCTCCGGGGTCGGGCCGGGGTTGGGGCGGTCGATCTGCCTCGAAGCCGCGGCGGCGGGGGCGACGGTGGTGCTCGCGGCGCGCACCGGGTCGCGGTTGCTCGAGGTGGCGGCCGAGATCGAGGACGCGGGCGGGACGACATTGTGCGTGCCCACCGATATCACCGACCAGACCGCGGTGGCCCAGCTCGCGGCGCGCACGGTCGAGACGTTCGGGCGGGTCGACGCGCTGGTGAACAACGCGTTCGCGGTGCCGTCGATGAAACCGCTCGACCGCACCGACTTCGACCACATGCGCACGAGTTTCGATATGACGGTGCTGGGTGGGTTGCGGATGACGCAGGCTTTCACGCCGGCGCTCGCGGAGTCGAAAGGTGCTGTGGTGATGATCAATTCGATGGTCGTTCGCCATTCCGAACCGCGGTACGGCAGTTACAAACTCACCAAGGCCGCGCTGCTGGCCATGTCGCAGACCCTGGCCACCGAACTCGGCGGCAAGGGGGTGCGGGTCAACAGTGTGCTGCCCGGCTATATCTGGACCGATCAGTTGAAGTGGTATTTCGGGCAGATCGCCGAGAAGTACGGGATCACCGTGGCGCAGGTCTACGAGCAGACCGCCGCGAAATCCGATCTGAAGCGACTGCCCGAGCCCGACGAGATCGCCAGGGCGGCAGTGTTTCTCGCGTCGCCGTGGGCGAGCGCGATCACCGGTCAGACCCTCGATGTCAACTGCGGCGAATACCACAACTGAGCCAGGAGTTCCCTCATGTCCGTGCGCACCGATGTCGGCACCGTCGCCGACCTGCACGCCTCCGCCACCAAACTCACCGGGCTCACCGATTTCGGGGCCGACGACTACACCGAGGCGTTGCGGATTCTGCTCGACTCCTATCGGGAGGAAGCGGGTCTCACCGAACTCGGGTCCAAGATGTCGCGGTTCTTTCTGCGTGGGACGCTGATCGCTCGCGCCTTGAGCCAGGCGGCGTGGGCGGCCAATCCCGAATACGTCGAAACACCGGTCACCCAACCGATTTTCGTCACCGGGCTGCCACGCACCGGCACCACCGCGCTGCACCGTTTGTTGGCCGCCGACCCGGCCAATCAGGGGCTCGAGATGTGGTTGACCGACTTTCCGCAGCCCCGGCCGCCGCGCGAGGGCTGGGCCGACAATCCCGCGTATCAGCAGATCGACGCGGGATTGCGGCAGCATCAGGTCCAGAATCCCGAATTCATGGGCCTGCACTACATGTCGGCCGCCGATGTCGAGGAATGTTGGCAGCTACTGCGCCAATCGCTGATGTCGCACTCCTACGAATGCCTCGCCCACATTCCGGGCTACGCGCAGTGGCTGGCCGGGCGGGACTGGACCCCCGCCTTCGCCCGCCACCGGCGAAACCTCCAGCTCATCGGTATGAACGACCCGCGCCGGTGGGTCCTGAAGAACCCCAGCCACCTGTTCTGCCTCGACGCGCTGCTCGCCACCTACCCCGACGCCATCGTCATCCACACCCACCGCGACCCCGCCACCATCATCGGGTCGATGTGCAGCCTGGCCGAACACGCCACCCGCGGCTGGTCCACCGTCTTCACCGGCCCCACCATCGGCCGCACCCAACTCGACCTGTGGGCGCGCGGCCTGACCGAATTCACCGCGGCCCGCGCCCGCCACCCCGAGGCCACCTTCATCGACGTGGACTTCGACGACCTCCGCACCGACCCCCTCGCCGTCGTCGACCACATCTACACCCACACCACTACCCCCCTGTCCCCCACCGCCCGCACCGCCATCACCGCCCTCGACCACGAATCCCGCACCGGCCCACGCAAACCCACCCACCACTACTCCCTCACCGACTACGGCCTGACCGAGGACATGGTCACCGAACGCTTCCGCGGCTGACCTACCCGGTGTGACGTGCGACGATGGGACAGGAGCACAGTGGACGATCAGGCGGAGGCCGAGGATGGCAGTCGAGATGGTGCTGAGCCCGTCCGGGCGACCGATCACCGTCGCGGAGTTCGACGCTCTGCCGACCGACACGAACTATCGCTGGGAGATCGAGAACGGACTCCTGCTCCGAACCGCTCGCCCGGCGCCGCCGCACAGCCGTGCGATCCAGCGATTGCTCGCCCAAGTGAACGCTCAACTTCCGGACGGCTGGGAGGCATTCGCCGAAATCGAAGCCGAACTCGGTGGCCGATCCCCTCGGCGCGTACCCGACGTGGTGGTCGGACCGGTCGACATCGACCAACAATCCCGCATACGCGCTGATCAGATCGCCCTTGCCGTCGAAGTCGCCTCGTCCGGTGAATCCGCCGTGCGCGATTACTCGATCAAGGCCGGCGAGTACGCCGCCAACCGCATCGCTCACTACTGGGTGATCGACCTCATCGACGTCGAATCGGTCGGCCTCACGATCTACACCCTCGATGACACCGACGGGTATCGGATCACGCCACGGGCCACCGGCACGGTATCGCTCGTCGAGCCGTTTCCGCTGACCATCGATCTGGTCGCGCTGGCGGGCAGGCGCACCACCGGCGGTTGAGGAACACCGGTCGAGATCGTCGACAGATTTCTGGTGACGCGGACCGATCCATACCGGCGAGGACGACGAATGAGTGGTAGGCGGGCCGGAGTGGTACTCCTACTACACGGTACCCATTCACTCCCCCGAACCGGCCCGCCTTCTCGTCTCTCGGCTCGGTGAACGGGCCGCTGCCGGACTACCCGTCGACCTCGACACCGAATCTTTCGACCAGCGCGGTGAGGTCGCTTTCGTAGCCCTGGCCGACGGAGCGCAGGCGCCAGACGGATCCGCGCACATACAGTTCGGCCAGGATCAGGGTGCGTTCCACGGTTGCGGCGTCGAGGGTGGCGCGCACGGTGGTGTGGGATTCCGTGCCGGAGGCGATGTCGAGTTCGATCGCGCCGACATCGCCGAACGTGAGATTCTCGCCGTCGAGTGCGGCGGCGAGGACGATACGGGTGCAGTGCTCGGGGAGGTCGTCGAGGACCACGGTGACGGATTGTTCGTTCGGGCCGTCCTCGGACAGTTTCGCGCCGGGGGCTTCGGGCTGGTTGTAGAAGACGAAATCGTCGGAGTCGGCGACCTTTTCCTCGTGGTCGACGAAAAACGCGACGAGATCGACCGTGGGGGTGCCGAGTTGGTTCCAGGTCGCGCGCAGGATCCAGGTGGTGCCGCCCTGCGCGATCGGTAGGTCGATCACCTGGCCCCGGGCGAGCACCGTGGGGTGACTCGTCGGCCGGTCGGGCAGGTCGCTCGCGACGGGGCTGGACGGGCCGTGTTCGAGTAGCTCCGGCCCGTGGACGGGAAGTGCGAGCTCTTCGGCTTTCCTTGTCCGCCGGTCGGATTCACCGCCGGCGAGAACGAGCAGGTCGGTCACGGTCGCCGAGAGGTTGACCGCCGCGGAACCGCCGAGTTGGGCGATCCTCGCTCGAGCTGCTGCGGCTTGCCCGTAGGTGCCGCCCAGTACCAGGATTCGCCGACCGGTCAACGGGCCCGACGGCTCCCGCGCGGGTTCCGGTTGGTGCGGCGGAACCCGCAGTCCCGCTGTCGCTTTCGGTTGTCCCGGTTCCACCTTCTCGAGCAGGTCCAGGAACCGGGCCTCGTCGATCACGGGCGTGCCGCACTCGACGGCCTTGCGCGCCTTGCTCGTTCCCGCGTCGGGACTGTTGGCCACCAGCACACTGGTCCGGCGGCTCACCGCGCTCGTGACGTCGAGTCCCGCCGCTTCGGCACGGGCGACGAGCTCTTCGCGTTCGACGCGCGTCGCGCCGGTCACCGCGACCTTCATCCCCTGCCGCAGGCGCCCGTGCACCGCCAGCCTGCCCGGGTAGGCGAAGGCGCACGGCTGCTTGGGGCCACGACGGTCGACCGCCCACGACGACTGCTTCGGCCGCGCCGATTCGCCCGAGCAGTCCAGCAGCGGCGGCGCGATCCCCAGGTGGGCCGCGTCGGCCACCAGCGACAACAGCACCTTCGCGAGCACGCGGGTATCGTCGAGCGCGTCGTGCGCCTTGTACTGCGGCACACCGTAATACGACGCCAGCGTGCCCAGTTTGTAGTCGGGGGTGGGCAGGGCGATGCGGCGCGCGAGAGCCAATGTGCACAGGCGGTGCCGCACCGGCAGCACCCCACCGGTCCGCGCGAACTCCTGCCGCAGGAACCCGTAGTCGAACAGTGCGTTGTGCGCCACCATCACCCGCCCGTCCAACATGGCCGACAGTGGTTCGCGAACCTGCTCGAACCCCGGCGACCCACGCAACACCTCGGCGGTGAGCCCATGGATGTGCACGGGCCCCGGGTCACACCCGGGATCGACCAGCGTGTGGAACTCCCCCGCCACCCGCCCGGCACCGT
Source organism: Nocardia lasii (assembly GCF_042658545.1). Lineage (NCBI taxonomy): Bacteria > Bacillati > Actinomycetota > Actinomycetes > Mycobacteriales > Nocardiaceae > Nocardia > Nocardia lasii. Next base: position 386,249 of record NZ_JBHSQN010000002.1, read on the forward strand.
CCAACGTCACCGCCGCGACCGACAACACCCGATGCTGGTGCGGCCGCAACCCCGACGTCTCCACATCCACCACGGTGAACGTCGCGAACTCGGCCGCCCGCTGCTGCTCCTCGACCTCCGTCATCCCTCGCATGAAGATCGAATCGTAGTCGACATCCACAGTGTTGCAGGCGATGTCGATTCTCATCCATCGGGTGCCGGACCGAGCCCGCCACCACGCGGCGCTGGTTCAGGTGGTGCCGATTGCAGGTGTCGTCTTCGCGAGCGAGAGTGGTCAGTGGGTCGCGGCGGCCTCGATCACGGTGGCGACGGCGTCGGGTCGGGAGACCAGGGAGGCGTGGGAGGCGGGGATCTCCGAGGTGGTGGCGCCGATGCGGTCGGCCATGAATCGTTGGGAGGCGGGGGGAATGACCTGGTCGGCGCCGGAGACGAGGTACCAGCTGGGCAGGTGGGTCCAGGCGGCGGGGCCGGAGGGTTCGAGGTTGGCGGCCAGGGCGATGGAGCGCTGGTGGGCGATCATGTCGGCGGCGGTGGCGGCGCTGACGTCGGGGGCGAAGACCTCGTGGAAGGCGGCGGGGTCGACGTAGCCGTCGACGTTCTTGCCCGCGATGCCGTGGGTGTCGTCGACCACGGCCAGTCGCAGGACGGGAGGTAGCAGGCGGCTGCCGGGGAAGCGGAGGGGGTCGAGCAGCAGCTGTGCGGGTTCGCCCGGCACGGGGGCGAAGGCGGCGATGTAGACCAGGGCGGTCACGTCGGGGTCGTCGACATTGGTGATCACGGCGCCGCCGTAGGAGTGGCCGACCAGCACGATCGGGCCGTCGATGTCGGCGATGGCCCGTTCGACGGCGGCGGCGTCGTTGGCGGGCCCGCGCAGCGGATTGTCCGGCACCACAACGCGATAGCCGTCGGCGCGCAGGGCCGCGGCGACGCCGTCCCAACTGGTGGTGTCGGCGAAGGCGCCGTGCACCAGCACGATCGTGGGGGTGTCGGCGGCCGTCGCGGGGGCGGACGCCAGCCCGAGCCCGAGCCCGAGGGCCACTGCCGCCGCCACACTCGATCGGATCCTGATCATCGTGTTCCTCTCGATTCGCGCGAACCGCGCCCGTGCGGACCGGGGGCGGTGAGGGTGGACCGACCACGCGGGTGGTCGAACACCGCGGCGGTCACGTCCGCAACACTAGATTCGCCGGGGCGCGAAGGCGCGGCAGCGGGCCGGTTCGGGATCGCGTGTCGAGCTACGCGCGCGCGAAACGTGTCGGTGGGCTGCTCTACGGTGACGCGCGTGTCTGAAACCATCACGCTCGGTGGCGTCACCATCGACAGCAACGATCCCACCGAACTCGCCGAGTTCTGGAAGTCCGCGTTGGGCTATGACGAATTGGTCAATACCGACGGAACGTTCATCATGATCGTGCCGCCGGGGGTCGGCTTCGGGCAGGGGCGCTACCTCGCGTTCCAGCTGGTGCCCGAGGCCAAGGTGGTCAAGAACCGGGTACACCTGGACTTCCAAACCACCACGCGCGCAACCGAAGTCGCGCGCCTGATCGCGCTCGGGGCGACGACGGTGGCCGAGCACCAGGTGCCGGGACTGGATTGGACGGTGCTGGCGGACCCGCACGGCAACGAGTTCTGCGTCGTCTCCGCCCACGGCTGAGGGCTCAGCGCGGGGTCGGGCACTGTCCTTCGTAGCGGCTCAGGCCCAATCCGTTGGCCTTCTTGCTGCGGCCGACCGGGCCGTTCTTGGCCGAGCGGACCCAGGTGCCCTCGGTGTCGAGGACGGGCATGCGTTCGCTGAAGGCGCGGCTGTAGTGGATGGTGCCGTCGACGGTGAGGATGCCGCCCTGGACGTCGATGTGGGCGACGGTGGCCCAGAAGGAGCTCTTGCCGTTGCCGATGAGGACGGTGATCTGGTCGGCGTCCTTGTCCGGCAGGCCGTCGGGGCCGGGGCGGCCGTAGCGAACGCGGACGCGGGGGCGGCCGAAGGTGTCGATGGCGCCCGCGCCGTTGTCCACGGATTGGTAGACGTTGAGCAGCAGGTCGCCGTTCTCGGTGGGGCGCACGACGACCTGTTCGGTGGCGGGCCGGTTGTTCGCGCCGGGGCCGCGGGAGTCGCCCTGGTGGTGGATGAAGGGCCAGGTGGCGAGGTCGCCCTGGTGGCCTTTCTCGCCGCTGAGCACCACGTAGTCGCCGGTGATCTCGTTGCGGCAGAAGAAGTAGACGTCCAGGTCGCCGGTGCCGAATTCGGTGCAGCGGCCGAGCTGGTCGTATTTCGCGCCGCGACCGTCCCATTCCAGGCCCACAGTCAGCACATAGCCGGGGTCGCCCTTGCGCAGGTCGATGGTGGCGCGGCGGTCGGGGGAATCCTTGGTCAGGACGACGTCGACCTTGCGCAGGTCGACCGACGGCGCGGGCGTAACCGGTGGGGGCGCGGGCACTTCCGCGACGGCCTCCTCGGCGTCGACGACGATGCCGTGATCGGTGGCGAAGGCGGCCAGCCCGGCGCTGTATCCCTGGCCGATCGCGTCCAGGCGCCACCCGCTGCCGCGCCGATACAGCGCGACCGCTTGCAGCACGGTCTCGGAGTCGAGGCCGGGCGGCACGAAACTCAGCGTCTGGCTCGCGCCGAGCACCGAGACCCGCAAGCCCGCGACGGCACCGAACCGAATCCCCTGCGCCTCGGTACTTCCGGTGATCAGCACCCGGTGGATGTCGGCGGGCAACGCCGAGAGATCCACCGAGACAACGGCATCGGACTCGAGTCGCACGCCCGGACCCGCCGGGTTGTTGAAGAACACGAAGTCGGCGTCGGAGCGCACGATGCCGTCGGCGTTCAACAGCACCGCGGCCACATCCACCGCACCGGCCGGGCTGTCCAGGTCCAGGCGCACCGTGTAGCGCCCGTCGACGAGATCGGTCTTGGAGCCCTTGCCCACCTCGACCGTCGTTGCCGCATTCCCGCTCATGAACTCCGCCCTCCGCCGGTTCGCCTGAAAACCCAGGCTACCCCGCACATCACCGCCGGTGAGGGCCGAGGGCGCGGGCTCGGACGCTGTGGGTTCGACCAGCGCGAAACCGGGTTCGATTGGACACGTTCACACAGATCGCGCGCACCGGTGGCGGCGGTGCGGACGGTGTCGTTGACTGGCCGGATGAACGTCCGCGCACTGACCGACCGCAAGCTCGGTCGACGGGTCTCGGTGGTGGTGCCCGCCCTCGACGCCGAGGACACCGTCGCCGGTGTGGTCGGCGCGGTTCGCCCGCTGCTGGGCGGGCTGGTCGACGAAGTGATCGTGCTCGACGCCGGGTCCAGCGATCGCACCATCGAGCGCGCCCGCGGTGCCGGAGCCACGGTCTATACCCGGGAGGAGGCGCTGCCGGGGGTGGCGCCGAGGCCGGGCAAGGGCGAGGTGCTGTGGCGATCGCTGGCGGTGTGCACCGGTGAGGTGATCGTGTTCCTCGACGCCGACCTGGTCGACCCCGACCCGATGATCGTGCCCGCGCTGCTCGCACCGCTGCTCGACGACGCGAGCATCGCCCTGGTGAAGGGCTACTACCGGGAACCGGCCGACGACGACGGTGCTCGGGTGACCCAACTGCTCGCGCGGCCACTGCTCACCGCGTTGGCGCCGGCGCTGGCGGAGATCATCGCACCGCTGAGCGGTGAATGTGCCACCACGCGTGGGTTCGTCGAACAGGTCTCCATCGCCAGTGGGTACGGCGCGGAGATCGGGATTCTGCTCGATTGCTGGCAGCGGCGGGGACTGTCGGCCATCGCGCAGGTCGACCTCGGCACCCGGACCCGACGCGCCGGGCCCACCCACGAGCCGGCGGTGATGAGCCGTCAGGTCGTGGCCACCCTGCTCGACCGGCTCGGCATCCGCGACTCCGGCATCGGCCTCGTCCAGTTCTTCGCCGACGACACCGGCTGGCGGCGAACACCGTCGGAGGTCAGCCTCGCCGACCGCCCGCCGATGCGCCACCACCTCGCCCTCGCGTGACGCCGGCCCCCGGGTGGGGACCGGCGTCGGCTCGGCTAGGCCGCGACCAGCCCGAAGTCGAGCTTCACCAACTGATCCGCGCACCCGAAATACCGGTCGTCGTGGGTGATCACGATGACGGTCTTGCCGCGACGCTTCAGCTCGGTGAGGATCTCGTGATAGAACACGTCACGGAAGCGCGGCTCCTGATCGGCGGCCCACTCGTCGAAGACGTAGATCTGTCGGTCCTCGAGCAGGGCGGTGAGCAGGGCCAAGCGCTTGCGCTGCCCCTGCGACAGATCCACCGTCGACAGGCGGCCGTCGCGCACGGTCACCTTGTGCGAGATCTGCAACTCGTCGAGATAGCGGCGCACCTGCTCGTCGATCCCCGGGCGGTCGAAGCCCAGATAGTCCTCGAACAGATGGAAATCGGTGAACACCGCCGACGAATTCTGCCGGTACCACTCGATGTTGTCGTGGTCGATCCTCTCCCCGTTGAGCGACAACGACCCCGAGCGGGGCACATACAGACCGGTGATCAGCTTGGCCAGCGTCGACTTGCCGCTGCCGTTGCCACCGACGATGAACGTGATCTGGCCCGGTTCGAAGACCAGGTTGATCGGACCGAGCCGGAAACCGGCGTCCTCGGACGCGTCGAGTCCGGGCGGCGGAGCCATCGGACGCACGTCCACGCCACCGTGATCGACCCAGTTCTTGCCGTTCACATCGACCTGGACACCACCGGGATGCGCGCCCGGATGCGCCGGATGCGGATGCCCCGGACCGGCTTTGCCGTTGCGCGGCGGCCGTCCCGGACGCGGCGGCGGACCACCGGGACCCGGATGCGAGCCGGGCGGCGGCGGCACCGACGAGGGCGCCTCACTGCGATACACGTAGCTGACATCGGTCAGTTCCAGCTTGGCCTCCCCTGCCGCTGGACGTTCGGTGTAGGGCAGTGAATCCTCGTCGTGCAGTGTGGCCATCGACAGGTTCATCGCGCGAATCTTGGCCAGCGCCACGTCACCACGCAGCAGGTCGGGGATGCGGTGCATGAAATTCTGCATCGGCATCGCCAGGAAGGTGGTGACCAGCACGTAGCCGACCATGGTCTCGCGCGGCAGGTTCAGCGCCGCGGCGATGACGAACAGGATCAACGCCATCGTGGCCAGCTGCAACGCCTGACCGAAGCCCTGCGCGTAGGAGAACTTCGAGCCCGCGTCGGTGTTCTGATCGCGCAGCGTGCCCGCCGAACCGAGCAGGTGCCGGTCCATGAAGTCGCGGCGACGGCCACGGTGCAGCTTCAGTTCCTTGATGCCGAGGGTGACGGCCTGGAACGATCGCAGCAGCGCGTCCTCGTTCTCCCTGGCCTCGCGATAGATCGCGCGCACCCGCTTGAGCACCAGTTCGACACACGCGATGCCGACCAGCGTGCCCGCGACGGTGACCGCGAAGATCGGTCCCGACACCACGGCCAGGAACACGAAGCAGCCGACGATGGTCGCCACATCCACGCAGATCGACGGGATGGCGGTGACCGCCTGCGACAGCGAGCGCACGTCCTCGGTGAGCGTCGCCATCAGGCGGTGCATCCCGAGCCGTTCGAGGTGTTCCAGTGGGGCGGAGACGATTCCGGAGCTCAGGTCACTGCGCAACCGGTAGATCGCGTCCTGTGACAACCGGATCAGCAGCACCTGTGACACGACACCGCTGATCAGGATCACCAGGCCGGCCGCCCCGAACCGGAGCAGCAGGTGGTCGGGCTGCGGACGCGGTGAGACGACCGCGTTGATCAGCGTCACCAGGTAGGTGTTGGCGGCGCCGCAGATCAGACCCGCGGCGACGACGGCCGCGATCCTGCTCGGCGACAACGCCGCGAGAAAACGGAGCAAATGCATGACGTGCGGCTTTCAGCTGCGGATGACATCGAACACGATGCCCTCGAGGGTGACACCGGGTGCGAACGAGAACGCCACACCGGTCGAGATCTCGGCCGTGGACCGAGCGTCGCGGATCATCCGCTCCAGCACGAAGATCAGCGAGACGCTGAGCATGTTGCCGTGCTCGGCGAGCACCTCCCAGCTCGGCGCGGCCGCGTCCTCGGTGATGCCGAGCGAACGGGCGGACTCCTCGATGATGCGCGGACCACCGGGGTGGATCGCCCACAGCTCGACGTCGGACTTGCCGAGTCCGTTGCGCGCCAACACCTCCGACACCACCGGGTCGACGCCGCGGTAGATGTAGTCGGGCAGGCTGGTGGCCAGCTCGCAGGTGATGCCCGCGTCCTTCACCCCGAGCACGATGCCGTCCTCGGCCTCGTCGAACAGGTAGCTGAAGCTGTCGCGGATCACGACGCTGCCCGGGGCCAGCGGCTGGTGCACCTGGTTGGCGCCGATCACGACCGCGCCGCAGCCGTCACCGAAGAGGCTGTGGGTGATCACGTCGTTGACGTCGTCGTCGAACACCGCGTTCACCGAAGACAATTCGATGCACAGCACCATGGCCTTCTTGTCCGGGTGGGCCCGCACGTAGTCCACGGCGGCGCGGATGCCGTTCATGGCCGCGGCGCAGCCCATGAAGTTGATGACCATCCGGCCGACGGTCGGCGACAGACCCAGCTGCTTGACGACCGCGACATCGACACCGGGGGCGATGAAACCGGTGCTGGTCACGAAGATCAGCTGGCCGATGTCCTCGGCGGGGTTGTCCAAGCCGGCGACCGCGCGCCGCGCCACGTCGACCGCCAGCGGGGCCGCGTGCTCGAGAAACAGGTTCATCCGGTCCCGGATGGTGCCGGGCTTGCGGCTGAACTCGAGGAACTCGGGATCGAGCGGGTCGATCGCGAGGTGGCGGGTAGCGATGCGGGTCTTGGCGTAGATGCGCGGAATGCGCTGGCGCTGAACGGGATCGGAGAACATCTCGGCGACGCGTCCGGCGTTGATCGCCTGATCGACGACCAGCGCGGGCGAGCCGGTGGCGACCGCTTCGATCACACCGACCGTCGACGGCGGCGTGGGGGGTAGCAGGTCGCGTCCACGCTCGTGCTCGGGCGTGCGGAGCAGGTCGAAATCGAGAGACACGGGCACAGTTCCTTTCGAACGGAGGGAGAGGGCAGCGGGGGTGGTTCAGACGGTCCCGATGCCGGAGAAGCCCTGCGCGGTGTAGGTGACACAGGTCTTCAGCGCTGAGGGTGCGCAATGTTCGCGCACGAATCCCCACCGGTTCTCCTCGGCATCGCGCGAGGGCGCGAGCAGGTAGGTCCGGATCAGCTTGGGGAAACGATCTCCGAAGAAGCTCTTGGCGGGCAACCACTCCACGCCGAACTTCGCGGCCTCCTCACGCACCACGTTCTCCGAGGCGATATTGGCGAAACCGCTGCGCTGGAACGGAAGTACGTGATGGGCACGGTGCGAACTCAGGCCCGCCGAGAGGAAGCAGTCGACGTACTTGTTGCCGACCACGGTCAGGTCGTAGGCCTGCTCGAGCTGGTTGACCGCCCAGTCCTCGGTCTCGACGTGCAATTCCTCGGTGGGGACCTCGAAGTCGTGGCTGGCCACCACCATGAAGGTGCTGATCCACAGCGTGATCACGAACTGCAGACCCCAGGCCAGCAGATCGCCCGCGATCGCGAACGCCACGAACTCGGCCACCAGCAGGAACCGCATTCCGAACGAGCCGATGAAGTGCGGCAGGGCGCCACGCCAGCTGCCGTACATGTCCTTGATGCCCACCTTGCGGGTGAGTCGGCAGACATCGAGCAGGCGAATGATCATGCCCGTCAACAGATGTCCGAACTTGTGCACCGTGTGCACCGGCACCCGATACAGCCGAGGGATCTGCATCATCATCGTGAAGACGTTCTTCTTGATGTCGACTTCACTCTGGGTGTGCGGGTGGTGCAGCAGCGCGTGGCCGTCGGCGGTGACGAACGACAACGCCACATAGTTCATATCGAAAGCGTTGACCGCGTACTTGTTCCAGCCCTTCTGCGCGCGGTGGATCGCGTAGTGGCCGAAGCCGGCCAGCGAGCTGCGCAGCAGCACCATCGCGATCACGAAGACCGGCAACGGCATCCAGCTGGTGTCCCACAACCGCAGGCCCTGCACGGCGAAGTAGGCCACGATCAGCAGGCCGACAACGATGTCGAACGCCCGGTCCATCCGCTTGAGGCGCGCAGCCAGCTCGGGTTCCTTGAGCCGGGCCTTCACCTTGTGCAGCAGGTCGTTCTTGTTGTCGAACGCGTACTTCGGGGTGTCGTCCCAGCTGTTGAAGCCGTCCTTGAACAAGAAGTCCGGTGCGTTGTTCTTCGGGTGGATATCCTCGGGCGTGGCATCGCGATGGAGGCTGTAACGCTCGATCATCCGCGCGATTTTTTCCGGATCTCGGTGGTAGGAGCCGATGATCGAGGTGATGTCGCGGTTTTTCGTGCGGCCGATGAAGAATTCACCGCCTGGATGCTTGGAGATCCACTCGCTCAGGTCGTAGGCTTTGCCGTTATAGACCCACACGTTGTTGACGGGAGGTCGACCCCCCGGACCGGGGGGCGGTGGGAGCTCGCGCTCCGCTTCATCAGGTCGGTCGTCGATCGTCATCAATTCTTCCTTCGTGTCCGATCGGCATCCGATGCGTAGTGCCTGCCGATCAGCGTCTTGACACGTATAGTGCTTGTGCCGCCTTGCATCTCGCTGAACATTCTCTTATCGAATGCGCGTTCGTGCGTTCGTGATTCGCCGACCAGGCCCCGACACCCAGACGACACACCGGCCCGAGGCCTGCGGAGGGCACTGCGTGCCAGGCTCCACTGACTTCGGACCGGTGTGTTGTTGTTGCTGTTACGCGGCGGTGATCAGCTCGCGGGCTTGACGATGTTGACCGGCTTGGCCCACTTCGACAGACCGACGGTGACCTCGCCCTGATCCTTCTTCACCACGGCGCGAACGAGATTCGGGCCCTCGCCGGTGGACGGCGCGTCCGACGGCTTGGTGGAATCCGAGGCGGGCGGGGCGGTGTCGGCGATCCAGACGGTGATCGGCAGGGTGCCTGCGTTCTGGCCGATGCGCGGCACGATCGGGTCGATCACGGCGGCGTCGATGGTGCCCGAGACCTTGACGGTGTTGATGCCGTCGACGACCTCGCGGGCCTCGGTCTTGGGGTTCTGGATGTTGGCGATCACGTTCGCGATGCCCTTGTCCTTGTCCAGGATGACGCCCGGATCGTAGACCTTCTCCGCCGGGCCCGCGGGCACGTAGCGGCCGCCGGCCTCGGTGTAGAGGACCTTGTCCACCACGAGGAACTTGGCCTCGGTGAAGTCGGACTCGGGGGTCAGCTTGACCTTCGCGTCGCCCATCGCCGCGCCCGAGCCCTGGGTCTCGTTGGTGACGTCGGCCGACACGGTTTCCACCGGCAGGTCGGGCAGGTTCTTCACGTCGATCTTCAGGTGCACGGTGCGCAGCGTCTGCGTGGTCTTGGCCGACTCCTGCACGATCTGCGCGCCGTCGGGCAGTTCACCGGTGGGTACCGGGCCCGCGGTGGTGGCCGAGTCGTCCTTCGTGCAGCCGGTCACGAGGGCCGCGCACACCGCCGCTACCGCGACGACCGAAGTGATGCCGGAACGTCGCGCGAAGCGGCGACGTGAGGTGGGGTTCGGTGTCATGTCGATCAAGTTTCATCCCCTGAAGATGGTCGTATATCGCTGGTGCGGGGCAGCCGTAGCTGCCGCCGGCTGCGACCGATTCCGCAGACCACCGTGCATCTCGTGCTCCCCCGTCGGCGATCGTACCCGAGGAATTCGATCTGCGAACTGTCTGGGCGCAGTATCGGTTCCGACTGTTCCGTACCCGTAAATCCGCGCAGGTCAGCGCCACTGAGCGGGCCTGTCGCCGGGTCCTTTCCCGACAGCGGGAGCCGATTCTGGGTTAGCGTGGCGGTATGCACGAGCTCAGCGCCGGTGACGTCTTCGCCGGTTTTCGGATCGAGCGGGTGCTGGGGGCCGGGGGCATGGGCAGTGTCTACGCGGCTCGGCATCCGCGATTGCCGCGGCTGGTGGCGTTGAAGCTGCTGCACTCCTCGTATTCGGCGGATCCGGTGTTCCGTGGGCGATTCGAGCGTGAGGCCGAGTTGGCGGGACGGCTCGATCATCCGAATATCGTGGCGATCCACGATCGGGGCAGTGCCGACGGGCGGTTGTGGATCGCCATGCAGTATGTCGCGGGGACGGACGCGGAATCGGCGCTGCGGGCGGGGGCGTTGGCGCCGTGGCGGGCGCTGTCGATCGCGCGGCAGACCGCCGATGCCCTCGACTACGCGCACGCCGACGGGCTGCTGCATCGCGATGTCAAACCCGCCAACATCATGTTGCGCGAGGATGGTTCGGGGTCGGGCGAGGAGCGGGCGCTGCTCACCGATTTCGGGATCGCGAAGGCGATCGACGAGGGTACGTCGTTGACGCAGACCGGATCGCTGGTGGCGACCCTGCGCTACGCCGCGCCCGAGCAGCTCGACGGGCGTGGCGCGAATCCGCGTTCGGATCAGTATTCGTTGGCGTGCACGCTGTTCCACCTGCTCGCGGGGCGTCCGCCCTATACCGCGACCAGTGCAGGCGCGTTGGTCGGCGCGCATCTGATGCAGCCGGTGCCGCGGATCGCGCAGGTGATGCCCGGATTGTCGCCGGCGCTGGACGCGGTGTTCGCGCGGGCGCTGGCCAAGGATCCGGCGCATCGGTTCGGGACGTGCGCGGAGATGGTGGCGGCGGCGACGATCGCGCTGACCGACGGGGGGGCGCCGACCCTGCCGTTCACCCAACCGGGCGGCGTGCCCGACGGTCGGACACACGATGTCGCGAATCCGGGGAGCACCGGCGCGGCCCGGTGGTTGGTGGCGGGAGCCGTCGGGGTGGCAGTGGTGGTGGCAGTGGTCGCCGCGGTGATCGTGGGACGGGACTCGGGAGGCGGTGGGGCGGCGCCGACGAGCACGGCGGTCGCGCCGAGTACCACCGCGACGGTCGACGCGTGGGCGGCGGCGCGGCCGACCATCGCGATGTTTCCCGATCTGCTGCCCGCCGATCCCGACAGTGCCGGATATCGGGAGCTGCGGTGCAGTTTCGCGACCAAGAACCCGGGGGCGGTGTGGGACACCGGTTTCGACTGCACCGATCGGGAGAAACTGGAATTGCAGGTGTTGGCGCACAAAGACGCCGAGACCGTCGACCGGTTCGTCGCGACCCTGCCCGAGGGAACGAGTCAACGGTTGCGTTCGCGCTACGGCAGGCCGATAACCGTGCGTAGTTTCAACGGCTCCACCGGACCATGGGTGCTGGTGGCCTTCGACGCCGCACCGTATTCGACCGTGCTGTTCCAGGTGTACTGGAAGGGGCACACGCACGAGGAGATGATCGACCAATGGTTGACCACCGCACCCCTGTGACCGCCCGGTTCGCGCTCGGCGCGCTCACCGTCCTGCTCGTCGGCTGCGGCACCGTCGACGGCGCGGCGCGCCCGGCCGAAGTCGATGTGCGCACCCTCGAGGTGGGCGAGTACATCACCGCGCCCGCCGAGATCGAGGCCGGTCGACGGCCGACCGACGGGCCGATTCTCGAGGGATTGCGGATGGCGGGCGCGGTGGTGTTCCCGCGTGATCTCGACCCGGAGCTGATCCACAACTGGGGCACCGATGTGCTCGACACCCCGCAGCGCACCTCGGCGGTGTCGGCGGTGTCGAATGTCAATATTCCGGTGCTGCAACGACATCGGATGATCGTCGGGTTCGATATCTCCGAGGGCAGTCGCGCGTTCGACGAGGCGACGCCGGCGATCGAGACCGACGCGCGGATCACCAGGGTGGTGCTGCTGCGGTTCCCCGGCGAGGCGGCCGCGACCGCCGCGGCCCGCGACCTCGAGGCCACCGATTTCGGGGTGAGTCCGGATAATCGGGCGGTGACGATTCCCGGTTATCCGGCCGCGCACGCGCATTGGCGGCCCGGGGTCAAGACCATCGGCGCCACCTTCGCCCACGGCGAGATCGTGGTGAGCATGTTCCTGCAGCACTCGACTCCCGATATCGACGCGCTCGCCGATCGCGTGGCCGAGGTCCTCGACGCCCAGATCCCGAAGCTGGACGAGTTCACCCCCACCCCGGTCGATCAGCTCGCCACGCTGCCCCGCGATCCCGAGGACCTGTTGCGCCGCGTGCTGATTCCCGGACCCGCCAATCAGCAGATCGCGATCTCCTCACGCGAATTCGCGACCTGGTCCGCGGGCGCGGCCCGGCACTACCGCCCGGCCGAACCCGCCGACCTGGGCACGGCCTGGGATCGCGGCGAGGTGGACGCGGTCGCGAATTCCTATGACACCACGCTGTTCCGGTTCCGCGACGAGGGCGCCGCGGTCGACTTCGGCGCGACCTGGCAGGCGACGCTGAGCGCGGCGGCGCAGACGGTGGACGCGCCGCGCGGCGTGCCGAACGCGCGCTGCGCGCGCCGGGATTCGACCGCCGACACTCCCGCGCTGACCCGCTGCTACGTGAACTACCGCAACCACGCCGCGTTCGTCACCGCCGCCGATCCCACCGACGCGCGCCGTCAGGCCGCCGCGCAGTACGCGCTGCTGGCCAACGCGGTCTAGAGCTGGGCCTCGATCGCGGCCACGACCTCGGCGGCGTCGGGGGTGGTGCGCGGGCGGAAGCGCCCGACGACGGTGCCGTCGCGGCCGAGCAGGAACTTCTCGAAGTTCCACTGCACGTCACCGGCGGCGCCCTCGGCGTCGGCGGTCTCGACCAGCGCGGTGTAGAGCGGGTGACGGTCCTCGCCGTTGACGTCGGCCTTGGCCAGCAGCGGGAAATCGACGCCGTAGGTCACCGAGCAGAACTGCTGGATCTCCTCGGCGGTGCCCGGCTCCTGGCCCATGAACTGGTTGCTCGGGAAGCCGATCACGGTGAAACCGCGCTCGCCGTAGGTCTTCTGGAGCTCGACCAGCGCGCCGTACTGCGGGGTCAGGCCGCACTTGGAGGCCACGTTCACCAGCAGCACCGCCCGCTCGCCCGCCAGCTCGCCCAGGGTGGTGTCCTCGCCGGCGAGGGTCTGCACGGCGATGTCTCGGATGTTCGCGCTCATGTCTGCACCGTACCGCAGCCAGGATTTCTGAAACACGTTCTTGTTTTGTGGGCGGCCAGGCGGCACCATTTCGGTACACACCCGAGCACCGGAGGCCAACCGTGAGCCAACAACCACCCCGGACCGATACCGTGCGGCCCCTGCGCGCGAACACCGTGGAGCACTGGGACATCGAGGTCGACGTCGTGGTCGCCGGGTACGGGATCGCGGGGGTGTGCGCGGCCATCGAAGCCGCGCGCGCCGGGGCGAACGTACTGATCCTCGAGCGGACCGGCGGGTGGGGCGGGGCCGCGGCGCTGGCGGGCGGGTTCATCTATCTCGGCGGCGGAACCGGGTTGCAGCGGGCGTTGGGCTTCGACGACACCCCGGAGAACATGGCGACGTTTCTCACCGCCGCGCTGGGTCCGGGGGTGGATCAGGCCAAGATCGAGGACTACTGCGCGGGCAGCGTCGAACACTACGAGTGGCTCGTGGCGTGCGGGGTGCCGTTCAAAGCGGAGTTCTGGGGCGAACCCGGGTGGGAGCCGCCGCACGACGAGGGGCTGATGTACTCCGGCGGGGAGAACGCCGCGCCGTTCCTCGACCTCGCGAAACCGGCGCCGCGCGGGCATGTTCCGCAGTTCGCCGAGAAGAAGATCGGCCGGCGCAGCGGCGGGTACATGCTCATGAAACCCCTGGCCGAGACCGCGGCCGGGCTCGGGATCGCCGTGGAGTACGACACCCGGATCCGGCGGCTGATCGTCGACGACGACGATCGCGTGGTCGGCGTGCTGGCGAGTACGTACGGCAAGCCGGTCGCGGTGCGGGCCGCGCGTGGAGTCGTATTGGCCACCGGCAGTTTCGCCTACGACACCGAGATGATCGCGCGCTACACCCCGAAACTGTCCGGGCGACCCGGCGCGGCCATCGAGGAACACGACGGCATCGGCATCCGGTTGGCCCAGGCCCTCGGCGCGGAACTGGCCCACATGGACGCGAGCGAGGTGGCCGTCTTCGGCGATCCGCAGCTCATGGCGCGCGGCATCCTGGTCAACGGGCGCGGCCAGCGCTTCGTCACCGAGGACACCTATCCCGGCCGGATCGGCCAGGCGGTGCTGCTGCACCAGGACAACGAGGCGTTCCTGATCATCGACGAGAAATCGCTGGAACAGGCACTCGACACCGTGACCGCCACCCCGTTCTTCCGGTTCCCGCCGACCTGGGTGGCCGAGACGGTCGCCGAGCTCGAGGCCGAGATGGGGTTGCCCGCGCAGGCCTTGCAGACCACGATCGCCGCCTACAACCAGCACGCCGAGCACGGCGCCGACCCCCTGTTGGGCAAGAAACCCGAATGGGTGCGCCCGCTGACGGGGGCACTGGCCTGTTACGACCTGCGCGGGTTCACCGCCGGATTCACCCTCGGCGGGGTGCGCACGGATCTGGATTCGCGCGTGCTCCATGTCAGCGGTGAACCGATCGCCGGACTGTTCGCGGCGGGTCGCTGCACGTCAGGGCTGTGCGCGGGCGGGTATGTCAGCGGCGCTTCGCTCGGCGACGGCAGCTTCTACGGCCGCCGGGCCGGCAAATCCGCCGCGACCGGCTGAGTAGTCAGTACTCTGCTTGCAGCACCACACTCGACGAGTTCGGTTGTGGGCCTTGACAATGCTGTAACGCAGGATCGGAGTTGGACAGTGCAAGCAGGTGGGACGTCCGCGGATTACGTGATCGTCGGCTCCGGATCGGCGGGGGCGGTGCTCGCGAATCGGCTCAGCGCCGACCCGGGCACCACGGTCGTGGTTCTCGAAGCAGGACCGGCCGACGACGACAACTTCGCTCATATTCCGGCCGCGTTCTCGAAACTCTTTCGCAGCGAACGTGATTGGGACTACTCGACGGTGCCGCAGCCGCAGCTGGGCAACCGGGAGATCTACTGGCCCCGGGGCAAGACCTTCGGCGGATCGTCGTCGATGAACGCGATGATGTGGGTACGCGGCTTCCGCGCCGACTACGAGGAGTGGGGTCTGCTCGCGGGCGAGCAGTGGAACTTCGCCGCCGCGGTGGAGCAGTTCCGCAAGATCGAGAACGTGCAGGACGCGCAGTTCCCCGACGAGGGGTCCAAGGGGCCGCAGCACGTGCAGCGGCAGCGCAGCCCGCGCGCGTCCACCCACGCCTACCTCGAGGCGGCGCGCCAGGCAGGCTACGAGCTGGAGTCGGCGAACCGCCCGGCCCCCGAGGGCTTCTCGCAGGCGATGGTGACCCAGCGCGACGGGCGTCGGTGGAGCACCGCCGACGCCTACCTGCGGCCGGCCATGAAGCGGTCGAACCTGACCGTGCTGGCCGAGGCGCTGGCCACCCGGGTGCTGTTCGAGGGCACCACCGCGACCGGCGTGGAGTACCGCACCGGCGGACAGACCCACACTGTGACCGCGAAACGCGAGGTCATCCTGTGTGGCGGCGCGATCAACAGCCCGCAGCTGCTGCAGCTGTCGGGCATCGGCGATCGTGACGATCTGCGCGAGCACGGCATCGACTCGGTCGCGCACTCCCCCGAGGTCGGCGCGAACCTGCAGGACCACCTGATCGCCGCTCTGGGCTACCACGTGGACTCGGATTCGCTCTACGCCGCCGAGAAGCCGCTGGAACTGCTCAACTACCTGATCCGCCATCGCGGGATGCTCACCTCCAATGTCGGTGAGGCCTACGGCTTCATCCGCAGCTCCCCCGACCTCGAGCACCCCGACGTGGAGCTGATCTACGCGCCCGCGCCCTTCTATCACGAGGGTCTGGTCGAGGCCACCGGTCACGGCGTGATACTCGGCTCGATCCTGGTGCGCCCGAACAGCCGCGGCCGGATCAGCCTCGCCTCGGCCGATCCGACGGCCAAGCCACTGATCGATCCCGGCTATCTCTCCGATGCCGACGGCGCCGATCGGGCCGCGCTCGAGGAGGGTCTGCGGGTCTGTGCCGCGCTCGCCGGGCAGCCCGCGCTCAAGAGCGCGCTGGGTGCGCTGATCTACCCGCCCGAGGCGCCCGCCGACCTCGAGGGGACCATCGCGCTGACCATCGAGCAGTTCTCCCACACGCTCTACCACCCGGTGGGCACCTGCCGGATGGGCACCGACGCCGCCAGCGTCGTGACCCCCGATCTGAAGGTGCGCGGGGTGGAGAACCTGCGCGTGGCCGATGCCTCGGTGATGCCGATGATCATCCGCGGCCACACCAACGCGCCGGCGATCTTCATCGGTGAACAGGCCGCCGACTTCATCCTCGGCCAGGCGTGAACCACGCTGAGGGTGGCCACGCGCCACCCTCAGCGGGCGGGGACCCTGGCGAAGCCCAGCGGCGGGGTCGGCAGCCGGTCCGAGCGCAGGTTGTGCCGGAATTCGGGCATCAGCGGCAGCATGTCGACATTGCGGGCGGCGTAGCAGCGCACCATCGGTAGCGCGCGCGAGACCTCGGCCCGTTCGACCGGTTCGGCGTCGAGGAACGCCAGCGCGTCCAACCCCAGGCCGAGGGTGCCCGCGATCCGCACGATCGAGGCGGACTTGCGTCCCCAACCGACCTCGACCGCCGAGAACATCTCGTAGAGCCCGTGGCGATACAGCGTGCGCAGAGTCCTGGCGCGATCACCGCGCGCGGCGACGGCGTGCAGGACCCCGCGTTCGCTCAGCTTGGTCAGCGTGCGCAACGCCGGTGGGCGCAGCACAGTGCCGGTCTCGTCGTGGACGACACCTTCCCACAGGGTCTCGTCCAGTTCCCAGACCAGACAACGCACAGCAGGTCGCATGGCGCAGAACTCTACAACCAACTGATAGCTGAGAACCAGACTTGTGACCTGCCACTAGCGACGACTGCGTACCTGGGCCCCGAACCCAGAACCTGACAATCCATTCCGGTTTTCTTTGTAGTTGGTTAGGGTGAGGTTCGCTGGACAGCGGGGGGTACAGCCGAAACTGGCGAAGGGAACACAGATGTCCGTCCACAATCCACCCCGACCATCGTTGACCGTCTCCGGCAAGCCCATGTCGCTGCCGCTGAAGGACGTTCGCGCGCTGTCGCGACAGATGGTGGGCCATTTCGTCGAGCACGTCGCGCCCTGCGGCACGCTGCCCGGCGACGCCATCTCCGGTGACGTCACCACGATCACCCGGATCTGCCTGGAATTCGCCGTCGGCATGCTCGACGGACGCGATATCCCCAGCAAGCAGCAGCGCCTACAGGACGCGGCCAGCGCGTGGGCGCGCGAGGGCGTGCCGATCGACACCATCCACCACTCGATCGCCGAGGGCTTCAAGATAGGCCTGGACCTGGTGATCGAGAGCGCCTCGGGCCAGGACTTCGACAGTCTCGTCGGCGGGGTCAAGGTCGTGATGGAACTGCTCGACTCGATCACCGCCCAGATCTCGATGGCCTATGTGCGGGAGCTGCGCGGGGTGGTCAGCGAGCACCACACCGCCGTGCACACGCTGACCTCGGCACTGCTGGGCGGGCACTCCACCTCGACCATGGCCCGCGAATGCGGGATCACCATCGCCGAGACCTACGCGGTGTTCGCGCTGTCGATCCCCCAGCACCGCGAGGAGGCCAATCCGGCGCTGGACAGCAAGGTGGTCGCGCGACGCAAACTGCGCCGGGTGCAGGCCGAACTGGCCAAGCGGTGCGGGGAGTCGGCGCTGTCGCTGCTCAGTGTCGACGGCGGGACCGTGCTGATCCCGGCGGGCACCTTCGACAAGGAGGGCATGATCGCGCTGATCGCCCAGCTCTCCCAGGCCGCCCAGGTCGGCATCACCGCCGCGATGGTCGAGACCAGCACCACCGGGGTGCCCGACGCCGCCGATCAGGCGCACGAGCTGCTGGACATGGTGCAGCGCCTCGAGGTGACCTCGGGTCTGTACCGCTTCGACGAGCTCGCCCTGGAGTACCAGCTGACCCGACCGGGGCCGGGTCGGGAATTCCTCGGTTCGCTGCTCGATCCGCTGGACCAGTACCCGGAGCTGCTCGAGACGTTGCAGCGCCACATCGCCAACAACCTCAACCGGCAGCGCACCGCGCGGGTGTTGCACGTGCACACCAACACCGTCGACTACCGGCTCAAGCGGATCGGCCAGCTCACCGGCTTCGATCCCACCCAGCCCTCGGGGCTGTGGTACCTGCGCTCGGCGCTGGTGGCCCGCAGTTACCGTTCCGTCCCGGCCTGATCAGACGACGAAGGCGCTGTCCACGGGGTGGACAGCGCCTTCGCGTGTGTCAGGTCAGAGGGAGCCGCCACCTCCGACCAGCCACGGGTTGAACTCGCAGGCCAGCTGCGGGTTCTGGACCGGGTCGAGGGCGCGCAGCGCGATCGACAGGGCACGCGGGGAGTACATCATCGTCAGGTGATCGGAGATGTCCTGCTCGCACCCGTCCTGCAGGGTGATGTTGTGGACCGTCGCGCCCGGACCCGCCTTCAGGAAGGTGAGGTCGTAGGGGTTGGTGATCTCGTCGTAGCGGGTGCCGACGATGGTGTAGTCCACACCGGGGACGGTGTCACCGGCGGCGTTGAGGGTGTTGACGAAATCCGAGCCGATCGTCTGCTGGATGCCGGCGTGGCCGACGAAGATCTCGATCGGGCCCAGGATGTCGATACCCAGGTTGTTGATCATGCGGCCCAGGGCGCCGATGCCGTCGAGGCTGGTGCCGTGGTGGGTGGCGCCGTAGGTGATGAGCTTGTTCACCTTGGCCGCGCCGCCCTCGAACTTGGTGTACCAGTTCGCCATCGAGCCACCCTGGGAGTGGGCGATGATATCGACCTCGTCGGTACCGGTGGCCGCCAGGACCCGGTCGACGAACGCCGCGGTCTGCTTGGCCGAATCCTGGATGTAGCCGGTGCCCATCACGCCGGGCAGGAACGAACCCAGACCGCCGCCCTCGAGCATGTTCGAGCGACCGTAGTTGAACGTGAAGGTGCAGTACCCGGCGTCCTTGATCGGCTGGCCCATGTAGGCGTAACCGTTGTAGGCGTTCATCCAGGTGCCGTGCAGCAACACCACCGGGCGGGGGTGATCGGCGGTCGGCTTGCAGTTCCAATCGTTGGTGCCGGGGGCGCCGGCGTCGGGGTTGAGCAGGCCGTACCCGAACGCGCCGAGGAACGAGGTCGAGGCCGGGCCGTAGGCGGCGGGGTCGGACGAGTAGCCGCCCGAGGAACCCGAGCTCGAGCCGGAAC
>NZ_JBHSQN010000002.1:405576-444490 GCF_042658545.1 Nocardia lasii
GGACCCGGAACCGCCGTAGCAGTCGCCGGAGCCGTTGCCCGAACCCGCGCCGCTGCCGGAGGTGCAGGCCGAGCCGCTCCCCGCCACCTGCCGACCCTCGGAGATGATGTTGGCGAGGTCCTGTTCGGTCGGTGCCGAGGTGGGCGCCGCGCCGGCGCCCGTTCCGGACAGCGCCATGAACAGCGCGCCCACGCCGGCGATGACCGCCGTGTGCAGGGTGCGACTGCGACTGCGAGATGTCATGAGTTGACTTATCTTCCTCTGCGATTCGAAAGTAAGACTGGCTTGTCGAAACCGCTCAGAACATAAGCCGCGCGAATAGCGTGACCGCGCCGCTCAGCCGCTCTCTGGGTAGGTCACCACGCTCCCTCGAAAACCGCCATGACGGGACACAGAAAAATCAGCATTCACTCGTCGCGGGAATACCGAGCAATCGTTGATCGAGCCAGGCGATGGCCTCCGGATATCCGGTCACCGCGCCGATGATGTGCTCGCCGAGCACCCCTCGATACACCGCGTCGGCACCGAGTTCGCACTGCTCGGCGTAGAGATTGCGGGCGCCCTCGGCCGGGATCCACCACTCCTGGTCCCCGTTGTAGATGTAGAGCGGTGTCACAGAACGCATTCCGCGCATTCGGGTGATCTCATAGATATCGGTGGCCAGGTCCGACCGCAACGGGTCGACGATATTGGCGCCGACATCGATCGGCAGATGCAGAACTCCCGGCACCGCGAACACACTCACGCAGGTGTCCTTCATTATCGAGGTCGTCACCCAGCGGCCGAGATTGTTCATCGCGGCCAGGATTTCGGGACGTTCGCGCCCGATCGCGAATGTCGCGGCCATAAATATTCCGGACGCGAGATTGGCGTTCATGCTGCGCGAGAGAATTTCGAAGTCGGCGGGCACCCCGCCCAGTGCGGCACCGACGATGACATCGGCCAATTCCGGGGCGTAGGAACCGATCAGCTTGGCCGCGCCGTGGGTGGCGATGGCGCCGCCGGAGTAGCCGGTGATCGCGAACGGGCTCGTGCCATAACTGTCGGGGTCGAGGCCGCGCACCGCCCGGATCGAGTCGAGCACCGCGTGCCCGGCGACATACGGTTCGGCGTAGGCCATCCACGGGCCCTGGTGGTCGGGAATGAGCACCGCGTAGCCGCGCAGGACGGCGAGCTGGGTGGTGGGCGGAACGAACTCGGTGGCGCTCGACTGGGTCGACAGACCGTGCGCGAAGGTGTATCCCGGGGTGCACTTGCGCCCGAGCGCGTCGATCGGCAGGTTGTTGACCAGCACCGGGCGATCACCGGGGCCGGTCCAGTCGGTGGCGGGAATCAGCAGGGTGGCGGTGGCGTAGGACGGTCGGCCCTGGGAGTCGTCGGTGCGGAATTTCAGCAGGGTGGCCGAGCGGATCGGCACCAGGGTCAGCCAGGCCGCGGTGGCGGTGATGTCGCGGGTCTCGATCAGCTCGCCCGGCGCGTAGTGCGCCAGGTCGGCGGGCCAGTGGTCGAACATCGGATCGCCGACCGGCGAGGGCAGCACGGCCGCGTGCAGGGCGGCCAGTTCGGCGGCGGGATCGGCGGCATCGACCGGAATCGGTGAGGGCAGGACCTGGTCGATCCAGCGTTGCAGGTCGGGCAGGAAACCGGGGGTGCCCAGCTGGGGCACCGGGAACTCCTGGGTGGGCGGCGGATCGGCGGCGGCGTCGCCCACCGCGAAGGTGGCTGCCAACAGCATCGAAAGGGCAAGGACTCGAACAGATCTCATGGCACACACGCCTTCGGGTGGCAACGGAATCGTCGATGACGTGCCACCGTGGGGTGCGCCGTCGTCAGAGAAATCACGCTACGCCGTTGGCGCGCACCGACTTCGGCGTTGTTCCCGACTCGTTCGCGCAATGCCGCTGTATCGCAACACGAATCGCGTCCCGGCACGGCTCGACCCGGGTCCGCGTCGGGGCTTGCGGACCCGGGTCGATCGGACCGGCGCTCAGCAGGTACTGGGCGCCGGTTCCCCCTGCAGCCGGGCGTCGAGCCAGCTCAGCGCGGCGGGCAGGCCCAGCACAGCTGCGGTCAGATGGTCGGGAGTCGGGGTCTGCTGGGTGACCACGGGGGTGCCCGCCGCGCACCAGCGGCGGGTGGTGGCGTCGATCGCGTCGACGGGGATCAGACCGTCGATCGGCGAATGCCATTCGAACACAGGCATTGTCGGCGCGCCGGGGTAGAGCTCGAGGCTGTTCTCCTCCACCACCGCGCGGGCCTCGGCGTCCTCGACCAGGGAGGTGGTGCGCGCGAAGTCCATGATGCCGCGTCCGGCGCCGGCCCCGAGGATGTCGTTGGTGCAGGCGTCGCGGATCTTCTCCCGGGCGGCCAGGCCGCTGGCGTTCATCTGGTCGCTGATCGGAAAGCGTTGCGGGTACTCACGTTCCAGGCCGAGCCCGGCCGCCAGCGCCAGCCCGAAGACCGGATGGGATCCGAAGCCGAGGCCCTCGAGCATCGAGACCAGGTTCATCGGGACCCCGCCCATCGCCGCGCCCGCGATCGGCAACTCCGGCGCGTACTCGGGCTGCAACGCCGCCGCCCACGCCGTCGCCATGCCGCCACCGGAGTAGCCGGCCATCGCGACCCGGCTGCCGCCGATGCGCAACTGCTCGACCTGGCGCACCGCGCGGATACCGTCGAGGGTCACCTGACCGCCCAATTTCGCCGCGCCATAGGCGAAATTGGGGCCGAGGTGATCCGGCACCGCCATCGTCCAGCCGCGCTTGAGCACCGCGTTCCACGCGAGAGCCTCGCGCACCATCAGGTTCGGGTCCTGGGTATAGAGCACCTTGGAGACCGAGCAGCGGATGCCGAGGCCGTTGATGATGTGCTGATAGGACAGCACCGGCGCGTCGGTGTGGTGGTTGGTGGGCTGCAACACCGTGGTCGTCGCGGCGATCGGATCGCCCGCGGAATTGGTGGAGCGGAACTGGATCAGGGTGATCGTGGTGTCGGGGAACATCGCCAGCGGGGGCATCGGGCGCACCCCGAGCACATCGCCGGGGCGGTGGTCGGCCAGGTCGGCGGGCTGGTTGTAGAACGGGTCGGGGTCGGCCGTCGGGTACAACGGCGCGCTGTGGCCCGCCCCCGCGGGCAGCGCGGTCAAGACCGCGGCCGCCACGGCGGCCAAGAGTGCTCGGCGCGGCCGAGTGTGTCGTGCCGCGGCATCCCGGATCATGCGGCTGTCCCTCCCGTATTCACTGCGTGTCCCAGCGATCCTCGCCGCTGCGATCGGGCGCCGTCGACACCTCCGGCGAAGATCGGCCGAGCTCACAACGCGCTCACCGCGCCGTTGTGACCGGGGAGCACCGCGCCGATGGGCGCTCCCACCGGCGCGCCGACCTGCGAATTGTGAGATATCCAGGCGAGAATCAGAACGTGTTCTCCTCGATGGTGATGGGCCTACCGTCGAGTAGGAAGGCGCTCACCAGCGCCGGGGCGAAAGGAGCACGCCATGATTCCCATCGACGAGAACATCGCCGCCACCTTCCACCGCATCGACGCGAACGAGATACCGACCCGGCGGATCACCGTCTACTTCGACGGCCCCACCCCCGAGGACGCGTTGATCCTGCAATACGCCGCGACCCAGTCCGAAGCGTGGGAATTCACCTCCGCCGCTGTACATTCCGGTCTGCTGGTGACCGTCGACGGACAGGTCGGCCCCGGCCTACGTCGGCTGCCGTGCCGTTCACTGTGGCACTGAGCGGGGCCACCGCCCACTAGGCTGGACCGCGCGGGTCGCACGACTCCCGCGGGACCGAGAAGGGGCGTTCGTGACACGGTGGCAGTTCGGGTGCGCACTCACCGCGATGGCGGTCTTCGCCCTGACCGGGTGCGCGAGCACCGAGGACGATCCCGTCGCGGCCCCGCCGAGCACCACGACCACCCCGTGGGTACCCGCCACGATCGCGCCACGCACCACCCCGGTCGACCCCTACGCCGGGCTCCCCCTCATCGATCACCTGTCCTGGACCGAGAATCTCGACGGTCCGCGCCTGCTCGTGTACCCCACCGAGGCGGGCCGCAAGACCGCCGCGACCGGCACCGACGAGCTCGCCTGGCAGGAAATCCTCGCCCTCGACCCCACCGCCGACGCGCCGGGTATGCGTGACCAGTTCGTGTGCCACTGGGTGTGGGCGAGGATGGTGGCGCCCGACAAACCCAGCTGGAATCTCGAACCGTGGCGTCCCGACGTCGGCTACCAGGCCGTGGTCGCGGCGAACTGCAACCCCGGCGGCCCCGAACGCTGATAGGAGCACTCCCATGCGCATCGTCATCGCCGGTGGACACGGCAAGATCGCCCTGCTGCTCGCCCAGCTGCTGACCCGGCGCGGCGATCAGGTCCACGCCCTGATCCGCGACCCCGCCCAGGCGGCCGATATCGCCGCGACCGGCGGGGTGCCGGTCATCTACGACATGGAACGCGACACCCCCGCCGAGCTCGCGGCCGCGGTGGCCGGGTCCGACGCGGTGGTGTTCGCCGCGGGCGCGGGGCCGGGCAGTGGCGCCGCGCGCAAGTACACCGTCGACCTCAACGGCTCGGTGCAGCTGGCCGACGCCGCCGAGCAGGCCGGGGTCGCCCGATTCGTCCAGATCTCGACGATGGGCGCGGGCCAGACTCCGCCGCCGGACGCCGACGAGGTGTGGGCGGCCTACCTCGACGCCAAGACCCTGGCCGAGACCGACCTGACCCGCCGCGAGCTCGACTGGACGATCCTGCGGCCCGGCATGCTCACCGACGCCGCGGGCAACGGTCTGATCACGCTCGGGCCGCCGCCGATTCCGCGCGCGTCGGTGCCGCGCGCCGACGTGGCCGCGACCCTCGCGTCGGTGTTGGTCGCCGACAACACGATTCGACGCACCCTGGAACTGGTTTCCGGAGAACAGACCATCGAGTCGGCAATCGCCGACATTCGATAGCCATAAATTAACCCTTCGCGCGAAATTCCGGAAATTTCGACAACGGTCTCGACTATCGAGCCGGGAGCCGTCACTCGATGAACACAATGAACTGCCGGTCACGCCATTATCCGAGCATCCCGAGCCCGCGCGAGAGCCCCCCGACCCGGGGATTCGCCGCTCAGAAGCCGGGAAACGTCCCGCATCGAGACGGAATCGATCGTGCAGATGTGCTTGCATCCGAAAGTGACCGCGTCCTAAACTCAGGGCCGCAACACAATTCAGGGGATCGTCAGGGGAGGCCGCGCGCGGCATACCCGGGGTCGTAATAGCCTTGGGTTTGCCACTGCCTAATCACAGGGGCATTCATGAATAACACCACCAGCCGCTACGGCCTCGCCGATCGCGCGGCGAACGACCATCACGGCACCGCCGGATCGTCGCGCGAGAGCGCGGTCGCCTTCGTCATCGACGCCGTGGAATCCACCGGCGCGGCGACCCGCAACGACTTCGACATCGACCGCATCGTCGCCACCGCGCACGCCATGGCCGACGACTGGGACCTCGAGATGCTCACCCCCGAGGCCTTCTGGCGCATCGCCGCCGGCTGCATCCGGTGTTGACGCGGCCGGGACCGCCGGGTCAGTCCCGCGCGGCGTAGTCGAGCAGGATCTCGCGGGAGCGGTCGGGCCGCTCGGCCTGGACGCTGAGCTGGTCCATGACCGACAGGTACATCGCGAGATCCTGACGGCGTTCGAGGTAGAGCGCGCTGGTGAGCTGCTCGAGGTAGACGATGTCGGGCAGTTCGGGCTCCCCGAAACGCAGAATGCTGAACGAACTGCCCGCCGCCGCGTGTCCGCCCGCCGCGTACGGCAGCACCTGCACCGTCACGTTCGGCAGTTCCGACAGCTCGGCCAGGTAGCGCAGCTGCGCGCGGTGCACCTCGCGGCCGCCGATCGGGCGGTGCAGCACGGCCTCGTCGATGACGGCCCACACCACCGGCGGGTCCACCCGGCGCAGCACGTCCTGGCGCAGCTGGCGCATCTGCACGCGGCGGTCGGTCTCGGCGTCGTCGACGCCGAGGGTGACCACGGCCCTGGTGTACTCCGGGGTCTGCAACAGGCCCGGCACCAGCTGCGCCTCGTAGGTGCGGATCTGGCTGGCGGCCTGCTCGAGCCCGAGGTAGGTGCTGAACCACGACGGAAGCAGATCACTGTAGCGATGCCACCAGCCGGGTTCGCTTGCCTGCCTGGCCAATTCGAAGAACGCGGTGCGCTCCACCGGGTCGAGCACACCGTAGAGGGTGAGCAGGTCGCGGATATCGCGTTCCTTGAACCCGGTGCGGCCCAACTCGAGTCGGCTGATCTTGGCGTGCGAACCGCGGATGGCCTCACCGGCGGCCTCGCGCGTGATGGCCTTGGCCTCACGCAGCTTGCGCAGCTGACCACCCAGGGCGATCCGCAGCACGGTGGGGCCGCGATCGACAACAGGGTGCACGCGACCGATCTCGTCGGGTTCTGCCGTCATGAGGCCAGATGTTACCGATTACGCGGTCAGGTAGTCGAACTCGCCGGCCTTCGCGCCGCGGATGAACGCGTCGATTTCGGGGCGGGTGTAGAAGATGATCGAGCCCTGCGGGTCGCGCGAGTTGCGCACGGCGACCGAACCGTCGGCGGCCTCGGCGAGTTCGACACAGTTACCGCTCGGATTGCTGTAGGTGCTCTTGCGCCACGCGCCGTCGGCCGGGCGTTCACGCTGTTCATGCTGCATTCCGGACATTCCGCACTCCTCGTTCTGATTGCTGACCTCGGTACGAAACTTGCAGATGCACACGCAAACGTTCTTGCATCTGCCGTGCGCGAGGGCGAGGTTAACACGCGGACGAGCACCGCGCACCGGTCGGTACTTACCCGATGTCACGACCTGCGCGATGTTACGGGCGCGGTGTCCAGTCCCCTGAATTCACCAGCGCCGCAACCCTATCGAGACCCGACACGGTGACAACGCACGTGCAGATGTCCTTGCATCCGAAAACATCGCGCCCGTAAACTCTGGCCGATGAGCAGTCCGTTTTCCTCGACCGCGTGTAGCGACGAGCCGAACGCGCTCACCTATCGCCAGGCCCGCGAGATGTTGCGTCAGCACGACATCCACGGGCCGCAGTGTCGGCAGTGGTTGGCCGCGGCCGCGTATCTGTCCGCCGGGCTGGACGACGAGTAGTGCGGTCGTAACGCCTTCGTGCTGGTCACGGCGTTGTCACCGCGTCATGCTGGTGGACGAACGACGAGCCGGACAGGTGGGCACCAGATGCGGATAGCGGAGATTCTGCGGACCAAGGGCACGACGGTCACCACGGTGACGCCCGACAGTACGGTGCGCGCGCTGCTGGCGGTGCTGGCCGAGCACAATATCGGCGCGGTGGTGGTGAGCGCCGACGGTGCGGTGATCGCGGGCATCGTGTCCGAACGCGATGTGGTGCGCCACCTGCACGCCGAGGGCGCCGCGCTGTTGGAGCGGCCCGTCGCCGACATCATGACCGCCCGGGTCCGCACCTGCGGGCCCGAGGAGGACGTGTCGTCGCTGCGAGATGTGATGACCGAGCACCGGATTCGGCACATGCCGGTGGTGGCCGGGCCGCGGTTGATCGGGATCGTCAGCATCGGCGATGTGGTCAAGAGCGAGATCACCGAGCTGGCCGCCGAGCGCGAGCACCTGGTGGAGTATCTCCAGGGCAATTACTGACCGCGCTGACCAAAAGTGTTGGGGCCGAGAATTCTTCGTCGGTCGCGTCGCGATCGTGCGTATCGTGGAACGGGTGCAGCCCACCCGGCCCGAGCTCACCGCCGACCCGGTGATCCGGCACGCGCGGGCGCCGGTGTCCGCTGCGGTGCGCGCGCGGTTTCCGGCCCTGGCCGATCCGTCGGTGGTGTATCTCGACAGTGCGGCGACCACACAGAAGCCCGACACCGTGATCGCGGCGGTCACCGACTATCACCGCGAGCACACCGCCAACGCGGGCCGGGGCACCTACGGCTGGGCGACGACACTGTCCGCGCGGATCGCGGGCGTGCGCGCCAGGGCGGCGGGCTTTCTCGGCGCGGAGCACGCCGACGAGATCGTGTTCACCGGGGGTGCGACCGCCGCGTTGGGCGCGATCGCGCACAGCTGGGGGCTCGCGGTGCTCGAAGACGGCGACGAGATCCTCTACAACCCCGCCGATCACGCCGCCAATGTGCTGCCCTGGCATCAGCTGCGTGACACTCTCGCCCGCTTCGGTCGCCGAATCGTGTTGCGGCCGTACCGAAGTAGCGCCACCGGCGAAGCCGATATCGACGACATTCTCGCCCGGGTCGGTCCTCGCACGCGGCTGATCACCACCGCGCACCTGCATCACGTGTACGGCGGGCTGACCACGCTCGAGGAACTGCACGGGCGGATCGACCCCGCGATCCTGCTGTGTTTCGACTGCTCGCAGAGCGGCGGGCACCTGCCGGTCGATGTGCGCGGGCTGCGCGCCGATTTCGCGGTGTTCGCCGGGCACAAGATGTTCGGCGCGCCCGGCACGGGACTGCTGTACTGCCACCGCCGGGTGCACGATCGACTGCGGCCGTTCCTGCCGGGCGGGGGTTCGGGGGTGCGGATCACCGAGGCGGGTCTGGTCGGCACGGGGATGCCGGAGTTGCTCGAGGGCGGCACGCACAATATTCCCGGAATCCTGTCGCTGGAACCGGCATTCGAGCTGCTCGACGAGCTCGGTCGGGCCGCGGTGGCCGAGCACAACCGGATCCTCACGCTGGCGCTGGTCGAGGGGCTGCGCACGGTGCGCGGGGTGGATTTCCTGCCGGGGCCCGCGCACGCGACGTGCGCGGTGGGCTACGGCATCGTCTCGTTCACCCTCGACGGGATCAGCGCGGCCGATCTGGGATTCGTGCTGGCCGACGCGGGTTTCCTGGTGCGGACCGGGGCGCACTGTATGCCGTCGGCCGAGGCCGGGCACGGGTCGGTTCGGGTGAGCACGCAGCTCTACAACACCCTCGACGAGATCGACCGCTTCGTCTCGTGTGTGGCCGGTTTCGCCCCGCACTGACAGACCTGTTCGGACCAGTCCCCCGACGCCGAGGAGCAACGATGGGCACACCCGCCGCGCAGCACTACGATCGCCGGGCCACGTCTCGGATCCTGGCCCGCCTGGCCGAGCCCGAGTTGTTCGCCGCCACCGAACCACCGACGCCGGTGCGAATCCTGTTCCGCACCAAGGAATTACAGCGCGAGCCGGAGACCGGGTTGACCCAGTCGCAACGGATGTACCTGGAACGGTTCATGCGACCGTGTCGACCCGATCAGGTCACCAGCGCGACGCACCGCCTCACCTGGACCGACAGCGCCGGAATCCCCAATACCGGGTACGTCCACACCGGTGGCGCCGGGCCCACGCTGGCGATCGTCGCTCGGGAAGCTGTTCTGGCCCTCTGGGATTCGCTGGCCCGGTCTGGGCTGGGTGGCCGCGCCGCCGCCCTGTCCGGCCACGATCACGAGGTGCTCGCCGCGACCACCACCGATCACGACCCGCACGAGATCTTCCGGGTCGGGGTGGAGGCCGCGGGGCGCGCGCTGGTCCAGCACGGGCTGATCGCCGCCGACACCCCCTATCGCGGAATCGCCGCATTCGCCAGGGGCATGCACGATTCCGGGATCTTCACCGCCGTCGCGACCCGCTGGTTCTGGGAGTTGCAGGCCTCGACCTTCCGCCGCGGGATGATCCCGGTGCGGTTCGCGACCCAGCCCGACTCGACGGTGCGCTACACCGCCGAGTCGGTCGCGGTATTGCGGGCGATGAAGGAGGCCACGATCGCCGACGCGCGGGCGGTGATGGCACGGGCGACCACCGAGGAGGGGCTCGAGGTGGAGGCGGCGGTGGCGCGGTACCACGACGATCTGGATCTGATCTCGCGCCAGTACGCGCTGCTGCCCGCCGATACCCGACCCGCGTGCCTGGCCGCCTCGCCGCACGAAGGTGGCAGTGTTCTCGCGATGGTCGCCGAGCGATTCGTCGACACCGTGGTGGCGCTGGTCGATTCGGTCGCGGTGGTCGAGGACACAACCGACGAGCAGCCGGGGTCGGCCTCGGGCGACGACGGAATCTTCTACGTCCCCGACATGAGTTGCCGCCACTGCGTGCGCACGATCACCGCCCTGCTCGAGTCGATGGAGATCCCGGTGGTCGAGATCGACCTGGAGTCCAAGCGCGTGATCGCGCGGATCCGCAGTCTCCGCAACCGGTTCCGGGTGTTCGAGGCCCTGCGCGACGGTGGCTACAATCCGGTCGACGAGGTGCCCGCGCCCGTGCCCGGCGCGTCGGTGGGATGACCCCGCCCGCCGTTCCCGCCGCGCTGGATCCGCTCGTCGGCGCGTTCCTCGCCGATCCCGACCGCGTGCGGGACGCATTGCGCCACTTCGGTTCTCCCCTGCACCTGGTGTTCCCGCAGGTCTTCACCGCCAACCTCACCGCGCTGCGGGATGTGCTCGACGCGGGCCGGTTCGGCTATCGACTCTGCTACGCGCACAAGGTGAATCGTTCGGCGACGTTCGCTCGCACGGCCGCGACGGCGGGGATCTCGATCGATGTGGCCTCGGCGCGGGAGTTGCGTTCCGCGCTCGACAGCGGGTTCACCGCCGACCGCATCGAGGTGACCGGGCCGAAGGGCCTGGCCCTGTTGCGGACCGCCGCCGAGGCGGGGGTCACGGTCAATGTCGACAACCTCTGGGAACTGGCGGAGTTGGCGGAGTTGGCCCCGGAACTGCCGGTGCTGCTGCGGGTTTCGGGTTTCGCGGGCAGCGCGCCGAGCAGGTTCGGGATCGACCTGGCCGATATCGACGCGGCCCTGGACCTGCTGGTGCGGTCGCGGCAGCGGCTGCTCGGTGTGGCGTTCCACCTCGACACCGCGGCCACCGGCGAGCGGGTGCGCGCCGCCGGGGACTGCCTGTCGATCATCGAACGCGCCTACGCGCGCGGCCTCGAGCCGACCGTGCTGAACATCGGCGGTGGGCTGCGGCAGGTCTTCACCACCGACGCCGCCGGGTACGACGCCTACGACGACGCCCTGCGCGCCGGACTGCTCGGCCGTGGGCCCGCGATGCACTGGGGCAGCAGCACTTTCGGCTATCACGTCGCCGAGGGAATGGTGCACGGCGGACCGGTGTTCCACAAGTACGCCAACACCCGATCCGCGCCGAGCATCCTGGCCGAACTGCTCGCCGAACCCCTGCCCGGCCACGGCGGGCGGGCACTGGGGGCGGTGTTGGCCGACAACCTGCTCGACCTGTGGCTCGAGCCCGGCAAGGCGCTGGTCGATCACGCCGGAATCACCGTGGCGCGGGTCGAATTCGTCAAGCGGGCGGGCAACGGCGCGACCCTGGTCCACCTGGACCTGAGCCGCGACACCGTCACCGCCGCCGATCAGGAGGTGCTCATCGATCCGATCGTGCTCACCGACGCCGAATCCTCGCCCACGGGCGTGTTTTTCGCCGGGCATCTCTGTCTGGAACGCGATCTGGTGACCCAGCGGCAGGTGCGGGTCGAGGCGCTGCCCGTGCCCGGCGATCCGGTGGTGTTCGCCAATACCGCCGCCTATCACATGGACCTGTCCGCGACGCGGGCCGCGATGCATCCCGATGTGGCGAAAGTCGCTGTGCTGCAACGTGACAACGAATTCAGCCTGTTCCCCGAGGACCGGTGATGGTCTACACCCACATCACCGAGCTGATCGGCAACACTCCCCTGCTGCGCCTGGATCCCGCCGTCCACGGACTGGTCGGGGTCGACCTGTACGCGAAACTGGAGTCGCACAACCCGTTCGGGTCGGTGAAGGACCGCGTCGCCTGGGCGATGATCCGCGACGACCTCGACCGGGTCGCCGCGGGCGGGCAGTCGTTCATCGAGGCGTCGAGCGGCAATACCGCCAAGGCGCTGCGGGTGCTCGGCGGGCTGCACGGGATCGGTTTGCGGGCGGTCACCAATCGCATCAGGGTCAGCGAGGTGCGTCAGTTGCTGCACCTGCTCGGCACCGACATCGTGGAGCTGCCGGGCCTGTCCGAATGCCCGGATCCGCAGGCGGCCGATGATGTTTCGGCGGTGATCGACCAGACCATCGGGCAGGCGCCCGACCGCTGGTATCACCCGTCGCAATACACCAACGAACGCAATATCGAGGCCCACCGCGACGGCACCGGCACCGAGATCGCCGCCGACCTCGCGGCGGCGGGCATCACCGCGCTGGACTATCTGATCGGCGGCCTCGGCACCACCGGGTCCACCCGTGGCACCGCCACCGCACTGCGAGCCCACCACCCCGCGTTGCGCACGGTCGGGGTGGTGTCGGACCGGTTCGATTTCATCCCCGGCATCCGCTCCGAACGCGAGATGTGGGAGGTCGGGCTGTTCCAGCCGGACTTCTACGACGAGATCGTCACCGTCGACTCCGCCGCCGCCATCGAGGCCACCCTCGACCTGGTCCGTGGTTACGGCGTCCTGGCCGGACCCACCAGCGGCGCAGGCTATGTCGCCGCCCTGCGCACCCTCGCCGCGGCGCCCCGCCCCGAGAACCGGCCACTGGTGGCGGTGCTGATCGTGTGCGACCGGCTCGAACCGTACCTGTCCTATGTCGCCCAGCGCAGACCCGACCTGGTCGGCGCACCGCCGGGACCGCCGCCACCGGGGCCCGACGACGCCGCACCCACCCTGACCCCGGACGCCCTGGCCGAACTCGACCGCACCGCCCGGCCCACCATCGTCGACACCAGGGGCGCGATGGCCTACCGCGTCGGACACGTGCCCGGCGCGCTCAATATCCGCGACGACCACCTCGACGACATGCTCACCCAGGGCATGCCGTTCCCGAAGTCGCGGCCGGTGGTGTTCGTGTGCCCGGTCGGCGAGGCCTCGCTGCGGTTCGCCGCGCTGGCCCACCGCGCGGGCTACGACGCGTTCAGCCTCGCGGGCGGCATCGTGGCCTGGCGCGACGGCGGCCACCCGCTCGAGCGCGGCTGATCACACGAACACCCGCGCGGCACGGCGCGCGGTGCTCAGCGACCGCTTCCGGCTCGCCGGGAGCGGCCCGCGGTAGCCGTCGGCGAGCAGCGCGACAACGGCCCGGAAGCGGGCGACGAACGCCTGCGCGGTCGCCTCGTCGAAGCGAGCGATCGGGTAGATGAACGCACCGTCGACGCCCGCGGGCGCGCCCACCGCGTCGTAGTGATCGGTGAGACCGAACTCGAGGTCGTGCTTGGCCCGGATCACCCCGATCGGCACCTCGGTGATCGAGAGTGCCTGCGCCGCAGGCGCTTCGGCGGTGCGGGGCGCGTCGGCGCGTTGCAGGATGAGGGTGGCCTGGAACAGCGGCAGCGCGGCGTCCTGGAGCAGGCAGCGCTTGAGGCGGGGGTTGGGGGTGTCGGGGTGGGCGTAGGCGGCCAGGGCGACCCGGCGCACCTGATCGATGAGCTCGCCCACATCACCGGCCCGATCCAGGCGGATCCGCATCAGGATGTCGTCGGAGAAATTGCCGACGAGATCGTCGAGCAGACGGTGATCACGACCCGACACCGCGGTCGCCACCGTCACGTCCGCGCTGCGCGCGAACTCGCCCACGGTCACGGCGAACGCGGCCTGCAACACCATGAACAGACTCGCCCGCGCCTCCTGCGCCAACCGCAACAGCCCCGCGTGGGTGGCGGCGTCGAACGAGATCGGCAGCAGCGCACCGGCGATCGGGTCCACCGGCGGTGCGGGCGAGCGGCGCGTGGGCAGGTCGAGGCGGGCGGGACGACCCGCCAGGGCATTGGCCCAGTACCGCAGCTGCTGGGTGGCGCGACTCCACTCGTCGGTGAACTCGCCGAGTTGCTCGTGCTTCCACAGGGTGTAGTCGGTGTAGGTGATCGGCAGGGGCGTCCACGCCGGGGTCGTGCCCGCGCTGCACGCCGCGTAGGCGGTGATCAGGTCCCGGATCAGCGGGGCCAGCGAGCGGCCGTCGACCGAGATGTGGTGCACGACAAGGGCCAACACCACATCGTCGGGGGCCAGCACGAACAGCCGCGCGCGCAAGGGCAGGTCCCGCGCGAGGTCGAACGGCTGCGCGGCGAACGCGGCCAGCGCGGGGGCCAACGCGGCCTCGCTCAACGGGCTGACCCGCACATCCAGGACCGCTTCGGCGGGATCGACCACGCACTGCACCGGACCGAACTCGGTGGCCGGATAGCGGGTGCGCAGCGGATCATGCCGGGCGACAAGCAGTTCCAGCGCCGTGTGCAACGCCGCCACGTCGACCGCCGCGCCGCGCAGCCGCATCGCGCGCGCCACATTCCAATTCGCCGACGGTGTGTGCGACCACATCCGCTCCTGGGCGGGCGCGAGCCGCACCTGCGCGGGACGCGGGCGCGGACCCAGCACCGGTGGCGCGCCGAGCGGGAAACACGCCGGGTCACGCCCCGTGCGCGCCGTCGTCACCGTGACGCCTGCCGAACCCCCCGACCTTGTCCCCACACCGGGGTGAACCACGCGCTCCGAACCTCCACACACCATTGCCGATAGAGGCGGAACGCTAACCACCGGATGTGAAGGTTCAGTTACCGAAACGTGACTGTGATCGGTCCAGTTGGCTGCGCGTCACGGCGAAGATTTCCCCGACTATCCACTTTCGCGGGAAAACGCCCAAAAGCCGCGTTAGAGTAGCGGCGGGAAGCGGAGCGAGGAGTGTGTTGGTGTCCATCGGGAAATTGGTGTCGTTCGACGGTTCACGGGGTTTCGGGTTCATCCGACCCGATGACGGCGGGCCCGATGTGTTCGTCCACGTCAACGACATCGGCCTCGACGAGGACGAACTGCGTCAGGGACGCCTGTTCGAATTCGATGTGACCGAGGGTGATCGGGGCCCCAAGGCGATCAACCTGGCCGGGGTCGGTCCGGTGACGGCCGCGCCGAAGTCGCGCAAGGGCGGTGGGGATCGGCTCGGGGCCGACGAATTGCGTCAGCAGATCACCGAGCTGCTGCTGGAAGCCTCGCCCGCGCTCACCGCGGCCGAGATCATCACCATCCGCGACCGGTTCACCACCTTCGCCGACGATCACGGGTGGCTCGACACCTGATCCGCGACGCGCGTGCCCGAGCCGTGAGGTCCGCGCACGTGTCGGTGCCCCGTCCTACGATCGCCTCACACACCGATGAATCGGGCGTGCTCGCATCGTCGACACGGGTGTACCCACCCGCGAGGAGGATCGGATGGATCTACCGGTGATGCCGCCAGTGCGCCCGATGCTGGCCAAGTCGACCCCGTCGCTGCCGCGCGAACCGGGGCTGAGCTACGAGCCCAAATGGGACGGGTTCCGCTGCATCGTGTTCCGCGACGGCGACGAGATCGAACTCGGATCCCGCAACGATCGCCCGCTCACCCGGTATTTCCCCGAGCTGGCCGAGCTGTTGAAAGCCGCGCTGCCGCAACGCTGTGTCGTGGACGGGGAGATCGTGGTCGTCACCGACCAGGGCCTGGACTTCGACACCCTGCAGCAGCGCCTGCATCCGGCGGCCTCGCGAGTGGCCAAGCTCGCCGCCGAGACACCGGCCAGTTTCGTCGCCTTCGACCTGCTGGCCCTGGACGATCGTGATCTGACCGGCGAGCCGTTCCGGGAACGCAGGCGCGCGCTCGAATCACTGCTCGACGCCGCACCCGGTCGCATCCACCTCACCCCGATCACCGGCGATCCCGAGGTCGCCCAGGACTGGTTCACCCGGTTCGAGGGCGCGGGTTTCGACGGGGTCATGGCCAAATCCGACGAGCAGCCCTACCTGCGGGACAAGCGCGTGATGCTCAAGGTCAAGCACGAACGCACCGCCGACTGCGTGGTCGCGGGGTACCGGATGCACAAGGACGGCGAGGGGGTGGGTTCGCTGCTGCTCGGGTTGTTCGACGACGACGGCCGCCTCAATCACGTGGGGGTGGCGTCGAGTTTCACCGCGGCCCGGCGCCGCGAACTCCTCGAAGAGCTGGCACCGCTGCGGGAGAACGCCCTCGAGAACCATCCCTGGCGCGACTGGGCCGACGCGGCCGCGCAGGCGGGCGCCGAGGGCAAGATGCCCGGCGGGGTGAGCCGGTGGAGCGGCGGCAAGGACCTCTCGTGGGAGCCGTTGCGCCCGGAGCTGGTCGCCGAGGTGCGCTACGAGCACGTGCAGTCGGGACGCTTCCGCCACGGCGGCAGGCTGGCCCGGTTCCGCGCCGACCGCACCCCGGACTCGTGCACCTACGCCCAACTAGACGAGGTGGCCCCCGCCGAACTCGACGCGATCTTCGGACTCGGCCGATGAGCGCGGCGATCGAACTCGAGATCGACGGCCGCGCGCTGGCGATCACCAACCCCGACAAGATCTACTTCACCGGGCGCGACAATACGAAACTCGACCTGGTCCGCTACTACCAGGCCGTCGCTGGGCCGCTGCTCGGCGTGATCGGCGACCGCCCGGTGCTGCTCGAGCGCTACCCCGACGGCGCCTCGGGAAAATCGTGGTTCCAGAAACGGGTACCGAAATCTGCGCCGGACTGGTTGCAGACCGTGGAGGTCGCCACCCCGAACGGCACCACCAGCGACGCCCTGGTCGCCCACGATCTCGCGCACATCCTGTGGGCGGTCAACCAGGGCTGCCTGGGTTTTCACGTCTGGCCCAATCACGTCCCCGATCTGCGCGTCGCCGACGAACTGCGCATCGACCTCGATCCCTCGCCCGGCATCTCGTTCGACGATCTGCGCCGCGCCGCGGTGCGCACCCGCGAACTGCTGACCGAACTGGGCATCGAGTCCTTCGTCAAGACCTCGGGTTCGCGCGGCCTGCACATCTACGCCATGCTCGAGCCCCGGTGGGACGGCTACGAGGTGCGCGCGGGGGCGGTGGCGCTGGCTCGGGAGCTCGAACGCCGCTACCCCACCGAGATCACCGCGCAGTGGTGGAAGGAGCAACGCGGGTCGCGGGTGTTCGTCGACTTCAATCAGAACGCGCCGCACAAGACCGTGTTCGGGGCCTGGTCGGTGCGCCCGCGCGTGGGCGCGCAGGTGTCGACCCCGATCGCCTGGGCCGAGCTCGACACCGTCGTGCCCGACGAACTCACCCTCGACACCGTGCCCGCCCGACTCGCCGAACGCGGCGACCCGTGGGCGGGCCGGACACCGCAGTCGATCGAACCGCTGCTGGCGATGTCGGCGCGCGATCTGGCCGGCGGCCTGATGGACGCGCCGTGGCCGCCGCAATATCCGAAGATGCCCAACGAGCCGCCGCGCGTGCAACCCAGCCGGGCCAAGAAGGACTGACGCTATTCCGAGGTCCAGGCCGTCCACACCGCGGCGCTGCCCTTGCCCTCGCACACCAGCGCGTAGTTCTGCGAGGTGCGGCCCGTCTTGTCCAGCGCCGCATCACAATTCGCGCCCTCGGTGTAGTACGACCCGGACACCTTGAACGGTCCCGCCCAGGTGTAGTCGCCGCCGACGCGCAGGCACAGCAGGGTCGCGCCGTCGGCGGCGACGCCGAGCAGGCCGACCTTCTCGGCCGCGCAGGTCGTGCCCTTCTCGACGACACCGGCGTGCTCGGCCGGGCTCGTCACCGGCACCGCGGCCTCGGTCGCGGTCGGCGCGCCGTGCGAGGGCGCGGGCACCGTGGGCGAGGCGCTCGCCTGCGCCATCGTCGGCACCGACACGTCCCAACCACCGAACACCGCCATGCCGATCGCCGCCGCGAGGGCGACCTCGCTGATGCCCAGCAGCAGCGCCAGCACCGCGATCCCGCGCCCGCGCGGATGCCCGAAGGACAGCAGCGCGAACACGATCGCGATCGGGAACAGCAGCACGAGCGCGGCGGCCAGGGCCACCATCGCGTACGGGTTCACCCGCGGTGGGTCACCGTGGCGACCGCGCGCGGCCTCCTCGTCGGACACCTGCGGCCAGCGCTGACCGTCCCAGCGTCGATCGTCGGACTGCTCTTCGGGGTCGTCGTCCCATTCCTCGTACCGTGCCATCAACCCCGGGTCCCTCTCCGATCTCCCCGGGCGCAGCGAAACAGGTGCGACACCGGGTTACGCGACGAGAATAAGGACTCCGCGCCTGTTCTGGGTCCTCAAACGCGAAAAAAGATCACAGTGACATAACGCGCCGACGACCCGACGGACAGTCGGTAACGAAGCAGCTAACCTGTTTGCCTCCCCGCCCGAGCCGGGTTCATGCTGGTCACCAGGTGAACGAAGCGCGTACCCCCGTCCGCGAGGAGGCCCCCATGACCCACAGCACGCCCTCGGCAGACCAGCCATGGCACGCTCGCGCCGGCGATCTGATCGCCGACGACTACAACGTGCCCGGCATCATCCTGTGCGCCTTCGGCGTGGTCGGGCTGGCCTGCACCCTCGTCGCCGCGGGCACCGACCACCTCGGCTGGGCGATCGTCGCCGCGGTGGCCACCGCGCTGTTCCTGCTCGGCGGCGTCGGCGCGCTGATGTTCGAGCACCGGCGCGAACAGCGGATCGAACGCGAGCTCGGCCGGGTGGGCCACGCGCCGGGTCACGTCACGCCGGAACGCTACAGCGCGGCCTACCTGCACACCGGCGACGCCACCGCGCGCGCGGCCGAGGCCTAACGTCCCTCGACGGTGACCAACACGGCGGGCACCGTGGTGGTGATCAGCGTGAGCAGGGTGTCGACCAGCAGGCGGTGCACCTGCGTGCGGGTCAGCGTGCCGCGGGTGATCCACTCGCGACCGGCGACCTTCACCAGGCCCGCGTAGGCCAGGACCAGGGCGCGCAGGGTCGCGCTGTCCGCCAGGTCAGGACGCCCGAGCATGACCAGCATGCGTTCGGCGGCGGCGTCGTCGGCCCGGTCGAGGATCTGTTGGACCTCGGGGTCGTCGCCGACGCCCTCGTGGCTGGTGACCTTGACCCAGGTGGTGCCGTGCTCGGCGATGGTGTCGAGCAGCCAGGCCACGATCGCGTCGACCCGTTCGGCGGGGGTGCCGTCGGGAATGGCCACCTTCTCCGGGCGCGGCAGGGTCACCATGCGGCGCACGACCGCCAGGTACAGGTCGCGCTTGTTGCCGAAGTAGTGGTTGATCAGGCCACGCGCGACTCCCGCGCGCTGGGCGAGTTCCGCCGTGGAGACCGCCGCGTAGGGCCGTTCGCCGAACATGTCGATGGCACAGGCCAGGATCTGCGCGCGTCGCTCGTCGGGTTCGAGCCTGCGCCTGCGCGGCGCGTCTGCGGTGTCGGTGTCGGGCGGGGAAATCGCGGTGCTCCGTCGAGGTCGAGAAGTCGTCGCGCGGTTGCGGCGACGGCCCATCACGATACCCAGCGGGTCCCGCGCGCGGCCAATGCGACAATAGATGTCGTCCACCGCTCCCGCACGAAGGAATGTCGCACTCCCCGATGACCGAGAACATGATCGATCCGGACGAGTTGGCGACCTGTCTGCGAGTACTGGAACGCGCCGGACAGTTGGAGAAGGAACACCCCGATTCGATCGCGGTACAGCGCGCGGTCGGGCACATGTTCAAAAAGCTCAAGCACCGCCGTCGCCTCGAGGCCAGGGACCAGATCTCGGCCAATGATCGCGCGGTCATCGCCGCCACCGCGACCGGTTCCCCGCAGCGCATCGACGACGAGACCGCGGGCATCCCGATCAGCTCCTCGGCCGCGGGCGCCAGCGCGGGCACCCTGCTGCGCGCGCGGCCCTGCTACATCTGCAAGCAGAAGTACACCCAGGTCGATGCCTTCTACCACCAGCTGTGCCCCGCCTGCGCGGCGTCGAGCCACACCAAGCGCGACGCGCGCACCGACCTGACCGGCAAGCGCGCCCTGCTCACCGGTGGTCGCGCCAAGATCGGCATGTACATCGCGCTGCGGCTGCTGCGCGACGGCGCCCACACCACCATCACCACCCGCTTCCCCAACGACGCGATCCGCCGCTTCGCCGCGATGGAGGACAGCGCCGACTGGCTGCACCGGTTGCGCATCGTCGGCATCGACCTGCGTGATCCCGCCCAGGTCGTCGCGCTCGCCGACGACGTGGCCGCGCAGGGCCCGCTCGACATCCTGATCAACAACGCCGCCCAGACCGTGCGACGCTCGGCCGGGGCCTACAGCGCCCTGGTCGACGCCGAGACCGCGCCGCTGCCCGCGGGCACGCTGCCCGAGATGGTCAGCTTCGGCAAGACCATGCAGGCGCACCCGACCGCGCTGACCGCCTCGCTCACGCCGTCGCTGTCGGCGGTCGACGTGGCCGAGCTGGCCCTGGTCGCCGGATCGGCCACCCCGGACCGGATCGCGGCGGGCGTGGCCATCGACGCCGGCGGCCTCGTCCCCGATCTCGCGCACACCAACAGCTGGGTGCAGACGGTCGGCGAGGTGGAGGCCACCGAACTGCTCGAGGTGCAGCTGTGCAACTCGGTCGCGCCGTTCATCCTGGTCTCGCGGTTGCGCCCGGCGCTGGCCGCGGCGGCCGGGCGGCGCAAGTACGTGGTCAACGTCTCGGCGATGGAGGGCCAGTTCGGGCGCGGCTACAAGGGGCCGGGGCACCCGCACACGAACATGGCCAAGGCCGCGCTGAACATGCTCACCCGCACCAGCGCGCTCGAGATGTTCGAGGCCGACTCGATCCTGATGACCGCGGTCGACACCGGCTGGATCACCGACGAACGCCCGCACTTCACCAAGGTCCGCCTGGCCGAGGAGGGTTTCCACGCGCCGCTGGATCTGGTCGACGGCGCCGCCCGCGTCTACGACCCGATCGTGCAGGGCGAGGCCGGGGTGGATCTGTACGGCTGCTTCCTCAAGGACTACCGGCCCTCCCCCTGGTGACCCAAGCGATGCCGAACCGGAATGATGATCATGATTCCGGTCGGTGCCGCGGCTCCCTATTCTGAATAGGTGCCGTTCCGGGTGTTGGCCGATGTTCTCGCCGTCACCCACGTCGCGTTCATCGCGTACGTGGTCGTCGGCGGAT
Organism: Nocardia lasii; assembly: GCF_042658545.1. Lineage (NCBI taxonomy): Bacteria > Bacillati > Actinomycetota > Actinomycetes > Mycobacteriales > Nocardiaceae > Nocardia > Nocardia lasii. The sequence continues at coordinate 426,532 of NZ_JBHSQN010000002.1, forward strand.
TCCTGGCGTGGCGGTGGCCCCGCACCATCGGCCTGCACATCCTGGCCGTGGCCTGGGGTTTCGGCACCGTCCTGATCGGCTTCCACTGCCCACTGACCTACGCCGAGAACTGGGCCCGCCGCCGCGGTGGCGTCGGCGAGCTGCCCGAGGCCGGTTTCATCGATCACTACCTGACCGGCGTGATCTACCCCGACAGCGCCCTCGGCCTGGTCCGCGCCATGGCCGGGGTGGCCGTGCTGGTGTCCTGGCTGGGCTATGCCCGCCTGTACCAGCGTCGTCTCAGCTCACGGACCGTGTGATCGCCCGCGCCACCTCGGCGGGTTGTTCGTCGAGGTAGAAGTGTCCGCCGCCGAAGGTGTGCAGGCGGCCGGTTTCGACGAATTCCGGTGCGGGACGGCCGGAGACGACCAGGGCGCGCACCGGTCGGGTCCGGTCGCAGGACTCGAACCCACTCCGTGGCAGCCGTATTCGCGCCCACGTCACTCCTGCTGCTCGTCACCGCAACTAGGGTGGTCGATGTGAACACCGCGCAGCAGCTCGTCCACGCCTACGAGATGGGGGTGGGACTCCCACCCACCGCGGCGGTCGCGGTGCCCGAGCCCGGTGCGCGGCTGGCGGCCACCCTACCGGTGTGGGCGTTGGCGGCGGGATCGGTGGTCGTGGCGGGAGCCGCGGCCGACCGGGTGCGGGCCGCGCGGGGGTTGCCGGCGCGGGGTGTTCGGGTCGATCCCGATCGGGTGAGCGCGGCGTTCGGGAGTGAACGCCTGTTCCGTCAGGGTGGGGCGGCGCCCTCGGCGTTCGCCGAGCTGTCGGGGTTCTTCCGCAGTGCCGACGGGTGGGTGCGCACCCACGCCAACTATCCGCATCACCGGGAACGGCTGCTGCGCGCGCTCGAGCTGCCCGCCGACGGCGACGCTGCCCGGTTCACGGATCGGGTGGCGGCGATGAAGGGTGCCGAGATCGAGGACGCCGCAACGGTCGCGGGCGCGATCGCGGCACGGGTTCGGACCGAGGCCGAGTGGGTCGACTCGCCGATGGGGCGAGCCGCCGCGTCCGGTCCGCCGGTCGCGGTCGACTCGAACGACACTGCGCCCGGCCCACACCCCAGCGACAACCGCCTCTCCCTGGCCGCACTCGGCACCCCGACCATCGACAGACCGCTGACCGGGGTCCGGGTTCTCGACCTCACCCGCGTGCTGGCGGGCCCGGTCGCGACCCGAACGCTGGCACTGCTGGGCGCGGACGTGCTCCGGGTCGACCCGCCGCACCTGCCCGAGATCGACTGGCAGTTCGCCGACAACTGCCAGGGCAAACGGTCCACCCTGCTGGACCTGCGCACCGACCTGGCCGCGTTCGAGGAACTGCTCGCGGCCGCGGACGTGCTGGTCACCGGGTACCGACCGGGTGCGCTCGCCGCGGCGGGCGTGGACACCACCCGCCACCCGGGATTGATCGAGGCATCGGTCTCGGCGTGGGGCGCGAGCGGGCCCTGGGGCGCGCGCCGAGGTTTCGACAGCATCGTCCAAGCCGCATCGGGCATTTCGCTCGTGGAAGGCACCGCGGATCGTCCGGGCGCGCTGCCCGCGCAGGCCCTCGACCACGGGTCGGGCTACCTGCTGACGGCCGGCGTCATGGACGCGCTGCTGGCGCGCGCCGAGGACGGAATCGGCCGGTCGGTGCGAGTCTCGTTGGCGCGCACCGCCTCCTGGCTGCTGGCCGCACCGGACCGCACCCCGGATCACCCCGCCGCGACACCACCGGATCCGTCGGCGACGGTCACCCACGACGACATCGTCACCGCCGCACCGGTTCTCGCCGACTACGACGACTTCCGTTGGCCCGCACCGCCCTACGGTTCGGCACAGCCGTTCTGGGTCGAGGCACCCGACCACTTCCACCGACCGTGACCGGTCACTTCCCCGCCAGCGCCGCCACCGCCGTCCTGAGCTGATCACCGTCCACGGCCGCCGTCCCCGGATTCAGCAACCACAGGATCCCGAGCCCCTGGGACAGCACGAAGTACAACCGTCCGATCGCCGCGGCCTGCTCCGCGTCCAGGTCGGGATGCGCGGCGGCCACGGCGTCGGCGAGGTCACCGTAGGCCCCGGACAGCTGATCCCCCAGTTGCGCGCGCGCGTCCTCGGACCGCACGATCCGCACGATGTTCTCCAGGCTGGCCAGCATCGCCTCGTGATTGCCCGCGAACACCTGCGGCATCCCGTTCCACAGCCGCGCGAGCCCGTCCAGCGGTGACGCCCCGGCGCCCTCAGCGATCAGCTCGCGCATGGCCTCGCCCATCGAGTCGCCGAGCGCCTCGCTCAACGCCTCGGTGACGAGCCGGTCCTTGGACCCGAAGTGGTAGCCGATCGCCGCCAGGCTCACCCCGGCCGCGGCGGCGATATCGCGGGCGGTCGCCTTCGCGACCCCGCGCTCCAGGATCACCTTGCGCGCCCCCGCGAGGAGGTCTTCTCGATTTCCCATGCTCAGCAGCCTAGCGCACACGTCTTAGACATTTGTTCTAGACATCTGTACGAGCCTCTGTTAGACATATGTCTAAGACATTCGTTCATCAGATGGGAACCCACCATGAGCACCACCAGCCCCCTGCGAATCCTGGTCTCCGGCGGCGGCATCGCGGGCAACGCGGTCGCCCTCCAGCTGCTGCGCCACGGCATGCACGTCACCGTGGTCGAACGCGCCGCCGTCGCCCGCCCCGGCGGCCAGGCCGTCGATCTGCGCGGACCCAGCAGGGAGGCCGCGCGGCGGATGGGCCTGATGGCGGGCATCGCCGCCCACCAGCTCGACGAGCGCGGCATGTCCTACATCGACGGTGACGGCAAGGTCTACGCCCGGATGGCGATGGCGGACTTCGACGGCCAAGGCGCGGTCGCCGAGATCGAGATCACCCGCGGCGACCTGAATCAGGTCCTGCTCGACGCGCTGACCACCGTCGAGACCGGCCTGCTCGACTACCGCTACGGCGAGTGGATCGAGGCCGTCGAGCAGGACGAATCCGGCGTGGACGTCACCTTCGCCGACGGCGCCACCGAACGCTTCGACCTGGTGATCGGCGCCGACGGTGTCCACTCGGCCACCCGCCGTCTCGTCTTCGGACCCGAGGAGCGATTCAGCACCAACCTCGGCGGGTACGGCGCGTTCTTCACCATGCCGAAACCGGCCGACGTGGAGCCCGGCTGGTTCAGCATGCGCCTGATTCCCGGCGCCATGCTCGGCCTTCGCCCCGACGCCGACCCGGCCACCGCCAAGGCGATCATCACACTGCGCACCGAGACCGACCCGGCCCTGCGCCGCGACGGCCAGGCCCAACGCGCCCTGATCAGCAAGACGATCGGCGACGCGGGCTGGCACGCACCGGCGGTGCTGGCCGCGATGGAGTCCACCCCCGACTTCTACTTCGACGAGATCGCCCGCGTCGATGTGCCCGAGTTGTCCGTGGGCCGGGTGACCCTCGTCGGCGACGCCGGCTACTGCGGCTCCCCGCTGACCGGCATGGGCACCGCGATGGCGCTGGTCGGCGCGTATGTGCTGGCCGCCGAGATCGCCGCCACCCCGACCGATCTCGGCGCCGCCCAGCAGCGCTACCAGGACGCGATCACGCCGTTCCTGGACAAGGCCAAGGAGATTCCCGGCGGCGGCATGGCGATGATGATCCCCAAGTCCGCGCTGATGGCCCGCCTCGCGAAACTCAATGTGCGCCTGATGATGTCGCGCCCGATGCGGCCGTTGACCAAGAAGATCTTCTTCGGCCACACCGAGGAATTCGCGCTGCCGACCTACTGAGCGCCCGCGCGATCAGCCCGGTTCGCCGTCGCCCCCGGTGATCCCCCACACCTGGCCGGTCACGTAGCTGCTCTCCGCCGACGCGAGCGTCACGTACACCGGCGCGATCTCGACCGGCTGGCCCGGACGCCGGTAGGCCACCTCGGCGCCGAATTCCTCGACCACCGACTGCGGTTGGGCGCCGCTGACCTGCAACGGCGTCCAGAACGGCCCCGGCGCGACCGAGTTGACCCGAATCCCCCTGGGCAGCAACTGTTTTCCCAACCCCCGGGTCATGTTCGCGATCCCGGCCTTGGTCAGCGCGTAGTCGATGAGGATCTTGTTCGGATCGTAGGCGTTGCGCGAGGTGGTGGTGATGATGGCGCTGCCCGGCGCCAGGCGGGGCACCGCCGCTTTGATCAACCAGAACAGCGCGTACAGGTTGGTTTTGAGGGTCCAGTCGAACTCCTCGGTGCTGAGTTCGACGATGTCGTCGCAATAGTGTTGCCGCCCGGCACAATTGACGACGATGTCGAGCCCGCCCAGCCCCTCGGCCGCGTCCTCGACCAACTTCGCGCAGAACTGCTCGCTGCGCAGGTCACCGGGCACCGCGACCGCCACGCGGCCCGCCGCGCGGATCAGCTCGACGACCTCGTCGGCGTCGCCCTGTTCGGGGTGGAGGTAGTTGATCGCCACGTCGGCGCCCTCGCGGGCGAAGGCGATGGCCACCGCGCGCCCGATGCCGGAATCGCCGCCGGTGATCAGCGCGCGTCGCCCGGCCAGTCGGCCGTTGCCGCGGTAGCTGGTCTCCCCGCAGTCGGGGCGGGGGTCCATCTTCGATTGCAGACCGGGCCAGGGTTGGGCCTGTTCGGCGAACGGCGGGGCCGGGTAGCGGGGGCTGGGCGCGGAACTGCTCATCGGGCACTCTCCTCGTAGGTCGTCCTCGTAGGGGCCACCCGAAAGGCTAGTCTCGCTGGGTGCGGCGCAAGATCATCCTCGACGTGGACACCGGCATCGACGACTCGTTGGCCCTGCTGTACCTGCTGGCCTCGGCCGAGGCCGAGCTCCTCGGCATCGCCGCGACGGCGGGCAATGTGCCCGCGGCGCAGGTGGCGGCCAACACGCTGGCGCTGCTGGACCTGGCGCAGGCGCCGCCGATCGAGGTCGCCCTCGGCGCGTCGGAACCGCTCGCGATCCCGTTGCGCACCACCGAGGACACGCACGGCCCGCAGGGTCTGGGCTATGCCGAACTGCCGGTCACCGCGCGCGAACTCTCGGCGCGCTCGGCGGCCCGGATGTGGGTGGACCTGGTTCGCGCGCACCCCGGCGCGGTGACCGGGCTGTGCACCGGTCCGCTGACCAATCTCGCGCTGGCGTTGCGGATCGAACCCGAGCTGCCCGTCCTGCTGGACCGCCTGGTCATCATGGGCGGCGCGTTCAACCATCCCGGCAATACGACCCCGACCAACGAGTGGAACATCCACGTCGATCCCGAGGCCGCCAAGGAGGTGTTCGACGCCTTCTCCGCCGCGCCCGCGGATCGGCGGCCGATCGTGTGCGCGCTCGACATCACCGAGACCATCGAGATGCGCCCGGCCCACCTGGTCGCCCTCGCCGAGGCCGCGGGCAGCACCCCGCTCGAACACGTCGCGGCCACCGACACCCCCGACTGGCGGTCCTGCGCGAGCAACCCGATCATCGCCTACCTCACCGACGCCGTGCGGTTCTATTTCGACTTCCACCAGCACTACGACCTGGGCTATCTGGCGCACATGCACGACCCGTTCGCCGCGGCCGTCACCCTGGACCCGGGGTTGGCGCGCACCCGTCCGGCCACCGTCGACGTGGAGTTGGCGGGCACCATCACCCGGGCCACCACGGTCGCGGACTGGGCGGGCATGTGGGGTCGAGAACCCAACGCCGACATCGTGATCGGCACCGATCCGGCGGTCTTCTTCGACCGTCTCGTCACCCGCGTCGGCGCCCTGGCCCGTCGCCTCTACCCGGAGCAGCCATGACCGTCGATACCGTCGCCTACCTCACCGATTTCCGCGCCCGCTACGCGCTGCCCGCGATCGTCGACGTGCACACCCATTTCATGCCCGATCAGGTCATGCGCAAGGTGTGGGCGTATTTCGACGCGGTCGGTCCGATGACGGGTCAGCCGTGGCCGATCACCTACCGCGACGACGAGCAGGTGCGGCTGAAAACCTTGCGCGACTTCGGTGTTCGCACCTTCACCTCGCTGGTCTACCCGCACAAGCCGCAGATGGGCGAGTGGCTCAACTCCTGGACCGCCGAGTTCGCCGCGCGCACCCCCGACTGCCTGCACACCGCCACCTTCTACCCCGAACCCGACGCGCCCCGCTATGTGCGCGCCGCGATCGACGCGGGCGCGCGAATCTTCAAGGTGCACATCCAGGTCGGCGCGTTCTCTCCCCTCGACCCGCTGCTGGATCCGGTGTGGGCGATCCTCGCCGAAACCCAGGTCCCGGTGCTGATCCACTGCGGATCAGGGCCCGCGCCCGGCGAATTCACCGGCCCCGCGCCCATCGCCGAACTGCTGCGCCGCTTCCCCACCCTGCGGTTGATCATCGCCCACATGGGTACCCCCGAGTACACCGAATTCCTCGACCTGGCCGAGCAGTACCCGCTGCTGCACCTGGACACCACCATGGTCTGGACCGATTTCAGCGAAGGCGGTGCCCCGTTCCCGGTCGCCGAACGCGAACGCCTGCTGCGGTTCGGCGACCGGATCCTGTTCGGCAGCGATTTCCCGAACATCCCCTACCCGTACCACGACGCGGTCGCCGCGCTCGAGCGACTCGAGCTGGGCCCGCAGTGGATTCGCGGGGTGTGTCACGACAACGCGGTCGCCCTGTTCGAGCTGTGAGGCTCAGGCCGGGATCTCCATGCCCTCGGCCAGCAGCGGCCACGAGTTCTTGAACGCCTTCTGCCAGTAGCCCCAGGAGTGGGTGCCCTGGGTGGACAGGTCGAAGGTGGCGGGGATGTCGAGGTCGGCCAGGCGCTGCTGCAGGTTCCTGGTGCACCAGTTGGTGGCGGCCTCGATGACGCCGCCGATGACGACCTGATTGGCCAGCCCGACCGGTCCCCAGGTGATCAGGTGGGGATCGCCGAGCTTGTCGAATTCGCCGGGCAGGCCGTTGCCGTTGGACACGTAGAGCTTGGTCCCGCGCAGGCCCTCGGCATGGACCACCGGGTCGTTGGCCGCCCAGGCCGGGTCGCCGGGCGGGCCGTACATGTTCGCCGCGTTGCCGCCGCCGGTCGCGACGACCACATCGACGAACCGCCTGCCGACCGGGTCGCTGATCTGGGCGCACCCGCTGTAGGCGGCGACCGAGGCGAACAGTCCGGGCCGGGCGATGGCGAGCTGGAGCACGGAGGTCGCGGTCATGGAGTTCGCGGCGATGGCGTTGCGGCCGGTCGTGTCGAACATGGTGTCGATGACGACGGGCAGTTCGTCGAGGAAGAACGTGCGCCACTTGTTCACCCCGAGCGTGGGATCGGGTGCGTGCCAGTCGGTGTAGTAGCTCCAGGCACCGCCGACCGGCATCACGACGTTGACGTTCTTGTCGGCCAGGAAGTCGACCACGTCGGTGTTGCGCGACCAGGTGGCCGTGTCCTCGCCGCCGCCCGCGCCGTTGACCAGGTACAGCGACGGCCGTGGCACCGAGGTGTCGGCGGGGCGCTGCACCGTGACCGCGACGTCGCGGCCCATCGCGGCGGAGTGGATCCGCACGCTGACCTGTCGACCGTCGACCGAGGTCACCTCGCCGCGCGAGCCGTCCTGGGTGACCACCCGGTGCACCACCGTGGTGCCGACTTTGGGCACCTCCGCGTGGCCGCCGCCCGCGCCCATCATGATCGCGCCCACTGCCACGAGCATCACCGAGACCGCCGTGCGGCACCGCACCGATCGCACCTCCATTCGGAAACAGACCACCCAGTGCGGTCGGACACATATCGGGGTCGTTCACAGGGGTGTTACCGCTCGCATACCGATTCGTCACCGAAGACAGGGTGACCTGGTCGCCGGCACAAGCTCAGTGCGCGATCTTGGAGGCGTAGACGGCGAGCCGGACGCGATTGTCGGTGCCGGTCTTGTCGAGGAGGTTGGCGATGTGGCTCTTGACGGTGCTCACGCCCAGATGCAGGCGCTCGGCGATCTCCTGATTGCCGTGGCCGTCGCCGACCAGGCGCAGGACGTCGAGTTCGCGGGGCGTCAAGTCGGCGGGCGCGCTCGGGACCCGCGGTGGCGCGTCGAGTGCGCGGGTGATCAGGCGGCGCAGGAGCGCGGGCGAGAACAGCAGGTCGCCGTCGACGGTGCGGCGGATCGCGTCGAGCAGGACCGCGGGCTCGGTGTCCTTGACGAAATATCCCGCGGCACCGGCCGACAGCGCGGGGAACAGGTGGTCGTCGTCGTCGAAGGTGGTCAGCACCAGCACTTTCGCGCGTGGGGCCGCGGCGAGGATCCGGCGGGTGGCCTCGACCCCGTCCAGGCCGGGCATGCGCAGGTCCATGACGACCAGGTCGGGGGCGAGTTCGGCGTGCAGGCGCACCGCTTCGATGCCGTCGGCCGCCTCGCCGACGACGGTGAGGTCGGCGGTGTCCTCGATGAGCATGCGCAGACCCGCGCGCACCAGGCGCTGATCGTCGACCAGCAGGACCGTGATCATGAGACCTCCGTAGCGCTGTCGGGCAGCCAGGCGCGCACCGTCCATGTCGCGTCGTGGTCGGCGCCGACGGTGAGGGTGCCGCCCGCGAGTTCGGCGCGTTCGCGCATGCCGACGATCCCGTGACCCGGTCCCGCCGGGTGCGCGCGAGCGCCGCTGACGATCTCGACGGTGATCCCGTCCGTGTCCCGCGCGATCCGAAACCACACCGGCACACCGCGATCCGCGTGCTTCATCACATTGGTCAGTGATTCCTGGACCAGGCGCAACAGGGTGAGTCTGCTGATCGCGTCGAGCCCGCCGAGCTCGGCGTCGACCACGGCCTCGACGGTGAATCCGGCGGCGCGGGCGCGGGTGAGGGCGGCCTCGACCTCGGTGGCGACGGCCTCGGTGTCGACCAGTGCGACGGTGCCCAGGGACGGATCACGCAGCGCGGCAAGGAGTCTGCGGATGTCGGCGAGCGCGTCTGCGGCGGTGCCGCGAACATCGTCGAGGACGGCGGTGACGCGCGGATCCTGCTCGCGCACAACATGTTCGGCCACCGAGATCCGCAGGATGATCGAGGCCATGTGGTGGGCGACCACATCGTGCAGTTCCCTGGCCATGGCGGCGCGTTCGTCGAGGCGGGTGCGGGCCTGCGCCTCGTCGGCGCGCTGGCGCAGGTTCCGGGCGAGGTCGCGCTGGCCGCGCAGGTACAGCCCGAGCAGCAGCGGCAGGCCCACATACGCGGCGGCCTCGACCAGGGTGGAGGCGCGTCCGATCGAGTTGTCGTGCACGCCGACCCGCCCGAGCGCGACGGCGGCGGCCCATCCCCCGGTGGCCACCACCACGATCGACCAGCGGTGCGTGCGCGCCACCACGTCGACCAGGGCCACCGCGCCGAGGTAGGGGGCCAGCCCGGACACGCCCCACGCGTCGGTGCGCAGCATCGGCACGGCCAGCGCCGAGAGCACCAGCGACACCGCCAGCGGCCACCGCGCCCCCGCCCCGAACACCACGGCCGCCGTCATGGCCAGCACCCAGTAGTGCGGGGGCACGCGGAACTGGCCCGGGTAGGTGCTGGCCAGCAGCAGGACCGGGATCACCACCAGCGGCAGCCACCGCAGCAGCCCTCGCCAGGGGTGGTGGGCGCGGTTGTCGATCACGTCCCCACGGTAGGTGAGTGGCTCGGACCGCTCCGGCAGGCGGTCGGCGCGTCTACCAGCGGCGGCACGGCTACTACCACGCGATCGATGCCACCGCAAGAGCCGTGCGGGCGGAATACACGGGGTCCGATCCGGCCGCGCGGAGGAGTCGCCGCCCGCGCGACCGGACGACGCTGGAGGTTCCCGCACAGAAGGAGTAGCACGTGGTCTCGCGACGAGGTTTTCTCACCGGACTGGCCCTGGCGCCGGTGGCCTACGCGGCCGGATGTTCGATCCGCTCGTCGACGCCCCGCGCGACCCGCCCGCTGCCCATCCCGCCGCTGGCCCCCTCGACCGTCGGCGCCGACGGCGTCCGCCGCTTCACCCTGCGCGCGCAGGCGGGCATCACCGAGATGGTTCGGGGCAGGCAGACGCCGACCTGGGGTTACAGCGGGTCGGTCCTCGGTCCGACCGTGCGCGCCCGCCGCGCCGAGCAGGTCGCCTTCACCATCACCAACGACCTGCCCGAGCCCACCTCGGTGCACTGGCACGGCATGCACCTGCCCGCGAAGTACGACGGTGGCCCGCACCAGATGATCGCGCCGGGTGCGGTGTGGGCCCCGGAGTGGACGATCCAGCAGCAGGCCGCGACGCTGTGGTATCACCCGCATCCGCACGGCGCGACCGAAAAGCATGTCCACCGTGGGCTTTCCGGGTTCTTCCTGATCGACGACGAGGCCGGGGACGCCCTGGACCTGCCGAAAGACTATGGCGTGGACGATATTCCGCTGGTGATCCAGGACCGCCGTTTCACCGCGATCGGCACACTCGACGAATCCGACATCACCGATGTGGGGTTGCTCGGCGACACGATCATCACCAACGGCATCGCCGGCGCCCACCTGTCGGTCGGTACCGAGCGGGTGCGGTTGCGGATCCTCAACGGTTCCTCGGGTCGGCTCTACAACCTCGCCTTCGATGACCGCAGAACGTTCCAGCTCATCGCCACCGACGGCGGGCTGCTCCCGAAACCCGCTGCGCTGGAACAGGTTCAGCTCAGTCCGGGTGAACGGGTCGAAGTGGTGGTCACTCTGAGTGCGGGCGAGAACGTCACGTTACGGTCGCTGCCGATCACCGACCGACGCGGCATCGACCGCGCGGCCGAGTTCGGCTTCGACGACACCCTCGACATCCTGACACTGCGTGCCACCGACCGGGTTCGCCCGTCCGCCGCGCTGCCCGCGGCCCTGGTCCCGATGCGCGCGCTCGCCGCCGCGAGCACCCCGCCGACCCGCGCGTTCGACCTGCAGTGGTTCATGATCAACAACCAGCGCATGGACATGAACCGCATCGACATGACCATCCCCGTCGACACCACCGAGGTCTGGACGGTCCGCAACAGGGACAACTGGCCGCACAACTTCCACGTCCACGATGTGCAGTTCCAGATCCTCGCCGTCGACGGAAACCCGCCTCCCCCAGCGCTTTCCGGCTGGAAGGACACCATCTACACCACCCCGGAGACCGTCTACACCCTGGCGATGCACTTCGCCGACCACACCGACCCCACCTACCCGTACATGTACCACTGTCACCTGCTCCACCACGAGGATCAGGGCATGATGGGCCAATTCCTGGTCCTCGCTCCCGGCCAGCACCCCGCGCCGATGCCGATGGATACGACGGCGCAGCCCGGCATGGGACACCACTGACCCTCATTCGATGCACGATCGCTTCACGGATCGCGATATGTGACTACAGTCGAGGCATGGGCATCGAGTGTTCTGACATCGTCGCGACACCAAGGGCCGACGTTTTCGCGTGGTTCGCTCGTCGCGGGGCGTTCACGCGACTGGCGCCGCCGTGGCAGCCGGTCACCCTGCTGTCCGAGTCCGATTCGCTGGCCACGGGGCAGGCGGTGCTCGGTCTGCCCGGCGGCCTGCGCTGGGTCGCCCGGCACGACCCCGCGCAGTACCTGCCGCCGGAGCGGTTCGCCGACGCGGTCGCCGCCGACGGGCCCGCCTCGGTTCCGATCGCGCGGCTGATGCCGTGGCGCCACGTGCACGAGTTCGCCGAGGTCGACGCCACCCACACCCGGGTGATCGATCGGGTGCACACACCCATCCCGGAATCGGTGCTGCGACCGATGTTCGACTACCGCCACCGGCAGCTGAGCAACGACCTGGCCCGCCACCGGGCCGCCGCCGAGGCCGGGTGGACGTCGAAGACGATCGCGATCACCGGCGCGTCCGGGCTGGTCGGCACCGCGTTGAGCGCGTTCCTCAGCACCGGCGGCCACCGCGTGATCCGCCTGGTCCGCCACCGCACGGGCGAGGCCGACGAACGACAGTGGAACACCGCCGCCCCCGCCGCCGACCTGCTCGCCGGGGTCGACGCCGTGGTCCACCTGGCCGGCGCCTCCATCGCGGGACGCTTCACCGCCGAGCACCGGCGCGCGGTCGCCGACAGCCGGATCGAACCCACCCGCCGCCTCGCCGACCTCGCCGCCGCCGCGGGCATCGACACCTTCGTCAGCGCCTCCGCCATCGGCTACTACGGCTACGACCGCGGCGACGAGACCCTGACCGAGCAGTCCGAGCGCGGCGACGGCTTCCTGGCCGATGTGGTCGAGCAGTGGGAGAACGCGTGCGAGCCCGCCGCGGTCGCCGGTGTGCGCGTCGTGCGCATACGCACCGGCATCGTGCAATCACCGCAGGGCGGCACCCTGCGCCTGCTCCGACCGCTGTTCTCGGCCGGTCTCGGCGGGCGGATCGGCGACGGCCGCCAGTGGCTGTCGTGGATCGGCCTCGACGACCTCGTCGACATCTACCACCGCGCCCTCTGGGACGCGGGCCTGGCCGGCCCCGTCAATGCCGTTGCCCCCCAGGCGGTTCGCAACGCCGAGTACACCCGCGTCCTCGCCCACGTCCTGCACCGCCCCGCCCTGCTCCCGGTCCCCGCCTTCGGCCCCGCGATCCTGCTCGGCAAACAGGGCGCCCGCGAACTCGCCGAGGCGAGCCAACACGTCCTGCCCGACTACCTCACCGAAGCGGGCCACACCTTCCGCACCGCCACCCTCGAGCCGACCCTGCGCCACCTACTGGGCCGCACCCAGAGCTGAACGACACCGGTCAGGACGCACACGATCATCGACCGAGGTCAGCGCAGCGCCTCGACCGCCTCGCTCAGACTGCCGATCCGCTCGACCCCCTCCGGCAGCACCACGACCTCCCACCCCGGTCCGGCGACCAGCACCCGCGCACCGGCCGCCACGCAGGCCAGCACCGCCGAGGTCAGGGCGGTCGACTCGCGCTGGGACCACAGCAGCACGGTCGCGGGGCCGGGGTGGCGGGTGAGCGCGCCGGACAGGGCGACGGTCGGAACGTCGGCGCCGAGCATGCGCGCACCGGTGCCTGCCTGGGCCAGGGCCGCGCGCAGCACGTCGAGGGGCAGCGAATGGGTTTCGCCGCTGGTGCAGGCGAGCAGGACGGGCGCGGTGCTGCGGGCGGTCGGGACCTGTTGCATGACGGCCGCGATCGACCAGGACAGCAGGTGCTCGACATCGATGCAGCCCTCGCCACCGCCCTGCCGGGCGACGATATCGGCGAAGGCGGGGCGGCACAGCGTATCCCAGGTCGCGACGACGCCGTGGGCGCGCACGTGCGCGTCGAGGCGGGCGCACACGGTGGTGGTGTCCAACGCGAACGCCGCGTCGAGCAGGCCGACCCGATCACCGAGGATCGGCGCGGGCCCGTGCGCGGCCGCGGCGGCACCGGCCGGACTCGCCCCGGCGGCGATCAGTTCGAGCATGTGCGCGAGGACGGCGATGTCGGCGTCGGTGTAGAGGCGGTGCCTGCCGGGCCGGTCCTGGGCGGGGCCGATGCCGTAGCGGCGGTTCCAGCTGCGCAGGGTCGCGGTGGGGACGCCGAGACGCTCGGCGACCGCGCGCACCGTGTATCCGGCCGCGGCGGGAGCGGGAGCAGAACCGGCGGGCATCGTGTCATTGTGCCCGCACCGGTCGGGCGGGCGCGTCACGGACCGGCTCGCGCGCGTCGAGAACCGCCGCGACCCGCCGCACCGACGGCCCTTCGACGACTCCACCGAGTGCATCGTCTCTGCATCATTTGATGCTAGCCTGAACACCACCGTCAATCGCGAGGAGTTCCCGTGCGTACCCGTTCCGGTCCGTGGACCACCGCCCTGCTGTTCGCCGCCGGTCTCACCGTGGCGCTGCCCGGCACCGCGACCGCCGCCCCGCCCGCCCCGGTGCCGAAGCTGGAACTCGACCGCTATCTCGGGCAGTGGCATCAGCTCGCCGCCATTCCGCAGCCGTTCAACCTCAACTGCGCCCGCGACACCACCGCCACCTACACCCTGGACCCGAACGGCGATGTCGGCGTGCACAACCGCTGCGGCACCTGGACCGGCGGCATCGACGAGATCCGCGGCACCGCGACCGTGAACGACCCGGTCACCAATGCCCAACTGCACGTGAGCTTTCCGGGCATCCCCGGCCAGGACAACCGCGCGGGCGACACCAACTACATCGTGACCGCGCTCGGCCCGGACTACACCTGGGCCCTGGTCACCTCACCGAGCAGGCTGTCCGGTTTCGTCCTCTCGCGCACCCCCGCCCTGGCCGCCGACACCTGGGACCGGATCGACGAGGCGATCAGGATCGCGGGCCAGGACCCGTGCGTGTACCTCACCTCCCCCACCACCGGCGGCCGCGAGGGTGTGACGCCGCTGTGCGCACGATGAGCGTCGCGATCGTCCTGTTCACCCGCGACCTGCGGGTGCACGACAATCCCGCGCTCACCGCGGCCGCGCGCACCGCCGATCAGGTGGTGCCGCTGTTCGTCGTCGACGAGGCGCTGGTCCCCGACCGCTGCCCGCCCAATCGCGCGCATTTCCTCGCCGCCGCCCTGGCCGAACTCGACAAGGAACTGCGCGCGCTGGGCGCCGCGCTGATCGTGCGGCGCGGCGCGGTGGTCGACGAGGTCGAGCGCGTGGTGCGCGAGACGGGCGCGACCACCGTGCACCTGGCCGAGGACGTGAGCCGCTACAGCGATCGCCGGGAGCGGGCCCTGCGCGAGCTCCCGAACCTCACGGTGCACCTGCATTCCGGTTCTGTCACCGCCACTTCCACCGAACTCACCCCGTCGACGGGCCGCGATCACTTCGCCGTGTTCACCCCGTATTTCCGCCGCTGGAGCGCCGCGCACCGCCGCGCCCCGCTGCCGCCGCCACGCGCACTGTCGGTTCCGCCGATCACGAGCGAGGCACTGCCCGACCCGCGTCGACTCAGCTCGGGCAGTCCCTCGCCGGGGTTGCGCGTCGGCGGGGAGTCCACCGGCCGAACCCTGCTGCGCGACTGGCTCGACGGCCCGATCACCGACTACGCCCGCGCCAACGACGACCTCGCCGCCGACGCCACCTCGCACCTGTCGCCCTACCTGCACTTCGGCTGCCTCTCCCCCACCGAGGTGGTGACCAGGGTCGATACGTCCACCGACGGCGGTCTGGCCTTCGCCCGCCAGCTGGCCTGGCGCGATTTCCACCACCAGGTGCTCGCCGCCCACCCCGAGGCCGCCTGGTCGGACTACCGCAGGCGCGTGGACAGCGGGCCCGAGGACGCCGGCGCCGTCGCCGCGTGGCGCGAGGGACGCACCGGCTATCCGATCGTCGACGCGGGCCTGCGCCAACTGCGCGCCGAGGGCTGGATGCCGGGACGCGCGCGCCTGATCGCGGCCAGCTTCCTGGCCAAATCGCTGCACCAGGACTGGCGGGTCGGCGCGGCGCACTTCCTGCACTGGCTCGTCGACGCCGACCTGGCCAACAACCAGCTCAACTGGCAGTGGGTCGCCGGCACCGGCACCGACACCCGCCCCAACCGGGTCCTCAACCCCCTGCGCCAGGCCGAACGCTACGACCCCGACGGCGCCTACGCGCGCCGCTGGCTGCCCGAACTGGCCCACCTGCCCGGTGCGAGCATCCATCGCCCGTGGCGCGCGAACGTCGATCGGGCCGACTATCCCGCGCCGATCATCGACTGCGTCGGCAGCTGAGCCGATGTCGCGCGAATCCGCGGCGATCCTCGCCCATCCGAACCCCCGAGCCCACCGAACTCCGTTGCGTCCAGAACCTGTGCGGCGCCCAGCCGCCTCGACGGAAGTGACGGAAACATCATGCGCGCTCTGCCAAGAACCCTCGTCGCCGCGATGCTGCTCGGCTCGGCTGTGGGCCTGGCCGCCTGTTCCGACGACGATTCGAAGTCCACCACCGCCTCGTCCTCCTCCGCGCCGATGACCTCGGCCGCGACCGGCACCACCGATTCCGCCGCCGCCGACGGCCTGGTCGGACCCGGTTGCGCCGAATACGCCGCCCAGGTGCCCTCGGGACCGGGCTCGGTCAGCGGCATGGCACAGGAACCGGTCGCGGTCGCCGCGTCCAACAACCCCATGCTGACCACCCTGACCGCGGCGGTCTCGGGCCAGCTCAACCCCGATGTCAACCTGGTCGACACGCTCAACGGCGGCCAGTTCACCGTTTTCGCCCCGGTCGACTCGGCATTCGCCAAGATCGATCAGGCGACCATCGATTCGTTGAAGACCGACTCGGCCACGCTCACCTCGATCCTGACCTATCACGTGGTGCCCGGCCAGCTCGCTCCGGCCGATGTCGCGGGCGCGCACAAGACGGTCGAGGGCGCGGACGTGACGGTCAGCGGCTCGGGCGACTCGTGGAAGGTCGGCGACGCGAACGTGATCTGCGGCGGCGTGAAGACCTCCAACGCCACCGTCTACATGATCGACAGCGTGCTCATGCCACCCGCGGCGTGATGTCGGCGACCCTCGCCTCGGGACCGCGACAGAAATTTCGCGGTGGCGCCCATCCGAACCCGAAGGCAGGACGAAATCCCACTCATGCTGATGCACGCAGGGGCTATCCGATGACGACTCCGGGCTCCGCACCGATCCATCTGCGATCGGTGCCAGAGCCCGCGCCCGCCTGCCCGGCCGGTCCGCGGCGCGACCATGCCGCCCAAGCGCGGCTGGTCACCGTGCTCGGCGCCGTCGCGGCGGGCGATCGGACGGCCTTCGCCGAGTTCTATCGGGCCACCAGCGCGCGGGTGTTCGGCCTGGCGTTGCGCATCGTGCGCAATCACGGCGCCGCCGAGGACATCGCCCAGGAAGTGTTCCTGCAGGTGTGGTCGTTGGCCGGGGACTACGACCCGGACAAGGCCAGTCCGATCGGGTGGCTGATGATGCTGACCCACCGGCGCGCGGTCGACCGGGTGCGCGCCGAGCAGTCGGCCACCCGCCGCGACATCGTGTTCGGGCACGCGCACCTGGGCTGCGACCACGACATCGTGGCCGAGGAGGTCACCCAGCGGCTCGACGAACAGTCGGTGCTGGACTGCCTGGACACGATGACCGCCCTGCAACGCGAAGCGGTGGCGCTGGCCTACTACGGCGGGCGCACCTACCTCGAGGTCTCCGAAACCCTCGCGGTGCCGTTGCCGACGGTGAAGAGCCGGATCAAAGACGGCTTGAAGAGGCTCGAGAACTGTTTGACCGGAGGGAAATCCCCATGAGCGAGACCGATCGGCGGACCCCCTGGTCGTGGCTGGACGAGGCCTACCCGTACGCGCTCGACGCGCTCGATCCCGCGCGCCGCCGCGAGGTCGACGAGTGGCTCGCGGCGGCCGGACCCGAGCGCGCGGCCGAGTTCCACGCCGCCGTGCGCCGCATTCAGGAGACATTGGCGCAGCTGAGCGTGTTCGACGCGGTCGAGCCGCCGGCCCGGCTGGAATCCGCGCTGATGCGCGCGCTGGACCGCCACGACACCCGGCACCGCCGCCGCTGGCAGCTGCGGGTGTTGTCGTTGGCGGCCGCGGTGGTCGTGACGGTGGGCGCCGGTGTCGGCATCGCGGTGGTGCTCGACCGCGCGAACGACACCCCGGCCACCGTGACCGCCCAGCAGGTCCTCGACCAGCCCGACAGCCGCGAGTCCTCGGTGGCGATCCCCGGTGGCGGCGCGATGCGGGTGTACCAGTCGACGACGTTGGGCGCGGCCGCGGTGTCGTTCGACGACATGCCCGCGCTGCCCGCCGACCGCACCTACCAGCTGTGGCTGGTGCCGCCGACGGGCACACCGGCCTCGGTCGCGGTGATGGACGGTCCCGCCTCGGTCGTCACCTCCGTCGCCACGGCCGACACCCTGGCCGTGACGATCGAACCCAGCGGGGGTTCGGCGGGCCCGACCACACCCCCGATCGTCGCCATGACCATCGGATGAGGAGGGTCGGCATGGTTGGCTCGCTCGACCTCACGCAACGCCACCCGGGCCGACTCGCGG
>NZ_JBHSQN010000002.1:444505-509562 GCF_042658545.1 Nocardia lasii
CTCGGGGTCGGCCATCTGGTCGCGGTGTTCCTCGACCCGACCTCGTCCCCCTTCTTCGTCCTCGGCGCCACGGTGGTCGATCACACACCGAAGTGGCTGAAGGACAACGCGATCCGCTGGTTCGGCACCAATGACAAACTCGCCCTGGCAATCACGATGGGCGTGGTCATGGTGGCGGCGGCCGCGCTGATCGGCCAGGTGGCTCGACGACGCCTCGGACCGGCGATAGGGCTGCTCGGCGCGCTCGGGCTCGTGGTGGCCGTGCTGGCCCTGCAACGCCCCACGGCCACCCCATTTTTCGCGGTACCGGCGGTGGTGGGAGCACTGGCGGGGATCGCCGCGCTGTGCGTGCTGTTCCTGGTTCCCACCGAGACCACCGCGCACGCGGGTCCGACCCGGCGTGGATTCCTGATCGCACTGACCGCGGTGGCCGCGGGCGCCGCGGCGGCGGGCGCGGCGGGCCGGTTCCTCGGCACCCGCCTGCGCGATATCGCCGCCGACCGGGCCGGATTCGTCCTGCCCCGGGTCGCCGCTCCCGCGCCGCCGGTCACCGCCGAGATGGACAAGGGGGTGGCGGGCCTGACCCGGTTCGTCACGCCCAACCCGGACTTCTATCGCATCGACACCGCGCTGCAACTCCCCCAACTCACCCGCGCCCAGTGGCGATTGCGCATCCACGGCATGGTCGAGCGCGAAATACGCCTGGACTTCGACGAATTGAGCAGCAGACGCGCCGTCGAATCCGTCATCACCCTCACCTGCGTGTCCAACGAGGTCGGCGGCGATCTCGTCGGCACCGCCCGCTGGACCGGCTACCGACTGGGCGAGCTGATCGCCGAGGCGGGCCCGTCCGCCGACGCCGACATGGTCCTCTCGCGCAGCATCGACGGCTTCACCGCCGGAACCCCGTTGGCCGCCGTCCGCGACACCCCCGACGCGCTGCTCGCCGTCGCCATGAACGGCGAGGCGCTGCCCGTCGCCCACGGGTATCCGGCCCGGCTGATCGTGCCCGGCCTCTACGGCTATGTCTCGGCCACCAAGTGGGTCATCGACCTGGAGATCACCCGCTTCGACCGCGCGCGGGCGTACTGGACCGACCGCGGCTGGGCACCGCGCGCGCCCATCAAGACCGCCTCGCGCATCGATGTCCCCGCCGCGTTCGCGACCCTGCCCGCCGGACCGGTGACCGTGGCCGGTGTGGCCTGGGCCCAGGGCCGTGGCGTCGAGGCGGTGGAGATCCAGGTCGACGACGGTCCGTGGCAGCCGACCACCCTGGCCGCGGCCTATTCCCTCGACACCTGGCGTCAGTGGACCTGGACCTGGGACGCCTCCCCCGGCAGCCACGCGCTGCGGGTGCGCGCGGTCGACGGCGCCGGCGACGTCCAGACCGACGCGCGCGCGACGCCGTTCCCCGACGGCGCCACCGGACGGCACTCCCGCGTCGTCACAGTGCGCTGACCCACCCCGTTCGCCGACGCAGCATCACGACCACCCCGCACAGCGTCAGGGTCGCGATCGTGCGCTTCCACAGCCGGATGACCGCGAGTTCGAACAGGATGCCGATGCGGTCCGCGCAGCTGGTGGCCTCGGCCACGGCCATCCGGTCGTGCACCGAGCCCGGATCGCTGACGATTTCGTCCAACCGCAGTCCGGCCATCGCCTGGTCCACGGTCAACGCGTGTTCGGGAAGCCAGCTGAGTCGCCAGTGCCCGTCGCCCCCGAGCGTCGCCCGCTCGGGCGTGCGATCGCTGCTGATAACGCTGTCTGATCGGAAGATCGCCACTGCTACCTCCTAGGCCAACGGCCTTCGACACCTTCCATGATCCCCGCAATCGAGCACAGGCAACAGGTAGCAAATACGGTGGACGTGGGTTACCATCGCGAAAATATCGCCTCGAACTGGCCTTTCATCGCAGAATTTGGCGAATTCCGCCTGGCTCAACGAACGAACAGCAACCCGGTGGCCACCGTCGCCGCCGGGGACGACCGCCCGAGGGACCCGACCTGTCGGTTGCGTGGACTCGGTCGTCGTGGGATGCTGCGCCACGATCGAGGAGAGCGAGGTGAGCGGCGGTGGATGGCTCGCGCGCGCCCCAGCTCACCCCCCGACGCAGCCTCGGCGCGGTGATGACGCGCTCGCCCTTCGGATCTCGCGGTCGACGACGCGGCCCCGCGGTGACCGGACCCACCGTCCCCACCGCGCGCGCGATCGTCGACTGCGCCGCCTATGTCGACGGCGCCCGCCTGCCCGGCCGGTTCACCCCGGAATCGGCGCTGGCCGAGATCCGTAGTCGCGGTACCGGTTTCGTGTGGATCGGGCTGTTCGAGCCCGACTCGCACCAGATGGGCGAGATCGCGGCGACCTTCGGCCTGCACGAACTCGCCGTCGAGGACGCCGTCACCGGCAGGCAGCGCCCGAAATACGAACGCTACGACGACACCCTGATCACCGTGATGCGGACCGTGGCCTATGTCGAACACGACCCGCACACCGTCAGCGAGATCGTGCAGACCGGCGAGATCATGGTCTTCCTCGGCACCGATTTCGTGGTCGCGGTCCGCCACGGCGAACACAACGAACTCACCGCCGTCCGCCACCGCCTCGAAGCCGAACCCGAACGCCTGGCACTGGGACCGGGCGTGGTCCTGCACGCCATCGCCGACCAGGTCGTCGACTCCTATCTCGAGGTGGCCCAGGCGGTCGAGTTCGATGTCGAGTCGATGGAAGAGGAACTGTTCAGCCCGGACACCACCATCCCGATCGACGCGATCTACCAGCTCAAACGCGAGATCGTGGAACTGCGCCGGGCCGTGCGACCACTGGCGGGCCCGCTGCAAACCCTCATCTCCCCGCGCACGCCGCTGCCCAAGGAGATCCGCCGCTACCTGCGCGATGTCGCCGACCACCACAGCGGCGTCGCCGAGCGCATCAACGACCTCGACGAAACCCTCACCACCCTGGTCGGCGCCGCCATGGCCAAGATCGCGGTGCAGCAGAACACCGATATGCGCAAGATCTCCGCCTACATCGCGGTGCTGGCCGTGCCGACCATGATCGCGGGCATCTACGGCATGAACTTCGATGTCATGCCGGAACTGCGCCACCCGTGGGGCTATCCGCTCACCGTGCTCGTCATGGCCTCGCTGTGCACGGGGCTGATCGTGGTGTTCCGCCGCGCCCGGTGGATGTGAGAGCTCAGGCGTCGAACGCGCCCAGGATGGCTTCCGCGGCGAGAGCGGGCGTGAGGGAGCCGTCGCGGACCGCCGATTCCACCTGTGCGCGAACATCTTTCACGCGCGGGTTGTCGGCCAGGCGACGCAGGATCTGATCGTGCACCATCGTCCAGGTCCAGTCGACCTGTTGGCGACGCCGCTTCTCGGCGAACTCGCCCGCGTCGGTGAGCACGCGCCGGTGTTCGAGCACGGTGTTCCAGAACTTGTCCAGACCCACGCCCTCGAGCCCACTCATGGTGAGCACTGGCGGTTTCCACAGCGCGTCGTGCGGGTGGATCAGCCGCAGCGCCCCGGCCAGTTCGCGGGCCGCGCCCTTGGCCTCGAGCTCGTGTTTGCCGTCGGCCTTGTTGACCGCGACCAGTTCGGCGAGTTCGAGGACGCCTTTCTTGATGCCCTGCAACTGATCTCCGGTCCGCGCCAGGGTCAGGAAGCAGAACACGTCGACCATGTTGGCCACCGTGACCTCGGACTGTCCGACGCCGACGGTCTCGACGAGGATCACGTCGTACCCGGCGGCCTCGAGCAGCACGATGGTCTCGCGGGTCGCCTTGGCCACCCCGCCGAGGGTGCCCGCGGTGGGCGAGGGCCGGATGAACGCGTCGGCTTCCAGCGACAGCCGCGCCATGCGGGTCTTGTCACCGAGGATCGACCCGCCGGTGCGCGTCGAGGACGGGTCGACGGCGAGCACCGCCACCCGATGCCCCTCGGCCAGCAGGTACATGCCGAGGGCGTCGATGAAGGTCGACTTGCCGACGCCGGGCACCCCGGTGATGCCGACCCGGTTCGAGACGACACCGCCCGGTTCCGCCGCGACCCGCAGCAGCAGCTGCTGGGCGAGTTCCCGGTGATCGGAGCGGGTGGATTCGACCAGGGTGATCGCGCGCGCGAGCGCGGACCGCTCACCGGCCCTGACCTGCGCGGCGAGCGCGTCGACATCGATCGGGCGGCGCACGCCCACGCTGGTGCGTCCGTCGTTGCGCGGCGCGCCGACACCGGCGGTGGTGCCGAGCCGGGGGTGCGCGTCGGCACCCCCGGCCGCAGCCGCGCTCATGCTGTTCCGATGCGGCATGCTCGGACGCCCTCCGTGTTCACGCGGGCCGCCGCAGCCGGGCGCTGACCGCTCATTCCGGTGTGCCGCCGCCGATCTCGTGCCCGAGCGCCGCGCCGAGCTTCTTCAGCAGGTCGATGGCCGCGTCGGCGATGACGGTGCCGGGCGGGAAGATCGCCGCCGCACCGGCTTCGTAGAGCTCGTCGAAGTCGCCGGGCGGGATGACGCCACCGACGATGACCATGATGTCCTCGCGGCCCACCTCGGCCAGTGCCCGGCGCAGCGCGGGCACCAGGGTGAGGTGTCCGGCGGCCAGCGAGGAGACGCCGACGATGTGCACGTCGTTGTCGGCGGCCTGGCGCGCGACCTCCTCGGGGGTCTGGAACAGCGGACCCACGTCGACGTCCATGCCGAGGTCGGCGAAGGCGGTCGCGATGACCTTCTGGCCGCGATCGTGCCCGTCCTGGCCCATTTTGGCGACCAGGATGCGCGGGCGACGGCCCTCCGCCTCGGCGAATTCCTCGACCAGGGCGATGGCCGCGCCGATGTTGGAGGCCTTGCCTGCTTCGTCACGGTACACACCGGACAGGGTACGGATTTCGGCCTGATGGCGGCCGTACACCTTCTCCAGCGCGTCGGAGATCTCCCCGACGGTGGCCTTGGCGCGGGCCGCGTCGATGGCGAGGGCGAGCAGGTTGTTGTCCATGCCGCCCTCGGAAGAGGCCGCGGCACGGGTCAATTCGGCCAGCGCGCGTTCGACCTGCGCCGAATCACGGTCGGCGCGAAGGCGTTCGAGCTTCTCGATCTGTTCGGCGCGCACGCGCGAGTTCTCGACCTTGAGGACCTCGACCTCGTGGTCCTCCTCCACCTGGTACTTGTTCACGCCGATCACCGGCTGCTGACCGGTGTCGATGCGCGCCTGCGTGCGGGCGGCGGCCTCTTCGATGCGCAGCTTCGGAATACCTTCCGAAATCGCCTGTGCCATCCCGCCGTGCGCTTCCACCTCGGCGATGTGGGCGCGAGCCCGCTCGGCGAGCTGGTGGGTGAGCCACTCCACGTAGTACGAGCCGCCCCACGGGTCGATCGGGCGGGTGGTGTTGGACTCCTGCTGGATCAGCAGCTGGGTGTTGCGGGCGATGCGCGCGGAGAAGTCCGTGGGCAGCGCCAGCGCCTCGTCGAGGGCGTTGGTGTGCAGCGACTGGGTGTGGCCCTGGGTCGCGGCCATCGCCTCGATGCAGGTGCGCGCCACATTGTTGTAGGCGTCCTGCGCGGTCAGCGACCAGCCCGAGGTCTGCGAATGGGTGCGCAGCGACAGCGATTTCGCGCTCGTGGGCTCGAAGGTCGAGACCAGCTCGCTCCACAGCAGCCTGCCCGCGCGCAGCTTGGCGACCTCCATGAAGAAGTTCATGCCGATGGCCCAGAAGAACGACAGGCGCGGCGCGAACTTGTCGACATCCATGCCCGCCGCGATGCCCGCGCGGATGTACTCGACACCGTCGGCCAGCGTGTAGGCCAGCTCCAGATCGGCGGTCGCACCGGCCTCTTGGATGTGGTAGCCCGAGATCGAGATGGAGTTGAACTTCGGCATCTTCGCGCTGGTGAAGGCGAAGATGTCGGAGATGATCCGCATCGAGGGCTTGGGCGGGTAGATGTAGGTGTTGCGGACCATGAACTCCTTCAGAATGTCGTTCTGAATGGTTCCGGCCAGCTGGTCGGGGGTCACGCCCTGCTCTTCGGCGGCCACCACGTAGAGCGCCAGGATCGGCAGCACCGCGCCGTTCATGGTCATCGACACCGACACCTGGTCCAGCGGGATCTGGTCGAAGAGCTGGCGCATGTCCAGGATGGAGTCGATCGCGACACCGGCCATGCCCACATCGCCCTGCACGCGCGGGTGATCGGAGTCGTAGCCCCGGTGGGTGGCCAGGTCGAAGGCGACCGAGAGGCCCTTCTGTCCGGCCTGCAGGTTGCGGCGGTAGAAGGCGTTGGAGTCCGCGGCGGTGGAGAAGCCCGCGTACTGGCGGATCGTCCACGGCTGGTTCACGTACATCGTCGGGTAGGGCCCACGCAGGAACGGCGCCACACCGGGCACCGTGTCGAGCGGATAGCCCTGGGCGACAACGGCATCGCGGTCGGCCTTGGTGAACACCGGCGGCACCTCGATGCCCTCGGGGGTCGACCAGACCAGCTGCTCGGGCGTGGTGTGGTTCGCGGTCGCGGCCTGCGCCACGAACTCGTTCACCTGCTCGGTGTCGACCTCGGCCGGCACCGGCGGGTGCTCGGTGAGCGGGACCTCGGCGAAACTGCCGATGCGGTGCTCGATATCGGACGTGGTCATCAGGCTCCCACCTTCTCCAGCAGCTGCGACAGGACCGCGACCGCGTCGATGCGCAGGCTCAGGTATCCGTCGGGACGCTGCGTTCCGCTGTACTGCGCGACCGACTTCTCCGGGCCCGCCAGCAGCACGGTGTCGATCCCGGCGGCGCGCAGCGCGTCGGTCGCGGCGCCCGCCTGCTCGCCGTAGCGCGCGTCCGCACCGCACAGGACCGCGATGCGGGCACCGGATTCGGTTGCGGCGGCGGCGATTCCGTCGACCGTGAGCGGTCCCGGGTTGACCGACTCGATGCCGCCGGAGGCGAGCACGTTCGCGGTGAAGATGGTGCGCGCGTTGTGCTCGGCCACCGGGCCCAGCGCCACGATCAGCGCCTTCGGGCGGGTGCCCTCGGCGGCGAGGTAGGCGTCGGAGCGGTCGCGCAGGGCCTCGAAGGCCGCGCCGTAGCGCGCGTTCGGGCCGGGCTCGCGGGCCTGCTCCGAGAGCGGCCGCTCGGCGAGGTTGGGGAATTCGTTGACCCCGGTGACGGCGGTGCGGCGGTGCGCCACATCGGCGGCGCGGGTCGCGGCGGTCTCCCCGATGCGCGCCGCGAGCAGACCGGCGTCGAGGGCGGCGAGGTAACCACCGGCGGCCTCGAGCTCCTGCATGAATTCCCATGCCTTGGCGGCGAGTTCGTCGGTCAGCGCCTCGACGTACCAGGAACCCGCGGCGGGGTCCTGCACGTGGCCGAGGCGCGATTCCTCGAGCAGCAGCAGCTGGGTGTTGCGGGCCAGCCGCTGGGAGAAGGTGGTCGACACGCCCAGTTCACCGGCGGGCAGGGCCGCGTCGAAGGGCAGCACCGTCACCGAGTCCGCGCCGCCGACGCCCGCGCCGAACGCGGCGAGGGTGGTGCGCAGCAGGTTCACCCACGGGTCGCGCTGGGTCATCATGGCGGCCGAGGTGATCGCGTGCTGCGGGGCCGCGCCGAACGCGGGCGCACCGCAGGCCTGGGCCACGCGCGCCCAGAGTCGCCGCGCGGCACGGAATTTCACGATGGTGGCGAACTGGTCGTCGGTGGCCGCGAAGCGGAACTCGAGCTGGCCGAACGCGTCGGCGATGTCGACGCCCGCGCCGGTCAGCAGCCGCAGATAGGCCAGGCCTGCCGCGACGGCGGCACCGAGTTCCTGCGCGTCGGCGGCGCCGGCGTTGTGGAAGGCGATGCCGTCGACGGTGATCGCGCGGACGGTCTCGGGCCGGGCGATCGCGCGCACGGCCAGGGCCACGGTCTGGGTCTGGTCGAGGTCATCGGCCCCGGTGAACGCGCTGGTGAGCGGAGCGGCGCCGAGGCCGACCCGGATCTGCTCGCGCTCGACGAGGGGGTACCCGTCGAGCAGCTCGAAGACCTGGTCGGCGGCGGCGGTGGTGTCCGCGCCCGCGACCAGCGTGAGCGGGGCCAGCTCGTAGAGCAGCCCGCGCAGCGCGACGCCGATGTCGTCGACAGCGACCCCGTAGGCGCCGACGCCGAGCGCGATCGCGCTGACGCCGTTCTCCAGGCCGGTCATGATCGTGCGATTGGTGGCCTCGGCGTCGGGCGCACCGGCGAACGCACCGACGAACCAGCCGCGCTGGGGGTCACGGGCGGCGTCGCCGCCGCGCACGAACGGGAAGGAACCGGGCAGCGGCTGCTCGGGGAGCTCGTCGCGGCGGGTGTAGAGGGGGGCGATGGTCAGCCCGTCGTAGGTGGTCTCGTCGAGCAGCCGCTCGGGCTCGGCGGGCAGCTCGCCCACCTCGACGCGGCGCGCCTTGGCCAGCACGCCCGCCACACCCTTGCGCCACGCGGCGTACTCGGGCACCGGATCCGGTGCGGGTCGCGCCCCGGACTCTGAACCATTCGGCATAGCTGCTGTTCCCTCTTCCCTTCGACGACCACACCCCGGCGTGTGAGTCGATCCGTGAAACCCCACAGTGGGAGCCCACGGCGAACCGGGATGTGTCCCGTTCGCTCCTGATGGTATCTGTGACACCACGTCCGCTCACTCCGGGACCGCGTCGGCTGATCGGGACCGGGTCCGCTCGTCGCCTACCCTTGTCCTGGTGTCCCGATTGATCCGCTCCCCGCGCCTGCTCCTGGCTCTGGCCGGGCTCGCCGCCGTGTTCGTGGCGGCGATGCTGGTGCCGTTGCCGGGTCCGCAGCAGATCCGTGACTGGGCGGGCGACGCCGGGCCCCTGCTGCCGCTGCTGTTCTTCCTCTTCTACGCCGTCGTCGCGATCGCGCCGGTGCCGCGCACCGTGCTGACCGTGACCAGCGGAATCCTGTTCGGCCCGATCCTCGGCTCGGTGCTCGCGCTGACCGCGACCGCGGTGAGCGCGACGGCGGCCCTGCTCGGGGTGCGCGCGGTGGGCCGCGACCGGGTGGCCAAGCACCTGACCCATCCGGCCGTGCGGGCGGTCGACGAGCGCCTGGCCCGGCGCGGCTGGTTGGCGGTGGCCGCCCTGCGGATGATCCCGGTCGCGCCGTTCTCGATCGTGAACTACTGCTGCGGGCTGTCGTCGGTGCGGGTGTGGCCGTATCTGGTTGCGACACTGGCGGGTTCGGCTCCCGGCACGATCGCGACGGTGGTGCTGGCCGGTTCGCTGGCCGGGGACAGCCATCCGGTCGCGATCACCGTCTCGGCGATCTGCCTGTCGATCGGGGTGATCGGACTGATCGTGGACCTGCGCCTGCCGGTGGACCGACCGGACCCCGCGCCGGTCCCCGAACCCGCGACCTCCTGACCGACGGCGCGCCTGCGCCCGACACCGCGCGCACCCTCGGATAATCCCGGGTCATGGCGATCACCATGGGACGCAGAACGGCACTGACCTGACGTGGGGCCACGGCTTCACGCCTACACCGAGGGCCGCTACCTCGTCAGCGACAGCTACGACGGCTTGCGCACCTGGTCGGCGCCGATCGAACTACCGGGTCTGTCGGGCGTGGTGCGCCACGGTACGGTGCTGACCGAGTTCGACTCACTCCTCTGAACGAAAACCCCCTTACTCCAGGGGCACGTGCCCTAGGTTGTGATTCATCACAATTGTGAAAGTGATCTTCTTCACACCCCTCAATTGTGACTAAGCAATATTTCAGAAAACTCTCAGAGTTATAGACTCGCGATAGCCCAGGGTTCGCCAGCTACATCCGGTGCGGGATCCAGAGCAACATCCGGTGGCGCGACCCGCGTCCACCGCATCCCTGACGCGCCGTTCTCGGCTTGCATCCTCGAGGTAACCCCAGCCATGGAATACACCCATCTGTCCGAGTTCCGTATCCGCGGCGGCGAGTTGACGATCTGGACCCCCGAACTCACCACGCCCGACGCCTGGCACGACGACGAACGCCCGCTGGCCAGCGTGCACGAGCAGTACCTCGGCTTCCTCGATCCGGCCGACACCCGACCCGGTCGCGGTCGCTGGATCGGCACCATTTTCGAGATGGACGCCCCGCTCGACCCCGCCGCCTGGGCCACCACCCTGCGGCTGTGGCACGACCGCCACGAGGGCTTCCGCACCACCGTGGCCCCCACCGGCGACGGCGGCTACCACCGCGTCACGACCGAGCCCGGCACCGTCGACGTGGTCGGCGCGGTCGTCGCCGACCTCACCGACGGCGAGCAGATCAACGAATTCCTCTGCGACACACTGGAACTGCGCCTGTCCGCGCTGGTGTGGCCGCACCTGCTGGTAGCCACCGTCGCGCACGAGACCGACGACTTCACCGTCCTGGTCGGCGCCGACCACTCGGTCCTGGACGCCTACTCCCAGGCCGTGCTCATCCTCGAGCTGCGCACCCTCTACACCGCGGTCACCACCGGCGGCGAGATCCGCGACTCGGCCACCTTCGGCAGCCCCGCCGACTACGCCGTGCGCGAGCGCGCCGCCGCCGAGGAGCTGACCCCCGACTCCCCCGCCGTGGGGGTGTGGCGCGAGTTCCTCGGTACGCCGGGCTCGCCCATGCCCCGTTTCGCCGCCGACCATGTCGCCGTACTCGACGGTGAGCACGCCCAGCCCAGCGTCTCGCGCACCCTGCTCGACATCGACCAGCTCGAACAGGTCGAGGCCGCGCTGAACGGGCTCAAGCACCGGCTCTCGGTGGCCGTGTTCGCCGCGCTGGCCGTGGCCTCGCGCGAGACCTTCGGCGAGAACCGGTTCCGCACCGTCATGCCGATCGCCACCCGCCCCGATCTCACCTGGCTCGAGTCGATGGGCTGGTTCGTCAATGTCGTCCCGGTCGACATCACCCTGCCCGCCGACGCGGACATGCCCGTCGCGCTCGACGCCACCCGCGCCTCGCTCAAGCGCGCCCACCTGTGCAACGACGCCTCCTGGGGGCGGTCGCTGGCGATGGTCGGCGCGATGGAGGGCCCCACCTACGGCGCCTCCTTCCTCGACATCCGCATGCTGCCCGACTACGAACTGGTCGCCGACCTGCGGGGGCGCACCCTGCGCGCGGTGTCGTACTCCACCGAGGAGGTGTACTTCTGGGTCGTGCGCGGCCCCGAGGGCCTCTACGTCTCCACCCGCCATCCCGCCGGACTGCCCGGCGAGGTGATGGAGCGGTTCCTGGCCGAGTTCGCCGCCGCCATGTACTCGGTGACCAGGGCGCCGGTGGCCGGTGCCGCGATCGCCGACCCGGCGGCGGCACTGAGCGCGGGCTGAGCATGCGCGCACTGCTGGCCTTCACCGGGAGTCGGGGCGACGCCCAACCCGGCATCCTGCTCGCCCGTGAGCTCCTCGCGCGCGGGCACTCGGTGACGCTCGCCCTGTCCCCCAATCTGGTCGAGTTCGCCACCGCCCACGGCGTGCCCGCCGTCGGGTTCGGTTGCGACAGCGCCGAATTGCTGGCGACCCAGCACAACGATCACCGTTTCCGCAGCGCGAGTCCGCGCGAGCGGATGCGCGCGGTGCTGGATCTGCAACGGCGCGGCGTGGCCGAGGCGGTGCGCGATCTGCTCGTGCTGGCGCCCGGCCACGACGTGCTGGTCACCGGGATGGCGGGCGAGGAGGCGGCCGAGAAGGCCGCCCGGCATGTCGGTCTGCCGTTGGCCGCGGTGCACTTCTTTCCCATCCGACCGAATCGGTCGGTGCCGGTGGTGCCGACCGCGTGGGGCGAACGGATCCCCGGCGCCCTCAACCGGCGGATCTGGGCGGGGCTGCGCTGGGCGCGCGACGCCGCGCTCGAGCGGCCCCTCGCGGAGTTCGGGATCGTCGAACACCCGCTGCCGGGCCGGGTGTCGATCCAGGCCTACGACGTCGACCTGTTCCCCGGTCTGTCCGCCGAGCTGCCGACCCGGCATCCGGTGACCGGGTTCGTGGTCGACACCACCGGATTCCTCAGCACCCCCACCGATCCGGCGCTCACCGCGTGGCTCGACGCCGGTTCGGCGCCGATCTACGTCGGTTTCGGGTCGATGGCGGTGAGCGATCCGGCCGGCCTGGTCGCGATGGTGCGCGAGGTCTGCGCCCGCCGCGGCCGCCGACTGCTGCTGGCCTCGGGCTGGGCGAGCATCGCACCGCAGTGGACCCCGGAGGCGGCGATCGTCAACCAGGTCGATCACGCCACGGTGTTCCCGCGCTGCGTGGCCGCCGTGCACCACGGCGGCGCCGGTACCACCGCGGCCGCGCTGAGAGCCGGTGTGCCGCAGGTGATCTGCGCGGTCCAGGCGGATCAGCCGTACTGGGGTCGCGCGCTGACCCGCCTCGGCCTGGCGAGCACCCTGCGCGCCACCGACCTCGGCATGGCCGAGCTCACCGCGCTGCTCGATCAGGTCGCGGACCCGACGCTGGTCTCACGCGCGGCCGCCTACGCCAACCGCTTCGCCGACACCGGCGTCGCGCGCGCCGTCGACGAGGTGGAGGCCCTCGCCTGTTCGACCCTTCCGATTCCTGTTCGCATCCACGCCGGGAGGCCGCAATGAGCACCGAAGTCGCCGTCCGCACCAGCGGACTGGGCAAGTCCTACGGTGATTTCACCGCCGTGGGCAGCGTCGATCTCAGCATCGAGGCCGGGTCGGTGTTCGCCATGCTCGGCCCCAACGGCGCGGGCAAGACCACCACCGTGCGCATGCTGGCCACCCTGCTGCGTCCCGACCGGGGCAACGCCGAGGTCTTCGGCTACGACGTCGTGCGCGACGCGACCGCGGTCCGCTCCATGATCGGGCTCACCGGCCAGTACGCCTCGGTCGACGAAACCCTCACCGCCGGTGAGAATCTGCGCCTGTTCGGCCGCCTGCTCGGACTGTCGCGGCGGGCGGCGGCCGCCAGGGCCGAGGAGCTGCTCGAGGAATTCGAGCTCGCCGCGGTCGCGCGCCGCAGCGTCAGCGCCTTCTCCGGCGGCATGCGACGGCGCCTGGACCTGGCCGCGACGCTGATCACGGTGCCGCCGTTGATCTTCCTCGACGAACCGACCACCGGCCTTGACCCGCACACCCGCGATCGCATGTGGGGCATCGTGCGCGGACTCGTCGCGCGCGGCGCCACCGTGCTGCTCACCACCCAGTACCTCGAGGAGGCCGACGCCCTGGCCGACCGGATCGCGGTGATCGACCGTGGCACCCTGGTCGCCGAGGGCACCCCGGCCGAGCTCAAATCCTCGATCGGCGAACAGGTTCTTCGCCTCGACATCCCCGACACCGCCGACCTGCGCCGGGCCGAGGCCCTGATCCAGGAGCTCACCGGCGAGGTCCCGGAGGGTTCCTCGACGGGCACGCTCACCGTCACCCTGCACGATGTCGCGCGCGGGGCCGATATCGTCGCCGCCTGCCGCGACGCGAAGATCACCCTGCGCGGCTTCGCCGTTGACCGCCCCGATCTCAACGAGGTGTTCCTCTCGCTCACCGGACACGCACGCACCGAGGAGGCGGCATGACCATGACCCTCACCGCCGACACCCCCACCCAGGTGGTGCGCAAGCCCCGGGTGACCCGGGTGAGTCCGCTTGCCGCGCTGCAGCATTCGCTGATGATGGCCTGGCGCGGGCTGCTCACCTTCCGGCACAGCCCGCAGCTGCTCTACGACGCCATCGCCCTGCCGATCGTGGGCCCGGTGCTGTTCGGCAGCATCTTCGGCACCGCCATCGCCGGCTCCATGAGCGCGTATCTGCCGATCATGATTCCCGGCGTGCTGGTCCAGATTGTGCTGACCTCCTCGGTCGCGACCGGGGTGCAGCTGTCCGAGGACATCCACTCGGGCGTCTTCGACCGTTTCGTCGCCATGCCGATCGCGCGCTCGGCCCCGGTGGCCGGGGCCCTGCTGGCCGGGGCCGTGCGCTACCTGATCGCCGCCACCACGGTCGTGATCGTGGGCCTGTGCATGGGCTACCGACCCGAGTACACCGGCGGTTTCATCGCCGGCGCGGTGCTGGTCGTGTTCGCCACCACCGCGATCAGCTGGCTGTTCGCGTTCATCGGCGCCACCATCGCCCGCCCGGCGGCCGTGCAGGGCATGTCCATGCTGGTGCTCACCTTCCTCGGGTTCGCCTCCAACGCCCTGGTGCCCGAGGAGGCCATGCCCACCTGGATGCGGTTCGTGTCCGACCTGAACCCGGTGTCGTATCTGGTCTCGGCGGTGCGCACCCTGGCGGCCGAGGGCACCGTCGGCGCCGACGCCTGGTGGTCGCTGGTCGCCTCGGTGGCCGTGGTGGCCGTGTTCGCCCCGCTGACCGTGCGCACGCTGCGCTCGCGCTGACGTGCTGTTCCCGACGAGGAGTTCTCGATGACCGTCACCTCCCCCGCCGTCACGGTGGGCACCGCGCCCGCGGGCCTCAACCGCATCACCGCCGACGACGACCTGTTCTTCAAACTGCACAGCCTCTACCCGAACGCCCTGGTCAACCAGCTGGCCTACCGGTTCGACACCGCGCTGGGCCGCGACCTGTTGCAGTCCTGGCACGCGCACCTGGCCACGGGTTTCATCGCCCGGCGCGTGCGCACCACCCGGTTCCCGATCGCCCGCGCGCACTGGGAGCCCGCCTCCGAGTCGCTGCCGTTGCGCTGGTCGGACACCCCGATCCCCGACCACGGCGTCCTTGACTGGTTCCGCGAGCAGGCCGCCGTCGAGTTCGACCCCGAACGCGGCCTGGTGTGGCAGCTGGCCGGGGCGCCGACCGAATCCGGTGGCACCGTGGTCACCCTGGTCGCCTCGCACGTCGCCTGCGACGGCGGCGGCATGATGCACGCGATCGTGGACTCCCTTGGTCGACTCAACCGCGGCGAGACCCCCGATCGCGCCACCAGCGCGGGCAGGCTCGTCGGGCCGGTGGCCGGCGCGGGCAGGCTCGCCGCCGATCTCGCCGATGCCCGCCACCAACTGCGCGCCGTCGCGCGGGGCGTGCGGGCGGCGCGGCGGGCCCGTGGCGTGAGCGAACCGGCGCGCAATCCGCGTCCGACCCAGCCGTGCCTGCCGCACGCCGAGACCTGGCAGCCCGCCGAGACCATCGTCCAGCTCGACCTCGCCGAATGGGACGCGGTCGCGGCCGCGCACGGCGGCACCACCAACGGTCTGCTCATCGGCCTCGCCGTCGGTGCGCTGGGTCGCAGCGGGCGGATCGCCGACGGGGCCGAGGTGCGGGTGGACATCCCGCATTCGATGCGCGAGGCCGACGACCCGCGCGCCAACGCCACCACCGGCCTGCCGATCAGCGTGCGCTACCGCGACGACGCGCGCGCCGATCTGGGCCGGGTGCGCGCCGACCTCAAGGCCGCCGGTCTCGCCTACCGCGATCCGGCCACCATCCCGCCGATCCAGCACCTGCAACCGGTGCAGATGCTGTTGCCGAAGGTGGTGCTGCACCGGTTCGCCCGCACCGCCAAGGCGCCGGAGTGCCTGTGCACCAACCTGGGTCGCACCGCGCAGAACATCGCGCGAATCGGCGAGCACCGGGCGCGCGATGTGATCATGCGCCCGGTGGTCAACGCGGGCCCGGTGGCGCTGTTCCGTCAGGTGGAGGTCGGGATCAATCTCGCCTTCTCCTGTGACGACCACACCGTGACCCTGGTGGTCACCGGTGGCGACCCCGACCGTTTCCCGACGCGCGACGCCCTGCGCGAGCTGTTGACGGCCGAGTTCGCCGCGTGGGGATTGACGCCACGATTCTGGTGACCGACCCCGCTACTCGCGCGCGACAAATTTCGCGCGCCGATTTCTGATCGCGAAACAAGTGCGCGCGGTCGCGCAGATATTCGACCGTGCGCACTTTCGTGAGGTCCCTCACTGCGCGAGCATTGCCGTTCGGGATCGCATCCCGACGGTACCCGCGAGCGCACCGATTGCCGACCGGTTCGGTCTCCCTGAAACCTACAGTCCCAGCAGGCAATTCGCGCGCGCTGAGCGAATAGCCGGACACACCGAACCACCTACGCCCGCACCCCGACCAACACCGTCGAGTGGGCTGGATCACGCACCACAGCAGTCGATTACAACCGGTATGGTTCGAATTCACCGGCGAGCCGATTTCGACCGGTCACCATTCTTCGAAGCATCCGGGAGTTCACGTGTCGCATTCGCGTTTCGAATCCATCGGGGCATATCTTCCGTCGACAATCCTGTCCACCGCCGAATTGATCTCCCGGTTGAAAACGCCCCCGTCTTTCGACCTCGAACGCATCACCGGCATCAAGGAACGGCGCGTGCGCGATACGCGACCGGAGACGACGGAGGATTCGTTCACCTTGGCGGTCGAGGCCGCACAGGACTGCCTGAGCCGATCGCGCTACGGCGCGGGCGATCTGGACGTGATCATCTCCTGTTCGATCACCCGCAGCAAGCAGGGCACCCGCATGTACATGGAGCCCTCGTTCGCGTCCGCGATCGCCGAGACGCTCGGTGCCGGGTCCGCGATCACCTTCGACGTGTCCAACGCGTGCGCCGGAATGCTCACCGGCACCTACATTCTCGACCGGATGATCCGTTCGGGGGTGGTGCGCAACGGCATGGTCGTCAGCGGTGAGGCGATCACGCCGATCGCCGAGACCGCGGTGCGTGAGATCTCGGAGAAGTACGACCTGCAGTTCGCCTCGCTCTCGGTCGGCGACTCCGGCTGCGCGGTCGTGCTCGACCAGGCCGTCGACGACGCCGACAAGATCCACTACATCGAATTGCTCACCGCCGCCGAGCATTCGCACCTGTGCCTTGGCATGCCCAGCGACAAGTCCGCCGGGGTGGCGCTCTACACCGACAACCGCAAGATGCACAACGAGGCCCGGTTCCTGCTGTGGCCCGACGCCCAGCGCGACTACCTCGACGCCCAGGGTCGCGAGTTCGCCGACGAGCGGTTCGACTACGTCATCCACCACCAGTTCGGCGCCGCCGCGGTGCCGTACATGAACGCGGTGGCCGCGCGCGAGTTCGGCGCCGAGATCCCGACCGACCTCAATGTGATCGAGAAGTACGGAAACACCTCCACGACATCGCATTTCCTCGTGCTGCACGATCAGCTCGCCGAACAGAACATCGAGGCCGGGGCCAAGCTGCTGATGGTGCCCGCCGCCTCCGGTGTCGTCGCGGGGTTCCTGTCCACCACCATCTCCTCCCTGAAGGTCTGAGGGTCATCGTGAGCATCCGCATCCGCGCCACCGCCGCCAGTACCACCACCGACACCCACAGCGTCGTCGCGCACAGCGGCCGCGCCGCCCGAGAGTGCTTGGCGCGGGCTGGGATTCGTCCCGACCAGGTCGGTGTGCTGATCAACACCGGCATCTTCCGTGACGCCAACACCGTCGAACCCGCCGTCTCGGCGCTGATCCAGAAGGAAGCGGGCATCGGCCTGGACTACGTCCGCGCCGATTCGCGCACCTTCTCCTTCGACCTGATGAACGGCGCGGTCGGCGTGCTCAACGCCGTGCAGGTGGCCGGGTCGGTCCTGACGACCGGGTCCACCGAGTTCGTGCTGATCGTCGCCGGCGACACCCACCCGTCGCTGACCCGCCCGACTGCCGACGCCACCTATCCCTACACCACCGCCGGTGCCGCCCTGCTGCTCGAAAACATCGACGGCCCCGAAGGTTTCGGCCCCGTCCACCTCGCGACGGCCCCCGGCACCCCGGCCGGTCAGGCCTACGTCGACACCGCCACCATGGGCACCGTCGGCCGCGCCACCATGACCGTCGAACGCGACGCCGATTTCGAGGACCGCGTCCTGGCCGTGGCCACCGACGTGGCCCGCGTCGCCCTGGTCGAGGCCGGCGAGGGCCGGGTCGCGCTGATCGCGTCCACCCCGAGCCCGTACTTCCCCAAGCGCCTGGCCGACGCGCTGGGTCTGGACCAGGACGCCGTGCGCACCCCCGATCTCACCGACGGCGACCCGCACACCGCCGCCCTGCCGCTGGCCTACGACCGCGCGATCGCGGCGGACTCCCTGGCCGAGTACACCCACGTGCTGTTCGTGGCCGCCGGCGCGGGCCCCTCGGCGGCGGCCGCGCTCTACCGGCTCCCGGTCGGACTCCCCGCGTGAGCACGGCGACCTACTGGCAGACCATCGACGTCTTCCGCGAGCTGGCCCGCGCGGACCCGCAGCGCGAGGCCGTGATCTACCCGGACGGCACCCGCGCCGACGGCCTGCCCGACTACCGCTCGGTCAGCTACCGCGACCTCGACCGCTGGTCCGACGCGATCGCCGAGGAGCTCATCGGCTCTGGCGTGCGCAGCGGCACCCGCACGATCGTGCTGGTGCTGCCGAGCCCGGAGCTGTACGCGATCCTGTTCGCGCTGTTGAAGATCGGTGCGGTCCCGGTGGTGATCGATCCCGGCATGGGGGTGCGCCGCATGGTGCACTGTCTGCGGGCGGTGCGGGCCGAGGCGTTCATCGGCATTCCGGCCGCGCACGCCGTGCGGGTGCTGTTCGCCCGCAGCTTCCGGCACGTGCGCACCACCCTCACGGTCGGTCGGCGCTGGTTCTGGCGCGGCCCCACCCTGGGTTCGGTGGGCCGCACCGCGACCCGCCCGCTGCCCGAGCGGGTGCCCGCCGAACCCGACGACGTGCTGATCATCGGGTTCACCACCGGCAGCACCGGCCCGGCCAAGGCGGTGGAGCTGACCCACGCCAATCTCGCCGCCATGGTCGAGCAGGTCCACGCCGCGCGCGGGCACACCGCCCCCGACACCTCGCTGGTCACGTTGCCGCTGGTCGGCGTGCTCGACCTGCTGCTGGGCGCGCGCTGTGTGCTGCCCCCGCTGATCCCGAGCAAGGTCGGCTCCACCGATCCCGCGCACGTGGTGGACGCGATCGAACGCTTCGGCGTGCGGACGCTGTTCGCCTCGCCCGCCGTGCTCATCCCGCTGCTCGAGCACCTGTGCGCGCACCCGGTCGAGCTGCCCACCCTCGGCAGCGTGTTCTCCGGTGGCGCGCCGGTGCCCGCCTGGTGTGTGGCCGGGCTGCGCGAGGTGCTGCGCCCCGACGCGCAGGTCTACGCCGGCTACGGCGCCACCGAGGCGCTGCCCATGTCGACCATCGAATCGCGGGAACTGCTCGACGGTCTGGTCGAGCGGGCGCATCGCGGCGAGGGCACCTGTATCGGTCGCCCGGCCGATCGGGTCGAGGTGCGGTTGCTGGGGATCACCGACGATCCGGTCGCGACCTGGGCCGAGGCCGAGGAACCGGCCGGGCCGGTGGGCGAGATCGTCGTCGCCGGACCCAATGTGAGCACCCGCTACTACTGGCCCGAACAGGCCAACGCCGCGAACAAGATCGCCGACGGTGACCGGATCTGGCACCGCACCGGCGACCTGGGCTGGGTCGACGAGCAGGGCCGAATCTGGTTCTGCGGGCGCAAGAGTCAGCGGGTGCGCACCGCGCGCGGGCCGATGTTCACCGTGCAGGTCGAGCAGGTCTTCAATGTGGTGGCCGGGGTGTCGCGGACCGCGCTGGTCGGGGTCGGGACGTTCGGCGCGCAACGGCCGGTGCTGTGCGTGGAGTTGGCGCCCAACGCCGACCCCGGCGCCACCCTGACCCGATTGCGCACGCGCGCGGTCGAATTCGACACCGTGGTGCCGATCACCGAGTTCCTGATCCATCCGGGCTTCCCGGTCGACATCCGCCACAACGCCAAGATCGGGCGCGAGGAACTGACCCGGTGGGCGGGCAAGCACGAGGACATCCGACGATGAAGATCCTGGTCACCGGCGCGTCCGGTTTCCTCGGTGGGGCGATCACGCGCGCGCTGGTCGCCGACGACGCCAACGAGGTCTCGATCCTGGTGCGCCCCACCAGCATTCTCGACGATCTCGGTCCGGCGGCGGAGCGGGTGCGCCTGGTCTACGGCGACCTGAGCTCCCCGGCCTCGCTGGCCCGCGCGACCAGCGGTGTCGACGTGGTGATCCACAGCGCCGCCCGGGTCGACGAGCGCGGCACCAGGGACCGGTTCTGGGTCGAGAACGTCCGGGCCACCGAACAGTTGCTCGATGCCGCACGGCGCGGTGGGGCGAGCCGGTTCGTGTTCATCTCCAGCCCGAGCGCGCTGATGGACCGTGACGGCGGCGACCAGCGCGAGGTCGACGAATCGCTGCCGTATCCGCGCCGCTACCTGAATCATTACTCCGAGACCAAGGCCGCCGCCGAACGGGCCGTCATCGCCGCCGACGCACCGGGTTTCACCACCGTCGCGCTACGTCCGCGCGCGATCTGGGGCGCGGGTGACCGGTCGGGTCCGATCGTGCGGCTGCTGGGTCGCACCGCCGAGGGCAAGCTGCCGGATCTGTGCTACGGGCGCGCGATCGAGGCGTCGCTGTGCCACGTGGACAATATCGTCCACGCCTGCCTGCTCGCGCTCAGCGCGACCGACATCGGCGGCAAGGCGTACTTCATCGCCGATGCCGAGAAGACCGATGTGTGGGGGTTTCTCGGCGACGTGGCCACCCGACTCGGTTACCAACCGCCCACCCGGCGCCCGAATCCGCGGGTGCTCGCGGCGGTGGTGAACGCCATCGAGACCGTGTGGCGGATTCCGGCGGTGGCCGACCGGTGGTCGCCGCCACTGTCGCGCTACGCGGTGGCTCTGATGACCCGCACCGCCACCTACGACACCGCTGCCGCCCGTCGCGACCTCGGGTACGCCCCCGTGGTCGACCGCGACACCGGACTCGCCGAATTCCTGGCCTGGCTCACCGACAACGGTGGCGTCGAAACCCTCACCCGAGACCTGCGGTAGTCACCGCCCCATCGACTCCTGCGAGGCAGATATGCACGGCAGCAACACTTTCCGACGCGCGATCACGACGACCGAGCGCATGTACTTCCCGATGCGGGAGCTGGCGCCGCCGTTCCTCATGCAGTTGGCGATCACCGGCGAGGGCGAGATCGACCCCGCCCGGTTGCGTCGGGCCGTCGCCGAGGCCGCCGAGGTCACCCCCGGCGCGCGGCTGGTCCGGCGCGACACCGAGTGGGTCGACAGCGGGGTGGCACCGGCCGTGCGCATCGCGGCCGGTCATCGACTGTTCGGGCCCGCGCTCGAGTCCGACCCGGTCCTCACCAGCCCGATCGGGCCCACCCCCGAGTCCACCGTGGAGGTGCTGCTGCTCACCGGTGCGCCGACCACGCTGATCTTCCGCGTCTTCCACGGCGTGATGGACGGCATGGGCATGGTGCTGTGGGCACGCAATGTGCTGCGAGTGCTGCGCGGGGAGGATCCGATCCCCCAGCTCGATCCGGTCGCCGACCAGGAACTCGTCGACCGCGTCGGCGCCCCCGGCACACCGACTCCACTCGTCCCGCGCTACCGCACCGCCGTCGGCCGGGGCAGGCAGCGGCGTCATGCTCCCCGACACCTGTTGCGCCACCGGATCATCGGCGCGGCGGGCCCTGGTGCGCTGGCTCGCGTGTGCGCGCTGCTCGCCGCCGAGATCCCCGGCCCCTCGCGCATCATGATGCCGGTGGATCTGCGCCGCCACGATCCCGCGCTGCACTCCACCGCCAATCTCGCGCTCCCGCTGTTCCTCGACATCACCCCGGGCAGCGACTGGTTGCGGGTCAAGGAGCAGATCAAGACCGGGCTGCGCGAGAACCGCGAACTCGACCAGCTCGCCAACACCCGCATCACCCTGGTCCCCGACGTGATCAATCGCGGCGTGCTGCACACCACGAACTGGCTCGGCGCGCGAGCCGGCCGAAACCTGGCCTCGGCCACCGTGTCCCACATGGGCGGCTTCACCACCGCCGAGCTCACCGTGCCCGGTTTCACGCCCACCGGATTGTTCGTGCTGCCCCAGCACAGTGTCGCCATGCCGCTGCTGATCGGGCTCACCGAGTTCGACGGGCACACCCACCTCACCGTGTCCGCGCGCAACGGTGTCGGCATCGAGGACCGACTCGAAGCGCTCCTGGACCGCATTGTCACCGTGCTGGAAAACGAACTGCCCGCACGGGATTCGGCGGCGCGGCGCCCATGACACGGCTGGTTCTCGCGCGTCCGCGCACCGTCCTCGCGGCGGTCGTGCTGTTCATCGGCCTGTGCGCCGCCTGCGGTGCCGGTGTCACCGAACGGCTCAGTGCCGGTGGATTTCTCGATCCCGGCAGCGAATCGGCGTTCGTGGACCGCGTGGTCACCGAACACCTCGGACCGCAGAGCCCCGACGTGATCGCCCTCTACACCGCCCCGGCGGGCACCACCATCGACCAGCTCGGACCACAGGTCAGGGCCGGAATCGAGCGGATCGACCCGGCCCTGCTGGCCCGGCCGGTGGACAGCTACTGGACCGGACCGTTCGCGAACTACCTGGTCTCGCCCGACCGTCGCCACGCCGTGGCGGTGGTGTTCACCGCCGGGGACGACACCGAGCGTCTGGCCGCCTACCCCGCCATCGCCGAGGCATTGCGCGTCGACGGCGTGCCGACCCGACTGTCGGGCTACAGCGCGCTCAACACCGAGATCATCGAGCGTTCCCAGCGCGATCTCATTGTCGCGGAATCCATTTCGCTGCCGCTGGCGCTGCTGGTCCTGGTGCTGGTGTTCGGCGGCATCGTGGCGGGGGCGATTCCGGTGGTCGTGGGCGTGCTCGCGGTCGGTGGGGCGCTGGGCGCGATCCGGTTGCTGGCCGAGTTCACCGAGGTCACCACGTTCGCGGTGAACATCGCCTCGCTGCTCGGACTCGGCATGGCCATCGACTACGGGCTGTTCCTGCTCAGCCGATTCCGCGAGGAATACACCGAGCGCGGCGACGTGCGTTCGGCCCTCGCCCGCACCTACGCGACCGCCGGACGCACCGTCGCGGCCTCGGCGCTGCTGCTGATCTGCGCTTTCGCCGGGACGCTGGTGTTCCCGCAGGCGGTGCTGCGCTCGCTCGGCATCGGCGCCATCGCGGCGGTCGCCCTCGCCGCCGCACTGTCGCTGACCGTGCTGCCCGCGCTGCTCGTGCTGTTCGGGGCCCGGATCGGGCGGGCGAGGTCGACCGGGCGCACGGAGCGGTTCTGGGGCCGGGTCGTCGGGGCGGTGCTGCGCCGACCGGGCGCCGTCACCGTGGCGGTCGGCGCGATCCTGCTCGTCCTGGCCGCCCCGCTGGCCGGAATCCGACTCGGCGAAGTCGACCACCGCGCCCTGCCCGCCGACAGCGAGATGCGTTCCACGGTCGAGGAATTGACCGCCGCGTTCCCCGCCGCGTCCAGCGGAGCGACGATCCTGCTGCGCGGCGCCGAGGCACCGAGTTCCAGCGCGGTCGCCGAGACGATCGCCGCGGTCCGCGCGCTGACCGGGGTCGATCAGGTGGTCCAGGTGGGCCGCGCC
This sequence comes from Nocardia lasii, assembly GCF_042658545.1. NCBI lineage: Bacteria > Bacillati > Actinomycetota > Actinomycetes > Mycobacteriales > Nocardiaceae > Nocardia > Nocardia lasii. The sequence continues at coordinate 467,847 of NZ_JBHSQN010000002.1, forward strand.
GACGACTTCGTCGTGCTGCGCGCCTTCCTGACCGCCGCCGACCGCAGCGAAGCGGCCACCGCCACCGTCGCCGCCCTGCGCGCCCTCGAACCACCCACCGGCACCTCGATCGCCGTCGGCGGGGACACCGCGGCGACCGCCGACAGTGTCGCCGCGACCCTGTCGCACCTGCCGTTCATGATCGCGATCATGGTGGCCGCCACCCTGGTGCTGCTCACCGTGGCGTTCCGGTCGATCGTGCTCCCGCTCAAAGCCGTGGTCATGGCCTTCTTCAGCCTGGCCGCCACCTTCGGCGTGGTGACCTGGATCTTCTGCGACGGCCATCTGGCCACCCTGCTCGGCATCAGTCCCGGACCGCTCCCGGCCGGCATGGCCGTGCTGATCATCGCCGTCGTCTTCGGCCTGTCCACCGACTACGAGGTCTTCCTGCTCTCCCGCATGGCCGAGGCCCACCGCGCGGGCGCCGACACCGCCACCGCCGTGCGCACCGGCACCGTGGCCACCGCCCGCGTCATCACCGCCGCCGCCCTGCTGCTCATCCTGGTCACCGGCGCCTTCGCCCTCTCGCCGCTGACCCCCATGCGCCTGCTCGGCCTCGGCATGATCATCGCCCTGATCCTCGACGCCACCCTGGTCCGCATGCTCCTGGTCCCCGCCCTGGTCCAACTCATGGGCCCGGCCAACTGGTGGCTACCCCGGCTACCCTGGACCCCGTGGGCATCATCGGCGAAATCTTCCCCAGCAAGAAGCTCGAAGACAGCGGCAGCGGCGACACCAACGCCCAACCCGAGGTCGTCCTAGACCTCGAATCCGGCGTCATCCGCGTCGCCCGCCCCCTGTCCCCACCCGAACCCCGCCCCGAACCCGACACCTCCGAATCCTGAACCCACCGTCCGCGTGACCGACATCCTGCGCCGTCAATCCGTCATCGGACCACCGAGCCCCTTGTCGGCCGACGCGCACCCCTCGCTGTCCGAGTTCGACCGACGAGCCGCTGAGTCCTCCGGACCCTCTTGCCGCTTTCAGCAAACGGCCCGCAGAACCGCCGGACTCTCTCGCCGTACACCGCCCTTCGGCTCCGACTAGCCGCCGAGCAAGGCCGTCCAGGCGAGCACCGAGGCGGTGAGCGCGTTCTCCCATTCCGAGTCGTCCGCGCTCGCCGCCGACACAGCATCGCCGACCGGCGATTCCGGGTCCGCCCGCCACCACCGAGCCCAGGTCCAGTACCCCTCGCCCACGCCCATCGCGGTCACCATCACCGTGCCGTGGAAACGCTGAGCGCCGCATCCGCGCCGGCATCGGGTTCCGGCGACGCACCGACCCGCGCCGCTGCGGCCAACAGCGTGGCGGCCGCGACCACCCCGATGATCTGCCCCTCGTGCACGATCAGCACCGCACCCCGGTGCGCACCCCATCGCGCCACCGCGGCCGCGACCGGTTCGGTGGTGCCGGCGAACGGCAGCGGCGGATCCAGGTGCGCCCGGATCAGGTCGAGGTCGTCAGCGTCCGCCAAGCCTCCCGCGCTGACGCTGCCGAGCACTTCGGCCACCACCGCCGGGCCCGCCGCCCGCCGCGCCAGCACCACCGGAATCGACTGGTGCGCACCGAGTTCCGTGCGCGCCGAGGCCACCGTGGCGGTCGAGTCGAGCAAGCGTGCCGTGGCGAGAACACCCGACGCACCCGCGCCCCGATGCCCGCCCACCACGTCGAGGACCGATCCGATCGTCGGTTCGGTGTGGGAGGTGAGCAGCGGGAACCCGAACTGCCCGAGCCAGCCGTCATCGAAGTACTTCGACAGGTACCCCCGCCCGGAATCGGGCGCGATCACCACCACCACGTCGTCGGGCCCGAGCGTGCGGGCCACGCGCAGGGCGGCGGCCACCGCGGTCCCCGAGGACCCACCGAGCAGCAGCCCCTCCTCCTTGGCCAACCGATGCAGGACCCGCAGCGACTCCCCGTCGGGGATCCGCTCGATCCGGTCGATCACCTCGGCGTGATAGGACTGCGGCCACTCGTCGAGCTCGGTCTCGGGATGCAGATAGTGCCCCACCGACTCGACGTACCAGGCGCGCCCGTCACCCCCGCCGTACACCGAGGTCTCGGGGTCCGCTCCGACCACCTCGACCCGCCCATCGGAGATCTCCTCGAGGAATTCGCCTGCGCCACTGACAGTTCCGCCGGTGCCGATCCCGGCCACATAGTGGGTGACCCGGCCGCCGGTCTGGCCCCAGATCTCGGGCCCGGTGGTGGCCCGGTGCGCGGCGGGGTTGGCCGGATTGTCGTACTGGCCCGCGAACCACGCCCCCGGGATCTCCTCCACCAGCCGCAACGCCACGCTGCGCAGATGCTCGGGATGCCCGACCGGGCGCCCACCCGGTGTCACATGCACCTCGGCGCCGTAGGCGCGCAGCAGCGCGATCTTCTCGCGACTGGACTTGTCCGGCACGACCACCACCGTGCGATACCCCCGAGCCGCCGCGATGGCCGCCAGCCCGATGCCGGTATTGCCGGAGGTCGCCTCCACCACCACCCCACCGGGCCGCAACTCCCCCGCCGCCTCGGCGGCATCGAGCATGAACAACGCCGCCCGATCCTTCACGCTCCCACCGGGATTGAGGTACTCGAGCTTGACGTACACCGCGGCCGCGGCCCCGTCGGTGATCCGATTCAGCCGCACCAGCGGCGTGTGCCCGACCGCCTGATCGATGGAGTCGAACACCGAGGTGGTGTCGTGCGTGCGTGCGATGTCGATGGTCATGCCGACCTTCCTGTGTCGCCGAGCGACCACGGCACGCCGAGGTCACAGCTGGTCGGGGAAATCGCGCGGAACACTCGACCGCGCGGGCGACTCCCACGATCCACGCACCCGCACGGCACCGACAGGTTTGTTCTCACCGGGATTCGATCACCCCGCGCGAATTCGACGCACCCGTGCGCCGAATCATTGCGCCGGGGCCGGGACGGTCGCAAGAGTCGACGCAACGCCGTTGCCCCCGACGCCGTCGAACAGGAGGCCGTCATGACCGCCACCGAACCGCCACGTTCCGGCGCCCAAGCCGTCGACCGTGCCGTGTATGTCCTCAATTGCTTCCAGGGCGGCGATCCCGAACTGTCGGTGAGCGAACTGGCCCAACGCGCCGGACTACCGGTGAGCACCACCTTCCGGCTGGCCCAGGCGCTGGTGCGCGGGCGCCTGCTCGAGCAGGACCCGGCCTCGGATCGCTACCGGATCGGCCACGGCCTGGCGTGCCTGGCCCGGCCCGCGCTGTCACGCCTCGGCCTCGACGCCGCCGCCCCGCACCTGTACGCGCTGGCCGCCGGCATCAAGATCACCGTCAGTCTCAGCGTCCCCGACGCCGACGAGGCCCTCACCGTGTTCCAGGCCCGACCACCGGTTCACTTCTGCCACAACCAGATTCCGCAGGAGCGCCGCTCGCTCACCGGCAGCGCGGTGGGACAGGCACTGCTCGCGCACAGCCCCGCCGGCCACGGCGAACTGTTCGACACCGTGCGCAGGCGCGGCTTCGCGGTCGAGGAGATCGACAGCGACGAACCGATCCGCGCGATCGCGGTCCCGGTGCTCGGTCCCGACCGACAGGTGTGGGGCGCGCTGGGGGTGCAGGCGCGCGCGGTGCGCCTGGATCGCGATCTCGTGCGCGCGGTCCTGCCCGCGATGCACCAGATCGCGGTGCGCATCGGCCCGTATTTCCACACCGCCGCCGCTGGTGAGGAATTCGACGCACCGTGATTTTCACGATGTGGAAACGCTATTGCCCAACCGTGCGGGCGTGCAGCACTATCGAATAGCAGCGGCGTCCCCTTCGCCGTTCCGATTCACGAAAGTCTCGCCATGATCGAATCCCCCGCGCTCGTCCGCCGTCGAACGGTGGACCTGATGCGCCTGTCTCCCGGATTCTGTCGCAGCTGACCGAGCGGTGGCATTCCGCGCCGCCGATCTTTCTTTTTTTTCTCCCGTCACTCTCCGCCCTCCGTGTGCGGATCGTCGCGGCGTGCGCCGATCAGGCGACGCCGCGCGATCCCGCGCGCCGTCGAAAGAATTCGCGAAACATGTTGTCCAACACCTTCCGACGACGTCCGCTGCGTGCGCTCGCCGCCGCGCTCGTCGCCCCCGCTCTGCTCGCGGGCCTCACCGCGTGCGGTGGTTCCGAGTCGGCCACGACCGCCGACGGCAAGACCGTGCTGCGCTACCAGGGACAGACCGGACAGGTCACGCCGTTCGAACTGGCCGACAACCTGGGCTATTTCAGCAAGATCAGCCTGCAGTGGGAGGGCGACACCACCAGCGGCCCGGCCAATATCCAGGCCGCGGCCACCAAGCAGGTCGAGTTCGGCAGCGCGTTCAACGGCGCGGTGGTCAAGCTCGCCGCCGGCGGCGCGCCGGTGCAGTCGGTGCTGAGTTCCTATGGCTCCGACGCGAAGTCGTTCACCGGCTACTTCGTGCGCGAGGACGCCGGGATCCGCACCGCCCGCGATCTGATCGGTAAGAAGGTCGGCGTCAACACCCTCGGCGCGCACCACGAGTTCGTCACCAGGGAGTGGTTGCACCAGCAGGGCCTGAGCGAGGACGAGATCAAGCAGGTCCAGCTGATCGTGGTGCCGCCGGTCAACACCGAGGAGGCGCTGCGCAGCGGCCAGATCGACGTCGGCGCGCTCGGCAGCGTGTTCCGCGAGACCGCGGTGGCCCGTGGCGGGCTGCACCCACTGTTCACCGACAAGGACATCTTCGGCGAATTCGACTACGGCACCTACGTTTTCCGCAAGGACTACATCGCCCAGAACCCCGAGGCGGTCAAGGATTTCGTGCAGGGCACCGCACGGGCGACCCGCTGGTTGCAGGTGACCCCGCGTGACGAGGTGGTCGCGAAGTTCACCGACATCATCAGCAAGCGCGGCCGCAACGAGAACCTCAAGCTGCTCGACTACTGGCGCTCGCCCGGCATCCCGGTGCCCGGCGCGGTGATCGCGGACAAGGAGATCCAGATCTGGATCGATTGGCTCGAGCGCAACGGCGAACTGCCCAAGGGCAAGATCACCGCCAAGGAGCTGTTCACCAACCAGGACAACCCCTACGCCAACGGCACCTACCAGCCCAGCAGCGGTCCGACCGGAGAGGTGGTGGCCGCGAAATGAGCCACGCCCCAGCCAAACTCGCGTTGCGTTCGGTGAGCAAACAGTTCGCCGTGCGCGGCAGCACCGAGAAGTTCACCGCCATCGACGACATCTCCATCGACGTCAGCGCCGGAGAATTCCTGGTCCTGGTCGGCCCCAGCGGGTCGGGCAAGTCGACCCTGCTGGACCTGCTCGGCGGCCTGAGCACCCCCAGTTCCGGGCAGATCCTGCTCGACGGCGCCCCGATCACCGGCCCCGGCCTGGATCGCGGCGTGGTGTTCCAGCAGTACGCGCTGCTGCCGTGGCGCACCGCCCGCACCAATATCCAGTTCGGGCTCGAGGCCAAGGGCGTGCCGCGCAAGGAACGCAAGGCCATCGCCGAGCACTACCTGGAGCTGGTCGGACTGGCCGGTTTCGGTGACCGGTACCCGCACGAGCTGTCCGGCGGCATGAAGCAGCGGGTGGCGATCGCGCGCAGTCTGGCCTTCGATCCCGAGGTGCTGCTGATGGACGAGCCGTTCGCCGCCCTCGACGCCCAGACCAGGGAGTCGCTGCAGGACGAGCTGTTGCGGATCTGGCGCACCACCGGCAAGACGATCCTGTTCATCACCCACGGCATCGACGAGGCGGTGTATCTGGGCCAGCGGGTCGCGGTGCTCACCTCGCGACCGGGCCGGGTCAAGGCCGTGATCGATATCGACATCGATCGCGCGGGCGATATCGATGTCCGTTCCAGCGAGCAGTTCCGCGACTACCGCCACCGGATCTGGACCGAACTCCAGTCCGAGGTGAGCCGCGCCCAACGCCTCGAGCTGGCCGTCGACGACGGTCCCGCGTCCCCCGACAGGAGTCCCGCCCATGTCTAGCGCCGTCCCCGTCCTCACCCGGCCCGCCGAGCTCAGCCCCGCACCTGTTGTCCCCCAGCCGCTTTCCGCCGAACCGTCGACACTGTCGCGGGTCGGCAAGAGCACCGGTCGCGCGCTCATCCGCATCGCCAAACCCTTGCTCGCCATCGTCGTGCTACTGGGCGTCTGGGAGTTGGCGCCCCGGTTCGGCCTGGTCGACGAGGTGTTCCTGCCACCGTTCTCGGTCGTGGTGGAGGCCTTCCTCGAACTGGCCGCCAACGGTCAACTCGCCGAACACACGTCGGCCAGCCTCACCCGCTCGGTCACCGGGTTCTCCATCGCCCTGGTGATCGCGGTCCCGGTCGGTATCGCCATCGCCTGGTACAAGCCGGTCTCCGATTTCCTCAATCCGGTCCTCGAACTGTTCCGCAACACCGCCGCGCTGGCGCTGCTGCCGGTGTTCGTGCTGATCCTGGGCATCGGCGAGACGTCCAAGATCGCGCTGATCGGCTACGCCACCTTCTTCCCGATCCTGCTCAACACCATCACCGGCGTCCGCACGGTCGATCCGCTGCTGGTGAAATCGGCGGTGTCGCTGGGCTTCTCACCGCTGCGCCTGTTCCAGAAGGTGATCCTGCCCGCCGCGATCCCCTCGATCTTCACCGGCATCAGGATGGCGGCGGCGGGATCGATCCTGGTCCTCATCGCGGCCGAGATGATCGGCGCGCGTGCCGGTTTGGGCTATCTGATCACCGCCGCGCAGCAGAACTTCCAGATCCCGCAGATGTACGCGGGCATCGTGGCCATCTCGCTGATCGGCCTCGGCTTCAACTTCGCGCTCGTCGCCCTGGAACGCCGCCTCTCGCGCTGGCGCACCACCCCCACCAACGTCTGACCAGGAGTCATCACCATGTCCCGCAGGACCTTTCATCTCAACGCTTTCGTGATGGGTGTCGGCCACCACGAAGCGGCGTGGCGGCACCCGCGCACCGACGCCCGCCGCGTGCTCGACGTGCGCCACTTCCAGCAGGTGGCCCAGATCGCCGAGCGCGGCAAGCTCGACTCGGTGTTCTTCGCCGACACTCTGGCCGTGGGCCCGCGCATCGAACGCAACACCATGACGGTGTTCGAACCGGTCACCCTGCTCTCGGCGATCGCGGCGGTCACCGAGCGGATCGGCCTGATCGCCACCGCCTCCACCAGCTACAACGAACCGTTCAACCTGGCCCGCAAATTCGCTTCCCTCGACCACATCAGCGACGGCCGCGCCGGCTGGAACATCGTCACCTCCGGCAACGCCGAGGAGGCCTACAACTTCGGCCTCGACGCGATTCCCGAGCACGCGCGCCGCTACGAGCGCGCCGAGGAGTTCGTCGACGTGGCCGTGGCCCTGTGGGACAGCTGGGAATCCGAGGCGATCGTCCTCGACACCGAGGCGGGCGTGTTCGCCGACCCCGGCAAGGTGCACACCCTCGACTACGCCGGCGAGCGGTTCTCGGTGCGCGGCCCGCTCAACTCCCCGCGCGGCCCGCAGGGCAGGCCGCTGCTGGTGCAGGCCGGATCCTCGGAGTCGGGCAAGGAATTCGCCGCCCACCGGGCCGAGGCCGTGTTCACCGCGCAGCGCACCGTCGAGGAAGGGGTGCGGTTCTACCGCGATCTCAAGTCGCGCCTGGCCAAATACGGTCGCGCCGAACACGAGTTGAAGGTGCTGCCCGGTCTGGTGCCGTTCATCGCCGACACCGTCGAGGAAGCCAAGGCCCTGGAACAGGAATTCACCGACCTGATCTCGCCGGACTACGCGCTGCGCCAGCTCTCGACCATGCTCGGGGTCGACCTCACCGCGCACGCCCTCGACGCGCCCCTGCCGCCGCTGCCCGCCGAGAGCGATATCGAGGGCGGCAAGAGCCGGTTCACGCTGGTCAAGGAACTGGCCGAGAACGAGGACCTGACCGTGCGCCAGCTCATCGGCAAGCTCGGCGGCGGACGCGGACACCGCACCTTCGCGGGCACGCCCGAACAGGTCGCCGACGAGTTGCAGACCTGGTTCGAGGCGGGCGCGGCCGACGGATTCAACATCATGCCGCCGTACCTGCCCGGCGGTCTCGAGGACTTCGTCGACCGGGTGGTGCCGATCCTGCAGGAGCGCGGCCTGTTCCGCGACGACTACGACACCACCACCCTGCGCGGCCATTACGGGCTCGACCCGGTGGAAAGCCAGTTCGCCCAGCGGGATTCGCGGGTGAGCGCCTGATGCGTCGCCGCCTCGAGATCGACCTCATGCGGGTGGTGAGCAGCGCCTGTCGCAGGTGAGACCCGCTCCAGCCCACCGGCTCTCACCCGAAGGACCCCTAGACATGACCACCCTCGAAACCCCCACTGCCACCGTGACGATCAGCCCCGTCGCGGGCCACATCGGCGCCCAGATCAGCGGGCTCGACCTGCGCGACGAACTCACCGACGCCCAGGTCGGCGAGCTCACCGCCGCCCTGCACCGACACAAGGTGCTGTTCTTCCGTGACCAGCACATCGGTCACGCCGAGCAGATCGCGTTCTCCCGCCGATTCGGCGCGGTCACGCCCTCGCACCCCTACGACGACGACGCGCCCACCGAGTACCCGGAGATCCTCGCCGTCGACAGCAGGCTCTACGAGAAGAAGTTCGGCCGCAAGAAGTTCAGCTACACCAACCACTGGCACACCGACGTCTCCCCGCTGATCAACCCGCCCGCGGCCTCGATCCTGCGCGCCGAGATCGCCCCGGAGACCGGCGGCGACACCCAGTGGACCAACCTGGCCGCCGCCTACGCCGGGCTGCCGGAATCGCTGCGGACCTTCCTCGACGGGTTGCGCGCCGAGCACCGCTTCGGCGGCCGCATCCCGCCGTGGGAGGCCGACAGCGCCTACGCCCGCAAGATCGCCGCAGACCCGCTGGTGACCGAACACCCGGTGGTGCGGGTGCATCCGGTGACCGGGGAGCGGATCCTGTTCGTCAATCCCGGCTTCACCACCCGGATCCTCGGCCTGACCCCGCCGCAGAGCGACGCCCTGCTGCAACTGCTCTTCGACGAGATCTCCCACCCCGCCTACACGGTCCGGTTCCGCTGGGAGCACGGCAGCATCGCGTTCTGGGACAACCGCGCCACCGCCCACCTCGCGCCCAGCGACCTCGACCACCTCGACGTCACCCGCGTGCTCTACCGCACCACCCTCGAGGGCGACATCCCGGTCGGCGTCGACGGCACGCCCTCCACCCCGGTCTCCGGCGCGAAGTTCACCGGAGCCTGACACCCGGCGGCGCCTGGCAGGCCCAGGCGCCACCGCTCCCCGGGGGCCGGCCACCCGAACCGTTGGCATTTTCGTGCACCCGCACGCGCCACACCCCGAAAAACAGCCCCACCGACGCGTCTCCGCACGTTTATGCCACCTCACCCCGGCGGTCGCGAAGCGGCCGGGGCGCCGGTCAGCCGCCGTGGCATAAGCGACGAAGGAACAAGCCACGGTGCCTGACCGACGCACCCTCGGGGCCGCGACTCGAGCGCGCCAGCGCTCAACTAGACACAGGAGCACAGCCATGAACGACCCCTGGCACACCAGCACCGACGTGCTGATCCTCGGCGGCGGTCCCGCGGCGTCGTGGGCCGCGATCCACGCCCGCGAGGCCGGAGCCGAGGTGATCCTGGTCGACAAGGGCTACTGCGGCACCAGCGGCGCCACCGCGCCCTCGGGCACCGGCGTCTGGTACGTCGCGCCCGAGGCGACCGCCCGCGCCAACGCGAAGGCGAGCCGCGAGGCCCTCGGCGGCTACCTGGCCGACCACTACTGGATGGATCGCGTCCTCGACCAGACCTACGCGAACATGAACCGCCTCGCCGTCGAGGGCCGCTACCCGTTCCCGGTGGATCCGGCCACCGGCGAGCAAATGCGCACGGGCGTGCAGGGCCCGGAGTACATGCGGCGGATGCGGGCCTGGCTGACCCGGCTCGGCGTGCAGGTCCACGACCACTCCCCCGCGTTGGAACTGCTCGTCGACGAGTCCGGCGCGGTGCGCGGCGCGGCGGGCTATCAGCGTCAGCTCGATCGCGACTACCGGATCACCGCCGGTGCGGTGGTGCTCGCGACCGGCGGCTGCGCATTCCTGTCGCGGGCGCTGGGCACCAATGTCGACACCGGCGACGGCGCGCTGATGGCGGCCGAGGCCGGTGCGCGGTTCTCCGGCATGGAATTCTCCAACGCCTATGCCATCGTCCCCAAGGGCTCCACCATCACCAAGACCGCCTACTACGGCTATGCCACCTTCTTCGGCGAGGACGGGCGGGTGCTCGAGGAGGCCGGGTCCACCAGGGGCCGCTCCGTGATCGCGCGAACCCTGGCGCAGGAGAAGGTGTTCGCCCAACTCGACCGCGCCGACGAGACGGTGCAGGCGCAGATGCGCGTCGGTCAACCGAACTTCTTCCTCCAGTTCGACCGGCGCGGCATCAATCCGTTCACCGACCGCTTCGAGATCGACCTGCTCGCCGAGGGCACCGTGCGCGGCACCGGCGGCATCGATGTGGTCGACGATGATTGCGCGACAACGGTTCCCGGCCTCTACGTCGCCGGTGACGCGGCCACCCGTGAACGGATCTGCGGCGGATTCACCGGCGGCGGCAGCCACAATGCCGCCTGGGCGATGTCCTCGGGCAGCTGGGCGGGCGCGGGCGCGGCGGCCCACGCCCTGACCGCGGGGCGCACCGATGGTGCCGTGCACGGAATCGGTGGAGTCGGGTTGCGCCCCAACAACTCTGCTTCAGTGACCGCCGCCGAGGTCGTCGCCGCGGCCCAGGACGAACTGATCCCGTTCGAGAAGAACTTCCTGCGCCACGGTGATCGCCTGCGCCCGGCCCTGGCCCGGCTCGACGAACTGTGGGATGCCGCGTCCGCCGGGCTCGGCGGGGTGAGCGGCGAGGACCGGGTGCGGTCCCGGCAGGCCGCCGCGATCACCGCCGTCGGGCGCCTGATGTACCGATCGGCATTGGCGCGCACCGAGACTCGCGGCATGAGCAAGCGCGCCGATCACCCCGGCCTCGATCCCGCCCAACACCACCACCTGCACTCCGGCGGACTCGACGAACCATGGGTCGACCCGGCGAGCACCCGCAACTCCGGGCTGGCGGTGGCGTCATGATCGAACTGTTGCGCGCGCAGGACTGCATCGGCTGCGACAAGTGCGTCCTGGCCTGCCCCACCAATGTCTTCGATCGCACCGACAGCGGAATCCCGGTCATCGCCCGCCAGTCCGACTGCCAGACCTGCTTCATGTGCGAGGCGTACTGCCCCACCGACGCCCTCTACGTCGCCCCGGAGGTCACCCCGCTGCCGTCCGAGGCGACGGTGCCGACCGAGCACATCGGCCGCTATCGCGAAAAGCTCGGCTGGGGCCACGGACGGGTTCCGGGGGCGCGGATCGCGGTGGGACCACGCCTGCCGCACGGCACCCCGCCGCCGCGGCTCAGCTCGTGAGCGTGCGCGGCGGCAGATCGTCGAAGATGTGGCGGTCCACGATCGGGTCCGGGACCCGCAGCAGGTCCGCCTCGCTCACCGCACACCAGTCGTAACGGTCGTTCTCGCACTGCAATTCGACCAGCGACACCGCCGAGACCGTGTCATCGATGCTGAAATCGGTGAACCCGTCCTGCTCGAGCGCGTCACAGATCTCGCGCATCCGGGTCGGTCGGGTGGCGTGGGCCAGGGCCAGATACGGCCGCAGCGGCTCACCGAACTCCGGAATCCGCTCGCGGATCCAGATGTCGGTGAGCGCGCTGGTCAGATCCTCGCGCACCCGCAGCAACTCCTCGGGCAGCGCGATCGGCAACCGGATCGAATCCTGGGCCACCACCGGCGGGCCGAAGGTGAGTTGGAACGGCGCGTGGGCCGCGAGCAGCTTGCGCGCACCCGCCACCAGCGCCGCCAGGTGCAACCCCTTCACCCCGTCGACGAACCCGATCCCCTGCACGTCGATCCGCAGTCGCGCGGCGTCGACCTGCTCGAATCCCGGCAGGTCGGCCAGCGTCGGCGCGAAGATCTCGATCAGCTTGTCGGCCACCGGCTGGGTCGGCATCACCTGCCAGTTGTAGAACGAGCGCCCCGGCGTCCACCCCGGCCGCCACCACCACCGGCTGGCAACGGTCATTTCGCTCGCGATCATGATGCCCCTACCTCCCGACCTCGGACCACACGATCGGCATCGAAACCGCACGATGCCAGCTACCTGTCAGCGACGGTATTACCGGTGTGACCGGCGGGCAACACGACGAGACCGTACTGTTGTCGCTTCGATCCCGACTCCACGCAATAGGCGGCGACACGCCCGGGGTTCACTACACTGATCGCATGTCTGTTCGACGGCTGCTCACGCTCGCGGCGTTCGCCCTCCTGCTCGCGCCGGTCACCTCCGCCTGCACCATGACCGGCCCCGGCACCACCTCCGAGTGCACCGTCAGCGGCTGCACCATCACCTTCGAACGCGGGGTCAGCGCCAAGGCCTCGGTCCTCGGTATCGACGCCGAGCTGATCGCCGTCAACGGCGACCTGGTCACCCTGGCCATCGGCGGGCAGCAGGTCACGATCCCGGTCGGCGAGTCTCAGGCCAGCAACGGAACCGACGTCCGCGTCAGCGAGGTCACCGACGAGAAGGTCGTCGTCGTGCTGTCCACCGGGCTCAACCCGAGCTGAGGCCGGAGACGGGGTGCCGATCGGTCACCGTCCACGGCGCGTTCGGTTGGTCGAGGATCCAGCGCCAGCTGCCGTCGGGTTGACGGCGCGCCACCTCGACCGTCCCGCCGTTGCCGCCGGGCAGCCGCGAGGAGGTCATCGCCAGGTCACCCGCCCGCAGGACCGGCGCCTGGGGGCCCGGTTGGAAGACCGGCCGGGCCGCGACCAGGCGCGTATACGCCGCCCTGATCTCGTCGACCCCGGTGGCCACCACCCCGTCCGGCAACGCGAGCACCGCGTCGGATTCATACAGTTCGACCAGGCCGTCCACGTCCCCGGCGTTCAACCGCTCGACGACCAACCGGCTCAGATCCTCCGGGCGCTGCGCACGTTCTCGCACATTCTCAGCCATCGCTACCCTCCCTGGATTCGGGTTGTGCGATCACGGTAGCGCCGGGGTACGACAGGTTGAGTGGCCCGCGCCGCCGCCACCGGACGCGGGCCACTCGCGGTGACGCACAACCCGATTCGGTGGCGGCGGCGCGCACGGATCAGGCGGCCTCGGCCTTGCGGGCCTGTTTGGTCGCGCGGTGCATCCGCAGCAGGTAGGCCGGGGTCGGCGGGTTCCAGCCCAGCTGCATCGACATCCCGAGGTCGTCGCGATTGGCCCAGTGCTCGATCACCTTGCCGTCGGCGACCCGCAACCAGTGCGTCTGGGTGATCGCGAACGTCTTCCCGGTCGCCGGGAACGCCTGCGCCACACCGCCTTCCGGATCATAGGAAACGAACGGCCCGACCTGGCGACCCGACATCGTCGCGTGCACGACCGCCGTATCCCCCTCGGTCACCACCGCGTGCACGTCCCAGGCCAGATCCGCGAACGCCCGCCGCAACCACAGCGCCGTCGCGTAGAACGCCGCGGGCCCCAACCCCCGGCACGCCATCGGCTCGGCCACCCCTTCCCGATTGACCGCCCGCGGATGCACCACCGCCTCGAAATCCGCGGGCTCGCCCGCCGCCATGATCTCCATCGACCGCACCGCCAACTCCCCGACTTCGCCGAACCCACGCGCCATGATGGCCACCTTCCCAGTTTGAAATGAACGTTGATCTATTAGTTAGAACGTGAGTCCATCCAAAATGGTTCAGTGGTCGCTGAGATTCACCGTGAAGTGGTACCAGTTGTCGTCGTAGCGGGTGTAGGTCGGCTGATACGCGGCGCCGCCGTAGTCAGGAGGCTGGGTTCCCGGTGGGAAGTAGGCCAGGCCGCCGAGGTGGGTGCCGTCGCCGGTGGTGAATCGGCAGCCGCCGGCGTCGGGGTCGGTGGACCAGGTTCGGATGATGCCGATCCAGCGTTCGTCGGACTCTCGGCAGTTCGCGGCGGCCTCGGTCATCGCCGATTTCGACAGCCACCAACCGGCGCGTTCCGGGAGTCCGAACCACACCGCGGCGACGCCGACCAGGGCGATCAGGGGAGCGAGCGCGACCGTGCGGAATTGTCGGTAGCGCGCGCAGCCGATGGGGGCCAGGATCATCCAGGACAGGCCCGCCGCCAGCAGGATCACGACCCCGGCGGCGCCGGCCAGCAGGTCGAGGCGGGTGGCGTCGACCACCGCCAGTTCCGCGATCGCGACGACCACCGCCCCGGTGGTCAGCCCCATCAGCACACGCCAGCGCCGCGGAGCCTCGTCCACGCACGTCCCCACCGTCATCGCCCCACCCTATGACGAACCCCCGAAAGCCGAGCGGCTCCGGGGGTTTCGTGGGCTGTCGACCGATTTACAGCGGGGGGACACCCGAGGAACCGGACGAGGCCCAGTACCAGAAGTTGGTGGCGCGATCGAGGATCAATGACAGGACATCGAGGACTGTGCTTCCCATCTGCCCACCCTAGCAACAGGTCTCCGAATGACAACGCTGTGATAACGAACAGATGTCACCGCCCGTTCCGGTCACCGCGAACACCCGCGCCGACCAGCACCCGCGCGCGCCTCTCGTACGGTGGTGGCATGGGTCAACGCATGGTGGTAGTCGGCGCGGACGCGACCGGATTGGCGGCGGCGTCGCAGGCGCGCAGGCTGCGAGGTGCCGACGAGCTCGAGATCGTCGTGTTCGACAAGGGCAATTTCGCCTCGTATTCGGCGTGCGGGATTCCGTACTGGGTGGCCGGTGACGTGACCGACGCCGAGGACCTGATCGCGCGCTCGCCCGCCGAACATCGCGCGCGCGGTATCGATCTGCGCCTGCGCACCGAGGTGACCGAGCTCGATCCGGCGGGCCGACGGGTCCGGTCGCACGTCCTCGACACCGGCGACCGGGAATGGTTGAGCTACGACCACCTCGTGCTCGCCACCGGCGCGACACCGATCCGTCCGCCGCTACCCGGTATCGACGCCGAGGGCGTCTACGGGGTGCAGACCCTCGACGACGGGCAGGCACTGATCGACGCCCTGGAGTCGGCGACCGGAAAACGCGCGGTCGTGGTGGGCGCCGGATATATCGGGGTCGAGATGGCAGAAGCGTTGGTGCGGCGCGGATTCGACGTCACGATGGTCACCCGGGCCGCCGAACCGATGGCGACGCTGGACCCCGACATGGGCGCGCTCGTGCGTAAAGCGATGGTGGGCATGGGAATTCAACTCGTCTGCGATGCCGAGGTGACCGGGATGCGCACCGAGGACGGCCGGGTCCGCGCCGTGACCACCGCCGAGAACGAGTACCCGGCCGACGTGGTGGTGCTCGGGATCGGCGTCCGCCCGGCCACCGACCTGGCCCGCGACGCCGGCCTACCCCTGGGCGAGAGCGGCGGCCTACTCACCGATCTCGCGCAACGCGTGCGCGGCCACGACGACATCTGGGCCGGCGGCGACTGCGTGGAGGTCTTCGACCTGGTCTCGGACACCCTGCGCTACATCCCGCTGGGCACCCACGCCAACAAACACGGCCAGGTGATCGGATCCGGCGTCGGCGGCGGTTACGCGACCTTCCCCGGCGTGGTCGGCACCGCCATGAGCAAGGTCTGCGAACTCGAGGTGGCACGAACGGGCCTGAGCGAGAAGGCCGCCCATCGCGCCGGTCTCCAATTCCACAGCGTCACCATCGAATCCACCGGCCGGGCAGGCTATTTCCCCGGGGCCCAACCCATGACGGTCAAAATGCTCGCCGAACGCCGCACCGGCCGCCTCCTCGGCGTCCAGATCGTCGGCCGCGAAGGCTCCGCCAAACGCATCGACGTCGCCGCCGTAGCCCTCACCACCCGCATGACCGTAGAACAGATGACCGCCCTCGACCTCGGCTACGCCCCACCCTTCTCCCCCGTCTGGGACCCCGTCCTCGTCGCCGCCCGAGCCGCCGCCAAGGCCGTGCGTCAGGGATAGCGACTCAGGACCCGGCCAGGGTGTGCAGTTTCGCCCGTAGGACTTTGCCGCTGGCGTTGCGGGGGATCTCGTCGAGCACGATGAAACGTTTGGGCACCTTGTAGCGTTCGAGGCCCGAGCGCACATGGGCTTTGAGTGTGTCCTGGCTCGGTGTCGCGGCTCGGGGGGCGAGCACGACGAAAGCGTGGAGGACTTGGCCGAATTCGGGGTCGGGGACGCCGATCACGACCGCGTCGGTGATGTCGGGGTGGGTGGCGAGCCGGTCTTCGACCTCGCCGGGGAAGACGTTCTCGCCGCCGGAGACGATCATGTCGTCGGCGCGACCATCGATGAACAACCGATTCGTGGCGTCGAGATGGCCCATGTCCCCGGTACTGACGTGTCCGTCGATGACCTCCTTGGTCGAGACCTTCGCCGAGGGGTCGGGGGTGTATCCGGTGTATTCCAGGCCGCTGCGCACGAAGATCTCGCCGATCTCCCCGGTCGCGGCCTCGGTGCGGTCGGCGCGCAGGATCCGCACCGACACTCCGAGCGCGGCGCGGCCGATCGTGTCGGGCGCGACCACGAGATCGCCGGGCGTGGCGATGGTGACCAGCCCGGCCTCGGTCGAGCCGTAACCGTTGACCACGATCGGTCCGAACGCCTCGATCAGGTCCGAGATCGCGGTCGGCGAGATCGGTGCCGCCCCGGTCACCATGACCCGCAGCGTCGAACGCGCCGGCCGCCCCTCGGCCAGTCCCGGCACGGCGAGTAACCGCTGCAACATGACCGGCACCGCCATCACCACGGTGATCCGGTGGCGGACGATGTCATCGAGCGCGGTCGCGGCGTCGAATCGCCTGCGGCACACCGCCGTTCCGCCCAATGCCAACGGACCCAGCAGCGACAGCAACCCGAACCCGTGGAACATCGGCGGCGCGACCAGCACCCGGTCCGACGACCGCAGGCGCAGAATCGCCATCGCGGTCAAGGTCAACAACACGATCGCGTGCGGTTTGATCGCGCGCGGAACACCTTTGGCCAGCCCGGTGGTGCCCGAGGTGAGCAGGGTCAGCTTCACCGCGTGCCGAACTCGGGGCGGGCGCGGATGGTTTCGGGCGGCCAGGTCGTCCAGCGTCGGCAGCCCGGTGGGGTCGGCGTGCGGTTCGCGCCAGGCCAACACCCGCAACCCCGCGTAGTTCGCCTTCTCCACGGTGATCGCGTATTCGTCGTCGTAGATGAGCACGTCCGGGTTGTGCCTGCCCAGGATCGCTTGCAGTTGCGCGGCAGGCAGTTCGGTGTTGATGAAGATCAACTCCGCGCCCAACTGCGCGCCCGCGCCCAACGCCTCGGCGAACCCCCGATGATTGCGGCAGAGGATGCCCACCGAGCGCGGCGGTGTCGCGCACGCCGCATACAGGGCCGCGGCGATCGCTTCGGTCCGCTGTTGGAGCCGACGGTAGGTCATTGACCCGGAGTCGTCGATGATCGCGGTCTTGTCCGGATGCCGAATCGCGGTGGCCGCCAACAACATCGCCGGACTCGGACCGTACTGGTAGAGGCTTCGCGCCAACGCCGCGGCCTTGCGCGGACCGACCGGCGTGAGCATCCCCGAGGACAGGACCGCCGGGATCGCCGAACGCCATTGGCGCAGACTGTGATTCAGCTCAGCGGACATCGGCGATCACCTGCCCGTCGGAACCGGTGACCGTCTGCGCCACCGGCGGGGTCAGCCGGGACAGCGAGGCCTGGGTGTCGCCGAGGTTGCGGAAGATCCGCTCGACGAGCAGCTCCAGCGGCCACCGGAACACGGTCGCGAGGATCGCCGACGGGAACCCGTAGAGCGGTGTCATCGTGCGCGGCTTGCGCACCACGGCCTTGGCCAGCACCTTCGCCGCGTCGTCGGGCGTTTGCCCGGGAAGCACCCGCATCCAGCGACTGGGCGCGCTCATCCGAGTGTGCAGCAGACCACCGTAGAACGTGGTCAAGGTGACGCCGTCGGCACGGGCCTCCATGCCCACCGCGCGCATCCACCAGTCGAACGCCAGCTTCGAGGACAGATAGAAACCCCACTTCGGCGCATTGGGGAACATGATCCCGACCGTGGAGACGTTCACGATGTGGCCACTGCCGCGCGCCCGCATCCCGGGCAGCAGGGCCAGGGTGAGCCGCATCGGTCCGAGGTAGTTCGCGCCGGTGGTGGCGGTGATGTCCTTGGGCCGGTCGTAGGACAGGTGGATCGAACGACGCAGGGACTTGCCCGCGTTGTGGATCAGAACGTCGACCTCGCCCAGGTCGTAGCGCACCGCCGCGGCGAATTCGGCGACCGACTGCTCGTCGGTCAGATCGAGCCGATACGGATGCGCCTCGCCCCCGGCGGCATTGATCTCGCCCGCCACCTCGAGCAGCCGATCCATCGACCGTGCGGCGATCACCACCCGCGCCCCGGCCACGGCGAACAAGCGCGCGGTCGCCTCACCGACGCCGAAGGACGCACCGGTGATCACGACCACCTTGCCCTCCACCTCGCGACGCAACGCGGCCCGCCCACGCAACCCGCGGGGCCCGACACCCCAGGCGATCGCGCGCGCCAACCGGGTCTCGGCGATCCGAGAAGGGCCGGTGGGTAGTGCTTCCGACATCAGATCACTCCGTCGTGTTCGACATGGTGGACAGGGAGCCGAGAAACGCCACGGCCTGCGGATCCGCGAGCGCGGCATCGATCGCGCGTCGCGTCAGCTCGATACTCGGGTCGGTGCGCAACGCGGCCAGAATCGTGCCGAACATGGTGCCGACCACCAGACCCGTGACCTGCTCGCGAGTCATCTCGCGGGTGCGCGTCCAATGCAGCACCAGCCCCTCGATATAGGCGACGAACCCCGCCATCGCCGCACGCAACACCGGCGACGACTCCGAATCGGTCACTTCCACAACCAGCGCATCGGTCAGCTGCGTCCGATGCCGGTCGCGAATCGCGCGCACCTCCGCATCGGCCACATCAGCGAACAGCGCCTCGAACGCCCTCGGCTGCTGCTCGGCCTCATCGAGCAGCAGGTCGATCCCCCGCGTCAACCGATCCAACGCCGGCCCCCGCATCGCCGACAACGCCCCCCAGAGCTCCTCGGCCGCCTGCTCGAGAACCGCCAGGTAAAACCCCCTCTTACCCCCGAAGTGATAACTGATCGACCCCGCCGCCACCCCGAGCGACCGCGCCAGATCGACAATCGAAACCTCCTCATACCGATCCCGACTGAACGCAGCCTTCCCCGCCCCCAACAACGCCGCCCGCGAAGCCTCACCCCGCCGATTACCAACCATCACCCCTCCAGGTTTTTGAATCGCATTCAATAACTGTGAGCGTAGGGGTGCCGGCGACACCGGTCAAGAACTTTCTGAATCGGATTCAAGATGTGCGGAGGCGAGACCGACAGACGTCGGCGGGGCAACCTTGAGCTCATCCCCGCTCGCGCGGGGAGCACCGTTGCGGTACCGAGTGCCAGTCGATCAGTGCGGGCTCATCCCCGCTCGCGCGGGGAGCACCGCCGGTTGACGTTGAACTTGGTGACGGCGTTGGGCTCATCCCCGCTCGCGCGGGGAGCACCCGCCGTCATCACACGCCATCGACGGCTGCGGAGGCTCATCCCCGCTCGCGCGGGGAGCACACTAATTTACCTGCAGGTTTACACGCCAAGCACCCGATCTACATTCACTTTCAATCGGCCCCGCACCAACCACAACATAGTCCCACCCCTCATGCTCAATCTCGCAATGCAACATGGCGCCATGGCCACCGGATGGATTCCAGTGCGACTTATCACCGCATCGTGGAGCACTTCCCTCCGATTCGATTCGTCGATTGAGCCCACCACGGCATGCTGGCGTCGGCAGCCGGGACCAGCACCCGCGGTTGGCTGCAAATCTAACGCGCACTCCTATCGCTCGCCACTTCGTAGTCGACTGACTCGGCGGCACAAGAGGAAGGGACTGCTGCACGATCCGGTGACAGCGGTGACCTGCCCCACCCTTCGGGTTCCACTTCCGGTGGCTAACTGACAGCCTGTACGAGAGGCTGAACATCGTGCGCTGTCCCTACCCGACCGAGTTCCGCGCCCGCGCGATCGCACTGGTCCGCGCGGGCAAGATCACGCTGATCCGAAAGGAACTCGATGACAACGCCGACCTCTGACCCACCGAGCGAGCACGACCTTGCCCACCTCATCGAGGAACTCGATCGGTTCATCGAGACCTTGCAGACCAGCATCGCCGAAGCGACCCTCGAGCCCCAGGACCCGACAACGCCGGCCGTTCAGAGCGTCGACGCTGGTCTCGCGGACTGGCGACACCGTGGAAATCAGGTACTTGCCAGCCTTCGCCAGTACCGAAAACACCTCGCGGCACGACACATTCATCAACTCGCCATCAACACCACCAGCGCGGCAACGACATCGGCGCGCAGCAAGCACAGTGCTGGACCGGAACCCGACCGGTCCTCCCCCAAGCCGACGGTCTTCACCTACCCCGGGATGCCGCACGGCGACGATTGGCTCGACAACCTGCCCGCCTGGTTCCACAACGGCCGCAACGGCTACGACATCCGGCTCGTCCGCGACCTCGCCGCGGTCGGGGTACGAACCTACGGGCTCAGCGACCTCGCAAAACTCCCCACGATCCCACCCGCGATCCCGGTCTTCCTCGACTGGCTCGAACACCTCGACGACAAGATCCCCGGACCCGAGGAATGGGGCCGCTTCAACACCGCCGAACACCACAAGGCCTGCATCCGCGGCGACCTCATCCGCAACCTCAACGACCCCGGCCGCCGGATTCACGAGACGGCGGTGAGTCTGGTTGTGGCAGCGTCTGCGCACGAAGTCGTCTTCGGCGACGGCGACACCGAAGACCTTGCGACGTGCGGTGATCGCGGCGTCGCTGGTCATCAACTCATGGATCGAACCGTCAGTGATGTTGCCGAATCGTTCTCGCTGGTAGTAGTCGTTGCAGCACAGGAACAGATCGCCGCCGACGCTGAAACTGGCGTGGTGGACCGGATAGCCGCAACCGGTGAGCGGTCCCTCGATCTGCAGATTCTGCGCGAACTTCCCGCCACATCACCGGCCCGATCACACATCAGATTCGCTGTGACCTGCGCGCCGAGCGGGAGGCAGCGGCGCTGAACCCCGTCTAGGTTGTGGGCCAGGCGTTCGCCGACTCCGTTGACGCCGATCTCGACGGGGAGTCCGGCTCGCAAGGCGGTTTCGACGTTTCGCGTGCTGTGGACATAGCTGCGCAAGCCTGTCAGATCCGCGAACTCGGTCGGCTCGACGCTGGGCAGGTTGACCACGCGCGGTCAGGTACCGCGCCCGCTGACCATCCACCTCGAACACACCGATATCGACGGCAAAACCCGGAATACCGTGTTCGAGCGCGGAATCGCCCGGCTGGTCGCCCACGAAGTCGACCACCTCCACGCCACGCTGTATCGCGACCACCTGAGACCGGGTGTGGAACCGATCTCTGTCGAGCGGTATCGCGGCGCCGGCATGAACTGGACCTATTGATGCCAGGTCCAGCCCGGACGCCGACGATGTGGGGCCGAAGCCGACGTTCCGACCACGTTCGGAACGCTCCGATGCCCGCCATATGCCAGCGACTGTCGCGGCCGTTCATGTGGGCCGCAATAACTCGCATCACATCACATCACATAACGGCACGTGCCTGGGCATATGCCGGATACTTCTGCATCAGCGCCGCGTCGAAAACAGCTGCGCTTTCGGCTGAATCGCTGGGGGTGAACTCTGTGCGAGCCAGATACCAGCGCATCAACGCCGCAACAGCGTTCGGCTGGTTGTTCTCGAGCCCTAGTACCGCGACGGCTCGCAGTCGCGTCGCGTCTGGGTTGACCCGATCGAGAACATGCATTGAATTGCCGCTCCTGGCGAGTTCTAACAGCTTTTCCAGCGAATCCCGCTCCGCAAGCCACTCTGCCACCGGGCCATGGACGTACCGCATGAACATCTCGATGTCGTAGTCACTCTCATCGAAGAAGAACAACATTCGACTCGAATCGTTCGGGTTGTCAAAGTGAGCGAAGGTGACCAGCTGGAGCAAATCATCGCCACTGAGTCCCCGCTGCGATACCAGCCGCGCCATCTCACCCGCTGCGGCCGAACCTAACCATGCCATCCCACGAAAGCCCAACCCTCGCCGCGAAAACTTGGCCACGACCGCAGCGGTCATTCCCGGAACCCCGCTGTCCGGCAAGGTGAACCATACGTTCCGCAAGCTGACCTGCTTGCCCTGGAATACCTCGGCAGGCTGACCGTCCAGTGCCTCCGATATCTCGAAACCCGCTTCCGCCATGGCTGCGGTCAACCGCTCGGCGGTGTCGTTCATCAAACGCGAGACGCGATCCGCGCCAGCGGCGCGCTTGACCGCCCGTGCTCGAAGCCGAGCGGACGGAGCGGCCGTACTTGGCTCTTGGGCCGTCCGTAGTCGCTGACCGGACTTGTGTGCTCCATTCGTCCAAGCGCCTACGCGTACCAGCCGTAATTGCCGTCCTGACTGCGCACTCAACTGCATAAGCCGTTCCGAGTGTTCGACGTCAACGACAGTCAGGCCGTACCCGTCGGCATCAAGCTCCAACGACAACAGAGCCGAACCAGACCCGAGGCAACGCTCCCCAATTTCCTCGAGTAGCGAAACCGTGTCGTCACCGGCCTCCCAGTCAGCGCTGTCTCCGACGAACCCACTGAACCAACGCCATCCGAACTTGCGCGGAAACGTCCTCAGCGTTCCGAGGCTGCTGCGTATCTCGCCCGGATCGGACCGCCAATCAATGTAAGCGCTGAGCCCCTCGTCGTTCAGCGCCCATCGCAGGTCGTCGAACGGGTCGTCGTTCGTGCCGCCAACAACCGCTTCTACTACGGCGGCGTTCGTCGGAGCAATACACCGCGCGACCTGCGCCCACGCTTCCCTACGCTGCTCGTATTCCATTGCCGTGCCTTCCGTGCCCTGTGACACCAGCAGCGTACCGATCGGCACCGACAGCCTCCGATCTGATCAGAGCCTAACGTTGCATGCCGATCACTGTGAGCAAGTACTCCGAGACCGCCAACATCAGGCTGCTGATTGATTACTTGACCTAAATTCATCGGCATGCCGCGCTAACAGCACGCCGAGTGGTCAGTCGGATTCACCACGAGCGCCCACCTGTACTCACCTCGGATATCGGGCAGTCCGGTTCCACGGATGACACCGGGCGACCCCGAAACTACGGCATTTCGCGGCAGGGTCAGCTCCTGAGAGAGGCGCGAACACACTGGTAGGTCGCTCCTGCAGGCACCGTGCGTTGTGCTCGATGTGTGGCCGTTTTGGTGACCGTTTTGAGGGTGACACGCCGGTATTTTCGGTGATTTCCGGGTATGTCGCAAAGGCCCCGCCTCGGATTCATCCGAGGCGGGGCCTTATTGGAAGATGTTGCTACGCAACCATTTTCACGCGTTCGCGACCGACGCCTTGTACTCGCGACGACGCCGGTGCAGGATCGGCTCGGTGTAGCCGTTGGGCTGCGTGGTGCCCTCCAGGACCAGTTCCTTGGCGGCCTGGAACGCGATGTTGTCATCGAAGTTCGGGGCCAGCGGGCGGTAGTTCGGGTCGCTGGCGTTCTGGCGGTCGACCACGGGGGCCATGCGCTCGAGGCTGGCGATCACGTCGGCTTCGGTGACGATGCCGTGGCGCAGCCAGTTGGCGACCAGCTGGCTCGAGATGCGCAGGGTGGCACGGTCTTCCATCAGGCCGATGTCGTTGATGTCGGGGACCTTGGAGCAGCCGACGCCGTGGTCGATCCAGCGGACCACGTAGCCCAGGATGCCCTGGGAGTTGTTGTCCAGTTCCTGACGCTTCTCCTCGTCGGTCCAGTCGGTGGACTGGGCCAGGGGGATCTCGAGGATCTGGTCGACGGTGGCGCGGGGGCCGCCCTTGGCGATCTGGGACTGCTGCTTGAACACGTCCACCAGGTGGTAGTGGGTGGCGTGCAGGGTGGCGGCGGTCGGCGAGGGGACCCACGCGGTGTTGGCGCCCACCTTGGGCTGGGCGATCTTCTGCTCGAGCATGGCGGCCATCAGGTCGGGCATGGCCCACATGCCCTTGCCGATCTGCGCCTTGCCCGACAGGCCCTTGGCCAGGCCGGTGTCGACGTTCCAGTCCTCGTAGGAGCTGATCCAGGTCTGGGCCTTCATCTCGGCCTTGCGGACCATCGGCCCGGCCTCCATGGAGGTGTGGATCTCGTCGCCGGTGCGGTCGAGGAAGCCGGTGTTGATGAAGACCACGCGGTCCTTGGCGGCCTCGATGGAGGCGGCGAGGTTGACCGTGGTGCGGCGCTCCTCGTCCATGATGCCGACCTTGAGGGTGTTGCGGGTCAGGCCGAGGACGTCCTCGATCCGGCCGAACAGCTCGTTGGTGAAGGCGGCCTCGGTGGGGCCGTGCATCTTGGGCTTCACGATGTAGACCGAGCCGGTGCGGGTGTTGGCCAGCGCGGCGGTGCCGTTGAGCGAGTGCACGGCGATCAGCGAGGTGATCAGGCCGTCGAGGATGCCCTCGGGGACCTCGTTGCCCTCGGCGTCGAGGATGGCGTCGGAGGTCATCAGGTGGCCGACGTTGCGCACGAACAGCAGCGAACGACCGTGCAGGACCAGCTCGGAACCGTCGAGCGCGGTGAACACGCGGTCGGGGTTCATGGTGCGGGTGAAGGTCTTGCCGCCCTTGCTGACCTCTTCGGCCAGGTCGCCCTTGTTCAGGCCGAGCCAGTTGCGGTAGCAGACGACCTTGTCCTCGGCGTCGACCGCGGCGACCGAGTCCTCGAAGTCCATGATCGTGGTGAGCGCGGATTCCAGGACGATGTCCTTGACGCCGGCGGTGTCGGTGGACCCGATCGGCGAGGAGGGATCGATCTGGATCTCGATGTGCAGACCGTTGTGCTTGAGCAGCACCGAGGTGGGATTGGCCGGGTCGCCGGTGTAGCCGACGAGCTGCGACGGGTCGGCCAGGCCGATGTCGGTGCCGTCTTCCAGGCCGACCTCGAGCTCGCCGTCGACGATCTTGTAGTACGCGGAGCCGATGTGCGAGCCGGTGATCAGGGTGACGGCGTCGTCGAGGAAGTTGCGGCCCCACTCGATGACCTTGTCGCCGCGCACGCGGTTGTAGCCGGTGCCCTTCTCCGCGCCGTTGGCCTCGGGGATGGCGTCGGTGCCGTAGAGCGCGTCGTAGAGCGAACCCCAGCGCGCGTTGGCGGCGTTGATCGCGAAGCGCGCGTTCATCACCGGCACGACGAGCTGCGGGCCCGCGGTGGTGGCGATCTCGGCGTCGACGTTGCCGGTGCCGATCTGGAACGCGGCGGGCTCGGGCTGCAGGTAGCCGATCTCGGTGAGGAACTGCTTGTAGGCGGCCTTGTCGTAGCCGGTGCCCTGGTTCTCCTGGTGCCAGGCGTCGAGCTTGCCCTGGAACTCGTCGCGCTCGGCGAGCAGCGCCCGGTTGCGCGGGGCGAGGTCGTTGATGACCTGCTCGGCACCGGCCCAGAACGCGGCGGAATCCACGCCGGTACCGGGGAGCGCCTCGTTCTCGATGAAATCGTGGAGAACGCTCGCAACCTGGAGCCCGCCGACCTGCTTCCGCTCTGTCATCTACTGCCTCACTTTGGGTGAAAACCGGGTGGGAAAAGTCGATGTCATGTTACCCGTGGGTAGCGCTGACATCTCGTGTGGGTTCGAACGCTGCGCGCGCCGTGTCCATTCCGCCCCTTGATTGTAGGGCGGCGGGGAATTAATGTACTGACCGGAACAATATGTCGCGAGCTCGACCGATCGGAGGCGCCGTGACCACCGAACCGGTCGCTCCCGTGCGTCGTCGCGGGCGTCCGCGCGCCACCGATCGCACCGATACCCGCGCGCGGATCAATGCCGCGGCGCTCGCGCTGTTCGCCGAGCGGGGGTTCCACGCCACCGGGGTCGCCGAGATCGGGGCCAGGGCCGATGTCGGGCGGGGCGCGCTGTACTACCACATCGGGTCGAAGGAAGAACTGCTGTGGGAGCTGCTGCGCGACTACACCCTGCTGCTGCTCGAGGCCGCCGAGCGCGTCGTGGCGGCGGGAGCGGAGCCGGTCGACACGCTGCGCGGGTTGATTCGCGGGCATGTCGAGTTGATCGTCACGCATCGGCTGGCGGTGGCCGTGCACCTGCGCGACGCCGACGCGCTCTCCCCCGAGCACGCGGCGGAACTTCAGCGCCTGCGTGATCGACTCCAGCGGCAGTGGCAGGACGTGATCGACGCGGGGCGCTCGCGCGGGCAGTTGCGCACGGCCGATCACATCGTCACCAACGGGCTGCTCGGCATGCTCAACTCGCTGGCCTACTGGTATCGCGAACGCGGCGCGCACTCCCCCGCCGAGATCGCCGAGATTCTCACCGACACCGTTCTGTCCGGGCTGTGCGCTCCGGTCGACAAGGCGAAAGGCTGACCATGGCATGGGATTTCGAGACCGACCCGGACTACCAGCGCAAGCTCGACTGGGTCGCGGAGTTCGTCCGCACCGAGGTCGAACCGCTGGATCTGCTCTACCCCAACCCCTATGACCGCACCGATCCCGAGATCCGGGCGCTGATGCGGCCGCTGCAGGAGCAGGTGAAGCAGCAGGGGTTGTGGGCGTGCCATCTCGGTCCCGAGCTGGGCGGGCCCGGGTTCGGTCAGTTGAAACTCGCGCTGCTCAACGAGGTGCTCGGGACGTCGATCTGGGCGCCGCTGGTATTCGGTTGTCAGGCACCGGATTCCGGCAATGCCGAGATCCTGGCTCACTTCGGCACGGCCGAGCAGCAGGCGAAATACCTGCAACCGCTACTCGATGGTGAGATCGGGTCCTGTTACGCGATGACCGAACCCACCGGCGGCTCGGACCCGACCGCGTTCCACACCACCGCCGTGCGCGACGGGGACGAGTGGGTGATCAACGGGGAGAAGTGGTTCAACTCCTTCGCCGAGTTCGCCACCTTCCACATCGTGATGGTGGTGACCGACCCCGAAGCCGCACCGCACCAACGGCTTTCGATGTTCATCGTGCCGGCCGACACCCCCGGCCTCGAGCTGGTGCGCAACTTCACGGTGCCCGGGTTCAGCGAGCACGAAGGGCATCTGCGCTTCACCGATGTGCGGGTGCCCGCCGATCATCTGCTCGGCGCGGAAGGGGCCGGCTTCGTGGTCGCACAGACCCGGCTCGGTGGTGGGCGCGTACACCACGCCATGCGCACAGTCGCCATGGTGGGCAAGGCATTCGACATGATGTGCGAGCGCGCGGTGTCGCGCCCGGCCCGCAAAGGGGTGCTCGGCGGATTCCAGATGACCCAGGAGCGCATCGCCGACAGCTGGATCCAGATGGAACAATTCCGCCTGCTCGTCCTGCGCACCGCCTGGCGCATCGACCGAGCCCAGGACTACCGCGCCGTGCGCAAGGACATCGCCGCCATCAAGATCGCCATGCCGACGGTCATGAACGACATCGCCCGCCGCGCCCTGCACCTACACGGCGCCATGGGCGTCAGCGACGACCTCCCCTTCCTCGACATGACCACCTACGCCGAGGTCATGGCCATCGCCGACGGCCCCACCGAGGTCCACAAAATCACCCTCGCCAAGGAAGTCCTCAAGACCTACGCCCCCGCCGACCCCGTCTACCCCACCGCCTACCGCCCCACACTCCGCGAAGAGGCCCGCGACCTGGTAGCCCGCCGCCTCGAACGCGAGGTCGGCAACCTCTGACCGAGGGCGGAAATAAATGGGCCGACATTCTGCTCCGGTTGTGTCACCATGAATTCCACGCGGGGGATTCGCATCGGGCGAGTTACCGACGAGCAGCTTCGAGAGGAGGAGACGGCCGTGAAACAGCAAGTGCCACAGCGAGAATCGGATATGAACTATCGCCATGTGGGTTCGGCCCGGAGCGCCTTGCGCCTGGGTATCGATACCGCGGCCGATCTCCGGTTCGCGGTCTGACCGCATCTCCTTTCCTGTCCTGCCCCCGCGTTCGATTCTCGCGAAACATGGTGATTCCCATGACGATCCGTCATGCCGTCGACTCGACGGCGCCCGCTTCCGACACCTGGATACGCACCAGGGTGCTCGTGCTCAACGCCAGCTACGAGGCCCTGGACGAGATCAGTGCCGATCGGGCCGTGACACTGCTGATCAGTGGTGCGGCCGAGACCGTGATCGAGCGGGTGCCGCACTTTCCGATCCGGTCGCAGCACCTGGTGATCGGGTTGCCGGAGACGATCCGGTTGGTGCGCTATGTGTACCTGGCTCACGTCGCGCCGATCGGGGACGACAGTCGCGCCACCCTGGCCGGGGTGTTGCGGCGCGACAAGCACCGGTGCGGGTACTGCGCGGGCTGGGCGCACACCGTCGATCACATCCGTCCGCGTAGCCGCAACGGTCCCAATACGTGGAGCAATCTCGTGGCCTGCTGTGCGAATTGCAACAGCACAAAGGCCGACCGCACCCCGGAAGAGGCGGGGATGCGGCTGCTGTGGGAGCCCAAGGCTCCCGACCCGCTCGCTCGCGCGCAGCGTCGGATCTGGAAGGAGTACGCGCCGTGACCACCACCGATATCGCACTGACCGAACTGTTGACCCTGTCCGATTCGGGGCAGTGGCACCGCGCCGCCTGCCGGGGGGATCCCAACCACGAGGCGTGGTTCCCCTACCCGTCGCAGGACTTCGACTACGCCCGCGAGATCTGCGCGGGCTGCCCGCTGCTGGCGGCGTGCACCGAGTACGCCGCGAGCACGGGTCAGTCGGGGGTGTGGGGTGGCCGTGAGTACGACCGCGGCCGGGTGATCCGCTCGTGAGGGGTAGGGCCGGGTGTCGACTGTGACGCCCGGCCCTCGCGCGTGGCTCCCGTGGCGCCGCTCACCCCGGCCGCGAGCGCGATGACCTGCGCGGATGCGCGATGGTGGCCGCCGTCTGGCGCTGCGGCGCGATGTCCTTAAACTTGCCGCGTGGGTACGCATCGCAGTGGGACCAGATCTCGCGGTATCAGCAAGGGTCCGGTTATCGCGGTAGCGGTGCTCGTGGTGGTGATCGTCGCCGTTTTCGCGTGGTTCCAGCTCAGTGACCGGGCGCAGTCCACCGATGTCGCGGCCGCCGCCGAGTGCGTCGAGGGGCCCGCGTCGCTGGAGGTCTCGGTCGACCCGGCCATCGCCGGTCCGGTGCGCGAGGCCGCCGAACGCTACAACGCGGCCGAGCCGCGGGTGCGCGATCACTGCGCGCGGGTGAACGTGACCGCGCGCCCGGCCGCGGCCCTGGTGGCCGGGCTGGCCGACAGCGCGAGCTGGGATCCGGCGCTGGGCCCGCAGCCGGGACTGTGGATCGCCGATTCGAGCCGGTCGATCGAACTGGTGCGCGTGCCCGGCCTGATCGAGGGCACCCCGGCCTCCATCGCCACCAGCCCGATCGTGCTGGCCGTGCCCGACGCGCTGCGCCAGGCCCTCGAACAGCACCGGATCACCTGGGGCGATCTGCCGCGCCTGCAGCAGGGCAGCCTCGAGGAGATCGGCCTGTCGGGCTGGGGTGGGTTGCGGATGGCGTTGCCCAGCGGGGACGCGACGACCGCCGCGGCGGCCTCGATCGGGTCCGCGCTCTCGGGAACCGAACCCTTGGCCGAACAGGGCGCCGCGTCCGGGCAGGTGGTGGCCGCGATCTCCGGGCTCGCCGTGGACGCGCAGACCCCGCCCGACTCGATGGCGGCGATGTCGCAGATCACCGGCGCGCCCACCGACCCCGTGCACGCGGTGGCCGCGCCCCAGCAGCAGTTGGGCACCGGCGGGCTCACCGCCTATCGGCCCCTCGGCAGTGCGCCGCTGGCCGACTATCCGGCCGCGCTGCTGTCGGGTCCGTGGGTCGACAAGACCCAGAATCTGATCGCGTCGCGGTTCATCGACTTCCTGCGCGCCCCCGAACAGGCGGGCGCGCTGGCCGCGCAGGGCTTCGGACCCGCGATCGGCTCGGCGCCGGCGAATCCGCCGCGCGCGGTGCTCGAGAAGGTGCGGGCCACCCTCGACAACCCGGTGCTGGGTGTGAATGCCACTGTGCTGCTGGATGTCTCGTCGTCGATGGGGACGGCCGAGGGGTCGACCACGCGCCTGTCGAACTCGATCGCCGCGGTTGCTTCCACGCTGCAGGTGATGCCGCCCGACTTCGGGCTCGGGCTGTGGACCTTCGGCAAGAACCTCGACGGCGCCAACCCGTACCAGGTCCAGGTGGCGACCGGGATCCTCACCGATTCCCAGCGCAATGCCGTCGGCTCGGCGATCACCACGGTGAAGCCGAGCCAGCAGAGCGCCGATCAGGCGTATCCGAGCCTGCTCGCCGCCTACAAGGCCGCCGTCGCCGCCTACTCCCCCGGCCGGACGAACTCGATCCTGCTGATCACCGACGGCCCCGACGACGATTCGAGTCTGACCGGCTCGGCCCTGGTCGAGCAGATCACCGCGGCCACCAGCTCGGGCAAGCCGGTGCGCATCGATGTCGTGGTGGTCGGCGGCGAGGGTACGCAGACCCTGCAGACCCTCGCCCAGCAGACCGGCGGCACCTACACCCGCCTGCCGACCAGCAACGACCTCGGCTTCGGCACGGCGGTGGTCAAGGCACTGACCACCCCGTGACCCTCACTCGCGGGTGGCGAACACCTCGTGCAGTTCGGTGCCGGCCAGGGAGGAGTCCTGCCTGGTCTGCGGGGTGAGCCCGTGCGCGGCGAGCAGGTCGCAGAACTGGGCCAGGCGGCCCTCGTGGTCGTGGACCTCGGCGACGACGGTGCGCACGCGAGCCCAGTCGGCCTCGGTGATGCCGAGCAGGACGTCGAACTCGGCCCGCTCGACGTCGATCTTCAGCACCCCGATCTCGGCGGTCGGGTTCTCCGCGGCCAGGATCGCCGAGACCGTGGTGACCTCGACCTCGATCTGTTCGCCGTCGTGCAGCCCGCGCGTGATCATGGCGATGGCGTCGTCGGGCAGACCGCTGTTGCGCAGGAAGGTCCTGGTGGCGTCGTCGTCGGCCTCGCGATCGGCGTAGAGGCTCGAGTTGGCGGTGGCGCGGGGGTACCAGGTGAAGGGCAGCACGCCGGGCGCGGCGCCGACCGCGACCTCGAGGGCGACGCCGTCGGGCACGTAGGCGCCCATGTTGCGCTGCAGGCAGTCGTAGGTGGCGGGGGCCGGTTCGGCCGCGATCACCCGCACGCCCGGCACGGTCTCGGCGAACATCATCGCGCTGAGCCCGATATTGGCGCCGATGTCGACGACCAGATCGCCCGGCCGCAGGGTGGCCGCGGCCTGTCGGTAGTACCCGTCGGTGATCATCTCGTTCCAGAGCATGCGCGCTTCGGCCGGACTGGTGCAGGTGACAGTGCGCCCGTCGTCGAGACGCAGTTGCTGCTGTGTAGTTGTCATGACGTCATGAATCCTTCGAGGATCGGGCCGATCACGGCCAGTGCGGAGGGATGGGTCAGTTCGAGATGGCGTGCGTCGAGCACGGTGTTGTGGATGGTGCCGGTGATGTGGGACTGCCACGTGCCCGCGATGGCCTCGGTGTCGTCGCGGTCCTTGCCCGCGGTGAAGAACACCAGGTCACCGACGAAGGTGCGCGGGGTGTAGCTGTCGGCGAGCTCGCCGGCGGTAGCGAAGCTCTCCATCACCCGGTCGATCTGTTCGCCGCTGAACAGCCCGGTGCCGGTGATCTGGTCACGCACCACCTGCCAGGCCTGGTCGGTGGTGCTCGCGGAGACGGTGTCGCCGAGATCGAACAGCTCGCGCCACCCGCCGAGCAGGTCGGCCATCAGCTCGCCCGGCGCGGAGTCGGGCCCGGCGGCGGTTTCCAGCGGTCCCGCGGCGCTGTCCATCATGGCCAGGACCCCGATCCGCTCGCCCTGATCCTGCAGGCGGGTGGCCACGGCGTGGGCGATCTCGCCACCGAGGGACCAGCCGAGCAGGTGGTAGGGGCCGCGCGGCTGGGTGCGCCGGATCTCCTCGACGTAGCGCTGGGCCAGCTCCTCGATCGAGGTGGCGCTGGGTTCTCCGGCCACCACGTGCGGGTCCTGGAGTCCGAACACCGGGCGGGTGTCGCCGAGGTGTCCGACCAGGCCGCCGTAGAACCAGGCCAAACCACCGGCGGGGTGGATCGCGAACAGCGGGGTGTCGACGCCGTCGGGGCGAAGCGGCAGCAGGACCTGCATGCCCGAACCGCCCTCGGCCTCGTCGACCCGGCGGGCCAGCGCGCGCGGGGTGGCGTCGTCGAACATCCACGGCAGTTCGATCCGCACGTCGCGGGCGTGCAGCTGGGTCACCGCCACGGTGGCCAGCAGCGAGTTGCCGCCCAGGTCGAAGAAGCCGTCGCCTGCCCCGACCCTGGCCACCCGCAAGGTCTCGGCGAAGACCTCGGCGATGGCGATCTCCGTCGGTGTGCGCGGCGGCTCGTAGGCATCCGCGGCGCGCTCGAAGTCCGGTGCGGGCAGAGCCTTTCGGTCGAGTTTGCCGTTGACGGTCACCGGCAGCGCGGGCAGCACCACGACGGCCGAGGGCACCATGTAGCCGGTGAGCAGTTCGGCGGCGGTGACGCGGACGGCGTCCGGGTCGAGGTCGTGCCCGTCGGCGGGGACGACGTAGCCGATCAGCTGGTCGACGCCCTCGGCGTGGCGGTGCACCGCGGCGGCCGCCTGGGCGACGCCGAGATGGCGCAGCAGCGCGGACTCCACCTCGCCCAATTCGATACGGAAACCCCGCAATTGGATCTGGGCGTCGGCGCGGCCGAGGTAGTCCAGTTCCAGTCCGGTCCCGCCGCGACGCCACCGGCCGACATCGCCGGTGCGGTAGAGCCGGGTGCCAGGGGCGCCGAACGGGTCGGCGACGAAACGGCCCGCGGTGAGCGCGCCCGCGCCGTGGTAGCCGCGCGAGAGCTGGCCGCCACCGACGTAGAGGTCGCCGGCGACGCCGACCGGGACCGGCCGCAGCCGATCGTCGAGGACGTAGACCGCCATGCCCGGCAGCGCGCGACCGATGCCGCCGCCCTCGGCCCTGTCGATATCGGCGTAGGTGACGTGCACGGTGGTCTCGGTGATGCCGTACATGTTCACCAGGCGCGGGGTGCCCGCCGGGTGCTCGCGCAACCAGTCGCCCAGGCGGGCCGGGTCGAGGGCCTCACCGCCGAAGACGATGTAGCGCAGGGCCAGATCGTCGGCGCGCAGGCGGCGCTGGGCGTCGATGAATCCGTAGAACGCCGAGGGGGTCTGGCTGAGCACGGTGACGCGTTCGCGGGCGACGAGGTCGACGAAAGCGTCGGGGGTGCGGGAGGTGTCGTAGTCGACGACCACCAGGCGGCCGCCCGAGAGCAGGGCGCCCCACATCTCCCAGACCGCGAAATCGAAAGCGTAGGAGTGGAACAGCGTCCACACGTCGTCGCTGCCGATGTCGAACTTCGTCGCGGCGTTGGTGAGCAGGGTGACGACGTCGCGGTGGGTGACGGCCACACCCTTGGGTCGCCCGGTCGAGCCCGAGGTGTAGATCATGTACGCGAGATTGTCGGGACTGACGGGGGTGAATTGCACACCGGCGGCGGCGGTGTCGTCATCGAGTTCGATGATCGGGCCGGCGAATTCGGGCACGCGCGAGACCGTCGCCGAGGTGGTCAGCATGGCCACCGGTGCGGCGTCGTCGAGGACGAAGCGCAGTCGTTCGGCCGGGTAGGCCACGTCCAGGGGCAGGTAGGCCGCACCCGACATGACCACCGCGAGCAGCCCGACGACCAGGTCGGTCGAGCGCGGAAGTGCCACGGCCACCAGGGTTTCCGGGCCCGCGCCGTGGGCGATCAGGCGGGCGGCCACGGTTTCGGCGCGCTGCGCCAACTCCCCGTAGGTCAAGACGGTGGTGCCGTCGGTGACCGCCACCGCGTCCGGGGCCGCGGTGGCCCGGCGGGCGAACAGGTCGGCGATGGTCGCCTCGGGGACGGCGACGCCGAGTTCGCCTGCGGCGTCGAGGACTTCGAGTCGCTGCCGGTGATCCATGAACTCGATGTCGCCGACGATCGCGTGCGGGTCGGCGGTGACCGCCTCGAGGATGCGGATGTACCAGCGGGCGAACCGCTGCATCGACTCCTCGACGAAAAGGTCGGTGGCGTAGGTCAATCGGCCGATGGTGCCCGCGGGGTTGCCGTCGGCGTCGAAGCGTTCGACCAGTTTCACGTTCAGGTCCGACTGGGCCTGTTCGACGAAGTCCTCGACCGGTCGCACGGTGATGCCCGGCAGTTCCAGCACCACCT
Source organism: Nocardia lasii (assembly GCF_042658545.1). Taxonomy (NCBI): domain Bacteria; kingdom Bacillati; phylum Actinomycetota; class Actinomycetes; order Mycobacteriales; family Nocardiaceae; genus Nocardia; species Nocardia lasii. The sequence continues at coordinate 502,211 of NZ_JBHSQN010000002.1, forward strand.
GGTCGAGGTTCTGGTAGTCGATGGTCACCTGGTAGAGCGGCAGGTGTGCGGTCGAGCGCGGCGGGTTCAGCGCCTCGACGACCTGTTCGAAGGAGACCTCCGCGTGCGCCAGCGCCGCCAGGTCGGCGGAACGGACCTGGGCCAGCAGGGCGTCGAAGGACTGGTCGGCGGGCACCGGCGTGCGCAACACGACGGTGTTGACGAACATGCCGATCAGGTCGTCGAGTTCGCGCTCGCCACGCCCGGACACCGGGGTGCCGACCGCGACATCGTCGGTGTCGGCCAGCCGGGCGAGCAGGATGGCCAGCGCGGCGTGGGCGACCATGAACGGGGTCACCCCGGCCGCCTTGGCGAGCTCGCCGATGCGGCCCTGCAGCTCGGGTTCGATGGCGAAGTCGGTGACCCGGCCGCGCATCGACGCGACCGGCGGGCGCGGCATGTCGGTGGGCAGCTCGAGCAGTTCGGGCAGCCCGGCCAGCGCCTCGCGCCAGTAGTCGAGCTGCCGCGACAGCAGCGACTGCGGATCGTGCTCGTCACCGAGCAGACTCCGTTGCCACAGCGCGTAATCCGGGTACTGCACGGTCAGCGGCGGCCACGCGGGAGCGCTGGCGGTGGTGACCGCGTGGTAGGCCGCCGCGACATCGCGGGCCAGCGGGATCATCGACAGGCCGTCCGCGCAGATGTGGTGCACGGCGAAGACCAGGACGTGATCGTCGGGGCCCAGTTCGAACAGTTCGGCGCGGATCGGGGGCGCCTCGGTGACCTGGAAGCTCGCCGAGAGCACCGCCGCGGCGGCCTTGGGCAGCACCGATTCCTCGATCGGCACCGGGGTCAGGTCCGGCACCACGTCCTCGGCCTCGACGATCACCTGGCGCGGCGCGCCGTCGATCATCGGGAACTTGGTGCGCAGCGACTCGTGCCGGTCGATCACCATGGCGCAGGCGGCGCGCAGGGCGGTGCCGTCGAGTTCGCCGGTCAGGCGGATCACCAGGGGCACGTTGTAGGCGCCGACCGAGGCGTCGAGGCGGTTGAGGAACCACATGCGCTGCTGGGCGGGCGAGAGCGGCACGGGGCCGGTCTCCCCGCGCGGGGTCAGCGCCGGGCGTTCGACGTGGTCGCGGCCGGTCAGGCGCGCGGCCAGGTCGGCCATGGTCGGGTATTCGAACAGGTCACGCACGGCCACCCGGACCCCGAGGGCCGAGCTCAGACGCGCGGTCAACCGGGTGGCGGTCAGCGAGTTGCCCCCGAGGTCGAAGAAGCTGTCGCGCATGCCGACTCGCGGCAGTTCGAGCACCTCGGCGCAGATCTCGGCGACGAGCTGTTCGGTCGGGTCGGCCGGTGCCACGTACCCGACGGCGGCGAAGGCCGGCATCGGCAGGGCGGCCCGGTCGAGCTTGCCGGAGGTGGTGAGCGGCAGGTGGTCGAGCACCACGCACAGGTCGGGGACCATGTGGGCGGGCAGTCGCCGCCGGGCCGCCGCGCGGACCTGGTCGGGGTCCACGGAATCGCCGGTGAGGTAGCCGATGAGCCGGTCGGTGCCGTGCTCGTCGGTGCGCACCAGCGCCACCGCGTGGGTGACCGCCGGATCGCCGGCCAGGACGGCTTCGATCTCGCCGAGTTCGATGCGCTGGCCGCGGATCTTGACCTGGTGGTCGGTGCGTCCCACGTAGTCCAGGGTGTGGTCGGCGGTCCAGCGCACCCGGTCACCGGTGCGGTACATGCGGGCACCGGGGGTGTAGGGGTCGGCGAGGAAGGTCGCGGCGGTGGTGGCGGGTCGGCCCAGGTAGCCGCGGGCCAGTTGGATGCCGCCGACGTACAGCTCGCCCGTCACCCCGACCGGGACCGGACGCAGGCGCGTGTCCAGGACCATGGCGCGGGTGCCCCGGATCGGGCCACCGAGGGTGATGGGCGCGCCGGGCACGAGCGGGTCGCTGATGGCGACCATGATCGTGGTCTCGGTGGGGCCGTAGCCGTTGAACATGCGGCGGCCGGGCGCCCAGACGGCGGCGAGGTCGGCGGGGACCGCCTCGCCACCGGCGACCAGGACCTCGAGGCTGTCCAACCCGGCGGGTGACATGGTCGCCAGCACGGTCGGGGTCAGGAAGGCGTGGGTGACCCCGGTGTCGCGGATGAGTTCGGCGAGTTCGGTTCCGGCGTAGGTGTCGGGGGCGGAGATGACCAGGCCCGCACCGTTCGGGTGGGCCATCAGCAGCTCGAGCATCACCGCGTCGAAACCCGGTGCGGCGCACTGTAGGACCCGCGAATCGGCGCTCACCCGGTACCGATCACGTTGTGCGGCGGTGAAATTCGCCAAGCCGGACTGGGTGACGGCGACGCCCTTGGGGGTGCCGGTGGTGCCGGAGGTGTAGATGACGTAGGCCAGATCGTCGGCGCGCACGGTCGGGGAAACGACCTCGCTGGACTGGTTCGCGATCTGCTCCTGGACGGTCGGATCGTCGAGGACCAGGCGCGACCAGTCCCCTTCCGGCACAGCGGTATCGGCGACGGTGAGCACGACCCGCGCCCCACAGTCGGACAGCATGACCGCGAGCCGCTCGTCGGGGTTGCGCGGGTCGAGCAGCGCGCCGGCCGCACCGACCTCGGCCAGTGCCCACAGGGCGGTGATCAGGGTGATCGAGCGCGGCATGACCAGACCGACGGTGTCGCCGGAGCGCACGCCCCGCTCGATCAGCCAGTGCGCCAATCGGTGTGCGCGCGTGTCCAATTCGGTGAAGGTCACGGCCTCGGACCCGCACCGGGCCGCCACCCCGTCGGGCCGCACGGCCACACCGCGACGCAGCAGGTCGGTCAGGGCCTGCGGTGCCGCCGCGCGCGCGCCCCTGGCCGGGACCAGTGCCACGCGTTCGGCGACCGAGAGCAGGTCGAGCTCGCCGACCCGCGCGCTCGGGTCGACGGCGATGCCGCGCAGGACCCGTTCGACGCGGGCGGCCAGGCCGGTCGCGGTGACGGCGTCGACGCGACCCGCCTGGTAGCGCACCCGGATGTGCAGGGTGTCGGTGTGATGGGCCTGCACGGTGATCGGGTAGTGGGCGGCGTCGGTGCCGACCACGTCGGTGACCCGCACGCCGTCGATCTCGGCGTCGCCGAGCCCGCTGCTGTCGACCGGGTAGGACTCGTAGGCCACCAGGGTGTCGAACAGCTGTCCGCCGCCGAGCGCGGCCATGATCCCGGACAGTTCCACGTGGTGGTGGTCGAGCAGGCGAGTCTTGCTGTCCTGCAACTGTTCCAGGGCCCGCGCGATCGTCTGCTCGCCGCGCACGTGCACGGGGACCGGCAGCGTGTTGATGAACAGGCCGATCATCGACTCGACGCCGGCGACCTCGGCGGGTCGACCGGAGACGGTCTCGCCGAACACGACGCGCTCGCGGCCGAGCTGGTTGGCCAGCACCGTCGCCCAGGCGAACTGCACCATGGTCGACATCGTGACGCCGGTGGCGCGGGCCAGTTCGGTCAGGGCGGTGGTGGTGGGGTCGTCGAGGTCGATGCTCAGGTCGGTGGGCACCTCGACGGTGCCGTCGCTGCCCGCGTCGGCGATCAGGGTGGGTTCGGTGAAGCCCGCCATGGCCGCGCGCCAGACCTCGACGCCCGCGGTGGTGTCGCGCCGGGCCAGCCAGGCGAGGTAGTCGCCGTAGGAGGGCGCGGGCGGCAGCTGGGCGGCGTTCTCGCCCGCGGCGTAGAGCCCGACCAGATCGCGCAGCATCAGCGGCAGCGACCATCCGTCGAGCAGCAGGTGATGCGCGGTCATCAGCAGCCGGTGTTCGCCGGGCGCGACCGCGACCAGCACGAACCGCACCAGCGGCGGATCGGCGGGATCGAACGCGGTCTCACGTTCCACGGCCAGGATCTCGGGCACCGCCCACACCGGCGCCTCGACGCGGCGCCACGGCAGCGGCGACTCGACCGGGACGACCTGGGCCAGCACGCCGTCGGTGGTGCGGGTGAAGGCTGCGCGCAGGTTGGGGTGGCGCCCCAGCAGGGCGACGGCGGCCCGACGCAACCGGGCCTCGTCGAGCGGGCCGGTCAGCGTCATCTCGGACTGGGCGGTGTAGACGTCGAGTTCGCCGGCGGCGAGTTCGGCGTGGAACAGCAGCCCGGCCTGCAGGGGCGCCATCGACCAGACCGTCTCGATCGGGCCGTAGCGCTCGGTGAACAGGTCCAGGTCGCGCTGGGTGAGCGCGACGAGCGGGGTGTCGGACGGAGTCAGACCCCAATCCTGGTGCAGGGTGGCGTGTTCGGCGATCTCGGTGAGGGCCGTCAACCACTCGACGAGCAGCGCGTGGACATCGTTGCCGTCGAGCAGCCGTGCGGCGTAACCGATCTGGGCGGTGATGCTCGGACCGGTCGGGGTGTCGAGCACGCTGGTGTCGATCGACAGGGTCGCGGCGGCGGGCATATCGGGGTCGAAGGACGCCTGCCGGTCGAAGTTCTCGCCGGCGGGAATCCAGGCCACGCCCGAGAGCGCGGCGATGTCGACGCCCGCGCGGCCCAGGTTGTTGAAGCTGATCTGCGGTTCGGGCAGCGCGGCCAGCACGTCGGCGGTGCGCCGGTTCAGGTGGCGCAGCATGCCGTAGCCGACGCCGTTGTCGGGCACGGCGCGCAGCTGCTCCTTGATGGCCTTGACCGCGCCGCGCGGGTCGGTGCCGTCGAGGGTGAAGTCGACCGGGTAGGCGCTGGTGAACCAGCCGACGGTGCGCGAGAGGTCGGCGCCGGGCGCGAGTTGTTCGGCGCGGCCGTGACTTTCGAGCAGGATGCGCGCGCCGGTGTGTGCGACGCCGCGCTTGGCGCGCCAGCGTCCCAGGGCCAGCACCAGGCCCGCGAGCAGGCCGTCGTCGGTGCCCGCGTGCGCGGCCTGCGGCACCGCGCCGAGCAGGGCGGTGGTGAGGTCGACGGGCAGGGTGAGCGTCATCCGTTCGACGGTGTCGTGCAGGTCGACGGTCGGGTCGAGCGCGGCGCGACCGAGCAGCGGTTCGCGACGCGCGCCCATGCGCTGCCACAGGTCCAGCTCATCGGCGCGGGTCTCGGCCGCGACCGACACGGCCTCGGCCCAGCGCCGCATGGAGGTGCCGACCTCGGGCAGTTCGACCGCGCGGCCCTGTTCGAGCTGCTGCCAGGCGGTGACGAAATCGGGGACCAGGATGCGCCAGGACACCCCGTCGACCACCAGGTGGTGGATCACGATCAGCGCGCGGCCGGGCGCGTCGACGCCGGGTTCGGGCAGCAGGCACACGACCTGCACCATGGCCGCGTCGGCGGGGCTCAGTCGGGCGGAGGCGTGCTCGAGGGCGGCCTCGGCCAGTGCGGTGAAACCCGCACTGCCGGGGGCGTTCTCGGCCCCGAAGCGGCGCACCGACACGACCGTGTCGGCATCGATCGCACCGCGCGGGAGGACCTCGAGGTGCGCGGCGGATTCGGGCACGGTCGCCGAGCGCGCGGACTCCGTGCCGCACAGTCGCGCCCGCAGCATGTCGTGGCGATCGAGCACGGCGGCGACGGTGGCGATCACGTCGGCCGGGCGGGCGTCGCCGGGCAGTTCGACCAGCAACGACTGGGCGAACCGGTCGGCGACGGGACGGCCGAGGAACCACGAGACGATCGGGGTGCGGGCGATCTCGCCGACACCACCGCCGGGCAGTTCCGTCAGCACCGCGCGGCCCGTGTCCTCGGCCACGCCGGCCAGTCCACGCACCGTGCGGTTCTCGAAGATGTCGCGGGCCGTGACCACGATGCCCGCGGCCTTGAGGCGCGAGGCCAGCTGGATCGACATGATCGAGTCGCCGCCGAGGGCGAAGAACGACTCGTCGGCGCCGACCGAGGCCACCCCGAGCACCTCGGCGAAGATCCCGGCGATGGTCGCCTCCAGCGCGGTCGCGACAGCCGCCACCGCCGAATCAGCCACCTCGACAACGGGTTCGGGCAGGGCGCGGCGGTTCACCTTGCCGGTCGCCGAGACGGGCATCTCGTCGAGGACGGTAATCACCGAGGGCACCATGTGCTCGGGCAGCGCGCTCGCGATGCGGTCGCGGATCGCGGCGGTGTCGAGCGTGGCACCGTCCTCGGCGACCAGGTAGGCGGCCAGCATCGGCTGTCCGGCCGGTCCGCGCCTGCTCACCGTGATCGCCGAGGCGACCCGCGGGCAGGCCACCAGGGCGGCGTCGATCTCCCCGAGTTCGACACGCTGACCACGGATCTTCACCTGGAAGTCGGCGCGGCCCACATATTCGATGGTGTGCTCGGCGCTCCAGCGGACCAGGTCGCCCGTGCGGTACATGCGGGTGCCCGCCTCGCCGTACGGGTCGGCGACGAAGGTGCCCGCGGTCGCGCCGGGACGGTTGAGGTACCCGCGCGCCAGGGCGTGGCCGGACAGGTAGAGCTCGCCGACGACGCCGACCGGGACCGGGCGCAGGCGGGTGTCGAGGACCACGGCCCCGACGCCACGGATCGGCGCGCCGATGGTGATCGGGTCACCCGGCTGCAGTTCCTCGCTGACGGTCACCGCGATCGTGGTCTCGGTGGGCCCGTACACATTGTGGAACCGGCGGCCCGGCGCCCACGCGGCGACGAGTTCGGCGGAGAGGGCTTCGCCGCCGATGGTCAGCATCCGCAGGTCGTGGAGACCTTCGGGTCGCAGCGTGGCCAGCACGCTGGGCGTCATGAACGTGTGCGAGACCCGTTGTGCGCGAATCAGTTCGGTCAGTTCCGCACCGGCGAACACCTCGGCCGGGGAGACGACGAGCGCGGCGCCGACGGCGTAGGTCATCAGCGATTCCATCATCACCGCGTCGAAGCCGGGCGAGGCCACCTGCAGCACCCGGGAGTCGCGTTCGACCCGGTAGTGCTGTGCCTTCTCCGCCGCGAAGCCCGCCAACCCCGTGTGGGTGACGACGACGCCCTTGGGTTGCCCGGTCGACCCGGAGGTGTAGACCAGGTAGGCGGCGTCGTCGAGACGCGCGGGAATGTGCTCGTAATCGGTAGGCGCCGTGGCGAGTTCGGCGATGGTCGCCGGATCGTCGAGGCACACCCAGGCGACGTGGTCGGGCAGCGAGGCCAGGGCGTCACCGGTGGTCACGCCGAGGACCGCGGCGGAGTCGGCGACCATGTGGGCGAGGCGGTCCTGCGGGTAGCGCAGATCCAACGGCATGAACGCCGCACCGGTCTTGGTGATCGCCCACAGCGCCACGTGATAGGCCACCGAGCGCGCAAGCGCCAGTGCCACATAGGTTCCCGGCCGGGCACCAGCGCGGGCCAGCACGGCGGCGAGCTGGTCGGAGCGGCGGTCGAGTTCACCGTAGGTGAGGGTTTCGTCGGCGCCGACGAGAGCGGTGGCCCGCGGG
>NZ_JBHSQN010000002.1:509618-534609 GCF_042658545.1 Nocardia lasii
ACGACCCGCTGGGGCACCGCCGCCGGGCGGCCCGCGGGCAGCAGCTGGGCGGTCTCCTCGGCGCTGAGCAGGTCGATGTCCTCGATGGTCACCTCGGGTCGCGCGGTGATCGTCTCGAGGACGCGCACCAGGCGTTCGGCGAAGCGGGTGACGGTGGCGGCGGTGAAAAGGTCGGTGGCGTAGACGATCTCGCCGTCGATGCCCGCGCCGTCGGCGCGTTCGTTGAGCATCACCGTCAGGTCGGTCTTGGCCTGGGCCACATCGGGATCGAGCACCTCGACCTCGATGTCGTCGAGGGCGAAGCGGGTGGGATCGGCGTTGCGGAAGCCGAGCATCACCTGGTACAGCGGCGAATACGCGGTCGAACCGGCCCGGTCGAGCACCTCGACCAGGCGCTCGAACGGCACATCGGCGTGCGCGAGGGCGGCCAGGTCGGTGCCGCGCAGATCGGCAAGGAACTCCCGGAACGACAGGCGCTCACCGACTTCGGTGCGCAGGACCACCGTGTTGACGAACATGCCGACCAGGTCGTCGAGTTCGGGGCGACCACGGCCGCTGACCGGGGTGCCGATGGCGATATCGGCGGTATGGGCGGTGCGCGCGAGCAGGATCGCCAACGCGGCGTGCAGGACCATGAACACCGTGACGCCCTCGCGGCGGGCGAGCGCGGCGACCGCGTCGTGCAGGCGCGGCGCGACGGTGAAGTCCACGCTCGCGCCGTCCATCGACAGCACCGCCGGGCGCGGGCGGTCGGTGGGCAGGGCGAGCAGTTCCGGTGCGTCGGCGAGCGTCCGCTGCCAGTAGGCGATCTGGCGGCCCGACAGCGAGTCGGCGTGGTCCTCGGCGCCGAGCAACTCACGCTGCCACAGGGCGTAGTCGGCGTAGTCGACCGGCAGCGCGGGCCACTGGGGTGCGGTGCCGGTGCGGCGAGAGTGGTAGGCGGCGAACACATCTCGGGCCAGCGGCGCCATGGACGCGCCGTCGGCGGCGATGTGGTGCACCACCAGGACCAGCACGTAGGCGTCCGTGCCGGTGCGGTAGAGCCGCGCCCGGACCGGGGTGTCGGTGGCGATGTCGAAGCCCGCGTCCACGGTGGCGCGCAGCCGGTGCGCCAGCGCCGTCGGATCCTCGACGTCGACGAGTTCGACATCGGCGGCGCCGGCGGTGGTGTCCTGGACGAGCTGGTAGGGCATGCCCTCGCGCGCGGGGTAGATCGTGCGCAGGGTTTCGTGGCGGGTGACCACGTCGACCATCGCCCCGCGCAGCGCGGCGAGGTCCAGCGGGCCGGTGAGCCGGGCGGCGAAGGCGATGTTGTACGCGCCGGAGGCCGGGTCGAGCTGGTTGAGGATCCAGATGCGGCGCTGCGCGGCGGCCAGGGGGATCTCGACCAGGTCGTGGTGGCGCACCAGCGGCACGCCGGCGTAGCGGTCGCGCACGGCGATCCGCTCGGCCAGGGCGCCGACGGTGAGCGCCTCGAAGATGTCGCGCACCGCGACCCGCACGCGCAGGGCGGCTTCGGCACGGGCCGCGATCTGGGCGGCCGAGAGCGAGTTCACGCCGATGTCGAACAGGTCGGCGGTGACGCTGACCCGGTCGGCGCCGACGATCTCGGCGACGATCTTGGCCAGCACGGCTTCGCGGTCGGTGCGCGGGGCGACGAACTCCTCGGCATCGTCGAAACTCGCCGTCGGCAGGGCGGCGCGGTCGAGCTTGCCGTTGGCGTTGAGCGGCAGGGCGTCGAGCACCATCACCGCGCCGGGCACCAGGTAGGACGGCAGCAGCCGGCCGAGTTCGCGGCGCAACTGGGGGCCGTCGAGCTGCGCGCCGGGGGCGGCCGTGACGTAGGCGGTAATGCGGTCCTCGGTGACCAGGGCGACCGCGCGGGCGACGGTGTCGATCGAGCGCAGCGCGGCTTCGATGTCGCCGGGCTCCACGCGCTGACCGTGGTACTTCACCTGGAAGTCGCTGCGGCCGAAGAACTCCAGTGCGCCCGAGGGGGTCCAGCGGGCCAGGTCGCCGGTGCGGTAGAGCCGCGCGCCGGGTGCGCCGAACGGGTCGGCGAGGAACACCCCGCAGGTGAGATCGGGACGATCCTGGTAGCCGCGCGCCAGCTGGGCACCGGCCACGTACAGGTCGCCGACGACCCCGACCGGGACCGGGCGCAGGCGCGCGTTCAACACGTAGGCGGTCATGCCCGCGACCGGGTAGCCGATCGGAACATTCTGCGGCGCCACCGAATCGGCGGTGCAGCGGTAGGCGGTGACCACCTCGGCTTCGGCCGGGCCGTACCAGTTGACGACCGCGGCCCGATCGAACACCTGCTGGGCGCGGGTGGCGGTGCGCTGCGACAGCGCCTCACCGGCCGGGAACACGTAGCGCACCGACGGCAGTCGGGTGGTGCCCGGGTGTTCGAGCAGCACGTCGAGCATCGACGGCACGAAGTGCACGGTGCTGATCTTCTCGTCGGCGATGACCTCGGAAAGGTACGCCGGGTCGCGGTGCCCGTCGGGGGCGGCGACGACGATCTGGGCACCGGCCTGCAACGGCCAGAACAACTCCCACACCGCGATGTCGAAGGTGATCGGGGTCTTGTGCAGCACCACATCCGACGTGCCGTGCGGGAATTCGCGCTGCGCCCAGGCCAATTGGTGCACGGTGGCGGCGTGGGTCAGGGCCACGCCCTTCGGCGCGCCGGTGGAGCCTGAGGTGAACAGCACATACGCGGTGTTGTCGGCGCGCAGCGGAGCGCGACGGTCCCGGTTGCCGATCGGGTCGGACCGGTAGGCGCGCAGGTCCAGGTCGTCGAGGCGGACCCGGCGGGCCTGCTCGGGCAGGGCGCCCTCGGCGGCGGCGGTCGTGACGACCAGCAGCGGCCGGGCGACCTCGAGGACGTGGGTCAGGCGCGCGGTGGGGTGGTCGGGGTCGAGCGGGACGAACGCGGCACCGGTCTTCACGACCGCGTACACCGCGGTGATCAGCTCGATCGAGCGGTGCACGGCCACCGCCACCGTGGTTTCGGGGCCCGCGCCGAGGTCGACGAGGTGGCGGGCGAGCCGGTTCACCTCGGCGTCGAACTCGCCGTAGGTCAGCGTGCGACCGCCGGGCACGCGCAGGGCCACGGCGCCGGGGGTGCGCGCGACCTGCTCGTCGAAGGCGTCGACGAGGGTGCGCGCGGGGTGGACCAGGACCTCGTCGTGCGGGCGGACCAGGCGGGCCCGTGTCGCGTCGTCGACGAGATCGATCTCCCCGGCGACGGTGCGCGCGTCGGCGGTCACGGCGTCGAGGACGCGCGCGAACTGGTCGGTGAACCGGCGCGCGGTGGCCTCGTCGAACAGATCGGTGGCGTAGGTCAGGCGCAGGTTCATGCCGGTGACCTCGTTGCGCGGGCCGCGGTCCTCGGTGATCATCAGCAGCAGATCGCAGATGGCGGCGTCGGCGCCGACATCGATGCCGGCGACCTCGAGGCCGGGCAGTTCGAGCACGGCGGGCGCCATGTTCTGGTAGGCGAGCATCACCTGGAACAGCGGCGAATGCGCGGTCGAGCGCGCCGGATTGAGCACCTCGACCAGCTGCTCGAAGGGCACCGCGGCGTGGTCGAAGGCCTCGATGTCGGTGCGCCGGGCGAGGTCGATCAGGTCGGTGAAGCACTGGTCGGGCCGCACCCGGGTGCGCAGGACGAGCGTGTTGACGAACATGCCGACCAGCCCGTCCAGCGCGCGGTCGCCACGACCCGCGTACGGGGTGCCGATCGCGATGTCGTCGCTGCCCGACAGCTGTGCCAGCAGGACCGCCAGGGCGGTGTGGGCCACCATGAACGGGGTGACACCGGCCGAACGAGCCAGTGCCGCAACACGTTCGGCGACCTCGGGCGCGAGGGTGGTGTGCACGGTAGCGCCGCGATGGGACTGCTCCAGCGGACGCGGGCGATCGGTGGGCAGGGCGAGCACGTCGGGGACGCCCGCGAGCTGGGTGCGCCAGTAGCGCAGGTCGCGTGCCGCCGCGGAATCGTCGGCGTCGAGCTGTTCGCGCTGCCACAGCGCGTAGTCGGCGAACTGCACCGGCAGCGGCGCCCACTGCGGGGCCGCCCCGCTCCGGCGGGCGCTGTAGGCGGCGATGATGTCGGCGGCCAGGGGCGCCACCGAGAATCCGTCGCAGTTGATGTGGTGCACCGACAGGGCCAGCGCGTGCGCGGTGGCACCGAGGCGGTACAGGGCCACCCGCAGGGGGGCGCCGGCCGAGACGTCGAAGCCGGTGCCGAAGAACTCGGCCATGCGCGGGATCAGCTCGTGTTCGGCGACCGGGTAGACGGTGAGGTCGCACGCGGCGACCACCTCGTCGGCCGGGAGGATGACCTGGGCGGGGGTGCCGTCGTGGGCCGGGTAGGTGGTGCGCAGGCTCTCGTGCCGCTGCACCACGTCGTGCAGGGCGGCGACGAGCGCGGCGATGTCGAGTTCGCCGTCGAGGCTGATCGACAGCGGCACAACATAACTCGCCGATTCGGGGTCGAGCTGGTTGAGCAACCACATCCGGCTCTGCGCCGGCGAGAGCGGGATGCGCGCGGGACGCGGCCCGGCCACCGGACCGGCCACACTGCCGACCTCGCGCAGCCGTTCGACCCAGCGGGCCAGTTCGGCCACGGTCGGCGCCTCGAACACGGCGCGCACGGGGATGGTGACGCCGAGGACCTCGCCGATCCGGCTCAGGGCGCGGGTGGCCAGCAGCGAGTTGCCGCCGAGGGCGAAGAAATTGTCGTCGGCGCCGACCCACGGGGTCTGCACCAGGTCGGCGAGCACGGTCGCGATGGTTTCCTCGGCGATGCCGCTGGGCGCGCGGTAGCGGGTGACGACCGCGTCGGGGGCGGGCAGGGCGCGGAAGTCGATCTTGCCGTTGGCGGTGAGCGGGATCGCGTCGAGCCGGATCACCTGGGCGGGCACCATGTACGCGGGCAGGCGGCCGAGCAGGAACGTCCGCAGCTCGTCGGCGTCGATCGCCTCCTCGCTCACGGCGTACCCGACCAGCACCTGCTCGCCGGCGAGGGTCTGCACGGTCGCCACGGCCGCGCCGATGGTCCGGTGCGCGCGCAGGGCGGCTTCGATATCGCCGAGTTCCACGCGCAGGCCGCGGATCTTCACCTGGGAGTCGCGGCGGCCGACATAGCGCAGCTGCCCGGCGGAGTCCCAGCGGGCGAGGTCGCCGGTGCGGTACAGCCGCGCGCCGGGGGTGGCGCCGAGCGGGTCGGCGACGAACGCGGCGGCGGTGAGGTCGGGGCGCGCGTGGTAGCCGCGGGCGAGTTGGACGCCACCGAGATACAGCTCACCCGTGACACCGGGGGGCACCGGTCGCAGGCGCGCGTCGAGCACGTGCGCGACGACATTGGCCTCGGGGGTGCCGATGGGCACGGTGGGGCCGTCGAGTTCGCCGATCGGGTAGGCGGTGGCGCTGACGGCGGCCTCGGTGGGTCCGTAGAGGTTGTCGATCCGGGCGTCGCTGACGGTGCGCAAGCGTGCGACGGTGGCGGCGTCCAGCGCCTCGCCGATGCACAGGACCTGGCGCACGGTGGCGAGATCGGCGCGGGTGGCGGAGTCGAGGAAGGCCGACAGCAGCGACGGCACGAAATCGACGACACTGACCCCGTGCTCGGCGATCAGCCCGACCACGGCGGCGGGATCGGCGTGATCCTCGGTGCCCGCGACGACGAGCGCGGCGCCCGCGGTGGGCGCGGTGAACAGCTCCCACACCGACAGGTCGAAGGTGACCGGGGTGCGCAGCAGCAGCACGTCGGCGGCGCCGATCGCGTACTGCGCGGTGATCCACCGCAATTGGTTGACCACGGCCGCGTGGGTGAGCGCGACGCCCTTGGGGACGCCGGTCGACCCGGAGGTGAAGATGACATACGCCAGGTCGTCGGAGCGCAGGGGGCGGATCCGGTCGGCGTCGGTCACCGGGGCGGGGGCGACACCGTTCGCGCGGCCGGTGGGCAGCTCCGACAGTCGCCAGATCGGCGCGTCGGTGGGCAGTTCGATCGCCTCGCGCACCAGCACCGCGTCCGGGCGCGCGGTGGCGAGGACCGCGCGCAGGCGGTCGACGGGATGATCGGGGTCAAGCGGCAGGTAGGCCGCGCCCGCGGCGTGGATGGCGTAGAGGCTGGTGAGCAGGTCGACCGAGCGCCGCATCGACACCGCGACAAGGCTTCCCGGCCCGATCCCCTGTCCGATCAGACCCCTGGCCACGGCGTTGACCCTGGCACCGAACGCGCCGTAGGTGAGCGACTCGCCACTGGCGGCGTCGATGACCGCGGTGTGCTCGGGGTCGGCGAGGACCCGCGCGGCGAACAGATCCGCGATCGTCGCGTCGTCGACGGGGGCTTCGGGACCGCTCGCGCGCACCGACAGTTCGTCGAGTTCGCGCGGGCTCAGCAGCGACAGGTCGCCCACGGGCGCGGCGGGATCGGTGACGACGCCGCGCAGCAGCGTGACGAACCGCTCGAAGATCGGCGCCACCGTGTCTTCGTCGAAAAGGTCGGTGGCGTAACCGAATTCGACCCGCATATCGCCCGGTGCGCCGTACTGGTCGAGGGTGTCGACCAGGGTCAGGTGCAGGTCGTACTTGGCGACGCCGGGCTCGATCAGATCGGCCTGCACGGTGAGCCCGCCCAGGCTCAGGGTCGGCACATCGATGTTCTGGAACGAGAAACCGACCTGGGTCAGTGGCGCGTGCGCGGTGCTGCGCGGCGGGTTGATGACCTCCACCAGCTGTTCGAACGGGATCGCGGCGTTGTCGAACGCGCCAAGATCGCAGTCGCGGACGCGGGTGAGCATCTCGGTGAACGGGGCGCCGGAGTCGACCTGCGTGCGCAGGACCAGCGTGTTGACGAACATGCCGATCAGCGGGTCCAGGGCGGGTTCGCCGCGCCCGGCGACCGGGGTGCCGACGGCGATGTCGCCGGTGCCCGACAGGCGGGCCAGCAGGATCGCGAAGGCGGCGTGGGTGACCATGAACAGGGTCGAGTCGTGGCGACGGGCGAGCGCGACCAGGTCGCGGTGCAGCTCGGCCGGGATGGTGGCCGACAGGGTCGCGCCCCGGTAGGACTGCACGGCCGGGCGGGGACGGTCGGTCGGCAGATCCAGCATCTGCGGCAGGTCGGCCAGCGCGGCGAGCCAGTAGCGGATCTGGCTGGCCGTCACACTGCTCGGGTCGTCGGGCGAGCCGAGGTTCTCGCGCCGCCACAGGGTGTAGTCGGCGTACTGCACCGGCAGCGGCGCCCAGTCCGGGGCGTGGCCTGCCAGTCGGGCCGCGTAGGCCACGGCCAGGTCACCCGCGAGCGGGGCGAGCGAGGATCCGTCGATGGCGATGTGGTGCACGGTGAGCACCACGGTCCACTGCTCCGAACCCGCGCGCAGCAAACGCAGCCGCACCGGGATCTCGGCGCTGACGTCGAAACCGACGCCGGTCTCGCGCACGATCTGGTCGCTGACCTCGGCTTCGGTGGTCAGGATGAGCTCGAGCGCGGGCGCGTCGTCGGGTTCGAGGATCTGCTGCCACGGGCCTGCTTCGCTGTCGGGGTAGCGGGTGCGCAGGGTTTCGTGCCGTTCGACGACATCGGCGAGCGCGGCGCGCAGGGCGCCGACGTCGAGCGGGCCGCTGACGCGCACGACGACGGGCACGTTGTAGACCGCCGCCGCGATGTCGAACTGGTTGAGGAACCACATGCGGGCCTGCGCCGGGGACAGCGGAATCCGCTCCGGACGCGGCTGGGGCACGAGCCGTCCGGGAGTGTCGCCGGAGTTGTCGCGCAGCCCGATCGAGGCCAGTTCGCGGGCGAGCGCGTCCACGGTCGGCGTCTCGAACAGCGCGCGCACGGCGATGTCGGTGCCGAACACATCGGACAGCCGCGCCGCGGCCTTGGTCGCCGAGAGCGAGTTGCCGCCCAGGTCGAAGAAGTTGTCCAGCGCGCTCACGTGCGCCGCGCCGAGCACGTCCCGGTAGACCCCGGCCACGAGCTGTTCGGCGGGGGTGCGCGGGGCGATGTCGGCGACCGTGTGCGGGAACACCGGCTCGGGCAGCACGGAACGGTCGAGCTTGCCGCTGGCGGTGAGCGGGACCCGGTCGAGCACCATGCAGACATCGGGCACCATGTGCGCGGGCAGACGGTCGCGCGCGTCGGCGCGCACCCGCTCCGGGTCGACCTCCGTGCCGATCAGGTAGCCGACGAGGCGATCGGCGCCCTCGCTGCGCCGGATCACCACCACGGCGTGGCTCACCGACGGATCCTGGGCCAGCACGGCTTCGATCTCGCCGAGTTCGGTGCGCTGACCACGGATCTTGACCTGGTGATCGGCGCGGCCGAGGTACTGCAGGGACCGCTCGGCGGTCCAGCGGACCAGATCGCCGGTGCGGTACATGCGGGTGCCGTCACCGCACGGGTCGGCGACGAAGCTGGCGGCGGTCACGGTGGGTCGGCCCAGGTAGCCGCGCGCCAACTGCACGCCGCCGATGTAGAGCTCGCCCGCCGCGCCGACCGGCACCGGCTGCATCCGCGCGTCGAGGACCTGCGCGGACATGCCGCGGATGGGGCCGCCGATGGTGATCGGGCCCTGCGCGGCGACGGGGTCGCTGATCGCGACCATGATCGTGGTCTCGGTGGGTCCGTAGCCGTTGAACAGGCGCCGGCCGGGTGCCCACGCCGCGCTCAGATCGGGGGTGAGGGCCTCGCCGCCGGAGACCAGCACCTGCAGGCAGTCCAGTCCCTTCGGCGACATCGACGCCAGCACGGTCGGGGTGAGGAAAGCGTGCGTAACCCCGTGGTCGACAACGAGTTCGGCGAGTTCCTTGCCCGCGTACACATCGGGCGGGGAGATGATCAGCGTCGCGCCACCGGGGTGGGCGAGCAGGATCTCCAACATCACCGCGTCGAAACCGGGACCGGCGGCCTGCAGCACGCGCACGCCGGGGTCGACGTCGTAGCGATCCTGCTGTTCGGCGGCGAAATTGGCCAGGCCCTGGTTGGTGACCTCCACGCCCTTGGGCACACCGGTGGTGCCCGAGGTGTAGATCACGTATGCCACATCGCCCGAGTGCACGGGCCTGCCCCGCTCGGCGTCGGTGACCGGCGCCGCGGAGTACCCGTCGGTGATGGCGCGCGAGACGGGATCGGCGACCATCAGCAGCGACCACGGACCCGTGGGCGCGACACCGTCGACCTCGGCGCTGGTGAGCACGACCATCGGCATGCTGTCGGCCAGCATCGAGCGCACCCGGTCGCGTGGATTGCGCGGATCGATCAGGACAAGGGCCGCACCGGTTTTCGCGACCGCCCACACGGCCACCACGAAATCGACCGACCGCGGCAACACCATGGCCACGACCGCGCCCGGTCGGGCGCCCTCGTCGAGCAGGCGCCGGGCGAACCGGTTCGACCGCGCGTCGAGTTCGGCGAAGTCCATGCGCTCCTCGCCCGAGACCACGGCCGCCCCGCTCGGCGAGATCGCCACGCCCTTGGCGAGCAGGTCGGCCAGCGCGATGCCGGGCACCGCGTCCGCGCCCCGAACCGGGCGCAGCACCGCGTGTTCCACGACCGAGAGCAGGTCCACGTCACCGACCGGCACGGACGGATCGGTGACCACCGCGTCCAGGACCCGGCACAGGCGCTCGGCCAGGTTCTCGACGGTGGCCGGATCGAACAGATCGGTGGCGTAGTTGATCCGCAACGACACGTCACCGGCGGCGGCGTTCGCGCCGATCGTGACGACCAGGTCGACCTTCGCCGGTTCGGCGCCGGGATCGAGGACCTCGACCGTGAGGTCGGGCAGGGTCAGGCGGGGCAGTTCGGTGTTGTCGAAGGACAGATACACCTGGCAGATCGGCGCGTAGGCCGTGCTCCGCTGCGGGTCGAGCTCTTCCACGACCCGGTCGTAGGGCAGGTCGCCGTGCGCGAACGCGTCGAGGTCGATGTCCTTGACCCGCTCGAGCAGCGCGGTGAACGACTCGGCGCCGTCCACCGGGGTGCGCAGGGCCACGGTGTTGACGAACATGCCGACCAGCGGCGCGAGGTCGGCCTCACCGCGGCCTGCCAGCGGCGCGCCGACGACGATATCGCCGGTGCCCGAGAGCCGGGCCAGCAGCACCGCCAGCGCGGCGTGCACGACCATGAAGGGGGTGACGTCGGCGGCGCGGGCCAGTGCCTCGACCTCGGCGTAGATCCGGGCGGGGATGTGGGAGGCGACGATCTCGCCGCGCATCGACCGCTGGGCGGGGCGCGGCCGATCGGTGGGCAGCTCGAGCAGCGCGGGGGCATCGGCCAATTGCTGTGTCCAGTAACGCAAGTGGTCTGCGGCCGTGGAGTCGGGATCGGCGTCGTCGCCGAGCAGGGTGTGGTGCCAGTCGGCGTAGTCGGCGTACTGCACGCGCAACGGCGGCTGCGCGGGAGCGGTGTGCTGGGATCGGGCGGCGTAGGCGGCGGCGAAGTCGACGGCCAGGGGCGCCAGCGACACACCGTCACAGCAGATGTGGTGCAGCACCAGGACCAGGACGTGGTCCTCGGGCCCGGTGGTGAGCAGGGCCGCGCGCAGCGGCGGGCGCACGCAGACGTCGAAACCCTCGCCGGTCAGTTCCCGGATGCGGTCGGCCAGGGCCGCGCCGTCGACCTGCTCGGGAACGAGCGGGAAGTCGTCGAGTGTCGTTGCGCCGGAAAGGATTTCCTGGACGCCCTCGCCGTCGCGGGCGGGGTAGCGCGTGCGCAGGGCTTCGTGGCGTTCGAGCACATCGCCCAGTGCCGCGCGCAGGGCGGTGGCGTCGAGCCGGCCGGTGAGGCGAAGGACCAGGGGGATGTTGTAGGCGGCGGAACCGGGATCGACCCGGTTGATCAGCCACATCCGCTGCTGCGCGGGTGCCAGCGGCGCGAATCCGTCGCGCGGCACGGGCACCAGGGCGGGGCGCGCGCGGCGCCGGGCGCGGCCGACGCACTCGGCGAATCCGGCGACGGTCGGGTGGCCGAACAGGTCGCGCACCGACAGTTCACAGCCGGTGGCCTCGGCCAGTCGCACGACCGCGCTCGCGGCCGTGAGCGAGTTGCCGCCGACCTCGAAGAAGCTGTCGTGCACGCCGATTCGGTCCACGTCGAGGACCTCGGCGAAGACCCGGGCCACCGTCTCCTCGGTCCCGCCGCGCGGCGCCACGTACGCGGTGGCCTGCACGGCGGGCTCGGGCAGGGCCCGCAGGTCGAGTTTGCCGTTGACCGTCAAGGGCAGCTCGTCGAGGACCATCACAGTGCTGGGGATCATGTACTCCGGCAGCACCGAACCCGCCTGGGCCACCACGGCGGCGACGTCACAGTCGGCGCCGTTCGCGACGACGTAGCCGACCAGGCGCGCGGCGTCGGTATCCGGGCGATGGACCACCACCGCCGCCGCGGCGACAGCGGGGTGGGTGAGCAGCGCGGCGCGGACCTCGTCGAGTTCGATGCGGAAACCACGCAACTGGATCTGCTGGTCGGCGCGGCCCCGGTACTCGAGTTCGCCGTCGTGGTTGCGGCGGGCCACGTCACCGCTGCGGTACATCCGCTCCCCCGGCGCACCCCACGGGTCGGCCACGAAACGGCCCGCGCTCAGGGCGGGCTGCCCCAGGTAGCCGCGCGCCAATTGCCCACCGGCGACATAGATCTCACCCCAGGCCCCGACGGGCGCCGGGCGCAGCCGACGGTCGAGCACGTAGGCGCGCAGGCCGGGCAGCGGGGCGCCGATCACGCTGGGCGCGCCCGGCACCGCCGACGCCACACTCAGGTCGGCCCTGGTGACGAACACGGTGGTCTCGGTGATGCCGTAGCTGTTGACGATGAGCGGTTCGACCGGATTGTCCTCGTACCACGGCGCCAGCGCCGCCGGATCCAGGCTCTCGCCCGAGAGCACCACCAGCCGCAACGCCTGCGCGCCCTCGGGTGCGCCCGCGAGCCGGTAGCGCCGCTGCGCGGCGGCGAATTGATAGAAGGCCGACGGGGTGTGGCTGAACACGGTGACCCGCTCGCGGGCCGTGAGGCGCACCAGTTCCTCGGGCGAACGCGCCGTCGACCCGTCCACGACCACCAGGCGGCCGCCGGTGACCAGCGGGCCGAAGACCTCCCAGATCGAGTAGTCGAAGGCCACCGAGTGCAGCCACGTCCACACGTCGCCGGCGTGAATATCGAGGGCGGCAACGGAATTCGCGAGATAGGTGACCGCGGCCCGGTGGCTGATCACCACGCCCTTGGGCCGACCGGTCGAGCCGGAGGTGAAGATGATGTAGGCGGCGCTGTCGGGGCGCAGCGCGGTGGTGCGCTCGGCGTCGGTGATCGGGTCGGTGGGACCGTCGAGATCGTCGCCCGGTTCCAGCACCAGCGCGCGCTCGGTGGGCATCAGCTCACGGGTGGCCGCGTCGACGAGCACCACGGTCGGATCGGCGTGGCCGACAACGTATTCCAGCCGCTCGCGCGGGTGGGCGATGTCCAGGGGCAGGTACGCGGCGCCGGACTTCAACACGGCCAGCATCGCCACGATCACCTGCGTGCCACGCGGCAGCGCGAGGGCGACCACCGCGCCCGGACCCGCGCCGAGGGCGATCAGCCTGCGGGCCAGTCGGGTGGAGCGGGCGTCGAGCTCGCCGTAGGTGAGCGTGTCCCCGTCGGCGGTGACGGCCTCGGCCATCGGCGTCGAATGCGCTTGCCGCGCCAGCGAATCCACCAGCGTCTCGGTGGGCGCGGCGCCCGGCGCACCGGCCGACGCGGCGATGATCGCCCGCTCGCGCTCTGCGGTGACCAGCGGCAGATCCACCACCCGCGCGTCGGAGCCCACGGCGAGGAACCGGTGCAGGAAGTCGAGGAAACCGTCGGCGTTGCTGTCGATCTCGCGCTGGGTGTAGAGATTGTCGTTGCCGTGCAACTCGATGCGCAGCGGCGCGTCGGGACCGGTGCGGTAGAGGTTGATCTGGAGATCCTCGAGCGCGCCCGAAGTGAGCGCGTGATAGTGCCCCATCGCGTCGCCGAGGCGGATCTCGGAGTCGAAGAACAAGATGTTGAGCACCGGGCCGAAGGTGTTGGCGGAGTTGTCGATCGCGTCGGACTCGCGGCGCAGATCCTCGAAGCGGTAGCGCTGGTGGCGCAGCGCGGAGACCAGTTCGTTGACCGAGGCCCGCACGAGCTGCGACACGGTGGTGGTGTCGTCGACGCCGAAGCGGATCGGCACCATATTGGCCAGCATCGCCGCCGCGTTGCGCAGCTTCATCGTCACGCGCGCGCTCATCGGCACCGACAGCACCACGTCGTCGGCCCCGGTCATCCGGGTGAAGAAGGCCGCGAACGCCGCGACCACGACCTGCGCGGCCGAGGCGTCGAGTTCGGCGGAGCGGCGATCGAGCAGCGCGCACAGATCGGCCGGAAGTTCGCGGGCGGCGACCTCGTCCACGGTGCCCGCGCGGGCCACCCGCCCGGACAGGCCGGCGGGGGCGGGCAGGCCGACGACCTTGTCCAGCCAGTACCGGCGATCGGTCTCGAACCGCGAGCTCGACCGATAGGTCTGCTCCTCGGTGGCGATATCGCGCAGGTGCGCGGCGACCAGGCGACTGGGCTCGCGACCCTCCGACAGCGCGTTGTAGTACTCGCCGATCCGGCTCACCACGTTGAAGGCGCCGTATCCGTCGATCACGAGGTGGTGGGCGCGGGCGTACCACAGGTGCCGGTCGTCGCCGACCTTCAGCAGGCGCGTGACCGCGAGCTGGTGCTGGGTGATGTCGACCGGGCGGGTGTAGTCGGCGCGCATCCACTCGAGCGCGGCGGCCCGCGGGTCGGCGTCCGCGCTGAAGTCGAGGACCAGCTCGTTGAAGGTGATGTCGCGATCGACCAGCTGGTAGGGGCGACCGTCGACCTCGACGATGCGCACCATCAGCGACTCGGTCTCCTCGCAGGCCAGGTGGACCGCCTGGTTGAACAGCGCCACGTCGATGGGCCCCTCGATCTCGACGTACTGCGCGATATTGGTGGCGGCGCCGCTGTGCGCGCTGTCCGCGAACCACATGCCGTACTGCGCGGAAGAAAGCGGGATGAGGTCCCGATTACCGGCACAGTTTTCGACGAACTCCATGATCTACCCGACCCCTCGCATGGCTATATCGACCTAGCATCTACGGACTGAATCCGGTCCCGTCGGAGACCGCGCTGACGGCCCGCGGATCGCGGTACCCAGCCGCTTACCCGCCGAAACCTATCCCCGACATTAGCTGGATAGCAAACAACTGGCACACGAATTACAGGGAACACCCTAGTAACAATTACCGGCAGCCCACAACCGGATTCAGACATTCCGTACGAAACCAATATTTCGCCATCTTCGCAGATGGGACCCCCGAGCCGAACTCCCCTGTGCCGGAACCGGTCTGGTCGTACAGCGCACAGCTGCGCGTTTCGGACACGCATTTCCCACAGATCCCCAGTACAGCGAGCTATTCTTGCAAATTCGCCCGATGAACTGAACATTCGACCTGATAGACATATTCGAGGCTGCGACGGGTGCCGACACGCCGAAAAACCCCGGAGACAAACCTCACGAGGGTTATCGCCCCCAGCAACCCCGTACCGCGCGTGTCGGCGGAAGATATATCTTCACCGATTCCCGTCAAATATGGGGGCTTGACTTATTCAACAGTCCTTAATTCGCGCTACAACAAACTGGACAACATCTCGACCCAAGCAAATAAGTCACACGGTCGGTTATCGCCCAAAAATACGGGCGGCGAGAATTCACTGCCGGCAAACCCGCCCGCGACCGAATCGCAACGTGTCGATCCGAGCCCCCCAACGACGAACGGGCCCCGCCGAGGAGCTCGGCGGGGCCCGTTGTCGCGGGGGCGGTCAGTCTTCGTAGGCGTCCAGCGGCGGGCAGGAGCACACCAGATTGCGGTCACCGAAGGCGCCGTCGATCCGGCGCACCGACGGCCACACCTTGGGCCGGGCATGGCCGATTCCGCGCGGGTACACGGCCGTCTCCCGGCTGTAGGGGTGGTCCCAGTCGCCGACCAGGCTGGCGGCGGTGTGCGGGGCGCCGCGCAGCGGATTGTCGGTCACCGGCCACACACCGGCGCCGACCTGATCGATCTCGGCGCGGATGGCGATCATCGCGGCGATGAACTCGTCGATCTCCTCGAGGTTCTCGCTCTCGGTGGGCTCGACCATCAGCGTGCCCGCCACCGGGAAGCTCATGGTGGGCGCGTGGAAACCGTAGTCGGCCAGGCGCTTTGCCACGTCGTCGACGGTGACGCCGGTCTGCTTGGTGATCTCGCGCAGATCCAGGATGCACTCGTGGGCGACCATGCCGTTCTCGCCGGTGTAGAGCACCGGGAAGTAGGCGTCGAGCCTGCGGGCGATGTAGTTGGCCGAGGCGATGGCGGTCAGGGTGGCCGCGCGCAGCCCCTCGGCGCCCATCATGCGGATGTAGGCCCAGGTGATCGGCAGGATCGAGGCCGAACCGTAGTTGGCCGCCGAGACCGCGTGCGAACCGGCCTCGAGGGGGTCACCGGGCAGGTACTGCGCCAGGTGCGAGCGCACCGCCACCGGGCCGACGCCGGGACCGCCGCCGCCGTGCGGGATGCAGAAGGTCTTGTGCAGGTTCAGGTGGCTCACGTCGCCGCCGAACCGGCCCGGACGGGCAAGGCCGACAAGGGCATTGAGGTTGGCGCCGTCGACGTAGACCTGGCCGCCCGCGTCGTGCACGAGCGCGCACAGCTCGGCGACCTCGTGCTCGTAGACGCCGTGGGTGGACGGGTAGGTGATCATGATGCAGGCCAGCCGGTCGGCGTGGTCGGCGATCTTGGCGCGCAGGTCGTCGAGGTCGACGTCACCGTTGGCGCGGCACTTCACCACCTCCACGCGCATCCCCACCATGGCCGCCGAGGCCGCGTTGGTGCCGTGCGCGCTGGACGGGATCAGGCAGGTGTCGCGGTGGTCGTCGCCGCGATCGAGGTGGTAGCGCCGGATCGCGAGCAGACCCGCGTACTCGCCCTGACTACCGGCGTTGGGCTGCAGGCTCACCGCGTCGTAGCCGGTGATCTCGGCCAACCACCGCTCGAGATCGGCGATCAGCGTGCGGATGCCCGGGGTGTCCTCGGTGGGCGCGAAGGGGTGCAGGCGGGCGAACTCGGGCCAGGTGATGGCCTCCATCTCCGCGGTCGCGTTGAGCTTCATGGTGCACGAACCGAGCGGGATCATGCTGCGGTCCAGCGCGATGTCCTTGTCCGACAGGGCGCGCAGGTAGCGCAGCATGGCGGTCTCGGTGTGGTGGCGGGTGAACGCCGGATGGGTCAGGTACTCGGAGGTGCGGGTCTCGATCGCGGCCGGTTCGGTGCCGGTGCCGGCGTCGGGAGTCAGTGCGGTGCCGAAGGATTCGACCACGGCGGCGACGTGCGCGGCGGTGGTGGCCTCGTCGCAGGCGATCCCGACGTGATCGGCGTCGACCAGGCGCAGGTTGATGCCCTTCGACTTCGCCTTGGCGACAACGGCTTCCGCGCCGCCGGGCACATGGGCGAGCACGGTGTCGAAGAAGGCGCCGTGCACGACGGCCCCACCCAGACCGGTCGCCACGGCGGCGGCGTGCTCGTGCACCCGACGCGCGATGGCGCGCAGGCCGTTGGCGCCGTGGTAGCTCGCGTACATGGCGGCGACGATGGCCAGCAGCACCTGTGCGGTACAGATGTTGGAGGTGGCCTTCTCCCGGCGGATGTGCTGCTCGCGGGTCTGCAGCGCCAGACGGTAGGCGGGGTTGCCGTCGGCGTCGACCGACACCCCGACCAGGCGACCGGGCAGCTGACGGGCGAACGCGGTGCGCACGGCGAGGTACCCGGCGTGCGGGCCGCCGAAGCCCATCGGCACGCCGAAGCGCTGGGTGGTGCCGAAGCACACGTCGGCGCCCTGCTCCCCGGGCGGGGTGATCAGGGTCAGCGCGAGCAGATCCGCACCGGCGGCGACCAGTGCGCCACGGGAGTGGGCAGCGGCGCACAGCGCGGTCCAGTCGACGACACGACCCGACGCGCCCGGCGTCTGCACGATCACGCCGAAGAACTCGCCCTCGGGCAGCTCGCCGCCGGACAGCTCGGCCTCGACGATCTCGATCCCGAGCGGCTCGGCCCTGGTGCCGAGGATGGTCTTGGTCTGCGGGAACAGGTCGACGTCGATGAGCAGCCGGTTCGACTTGGACTTGCCCGCGCGGCGCAGCAAGGTCATCGCCTCGGCCGCGGCGGTGGCCTCGTCGAGCATGGAGGCATTGGCGACATCCATGCCGGTCAGATCCGAAACCATGGTCTGGAAGTTGAGCAGCGCCTCGAGCCTGCCCTGGCTGATCTCGGGCTGGTAAGGCGTGTAGGCGGTGTACCAGGCCGGGTTCTCCAGCAGGTTGCGCACCAGCACCGGCGGGGTGAGGGTGTCGTAGTAGCCGAGGCCGATCATCGAGGTCGCGACGGTGTTCGTCTGCGCCAGCGCGGCCAGTTCGGCGAGCACCTCGTGCTCGGAGGCGGGCGCGGGCAGCGCGCCGAGGCCGGATTCGTCGAGGATCGTGGCGGGCAGCGCCGTGGTCGCGAGGGCGTCGACGGAATCGACGCCGATGGTCGCGAGGATCCGGGCGAGTTCGTCGGAATCGGGTCCGATGTGGCGGTCGGCGAACGAACGGGTCACGGGCAGCTCCAGGTCGGGCGGGTCGACCACACGGTCGACGGGTACCAGCCCTCCCCCTCTGTCTGGGCGCCTGAGAGATTCGGTGACCCGGCGCCCGAGAAATCGGTGGACCGTGCCCCTTTCCCCGTGGGCGGGCAGCCTTGTGCCACCGCTTTCCAGAGGCGTCGAATCACCGTGCGGTCCCTGTTGCCTGAGAGATTGACGGGGAGGTGCTGCTCCTTCGGCGCCCCGGCTCTCACGAACCGAGGACTCTCCCGCACGGCGGCGACGCACCAACGATTCTAGAGGTAGGAACACCCCGGCGACGCCATCAGGGCCGCCGGGTGTGAGCAAAGCCGCCTCGCGCCCCGATCCGACCGGGTCCGCGGGGGCGGGCTACCCGGTTTTGCGGTTCTCCCGCACCTTGCGACGGAAGGACAGTTCGTCCTCCGGACGGTCGGTGATCGCGGTGGCCCGCTCGGCCGGGAAATCGGCGATCGCGCCGGTCAGCTCCCGCATGGCACCGCCGACGGCGATGCCGAACACGCCCTGGCCGCCCTGCAGTAAATCGACGACCTCCTCGGGCGAGGTGCACTCGTAGACCGAGGTGCCGTCGGAGAACAGCGTGATCCCGGCCAGATCGCCCACCCCACGGCTGCGCAGGTGGTCGACCGCGATGCGGATGTTCTGCAACGAGATGCCCGCGTCGAGCAGGCGCTTCACGATCTTGAGGACGAGGATGTCCTTGAACGAGTAGAGCCGCTGACTGCCCGAGCCCGCCGCGCCGCGAATGGACGGGACGACCAGCCCGGTGCGGGCCCAGTAATCGAGTTGGCGGTAGGTGATGCCGGCGACCTGACAGGCACTGGGGACCCGGTAGCCGACCAGATCGTCGGGCACCGAATCATCCGGGAACAGGCCGGGCTGTACGACATCCTGCGTCTGTTCTTCCACTGACCGCTCCTTCTGCCGACGTTCTCGGGTCGCCAGTCACGATGGATGTTGCCCGACTCTCGAGGTTACTCCTGCCATTGTCGGACCTGCGGTGTTGTCCCACCAAGCACCGAACACCGCGATTCGCTGGACCTCTACTTCAGGGTTAGGAAACCGGGCTCAGCTGTCGGTCGCCTTGAAGTCGTCGGGCGAGACCGACTCGAGGAACTCCTTGAACTTCTCCACCTCGTCCTCGCGCTCGTCGGGCATCACCAGCCCCGCTTCGGCGAGCACGGGCTCCTCGGCGAAGATCGGGCACCCCACCCGCAGCGCGATCGCCACCGAGTCCGAGGGCCGCGCCGAGACCCGCAGGTCGCCGTCGAAGACCAGATCGGCGTAGAAGGTGCCCTCCTGCAGATCCACGATCCGCACTTCCTTGAGCGTGTGCCCCAGTTCGGTGATGAGGATCTTGATCAGATCGTGGGTGAGCGGACGGATCGGGGTGACCCCCTCCTGCTCGAGCACGATCGCGGTGGCCTCGGCCTGCCCGATCCAGATCGGCAGATACCGCTCCCCCGAGGCCTCGCGCAGCAGCAGCACGGGTTGATTCTGTGGCTGCTCGACACGGATGCCGATGACGCGCATCTCACTCATGAAGTGTCCTGCCTCCCATACTCGCCGCCGGCCGGCACGACAGCTGCACAGCTCGCCGTAACTCTGAGTCTAGGCGAATTTCAGGACGTGTAGCGGGGACGATCGAGCCGAAATCGGTGTGTAGCCGGGGCGATACCTGATCATCGAGCCGGGTGTGTCATCCGCCGAGCGCCGCCCGTACCGCGGCGGTCACCAGTGCGGCGTGCAGGTTCAGCGACAGGGCGGCGAGTTCGCGGACGGTCTCCTCGGCGCGGGCGCGCGCGTCGGCGTCGCGGCTCTTCGCGATGGGCGCGGCGATCTGCGCGATCAGCGCGGCCTCGCGATCGGCGGCGAGTTTGAACGCGCGCAGATGGCGTGCTTCCAGACCGAATTCGGCCATCGCCTTCGCCGCGTGGGCCAGGGTCACCGCGTCGGACTCGAAGAACCCGCCGACCCCGGCCACGATCAGACCCGCGCGCAGCAGGTCGTCGAGGAAAGCGTCGTCGATCTCGGCCTTGGCGAGCAGATCGGCCCTGGTGAGCCGCACGCCGACATCGACGCGCAGTTCCTCGGGCGTGAACTCCCCCGGCACCACACCGAGTCGGCGCGGTGTTCTGGTCTGTTCGGCGTCCACGGGACCGGGCACCGCGTGCCCGGCCTCCGCGGCGCCGAGGTGGGAGTGCGCGCGGGCGCGCGCTTCGCGCACGCCCAGCGTCGCCGCCCCGCTGTCGATCGCTTCCAACTGCTCCTTGATCACCTTCAACGGCAGGTACTGATCGCGTTGCGCGGTCAGCACGAAGCGCAGCCGTTCGTAGTCCGAGACCGAGAACCGCCGGTACCCCGACGGCGTTCGCTCCGGCCGGATCAGGCCCTCGGATTCGAGGAACCGGATCTTGGAGATGGTGATATCAGGAAAATCTGGTCGCAGCAGGTCGAGTACGGAGCCGATCGACATCCCTCCGCGGGCCCACTGCGCCGCCCCTGTCACAGCACTGTGCCCGTCGCGGGCACCAGTACCGTAGGGGTCATCGCGACCCCGCGCCCGATGCGGACTCGCTGGCCTGCGTACGCGGTCCGGTCAGGAAGACCAACCGGAACTTGCCGATCTGGACCTCGTCGCCGTTCTGCAGCTCCGAGGAATCGACCGGCTCCCGGTTGACGTAGGTGCCGTTGAGGCTGCCCACATCGACGACCTGGAACGAGTCGTCGTCCTGACGGAACTCGGCGTGCCGACGGCTGACGGTGACGTCGTCGAGAAAGATGTCACTGTCGGGATGGCGGCCGGCCGAGGTGGTCGGCTGATCCAGCAGGAAACGCGAGCCCGCGTTCGGGCCACGCTTGACCACCAGGAGGGCCGCGCCGGCCGGAAGGCCCTCGACGCCCTGGACCGGCTGTTCACCGGTCGGCTCTGCGGAGCGCGACGCGTCGACCTCGTTGAGGAAGTCCGCGCGGAAGACCGATGTCGTCTCGGCCGCGGTTTCCCCGTAACCCGGGTCCCTGTTCTCGCTCACCGTTTCTCTCCTCCTCGAACCTGATTATCCATGCAAGCAGGTGCTGTATTCGCCCGACACGACCGGCGCGATCACCTCGCCGGGAGAGTTCCCGGCGTCGATTCCCCGACGTATCCGCTTGGCTTTGACCGTACCCTGCCGGGGCGTGCCCGTGCAGGGAGAACTGTGAAGGCTGCGTCAGCCCCCGATAACTCCTTGGTAACCCGCGGCATCCAGCAGTTCACCGACCGCGGAATCCAGGGTTGCCTCGTCGTCGAACGCGAGCTCGAACAGCCAGCCCGCGTCGTAGGGATCGGTGTTGAGCGTCTCCGGTGCCGACACCAGATCCTCGTTCACCGCAACGACTTTGCCGCTCAGCGGCGCGTAGATGTCGGACACGCTCTTGGTCGACTCGACCTCGGCGATGCTCTCGCCCGCGGTCACGTCGGCGTCGACGTCGGGCAGTTGGACGAACACGACGTCACCCAGCTGTGATTGGGCGTAGTCGGTGATGCCGACACGGACCGCTGTGGGGCTGGTCCGCCGCACCCATTCGTGCTCTTCGGTGTAGCGCAGGTCCTCCGGGGTCCGGGTCACAGGACGTCCTTTCTTCATCGACGATGCACGCAACAGTATCGACTAGCTCCCGCGGTGGGGCACAGGCGGTATCGTTCGCGCGACCGCGACCGCCAACCCCGCGTAGAGCAGCCCGGTCCAGACGTAGAGCGCGGTGCCCCAGATGAGCAGGGCCCAGCCGAAGGCCCAGCCGAAAGTGGCGCCCGCCCAATCCATCTCCCCGGTGAGCATCCACGGCAGGGCCGACATCAACGCGAAGGTGGCCGCTTTGCCCAGGTAGATGACTTCCGGGGCGGGTAGCTCGCGCCGCTTGTACACCGACAGCGTGGCGGTGAGCACGAGGTCGCGCCCGATCAGGATCACCGCGATCCACCACGGCAGCAGCCCGCGCGCGACGAAGGCCACCAGGGTCGTCACGAGGTAGAGCCGGTCCACGAGTGGGTCGAGCAGCGCGCCCAGGCGCGAGGCCTGGTCGAGCAGTCGGGCGAGTTTGCCGTCGAGGAAGTCGGTGAAGCCGCTGGCGATCAGCAGGGCGAAGGCCCAGCCGTCGGCATGTCGGACCAGCATCAGCCACAGGAAAACGGGGATGCCGATCAACCGCACCACGCTCAGTGCGTTGGGCACGGTCAGGATGCGGTCGCTGAACACGCCACCGGTTTCGGTGTCGCGCGTGTTCGGCTGTCCTGATTCGGTTGCCACGCCCATGCTTACCGCAGCCACCCCCGCTCGCGCCATCCGGCCACGCCGAAACGCCACCGATCCGCCGCGGTGGGGCCGGGTGTGCTGCCCGACCGGCGCGAACCCGCTAACCTGGGCAGTCGTGCCCGACAGTGCTATTGATCTGCGCTCCTATGTCTCCGCCGAGGAGGCCCGCGAACGGGGTCGCGCCGCCCGCGAGCGGGTGCCCGTCACCGATCGCGACCGCGCCGCCGAGAGTCAGGACCGGCCCACGGTGCGCGAGTTCATCGACACCAGCAATCAGGGCCGCATCGAGCGGTTGATCCCGTTGCGGATCGGCCGGATGACCGCCTCGCCGTTCACGTTCTTCCGCGGCGCCGCGGGTCTGATGGCCGCGGACCTGTCCGCCGGTCCCGACAGTGGCCTGACCGCGCAGATCTGTGGTGACGCCCACGCCGCCAACTTCGGTCTGTACGGCACGCAGCGCGGCGAGATCGTGATGGATATCAACGATTTCGACGAGACCGTGCGCGGCCCGTGGGAGTGGGATCTCGAGCGGCTGGCGGCGAGTCTGGTGCTGGCCGGGCGCGAGAGCGGCGCCGACGCCGACGACTGTGTGCTCGCCGCGCGCGATGCCGCGAGTTCCTACCGCGCCACCGTGGCCGAGCTGGCGGGCATGCCGTTCATGCAGTCGTGGACCGCGCTGCCCGACGAGTCGATCCTGGCCAGCGCCCAGGCCCACGACCTGATCGACGACTTCAAGAAGGCCGCCAAGAAGGCCCGCAAGAACACCAGCGCCAAGGTGGTGGCCAAGTGGACCCATCTCGACGATCACGAGACCGATATCCGCAAGCACCGTTTCGTCAGCGACCCGCCGGTGTTGACCTCGGTCGACGAACACGTCGCCGAGGCCGTGATCGACGGGCTGCAACAGTACGCGGGCACCATCCGTGAGTCCCGGCGCGAACTGCTGGCCCGGTTCGCGGTCTCCGACGTGGCCTTCCGCATCGTCGGCACCGGCAGCGTGGGCCTGCACAGCTATGTGGCGCTGCTGCACGGCAACGACGGCGAGGCGGTGGTGCTCCAGGTCAAACAGGCGCGAGCCTCGGCCCTGGCCCCGTTCCTGCCGCCGACCGCGCCCCGACACGAGGGTGAGCGGATCGTGGCCGGTGCGCGCAGCGTGCAGTCCGAGACCGACATCCTGCTCGGCTGGACGACGGTCGAACTCGACGAGCCGCTGCCGTTCATCGTGCGCCAGTTCCGCAACCTCAAGGGCAGCATCGATCCGGCGGGCCTGTCGGCGGAGGATCTCGACGACTACGGCAGGCTCGCCGGGGCGTTGCTGGCCCGCGCGCACGCCCGCTCGCTCGACCCGCGCGCGCTGGCGGGGTATCTGGAAACCGACAGCGAGGACGACGATCGCTTCGAGGAATCGGTGGCGCGCTTCGCGGTGCGCTACGCCGATCGCACCGAGGCCGATCACGCCGAACTGGTGGCCGCGGTCGAGGCGGGCACGATCGCCGCCGAACGGGATTGAGCGAGCTACGATGTACGCCAACGGTTCTCGGCACAGCAACGAAGGGCGGTCTCCATGCTCGTGCGCGTGCAGAATGCGGCAGGCAGCGATGCCGAGGGCGCACTGATCGATTGGTTGCGCACGTGGAAGGACCCCGACAGCCCGCACGGCGTCGCGACGATCAATTGTAGTCTGTTCCACCAGGATCGGCTGCACCAGTTCGACGCGGTGGTGTGGACGCCCACCAGTTGCGTGGTGATCGAGGCCGAGACGTTCACCGCGCCGCAGGACGGGGTGCTCGAGATCCCGCTCAACGGCCCGTGGATGGTCTCCGGTGAACTCGCGCAGTTCGCCGGCGCGGAGAAGTCGACCCCGCTGGAACGCTCCCGCGAGCACACCTTCGCCCTGCAGGACTACCTCGCCGCGCGCGGGCTCGGCCAGCGCGCGGTCCACGGCCTCGGCCTGATCGTGCCGATGCGCGGCGCCCAGATCGACGTGCACCAGGGCTGGAGCGACCCGAGTTTCGATGTGATCGTCACCGACGACCCGCACCGACTCGAGCTGTACTTCGACCTGCTGGCCCAGAAGGAACACAATCTCTGGACGGCCAACGACATCGCGATCGCGTTTCGCGGGCTCGGCATCCTGCCGTACCTGCCCGCACCGCAGGACCTGCTCAACGAGGGTTTCCTCGGCCCGATCGATGTGACGCTGTGGCACGGCGGCCCCACCCAGGCGGCCGCGGAACAGTACGCCGACGAGCAGGCCGAGCTCGAGCGGGAAGCGCAGTCGCGTGGTTCGATCGCGCCCTGGTACAGCCCGTGGAAGCTGTACCCGCGCGTCGGCGGCGATCTCGATTTCGGGCGGGCGTTCCTGCGGACCACCCTGGCGCTGGGCATGATCGTGGCAATCGTGTGGGTGCTGTGGTTCGTGGTCACGGCGGTGCTCACCTACGGTCCGGCCTGAGCCCGGCCCGGACGCGGCGGCTATCGTCGCGTCCGTGATCGAGCGCGCCCGTGTGTCGGTGATCGTCGGTGGCGCTGTCGTCACCGCCGCGATTCCGCTGACGTTCGCCGCCGACGGTGGTCCGGGCGCGCTGGACTCGGTGGTGTCCGAGCACGCCGTGTCACCGGGGCTGGCTCGGGCACTGGTCCTTCCGAGCGACGCGCCGGTGGTGCTGGCATTGCTGTTCGCCGCGTGCGCGTGGTTCGCGCTGCGTCGTCAGTGGTGGCGCGCGGTGACGATGCTCGCGGTTCCCGAACTCGCCCTGGCCGCCAATACCTGGGTGCTGAAACCCCTGTGGGACAGGCAGTTCCACGACTTCCTCGCCTACCCCAGCGGTCACACCGTCCATCTGGTCGCCGTCGCAACGACTTTCGCGTACCTGGTGAACGACCGACTGACGCGGATCGTGGTCGCGATCCTCACCGTGGCGGCGCTGATCGCGATCATCCCCGGCATGGTCGCCCTCGGCTACCACCGCCCCACCGATGTGCTCGGCGG
>NZ_JBHSQN010000002.1:534626-623901 GCF_042658545.1 Nocardia lasii
CGGTCGCGATGTCGACCGCGCTGTGCTGGGCGGCCGAGGCGATGGCTACCGGCGGTCGAAAACGCTGGCGTCGTGCAGCATCTCGGCGCGCAGCATCGTCTCGGGAACGCCCATCGCCTCCACCAGGGTGAGGGCCTCGGGACGCAACCGGTCGACGAGTTCGTTCACCCCGCGTCGCACGGCCTTGGCCCGCTCCACCGACATGAACCGGTGCATGATGTACCAGGCCAGGTTCTCCTCGAGCGTGGAGTACACGAACAGATCGCAGACCTTCTCGGCGAGCGCCTTGGCCTCGGGGTCCTCGATCTCGGCGATCCCGTCGACGAACTCCTCGAGCACGAGCCGGTCGATGTGGGCCGCGCCGGCAGCCAGGATGTGGTCCTGGGCGTTGTTGAACGCCTCGAACGGGCCGGTGTCGGCGGCGCGGGCGCGCAGTCGGTGCGCGGCGGTGCGCAGCAGGTAGTCCTCGCGGTCGGCGAACAGTTGCAGCTGCACATCGCGTTTGGCCAGATCACCCTCGTCGATGGTCTCGTCGCTGCGATCGCGCAGGGTCTGGATGAGTTGGCGCACACCGGTGTTCTTGCGCACCACGTCCCCGGCCATGGTGGCGGCGAAGCGCACCCAGCCCATCGCGTCGAGGTCGCGGACCTCGTCGGAGTAGGCGGTGAGCAGTTC
The DNA here is from genome assembly GCF_042658545.1 of Nocardia lasii. Taxonomy (NCBI): domain Bacteria; kingdom Bacillati; phylum Actinomycetota; class Actinomycetes; order Mycobacteriales; family Nocardiaceae; genus Nocardia; species Nocardia lasii. The sequence goes on from NZ_JBHSQN010000002.1 coordinate 535,302, forward strand.
CTTGGCCACGAGCTGGGTGAGCACGACGTTGTCACCCTCGAACGTGGTGAACACGTCGGTGTCGGCCTTGAGCGTGACCAGGCGGTTCTCGGTGAGATAGCCCGCGCCGCCGCAGGCTTCGCGGCACTCCTGGATCGCGCGGGTGGCGTGGCGGGTCTGCGCGACCTTGAGACCGGCGGCGCGCTTCTCGAGCGCGCGCTGGGCCCCGGCCTCGACATTGTCGCCGCGCTGGACGGTGTCCATGCGCCGCACCAGGTCGTTCTGGGCGAAGGCCAGCGCGAAGGACTTCGCGACCAGCGGCAGCAGGCGACGCTGGTGGCTGCGGTAGTCCAGCAGCAGCGTCTCCTCGCCGGTGTCGGGATCGGCGAACTGGCGGCGGGCCAGCGCGTAGCGCACCGCGATGCTCAGGGCCACCCGCGCACCGGCCGCGGCCGCGCCGCCGACGCTGACCCGGCCGCGCACGAGCGTGCCGAGGGTGGTGAAGAAGCGCCGGCTCGGGTTCTCGATCTCGGAGCTGTAGGCCCCGTCGGCGGAGACGTCGGCGTAGCGGTTGAGCAGGTTCTCGCGCGGCACCCGCACCTGATCGAAGACGATGCGGCCGTTGTCGACGCCGGGCAGGCCGCCCTTGAGGCCGTCGTCGTAGGTGGTCACGCCGGGCAGATCGGCGCCGAGTTCGTCGCGGATGGGCACCAGCAGACAGTGCACGCCCTTGCTCTCACCGCCGACGATCAACTGCGCGAACACCGCGGCCATCCGCGCGTGCTTCGCGGCGCCGCCGATGTAGTCCTTGCGCGCCGACGGGGTCGGGGTGTTGATGACGAATTCCTGGGTGGCCGTGTCGTAGGTGGCCGTGGTCTCGAGGTCGGCGACATCGCTGCCGTGGCCGGACTCGGTCATCGCGAAGCAGCCGAGCAGGTCGAGGGAGATGAGGCGCTTGATGTAGTCGCGGTGGCGCTCGGTGCCCAGGTTCTCCACGGCGCCGCCGAACAGGCCCCACTGCACCCCGGACTTCACCCACAGCGACAGGTCGGTGTAGGCCAGCATCTCCAGTCCGGTGACCGCGCCGCCGGGGTCGCCGGTGCCGCCGTTCTGCGGGCGGAAGCCCTTCTCGGGGTAGCCGAGGGCCGCGATGAGTCGCATCTGCTCGAGCACGCGCTCGCGCGCGGCGTGGATATCGAGTTCGGGGTCGTCGGTGAATTCCTCACCGGCGAGCTGTGTTCGCGCCTGTTCCCTGATCGCGCGCCACGGCCCGTCCAGCGCTGAGCGAAGGTGTTCTGCCGTCGTTGTTGTGCCGGTAGCCATGCCTCCGACCCTAGTGAAATCGGACGCGCCGCGCTGCTGCCTCGCGCGGGCGGCCGCGTTCAGTAGGCGCCGTCGCCGCGGGTGACCGCGCCGATGGTGCGCGCGATCAACGCCAGATCCAGCACCATCGACCAGTTCTCGACGTAGGAGATGTCCAGGCGCACCGAGTCCTCCGGCGACAGATCCGAGCGGCCGCTGACCTGCCACAGGCCGGTGACGCCGGGCTTGACCAGCAGTCGCCTGCGCATCTCGCCGTCGTAGCTGTCGACCTCGCGCTGCACCTGCGGACGCGGCCCGACCACGCTCATGTCCCCGAGCAGCACATTGAAGAACTGCGGCAGCTCGTCGAGGCTGTACTTGCGCAGGAACCGGCCCACCGCGGTCACCCGGGGATCGTCTTTGACCTTGAAGAACACCGGATTGCCGCCGTCGCGTTCGATCATCGCCTCGACCGCGCGGTCGGCGTCGACGTACATGCTGCGGAACTTGATCATCCGGAACGGGGTGCCGTCACGACCGATCCGTTCCGAGAGATAGAACACCGGGCCCGCGCTGGTGACCTTCACCGCGAGCGCGATCACGGCCAGCATCGGCGCGATGAGAATCAACACGATCGCGGCGAAGCACCAGTCGAACACGGCCTTGCGGCTGGACTTGGCGCGCCCGTACTGCGGTGGGTCGATGTGCAGCATCGGCATGCCCGCCACGATCCGGTTGGTCAACCGGGCCTGTGCGATGTCCACCACACCGGGCGCCACGATCAGGTCGACGCCGAGTTTGTCCAGGGCCCACGCCATCCGGCGCAGCTCGACCGGACCCAGATGGTCGGTCGCGGCCACGGCCACCGAGTCGGCGCCGCTGCGGCGGACCGCGTCGAGCACCGAGCGGTCGTCGCCGAGCACCGAGGGCCCGTCCTCGGAATCGAACTGCTTGCCCACCGAGCCCGCGGGCACACACACCCCGACCACGTCGTAGCCGGAGCCGGGGTGGTCGGTGAACGCGGTGGCCATCGCCTGGGCGGCCTCGGGCGCGCCGACGACCAGCACCGAGGTCAGGCACCGTCCCTGGGCCCGCCAGCGCCGCAGGCGTACCCGCCAGGCCAGTCGACCCGCGACCAACCCCGCCAGGCCGACGGGCAGCGCGATGGCGAGATACCCGCGCGCGACCTCCACCCGGAACAGCAGCGCGAGGATCGCGAGCACGCCGAACAGGCGCAGGGTCGCCGAGACGAGCCTGCGGAATTCCTCGCTGCCCGCGCCGACCACCTGCGGGGTCCGGCTGCCGTAACCGTGCAGGAGCGCCAGCCACCCGAGGGCCAGCGCCAGCGAGACCACCGAGTAGCCGACCTCGTAGGGCAGCGGCCACGCCAGCGGCGGGTCGACCGGTCCGCCGAAGCGGATGGCTTGGGCGGCGGCGACCGCGCCGAACACGGCGATGACATCTGTCACAGCCAGGCGTTGCACGAACGCGGCCTGCCAACTCTGACGTTGTGTGCTGTTGCGCACTCGGACTCCGTTGACAACGTCGATGTCGCCAGTCCCGGCGAGCTCGTAGCTCATGAACCCACCACCCCTTCGGGAGACAAAAAACCATTCCCGATCCCCGTCGACCGGAACGCGGACGTTGCGGTCGCCCTACTTTCCGTCGAGTCGAAACCCGTGCCTCGATTGTTACAGACCGTCACCGAGCAATCACATCGAAGAGTCAGTGCCACAACGGATTCCAGCGGTTAGCCAGATCACACAGCAACCGGACGGCTATCACTGATCCGTCATCGCCTTTCGATATGAACGCAGGACAGCCACACCAACGCGTGCGCGGCGTCACAAACGGGAGGGGAACGGTCGTCCTCGCCTGCGGTTAGCCGGTGCGGGTAAGACCGTGTCGAACTCGAAAACATACCATGGTTCTGTTTCTCCCCCCTCCCCTTCGGAGGGAACGTTTCACCTGATGGCTGTAACGTGTCTGCCCGTCGGACCGACGTCCGGCATGACCCGCGGCAGCAGCCGCGACAGCTCGATGATCAGCGAAAATCAGTAATGAAGGTGGGGGCTCCACGTGCACTGTCGACTTTGTGATTCCGAACGGTTGACCAGCGTGCTCGACCTCGGCGCCACACCCCCGTGCGAGAGCTTCCTGGCCGCGTCCGAACTCGACGCGCCCGAGTCGACCTACCCGCTGCACCTGCGGCTGTGCCAGGACTGCCTGCTGTTGCAGATCCCCGCGCTGATCACCCCCGAGGACACCTTCACCGAGTACGCGTACTTCTCCTCGTTCTCCGACAGCTGGGTGCGCCACGCCGAACAGTTCGTCACCACCGCCACCGAGCGGCTCGGCCTCGGGGCCGACTCGTTCGTCGTGGAGGTGGCCAGCAACGACGGCTACCTGCTGCGCCACGCGGTCGCGCGCGGGATCCGCTGCCTGGGCATCGAGCCCTCGGTCAATGTCGGCCAGGCCGCGCGCGAGGCCGGTGTGCCCACCGAAACCGCGTTCCTGCAACCGGATTCTGCCGCGCGGGTGCGTGCCGAGCACGGTCCGGCCGACCTGGTGGTGGCCAACAACGTCTACGCCCACGTGCCCGATCTGCGCGGGTTCACCCACGGGCTGCGCACCCTGCTCGCCGACGACGGCTGGCTCAGCATCGAGGTGCACCACGCGCTGAACCTGGTCGAACTGGGCCAGTTCGACACGATCTACCACGAGCATTTCCAGTACTACACCGTGCACTCCGCCCAGCGCGCCCTGGCGATCGCCGGGCTGACGGTGGTCGATGTGGAGCTGCTCGGCACCCACGGCGGCTCGATCCGGCTGTGGGCCCGCCCCGACGCCGTCGCCGAGCCGACCGAGCGCGTGGCGCAGGTGCTCGAGCTCGAGCGGGCGGCGGGCCTGCACGAGCCCGCCGGGTACGCCGCGCTGGAGGCGCGCGCGCAGTCGGTGCGCCAGGAGCTGCTGCGCTTCCTGCTCGACTGCCGCGCGGCGGGCAAGCGGGTCGTCGGCTACGGCGCCCCCGGCAAGGGCAACACCCTGCTCAACTACTGTGGCATCCGCCCCGACCTGCTCGAATACACCGTCGACCGCAATCCCTACAAGCACGGCCGCTACACCCCGGGCACCCGGATCCCGATCCACGGGCCCGAACGCATCGACGCGGACCGGCCCGATGTGGTGCTGGTGCTGCCGTGGAATCTGGAGACCGAGATCACCGCCCAGCTCGCCCATGTCGGGGACTGGGGTGGGGAGCTGATCTACCCGCTGCCGGTGCTGCATCGCGGTGTCCCGGTCGGCGAACCGGTCTCGGCCGGCGCACACCTCGAAGGAAAGTGAACGAACCGATGAAGGTCGTATTGTTCTGCGGCGGATACGGCATGCGCATGCGCGGCGGTTCCGACGATGTCGTGCCCAAGCCGATGCAGCTGGTCGGTCCGCGACCGCTGCTGTGGCACGTGATGCGCTACTACGCGCACTACGGCCACAAGGAGTTCGTGCTGTGCCTCGGCTACGGCGCCGAGCACATCAAGAACTTCTTCCTGACCTACCAGGAGTCCGCGTCCAACGACTTCGTCATCCGCAACGGCGAGGTCGAGCTGCTGGGGACCGATATCAGCGACTGGACGATCACCTTCGTCGACACCGGCGTGGAGTCGGCGATCGGTGAGCGGTTGCGTCGGGTGCGCGAGCACCTCGACGGCGACGAGTACTTCCTGGCCAACTACGCCGACGTGCTCACCGACGCGCCGCTGGACACCATGATCGAGCGCTTCCACGCCTCCGGTGCGGCCGCGTCGATGATGGTGGTGCCGCCGCAGTCCTCGTTCCACTGTGTCGACATCACCGCCGACGGCGCGGTCAAGGACATCGTGGCGGTGGCGCAGATGCCGCTGTGGGAGAACGGCGGCTACTTCGTGCTGAGCCAGGAGGTCTTCGATCTGCTGCCGCCCGGCGGCGATCTGGTGGCCGACGCGTGTGGCGCGCTGGCCGGGCAGGGCAGGCTCTTCGGCTTCCAGCACCTGGGCTTCTGGAAGCCCGCGGACACGTTCAAGGAGCGCGCCGAACTCGACGACGCCTACCGCAACGGCGACCGCCCGTGGATGGTGTGGGACAAGCCGTGATCGGGTTGTTCACCCAGCCGCCGCGGCGGATCGCGGTGCTCGGCGCGCACTGCGACGACATCGCGATCGGCATGGGCGCGACGCTGCTCGCGCTCACCACCGCCGTCCCCGACCTCGAGGTCCGCGCGCTGGTGCTCGCCGGCGGCGGCACCGCGCGCGAGGACGAGGAGCGCGCGGCGCTGACCGCGTTCTGCTCGGGCATCGAGCCCGAGCTGCGCGTACTGGATGTGCCCGACGGGCGCGCCCCCGCGCACTGGGATCGGATCAAGGACGCGTTGGCGGAATTCCGGCGCGGTGGTGAGCCCGAGGTGGTGTTCGCCCCGCAGCGCGGTGACGCCCACCAGGACCACCGCCTGCTCGCCGAACTGGTGCCGACCGAGTTCCGCGACCACCTGACCCTCGGCTACGAAATCCTCAAGTGGGAGACCGACACTCCGCGGCCCACCCTTTATCACCCGTTGAGTCACGAACTGGCACAGCGTAAGTCGCAACTGCTGCACCAGCACTATCCGTCGCAGACGGGCCGGGACTGGTTCGACGATCAGGCCTTCCTCGGGTTGGCCCGGATGCGTGGCGTGCAGTGCCACGCGCCGTATGCCGAGGCGTTCGTGCTCGACAAAGCGATCATCAGATGGGAACAGACGTGAACATGCGGGTACTGGTCACCGGCCACCAGGGGTATCTCGGCACCGTGATGGTGCCGGTGTTGCAGGCCGCGGGCCACCGGGTCACCGGCCTGGACATCGGTTACTTCGCCGACTGCCTGCTGGGCGAATTCGCCGGTGACCCCGAGGGTTTGGACGTCGACCTGCGCGAGGTGACCGTCGAGCACCTGCGCGGTTTCGACGCGGTGATCCACCTGGCGGCGCTGTCGAACGATCCGCTCGGCGCGCTGGCCCCGGAGATCACCTACGACATCAACCATCACGCGTCGGTGCGCCTGGCCCGGCTGGCCAAGGAGGCGGGGGTCTCCCGGTTCCTCTACGCCTCGACGTGTTCGGTGTACGGCGCCGCCGGTGCCGAGTTGGTCACCGAGGACGCGCCGCTGCGCCCGATCACCCCCTACGCCGAGAGCAAGGTCCGCGTCGAGGACGATGTGGCCGCGCTCGCCGACGACGGTTTCGTGCCGGTATTCCTGCGCAACGCCACGGCTTTCGGCTTCTCGCCGCGCCTGCGCGCCGATATCGTGCTCAACAATCTGGTCGGTTACGCGGTGCTCACCGGCGAGGTGAAGGTGCTCTCCGACGGCACCCCGTGGCGTCCGTTGGTGCATGCCCAGGACATCGCGACCGCGTTCGCCACCTGCCTGACCGCGCCCGCCGCCGACGTCTCGTGCCGGGCGTTCAATATCGGCACCGAGGTCAACAACCTCACCGTCGCCGAGATCGCCGCCTCGGTGGTCGAGGCGGTGCCGGGTTCGCGGCTGCTGATCACCGGCGAGAACGGGGCCGACCCGCGCTCCTACCGCGTCGATTTCTCCTCCGCGCGTGAGGTTCTCGGCTTCGAGGCGCAGTGGACGGTGCCCGCGGGCGCGGCCGAGCTGTTCACCGAGTACACCGCGCGTGGACTCACCTCCGACGCGTTCTTCCGCCGGTTCACCCGCCTGCCGCACCTCGAGGGCCTGCGCGAGAACGGGGTGCTCGACGCGCGGTTGCGCCGGATCAGTGCGTCGGCGTCAGCGTAGCCAGCAGCGTCGCCCAGCTCCCGGCCCGCGCGTCGCGCGCGGAGACCGGGCCGACGGGCAGCGGCCAGTCGATGGCCAGCTCGGGGTCGTCGTAGGCGACCCCGAGGTCCTCGGTCGGATCGTGGGGTCGGTCGATGCGGTAGCAGACATCGGCGACCTCGGTCAGCGCCTGGAAGCCGTGCAGGAAGCCCGGCGGCACGTACAGGTGATGGAAGTCCGCGTCGTCGAGCCGAAAGCCTTGGCGCGCACCGAATGTGGGCGAGTCGGGGCGGATGTCGACGAGCACGTCGTACACCGCGCCGTGCGCGCACCGCACCAGTTTGGCCTCGCCGCGGCCGCCGCGACCGTGCATGCCACGGATCACCCCGCGCACCGACCGCGACTGCGAGTCCTGCACGAAACGCGCCGCGGCGCCCTCGATCCCGAGGTGGGCGTCGAATTCGTTCGCGTCGAAGGTTCGGGTGAACAGTCCACGCTCGTCCCGGAACGGTTCGGGAACGAGTACCACCACGTCGGCCAGTTCGGTCCGTTCGATACGCACGAGGACATCCTGCCATGACCCGCCGATGCCGCGGCTGTGCCGAGACCACGCTCGTTCCCGTGCTCGATCTGGGCACGGTCCCGGCCGCCGACCACTTTCCGCCACGTGACAGCGCGATCGGCCCCGACGAGACCGGCCATCCGCTGCGCATGGATCAGTGCGCGACGTGCGGATTGGCCCAGCTCGCCGACGACGACACCGTCACCGCCGAACCCCACGGGGTCGAACCGCAGGCCCTGCGCGACCAGGCCGCCGAGGCGGTGCGGCTGGTGCGCGCGGCCGGTCTGCTGCGCGCGACGACGGTGACCGAGTTCGGCAGCCCGCACGGGGGCACCTGGTTGCCGCTGCTCACCGAGCACGGCTTCACCGAGGTCACCGACGGTCCGGCGGCGGTGGTGCTGGACTGTTTCGGCATCATGCACGAACCCGACCAGCGCGCGGCCTTCGCGGCCCGCGCCGCCGCGACCGATCCCGGGGGTGTGCTGCTGGTGCAGTATCACTCGCTGGCCACCATCGTCGCGCAGGGGCAGTGGAATGCCCTGCGGCACGGGCACTTCGCGTACTACTCGCTGTCGGCGCTGTGCGCGCTGGTGGGTGCGGCGGGGATGAGCGTGGTCACCGCGTGGGAGTTCGATCTCTACGGCGGCACGGTGCTGCTCGCGGTGCGTCACGGCGCGCACGCGCCCGACGCGACGGTCGAGCGGATCCTGGCGGCCGAGGCCGAGGCCCTGAGATCGACTGTCACGTTACAGAACACGGTCGACCGTCATGTCAGGACGCTCCGCGCCTGGCTCGAAGACAGTGCGGCGCAAGAACTTCGGGTTTACGCCTACGGGGCCGCCTCCCGTGCTGTCGCGCTGCTGGCCATGGCGGGCGCGCACCGGGGCGTGCTGGCCGGTGTCGCCGACGCCTCCCCCGGCAAGCAGGGCGCACGGATGCCGGGCACCGACGTGCCCATCATCTCCCCCGCCGACCTCGTCGCCGCCGACCCCGATCTCGTCCTGTTGACGCTGCCGGACCTGCTCCCCGAAGTCAGCGCGGCGCTCCCGGAACTGGACGGGCGCTGGATGATCGACGATCCGGCGGGCCCCGCACCGGTGATACCACGGCCGTGAGGGCTGTGGCATAGACGATCTAATGTCGCCCGGCACATGACAGGTTCGCGTGGGATACTCGGATCGCCCAGCGCCGCACCATGATCGAAGCCCGGTCACCGCTGGGCCGTCGCAGTGTCGCGGTGGCCGGTGCCCGGTTCGACGGGCCAGCAGCGGCGTTCGAACGCTCCTGTTCGAGGGTGAACAGCCAGGGGAAAGAATCTGATGAGGGGAATCACCGTGCTTCGTCCGCGCGCGCTCCGAGTGGCCGCGATGGCTTCGGCCATCGCCGTCGGCCTCGCCATGGGGGCCGGTGCCGCCGGTGCCGACATCGACAGCAGCAGCACCGTTCTCGACGGCAAGAACCGCACCGTCGAAGCCATCCAGTCCGACACCAGGATCGATTTCGTCGCCCCGCTCGACGGCAACCCGCTCACCCGTGAGTGGTTCCACAGCGGCGCGGCGTCCTACGTGGTCACCGGCCCCGAGGCCGAGGACTGGTCGGGCCACATCACCATCGGCTACCAGGTCGGCTACCCGGCCACCCTGGACGGCAAGATCAAGTTCGAGTGGTCGACGCCGGGTCTGAGCGTCGAGCTCGGCTCCGATCCGAGCGCCACCGTCGACGGCCTGATCCCGCGCGCGGGAATCGAGCTGGCCGTCGGTTTCGGTCCGGGCATCCAGGAGGTCGAGGTCGCCGGTGGCGAGGTCTCCGGTTCCTCGGGCGTGGTGCGCCTTTCGGGCTTCCACGGCACCGTCACCGGTGTGGTCGGGCAGACCAACGTCCGCCCGTTCGTGAAGATCGTCGGCTCCGGCGGCGACACCGTGGTCACCTACGGCAAGACCTTCTCGATCTGACGCGGGCGCCCGGCCGTCACCACACGGTGGCGGCCAGGCCCCACGCCTCGAGTTCGGCCACGATGTGGGCGCGCAGTTTCGCCTCGTCACCGAAGTACTCGGGGTGGATCCCGAAGAACGTGATGGTGAGCTTGTCGTCGTATTCGACGGCCCAGGCGGCCACGGCGGGACCTTGGCGACGGCGTTCGGCGGCGTCGCGGCCCTGCATGATCGCCCGGATCGCGAACGATCGCGCGCGCCTGCCACCGATCTCGATGGCGCTGTCGGGGGCGGCACCGAGGTTGGACACGGTGGTGTCGGGGCCCGCGATCGAGCGCATCATCTTCTCGATCACGCGGTCGGGCAGCAGGCGCACGACCGGTTGGAGATTGTCGGTGAGCGCGTCCTGGCCCGCGGTCGCGTTGCGGGCGAACGCGGCCTTGCTCAGTGCCCTGATTCCCGCGAGGCCGGTTTCCGGGGCGATTTGATCGGGCACCCGGATCCACACGCCGCCGGAGGCATTGGCGCGTTCGTCGCCCGCTTCGCGGTTGCTCACGGCGATGCAGACCCGCAGCCCGTCGGGGCCGATCGGGTAGCCGGAGCGTTGCACGAGGCCGCCGAGCAGGGCGGTGAACAGGGTGTTGCCGGTGCCGTCGAACGCGCGGGCCCGGTCGGCCCAGCGGGCGCGGTCGATGTCGACGATGGCCAGGGTGGTGTCGGGTCCGTCGGCGGCGGTGTCGATGGTGCGCGGGGCGCGCGCGGCGGTCGGCGGGCGGTCGTGGCGGGTGCGCCACAGTTCGGTGGCGATCACGCGGGCGGCTACGGCGGCCTCGCGCAGTTGGGCGAGTGCGTCTTTCGCGTCGTCGCGCCAGCGGGGCGCGGCCATGACCTCGGCTTCGGTGGGCAGGCTGGTGGTGGAGCTGCCCGCGTGGGCGGCGGCCAGCGCGTTGTAGAGACCCTGGCCGTCGGCGACCATGTGCGAGATCAGCAGGGAGAGTACAAAACCGCCCGAGGTGGTGCGCACCCCGATCAGTTGCCAGCCGCGCCCGCCGACGGGGTCGAGGTCGGCGGTGCGCAGGGTGCGGTCGGCCCAAGCGCCGATCTCGTCGTCGGCGATCGGGTCGGGTTCCACGCGCAGCACGGGCGGGTGCGGGGAGCGCACCCATCGGTGCCGGGCGAAGGGCACCACAGCGCGAATCACTTTGCGGCTCAACGATCCCGCCGCCAGTTGCGCGCCGAATTGTTCGAGGTCGGCAGGTTCGGGTTCGCTGTCGAACACCCAGGCGTATTGGATCGGCGCGGACCATCCGAACAGGTCCTGCGCCAACAGGTATGACTCGTCTGCCCCGGCAACACGGTTCATGTCGTCAGGCTATCCACGGTGTCGGGAGCGCGCATCCCGGGCGAGCGCGAGAGCGACATTCACCACACCCGGTGGGTCAGACCCCACCCGTCGAGTTCGCCGACGAGTAGCCTGCGCAGCGCCTCGGTATCGGGGAAGCGCTGTTCGTCGAAGGCCGCGACCGAGAAGGTCATGGTGTCGCCGGAGCGGACCGCCCACGATTGCAGCCCGTCTCCGAACCGGTACGGGAGGTCGGGGTCCACCCCCTGCGCGATCCCGCGAAACGCGACCGCCTCGGCATCGACGCCGCCGAGGACCCGCAGGTCCGCACCGAAGTCGCCCAGGTTCGACGCCACCGCGTCCGGCATTCCCGACCCCGCCGTCGCGGCGCGCACGACCAGCCCGGTCGGCAACAGCGGCACCAGGGGCAGCAGGTGCACATGGGCGGCGCGCCGCCCGGCGGAGAGTCGTGTGAACGCGTCCTTGCAGAGTCGCCGCAGCGGTCCGAGGTCTCCCCCGGTCCTCAGCTCGTCGGTGAGCACCACCGACACTCCCGCTGTCGCGTTGCCGCGTTCGTCGTCCTCGGTGCGCCTGCTCACCGGAATCCCCAGTTTCAGCGGTCCACCGTCACCGTATCCCGAGCTGCGCAAGGCGGCGGCCAGCACCGCGACGAACAGCGTATTGGCTGTCCCGCCGTGTCGATGTGCGACCGAATCCCAGTGCGCCCCTTCGACACTGACCGTCACCCACGAGCACCGTGCCCGCGGGGAACGCCGCTGCGCGGGCACCTTCACCGATCCCGTGTTCGCACGCGTGGGCGAAGGTCCGCCGTTGTGCGCCGAGCCGGCGGGTTCGCCGTTCCGGCGGTCGTGTGCCAGGGTGGCGGCCGCCGAGCCGATACCGCGTCCCGCCGCGACGAGGACGTGTACGCCGTCGAGCACATCCCGCAGGCCGTCGCCGACCGTATCGAACAGGGAGCCAACGGGTCTCGCGGCGGCACGCGCGACCCCTGGATCGAGCGGGTCCGACGCCGTGCCCGCGAGGGCGTCCATGGCGGCACCGACCATCGTGCGCCCGTCCGCGACGAGGTGCAGTGCCGTCAGCGAGAGGACGAAACCACCGTCGTCGACCGCGACCCCGCGCAACCGCCACGCGGGTCCGCGTTCGGGGTCGAGCGGTGTCCCGTAAAGCTCTGCCCCCGACCACTTCTCGATGTCCTCGACCGCGATCGGTGTGGTGTCGAGCTCCAGTTCGGGAGCGAAATCGGCGTGGACCCACCGGTGTCGCGCACCGGGCACACGCACCCGGATCAGCCGCCGATTCAGCACACTGTTCCTGAGCTGTTCGTTGAACGCCACCAGCCCCGCCGGATCGGGGCGGGTCGGGAATCGCCAGACGATCTGCAAGACGACCGACCAGCCGAATGCCTCGCGCACCAGCCAATACGTGCTGTCCTCCGGCTGCATCCGCAGCGTGTCGACCATCAGCGTCGCGCCCGCGAGCGCAGGTGCGCGTCGGTGCGCTCCTCGACCAGATCAGCGCATCGCGCGACCGCCTCCTCGGGCGTGATCAATTGTCGCGCAAGCACTTCGGCTCGTCGGGCGCATTCCGGGGCGAGGACGGTGGTCAGCTCGGCCACCAGCGATTCGGTGGTCAACCCTTTCAGCCGCATCGAGGCACCGACGCCGTGCCGCGCGCACTGTGCGCCCCAGTACGGCTGGTCCGAGCCCACCCAGCACACCAGGCTCGGGATGCCCGCCCGGAGCGCGGCGGCGGTCGTTCCGGCGCCACCGTGGTGGACGGCGGCCCGGCATCGGGGCAGGATCGTCTCGTGGTCGACGGCGCCGACAACCCGCACGTCCGCGCTCTCGACGGGCGGGAGGTCGGCCCAGCCCGTGCTGATCAGCGCCCGCACGCCGAGCCGTTCACCGGCCGCGACAATGGCACCGACCACGCCGACCGGGTCGGGCACCGGCATACTGCCGAACCCGAAATACACTGGTGCCGAACCCTGTTCGATCCAGTCGAGCAGGGCGGAATCATCGGTGTCGGCGCCGATCCGACGGCGCTGCTCCCCCGACAGACCGAGGAACCCCACGAACGGACGCGCTCGGGCCCACTCCGCCACCAGTTCCGGGCACAGCGCGGGATCGTAGGCTTGGATCTCGAGCCGATCGCCGGGCACGCGCGCGACCGTGCCGGACAGCCCGAGTTCGTGGCGCAGCGTGTTCTGTCGACCTCGGGTCAGCGTCCACATCGCGGTATCGGTGGCCCACCAGCTCGCCCGGTTGAGCACGGGCGGCAGGCCCGACAGACCGGCGGGCACCGGCGACACCGTGCTGTTGGGCCGGATCGGCGCGTGATGCACCGAAAGGCATTCCGCCCCTGCCGATTCGGCGAACGGTGTCGCGATCTGTTCGGTGACGAACCCGGTCAGGATCGCGTCGGCACCCGTGCTGAGCCCGGCCATGTCCGAGACGGCCCGCGCCCACCCGAGGTCGCGGATCTCGGTGAAGGCCGCCCACCGCTGGCGTGGTCCGCCGGTGCGCAGTTTCGTGCGCACCACCTCGGAGTTCATGTGCGCGTGGGTGTCGTAGCCGAACGGTCGGGCGTCCAGCCCGGCCGAGGCGACGAACTCGCACAGGTTCGGTGGTGCCCCGACGACCACCTCGTGGCCGCGGCGCGCGAGTTCGGCGCCGATGACCACCGCGGGTTGGATATCTCCCCGTGTTCCGTTGAACGCAAGTAGAAACCTCGACATGCCAGCACGGTAGGCGAGACCGGCAGCAAGGGACCAGCATCCGGTCCGCCCGTGTGAGATGAAGCACCCGGAGGTGATTTCACCGGGCGTGTTCGGCGATCCTCTGGTTACGGTGGAATTTCTCGACCCCGCCGTCCTGCGAGGAGCTCGATGAAATTCGTTCTCGCGTTCACCGGCAGCCGCGGTGACGTTCAACCGGGTGTGGCGCTCGGTGTGGAATTACGGTCCCGTGGTCACGCGGTGACGATGGCGGTGCCGCCGAATCTCGTCGAATTCTGTCGACGGACCACAATTCCCACCGAATCCTTGGGCGCCGACACCAAGGAATTACTCGACTCGCAGGTGGTTTCGCGTGGAAGGAAATCCGCGAATCCGCTCGAACGACTTCGCGCCCTCGCCGAACTCACGATACATAACGGCCGCCGCACCCAATCCGAACTACTCGACCTCACCGAGGGCGCCGACGCGGTGATCGGCGGCAGTGTCGGACAGGAACGGTTATCGAATGTGGCGCTGGCGCGTGGAATTCCGTACGTGCCGGTGCACTACTGCCCGCTGCGGCGCAACAGCATCGCCTCGCTGCTGCCCGTCGACCGCGCACCCGGTGCCGCGCACCACCTCAGCTGGGCGGCGCTCGAGCACCTGAGCTGGCTCGCGACCCGCACGGCCGAACGCGAACTCGCCGCCGACCTCGGCCTGCTACCACCGTCGAGTCCGCCGGCACGCCGGATCAGCGCCACCGGCGTTCCCGAGATCCAGGCCTACGACCCGCTGCTGTTTCCCGGTCTGGCGCAACAGTGGGGCTCGGCGCGACCCCTGGTCGGCTTCCTCGAGCCGACCCCGGCGACCCGTGCCCAGCTCGGCGACGACGCGGACACCACCGCGCTGGACACCTGGCTCGACGCCGGACCCGCGCCCCTCTATGTCGGCTTCGGGAGCATGTCGATCGCCGAACCCCAGCGCCTGGCCGCCACCCTCACCGAGGTCGCCGCCGCACTCGGCCTCCGCCTGCTGGTCGCGGCCGGGTGGAGCGAGTTCATGGCAGGCACGACCGGTGCCGACGTGCGGGTGGTGCGCACCGTCGACCACGCCACCGTTCTCCCCCGCTGCGTCGCGGCCGTCCACCACGGTGGCGCCGGAACCACCGCGGCCGCCCTGCGCGCCGCAATCCCGGCCCTGGCGTGCACGATCGGCGCCGACCAGCCGCTGTGGGGTCGCCGACTGCGCGCCCTCGGCGTCGGCACCGCACTGCCCGCTGCCCGAGTCGACCACGAATCCCTGACTCGCGCACTCCGCTCTCTGCTCTCACCCGAATGCCGCACTGCTGCCCAGGAACTCGGCGAGCAGCTGATCGCGCCCGAATCCGCGGTGCGGTCCGCCGCCACCCTCGTCGAAGCCGCGGTCCGTCCCGCCGTCCGTGAAGGAATCCGATGAACGCCCTGTCGCTGTCCGTGGTGATCCCCGCCTACAACGAGGCCGAGATCATCGGCGAGTGCCTGCGCCGCCTGGCCCGCCAGCGCGCGCACATCACCGAGATCCTGGTCGTGGACAACAATTCCACCGACGACACCCGCGCGATCGTCGCCGCCCACGCCCGCGACTGGCCCGCGATCCGCCTGATCTCCGAAGCCGAACAGGGCCTGGTCCATGCCCGCAATCGCGGTCTCGACACCGCCACCGGCACCCTGCTCGCCCGCATCGACGCCGACACCCTGGTCCCACCCGACTGGGCCGAGCGCATCCTCGATTTCTTCGCCGCCGACCCCGAACACCGCTGGTCCGCCGCCTGCGGCCGTGGCCAGGCCTACGACCTGCCCTACGGCGATACCGTCGGCGCCCTACGGCAACGCTGGCGCACCAGGAACAAGGACCGGATCAAACAGGTCCCCGTCCTCTACGGCTCGAACATGATCCTGCGCCACGACACCTGGACCGCGATCCGCGACCGCGTCACCATGCGCCGCGACATCTTCGAAGACGTCGACATGGGCCTGTGCGTCACCGAGATCGGCGGTCGCAATGCCTTCCTGCCCACCATCACGGTCGGCGTCGCCCCCCGCCGCATGGAAACCGCGATGCCGTCCTTCATCCGCTACATGTCCTGCCTGCCCCGCACCCTGATCCTGCACCGCCGCTACGCCCTGGCCGCCGGCGCGACCCTGCTCTACCTCCCGCCGATCGTCGCCGTCCACGCCACCCGACTGCTTCTGCTGCGCACCTACGACACGAAAACCCGCACCTTCACCCCGACGAACCTCTTCCGCAAGACCGCCGACCGCGTGGCACCCTAGAACCCCGAGGCCACTCAGGCACGGCGCATGTACACGCGCACCGTCAGCGGCGCCAGCACCGCGATCACCACCGCGGCGCCCAGTAGCGAGATACCGATCTGCGGCCCGAAGTGGCCCTCGGTCAGTTCCCGCACCGCCGTCACCAGGTGCGAAACAGGATTGACCTGGGCGAACGCCTGCATCCACCCGGGCATGGTCGACACGGGCACCAGCGCGTTGGACACGAACGTCAACGGCATCAACACCAGCATCGAAACCCCCTGCACCGTCGAAGGTTTGTCCATCAGCACGCCCATGAGTGCGAAGATCCAGCTCAGGGCGAACGCGACCACCATCACCAGCAGACACGCCACGACCACCCCCGCGGGACTGGCGGGCCGGTACCCCATCGCGAGCCCGACCAGGATCGTCATGGTCGTCGCGACGGCGTAGCGCACCATGTCGGCGAGCAGCGACCCCGCCAGCGGCGCCACCCGCGCGATCGGCAGGGTGCGAAACCGGTCGAAGACGCCCTTGTTCATGTCCTCGCGCAATTTCACCCCGGTATTGACCGAGGCCGCCACGGCCACCTGGACGAGCACGCCCGGAATCAGCGTCGGCAGATAGCCCGAGACCGTGCCCGCGATCGCGCCGCCGAAGATGGACGAGAACATCACCGTGAACACCACCGGCAGCGCGACGACGTCGAACAGCTCCTGCGGGTTGTGTCGGATCTTGAGCAGCCCGCGCCGGGCCATGGTCACCGCGTGCGAGATCGACTGCGAGACCGAGACCGAGATCGGCGGCGGCGCGCCGACCCGGTCCAGCGCCGTCACGCCGGCTCCGGCACGCGCGCGGTGCCGGTGATCGCGAAGAACACCTCGTCCAGACTCGGTTGCGCCACCCCGAGTTCGCGCACCGCGATCCCGGCCGTGCGCAGCGCGAGCAACAGTTCCGGCAGCGCGTCGGTATTCGCCGAACCCACCCGGATCCGGCCCTCCTCGGCCGCGACGACCGCGGAGCCACTGTTGAATCGCTGCACGATCGCGGTCGCCTCCGCCAGATCGGCGCGATCCACGCGCAGGGTCAACGCGGCCGCGCCGACGGCGGTCTTGAGTTCGTCGGCGGTGCCGTTCGCGACGACCCGACCGTGGTCGATCACCACCACGTGATCGGCCAGAGCATCGGCCTCGTCGAGATACTGGGTGGTCAACAGCACGGTGGTGCCGGTGGCGACGAGCTCGCGCACCGTCTGCCACATCTGCGCGCGCGTGCGCGGGTCGAGCCCGGTGGTCGGCTCGTCGAGGAACAGCAGCGGCGGGCGGGCGATCAGACTCGCGGCCAGGTCGAGTCGGCGTCGCATGCCGCCGGAGAAATGGCGCAGGGGTCGGCGCGCCGAATCCTGGAGCCCGAATTCGTCGAGGAGTTCGTCGGCACGGCGGCCGCTGTCGGGGCCGGACAGGCCGAGCAGGCGGGCGAAGATGGTGAGATTCTCGCGCGCGGTGAGATCCTCGTCGACCGAGGCGTATTGACCGGTGACGCCGATCAGCGACCGCACCGTGGCCGCGTCGCGCACCACGTCGTACCCGAAAACCTTGGCGCTGCCCGCGTCGGGGCGGACCAGGGTGGCGATCATCCTGACCGTGGTCGTCTTGCCCGCCCCATTGGGTCCGAGCACCGCGCACACCGTGCCCGCGCGCACCGTCAGATCGATCCCGTCGACCGCCCGGAACGCGCCGAAAGATTTCGTCAAACCCGTTGTTTCGATCGCCGATTCGACTGCGGCCATCGTCATCTCCTCCTCGGTCGGGGAGTGCGGTCGCACCACTGCGAATTGCTGGCAGCTTATGTTCTCGGCGAAGACAGCGGCAACCCCGCGACCGGTCGAGCCAGACCCCCACCCGAGCCCCGACACGGCTTCGACATCGTTCGGTAACCACTTCCACATATGCGCGAAATGACGAAAACCGGTGTCGGCGCGGAAATATCACCATGACCAGCGGGTATATCCAGCTGGAATCATTCGTGACGAAGGCCACGACGATCCGGGAGGAACTATCTCCGTGCGCCCCCTACGCTCGATTCAGGTCCGAGACGGGCCAACGCCGTTGGTGCGAACGACGTCGAGGTTGTTCGTCATCGAGCGAGCATGCGGATTCACAGGTGTTTTCAGCTTTCGGTCAGCAACAGGGTTGGGGCGCGTTCGTATGGAATTCACAGAGCTAGCCGATTATCCGCTTCCCGCGGGCACTGTCATCGAATGGACACCGGTCACCAGCGCGGCAACCGCCTGGTCACCGGACACGCGGGCACTGAGTCACCTGCACGAGGAACACTGTGCGCGGGCCGGGAGCGCCGGGGGCGAGAGCTCGTGGCTCGGCGCCATTTTCGAGGTCCCGCTGCCCTTCGACGAGGGCGCGGTCCGCACGACGCTGCGCCGCTGGATGGCGCGGCACGACGCGTTCCGCACCACCGCCGACGCGTCGGCGGAGCAACGGTTCGTGCGCTACACCTGCGACACCGACGACATCGGTGTGGCGGCCCGCCCGGTCGGGCATCTGCGCAGCGGCACCCGGGTGTATCAGCACCTCACCGACTTCTTCGGCAGTCGCCTGTCACCCACCCGGTGGCCGCACTGCCTGGTGGCCACGGTCAGCGAGACGGGCCAGGGCGCGGGTTTCCTGCTGGCGTTCGGGGCCGATCACTCGGTGATGGACGCGTACTCGATGATGTTGGCCATCAGCGAGATCCAGCGCATCTACCGCAGCGAACTCACCGGAGCCCCCGCCGAACTGCCCGAGGTCGGCAGCTATATCGACTTCGGCGCCGAGGACCGCGCGGTGGGCGCGACGATGACCGTCGACCATCCGGCAGTGCGCCACTGGGAGCGGTTCCTGCGCCACGACAGCGGCCGATTCCCGGCCTTCCCGCTCCCGATCGCGCCACGAGTTACCCACGGCCGCAAGGGGTTACGACGGGAACCGTTCCACCGTCACACATACCGCGGCACACACCAGAGCGGGCTGTCGTCCTGGGTGCTCACCACCGAGCAGGCCGAACGGTTGCAGGCGCGCAGCCGGGCGGCCGGCTACACCACCCAGTCCGCGGTGTTCGCCGCGCTCGCCGCGACCCACCGCGTCCTGGTCGGCGCGCGCCCGTTGCGCTGCGCCATGCCGGTGCACACCCGGTCCACGCCCGCGCACGCGCACGCGATGGGCTGGTACGTGGGCCTGCTCCCCCTGGAGATCGACCACCACGGCGCCGACACCCTCGAGGAGTTGCTCGCCCGCACCGCCACGGCCATCGATTCCACGAAAGCCCTGGCGCAGTATCCTTTTCCGCGCATCGCCGATCTGCTCGGCTGCGCGGAAGCGCCCCGTTTCGTCGTGTCCTACGTGGATGTGCGGTTCGTGCCCGACGCGACCCGCTGGCAGCAGTGGCAGGTGCGACCGTTGCGCAGCGGGGAGCTCTCCGACGAGGAGGTCTACCTCTGGATCGTGCGCTCCCCCGGCGGCATCGCGGTATCGGCGCGGTTCCCCAGCAACGAGGTCGCCGCCGCCACCGTGCACCGCTTCCTGAATACCTTCACGGCCATCCTGTCCACCGTGACGAGCGAGGGCGCGCTGGTGGACCGCCGCATCGATGTCGCCCCGGCGGCGGGATGAGGCGCCGATGATCATCACCGCACTGCGCAATTGGCGCCCCGCCGCCGGTGAGCTGGTGGAATGGCACCCGAGCGACCACGCGGCGCGGGTCGCGGCCACGTCGGGCCCCGATCCCGATCCGGGAACATTCTTGCAGGACAACCACATTCGCGGCCTCTGTGCCACACGCCATTCCACCGCACCGCACACCGCCTACCTCGCCGTCTCGACCGAGGTCGACGGAGCGCTCGACGCCGAGGCGATGGGTCGCGCGCTGCGACGGTTCGTGTGCCGCCACGCCGGAATGCGGACCTGGTTCAGCACCGATGGCGCCACCGTGGCCCGCCACAGTGTCGCCGCCGACGATGTCGCGTTCGAGGCACGGCGTGTGGGGAATACCCCGGGCGACAAGGCTTTTCGCGACTACGCGCTCGACCGCTTCTCCGCCGAGGCGGTGGCCACCTCGTGGCCCGGGTTCGTGCTCGGCGCCGTGGCCCGACCGGAGTCGTTCACCCTGTACTTCGCCTGCGACCACGCCCTCAGCGACGGCGCGTCGCAGGCGCTGGTGCTCACCGAACTGCTCGACTTCTACGACAGCGAGACCACCGGCCGCGCGCTCGGCCCGTACACCAGCATGCCGACCGGCGGGTTCCCCGAGTACGCGCGCGCCGAGCACGCGCTCGCCCGCACCTACGACCAGCACAGTCCCGAGCTCAGGCAGTGGGTGGAAACCTTTCGGCAGCACGGCAATACGATGCCGCGCTTCCCCCTGGATCTGGGCCTGGCGCCGGGACAGACGGCGCCGATGCACGGCATCGAGTTCGACCTGCTCGGGCGCGCGGGCTCGACGGCCTTCGCCGAGGTCTGCCGGGCGGCGGGCGGTCGGTACCTGGCCGGTGTGCTCGCCGCGGTCGCCGTCACCGATCTCGAAACCGCCGGGCGCGGTGAGTATTACGGCATGACCGTGGTGAGCACCCGTGGTCTCGGCGACTTCCTGCTCACCCAGGGCTGGCTGTGCAACTTCGCGCCCCTGAGCTTCCGGGTCGAGGACTGCGCGTCCTTCACCGAACTGGTGTCGCGCGCCAATGCCGCCTACGACCGCGCGATCCGCCTGGCCGGCGCCCCGCTGTCGGCGGTGCTGAGCGCACTGCTCGCCTCGGGCGCCGATCCGCGCTCGGTGATGACGAGCCCGAACATGCTGTCCTACTTGGACTTCCGCCGCTTCCCCGGCGCGGGCACCGCCCCCTACGAGCGGGCGATGCTGTTCACCGGCGAGGGCGAGACGGCCAACGCCTCGATGTGGTTCAACCGCGACGCCGACCACCTCTACCTCGGCTGCCAGAGCCCGTTCACCCCGTTCGCCCAACGCCAACTCGCCCGCTACCACGCCCACCTGCGCGGCGTGTTCGCCACCGTGGCGGCCACCGGCGACTACCCGATCGGCGCGGGCAAGGAGGTGGCGCTTGCACGTCACCACGGTTGACCACTACCTGCCCGAACCGGGCACCTTCATGCACTGGACCGTCCCGACCGAGCCGACCGGGGTGGCGTCGCCGATTCCCCCGTCGTTCAATCAGCTCGTCCACCTGTCCGGCGCGGAATCCGGAAGTATCTGGCTGGCAGCGGCTTTCGACGTTCCCGGAGCACTCGACCGAGCACGTCTCGCCGCCGCCTATCGCGCGTTGATCGCCCGCCACGGCACCCTGCGCAGCTCCTTCACCGCGACACCGTCCGGCCCACGACGCGTCCTGCACCCGACTCCGCCCCACCTCGAACCCCAACCCGACCAACCCCACACTTGCGCGACGACCTTGCGCGAAACCCTGCGCCGCCACAGCGATATCGCGTGCGCTCCGTTCGCCGAGCGGTCCTATCTGCTCGCCGCGATCGACCGGCCCCACACCGCCACGATCGTGTGCGCGTTCGATCACGCCCACGTCGACGCCTACTCGATCGCCATCGTCATCGAGGACCTGCGACAGCTCTACCTCGGCGTCACACCTGAACTGCTCTCTCCCACCGGCAGTTTCGTCGACTTCTGCGCCACCCCGGTCGAGTTCGGCCCCGACGACCCCCGCCTGGCGGGCTGGCGGGCGTTCTTCGGCGACCAGGGCGTGACGCCACCGACCTTCCCGCTCGACCTCGGCCTCGCACCGGGACAGCGCGCACCCCAGGCCGTCGAACTGCGCCACCTGCTCTCGGCCGAAGACACCGACAGCTACGAAAGCTTCTGCCGCACACAGCAAGCGGGACTTTTCGCCGGAACGCTGGCCGCCCTGGCCCACAGCGTCGACGCGATCGGGGGTGGAGATCGACTACGACTGCTGTTTCCGCTGCACACCCGCCGAGAACCACAGTGGCATCACGCCGTCGGCTGGTTCACCGCCAACGCCCCGGTCACCGTCACTGTGACGCCCGAACTCGCCGACACGATCCACGCCGCCCAGTCCGCGGTGCGCGCCGCCATCGACCTCGGCACGGTCCCCCTCGCCGAAACCCTGCACGCGCTGGGCGGATTGCGCCCCCACCACGCCGACATCTTCATGGCGTCCTACGTCGACTACCGACGCCTGCCCGGTGCCGCGCACCACCGCGCCATCAACGCGACCCACATCTCCAACACCGGCTCCGCCGACGACGTCCAACTGTGGTTGTCCCGCAGCGACAACGGCCTGGCCTTACGCGCCCGCTCCCCGTCGACACCGACCGCGCACGAGGTCGTCGGCGCCCTCCTCGACCAGGTCCAGCGGACCCTGCGCACGGCCCACCTCGCCCGGGTGGGCGGCTAATTACCCGGTCGGACCGCCACGACCGCACCGACCGTGCGCACCCTGACCCGCTCCATGATCTGCCCGACCAGACGCAGATCTCCGGTGAGAACATCGGTGCGCGTGACCAATTCGGGGTAGTCGGTGGCGATCCGGTGGTGGAAGCGGTACATGTCGGTCAACTTGGACCGGGTGGTCGTGCGGCTGCACAGGTTGAACGAGGAATTGCGCCAGGCGGCCACGATCCGCTCCGTCCCGACGAAGGACCCGCCCGTGGATACCCGCGCGAACAGGTCCACATCCATCGGGAACACCAGGTCCGGGCGCAGCCCGCCCACCCGCTCGTAGTCGGCGCGACGGAACATCGCCGCGGCCGTCGGCCCGAATTCGGCGGGACCGCGGCGCACGATCACCCTGGCCAGTTCGCGCGGCGTGCGGCGGCCGAGCAGACCGGGCAGACCGAGGTCGGTCTCGAGCAGCTCGCCCTGTTCGTCGATCACATCGAAGCGGCCGGCGCAGATCGCGACCGAGGGGTCGGCCAGCACCGCCAGCTGTTCGGTCAGCGCGCCGGGGCGCAGGATGTCGTCGGCGCAGACGACTTTGATCACCTCGCCGGACGCGGCGCGGATCACCCGGTCCCAGTTGGCGCCGATCGGGAGCACGGATTCGTTGCGGATCACCCGCACGCGCGGGTCGCCGGTGGAGTGGGCGATCTCACCGGTGCGGTCGGCGCTGGCATTGTCGAGGACGAGCAGCTCGAAATCGACGTCCTCGGCGAGCACCGAGTCCAAGGTCACCGCGAGCGTGCGCTCGGCGTCGTAGGCAGGTACACACACCGTCAACGCGGAAGCCATCTCGCACTTTCCTGTCCCCGGGTGTGCCGTGCGCACCCCCACCTGTCAGTCCCTGTGACGAATCTACCTCACCCCTGTTCACCCCGCCGCCCGGTAGGCTCGAGCGCGGATACTCCCCTAGACTGTCGGTCCAGGAGCGAATTCGCCGGTCGGGATGCACTTCGCGGGACACATGATGAAGGGTGCGGGGGTTGACGACTGCGACCGCAATGCTCGGTGTGCACATGACCGGATCGGAATGGTTCGGAGCCACACCGGGTGGACTCAACCGGTATTTCACCGATCTGTATCGAGCTATGGCCCGGCAACCGCAGGTGGCGGTCACCGCGTCGGCCTTCGGCACGCCCGATGTACCGGGCGCGGGCTCGTGGGGGCCCACGGGCGGCTCGACCCTGCGGCGTGCCCGCACGGCCCTGCTCGCGCGCTCCGACCTCGCCTCCGGCACCGTCGTGGACCGGCACTTCTGCCTCTACGGCCCCGTCGCGCGCACCGCCACCTCGACGCTGCCCCTGGTGGTCCACTTCCACGGACCCTGGGCGCAGGAGAGCGCGATGGCGGGCGAATCCGACCGGGTCGTGCGCGCCAAATACCTCTTCGAACGGCTGCGCTATCGCGGCGCCGACCGGTTCGTCGTGCTCTCGACGGTCTTCCGGGACGTGCTCGAGCGTGACTACCACGTGCCCGCCGACCGCATCTCGATCATTCCCCCCGGCGTCGACCTCGACCGGTTCCAGGTGGCGCCCCTCGACACCGCCGCGCCGACCCGCACCGTGCTGTGTGTGCGCAGGCTCGAGCGACGCATGGGCATCGACGTGCTGCTCCAGGCCTGGCCGAAGGTCCTGGCCGCGCATCCCGACGCCCGCCTGGTCGTGGTCGGCACCGGTACCGCCGAGGCCGATCTGCGCGCGCAAGCGGCTCGGTTCCCCGGCACCGTCGAGTTCACCGGGCGCGTCGGTGACGAGCGTCTCACCGAGCTCTACGCCGAGGCCGCCGTCTCCGTGGTTCCGACCGTCGCGCTCGAGGGCTTCGGCCTGATCGCCCTGGAATCCCTCGCGGCCGGGCGCGCGCCGATCGTCACCGACTGCGGCGGCCTGCCCGACGCGGTGCGCGGCCTCGACCCGAGCCTGATCGTGCCCGCGGGCGAACCCGACGCCCTGGCCACCCGACTGGTGTCCGCGCTCGACGGCACCGTCCCCGACCCGGCCGCCTGCCGCGCGCACGCGGAAACCTTCACCTGGGATGCCGCCGCGGCCCGGCACGCGGACCTGTATCGGACCCTGCGATGACCAGAGCCGTGTTCCTCGCCCACACCGCCGCACCGTCGGGAGCCGAGCTGGCAACCCTGCGGCTACTCGACGCGTTGCGCGCGACCGGGCGCTACGAGGTCACCATGATCTACACCGAGGACGGGCCGATGGTGGCCCGCACGCGCGAGCGCGGCATCGACACCGACATCGTGTCGGGACAGTTCGATTCGCGCGCGATGCGCATCGGCACCGGCATCCTCGGCCTGCTCACCGGCTTCCTCGCGCTGCTGCGACTGGGGTGGAATGTCGGTGCGGCCGTGCGGGACTCCCGCGCCGACGTGGTCGTCGCCGAGAGCACCAAGGCCCTGGTCCTGGGTTCGGTCGCGGCCCGACGGGCCCGGGTTCCGCTGGTCTGGCAGGTGCACGACCGCGTCTCCCCCGACTACTTCGGCAGGCTGCCCGCCCTGGCGATTCGCTGCCTCGCGCGCCTGATGTGCCGGGGACAACTGGCCAACAGCCGCGCGACCGCCGCCACCCTGCCGACCGGGCTACCCACCGCGATCGCCTACCCGGGCGTGGAACTGCCTGCGACACAAGCCGATCCGCGCACGCGGCCCGCCGCCGAGGCGGTCGTGGTCGTGGTCGGTCGACTCAGCCCGTGGAAGGGCCAGGATGTCTTCCTGCGCGCGATCGCCGCGCTCGACCAGCGGCCCGCCCGCGTCGTCCTGGTCGGCGGCACCTTCTTCGGCGAGGAACCGTATCGGGCGGAACTGGAGAAGCTCGCCGCCGAACTGGGCGTGGCCGCGGAGTTCACCGGCCACGTCGACGACCCGAGCGAGTACCTGAACACCGCCGACATCCTCGTGCACTGCTCGGTGCTGCCCGAACCGTTCGGCCAGGTCGTGGTCGAGGGCATGGCGGCGGGCTGCGCGGTGATCGCCGCCACCCCCGGCGGTCCCGCCGAGATCATCGAGACCGGCGTGCACGGGCTGCTCGTGCCCGGTGGCGACACCGCCGCCCTCACCACCGCCCTCGACACCCTGCTGCACGACCCCGCCACCCGGGTGCGCCTCGCCACGGCGGGACGCGCGCGGGCCCGCGATTTCGACATCCACACCGGGGCGCGCGTCGTCGCCGACTTCCTCGACACCGTGGTGACCCGCGGTGACTGAGCACGACCGCTATCTGGCCACCGTCACCACCGACGTCTTCCCGCACGTGCAGGCGATGCCGCGCGAACCCGGTGCGCATCGGCACCCCGACAACGAACGCGGGGGCGGCGGGGGCGGCAAGCACGTCAAGTCCAGTCCGCTGGCCGTGCTGCGCGACATCGGGTTCGTCAGCTTCGGCAAGTACGGGCAGTACCTGGTCACCTTCATCACCGTCCCGCTGATCGCGCGCGTGCTCGGCGCGCATGGACTCGGCCTGTTGGCGATGGCGATGTCGGCCTACTTCATCGGCTCGCTGATCGTCGACCTCGGCATCACCTCGTTCATGGCCGCGCGCCTGCCCGAAGCCGAGGAGAACCAGGGCCCCGGCCCCCGGTTCGCGGTGATCAACCAGTTGCGCGGGGACTACCTCGCGGTGCGCGTCACCCTGCTGCTGGTCCTCGGGCTCGCCCTCGGCGCCGGCCTGCTGCTGCGCGTGCCCGAGCCGGTGCAGATGATCCTGCTCGGCCTGTTCGCCGGCGGGTTCTGGTCGATGTCGGAGGACTGGGTCCTGATCGGGCAGGGCCGCTTCGGCGCGTCCACGCTCTACCAGGGCATCGGCCGACTCGGCTACCTGGCGCTGCTGCTGGGCGTGCTGCCGCGCTTCCCCAGCGCCCAGGTGGCGGTGCTGTGCCTGCTGGTGTCCTCCGCGCCCACGGTCGTGGCCACCTGGATCGACACCTCCCGCCACTACGGGCGACCCTCGCGACCGCGCGAGGTCGGCGCGCTGGTGCGCACGGGCGCGCCGGTCTTCGCCTCGCGCCTGCTGATCACCACCTACGGCCAGGGCGCCGCCGCGATCTACTCGGTGGTGCTCAACGCCGCCGCGCTCGGCCTGTACTCGGCGGGCGATCGCCTGGTGCGGGCGTTGCAATCACTGCTCGACCCGATCGGTTTCGCGCTGCTGCCGCGCATGGCGCGACGCAGCGGCGACGGCACCTTCTGGCGCGACAGCATGCGCGTGCTCGCGGCGTGCGTCGGCCTGGCCGCGCTGGTGAGCGCCATGGTGTGGGTGAGCGCACCCCTGCTCATCGACGTGATCTTCGGCACCGAATTCCACGGCGCCACCGCGCTGTTGCGGATCGAGATCCTGATCCTGCCCGCGACCACGATCACCTCGTTCATCACCACCGCCATCCTGCCGGTGCGCCAGGACACCTTCGGGGTACTCACCGGCGCGGTGATCGGCACCGTCATCGCGGCCTGCGCACTGGGCCTGACCTTCCACACCCGCTCGGTCCACACCCTCGTCTACGGCAGCGTGCTGGTCGAATACAGCGTCGCCGCTTGGTATCTCGCGCGCGTCAGGATGCTGGTCCTGCGCGATCGGCACAGCAAGGAACTGCTCGCATGAGAATTCTGTTCATCGGTGACGACTGGGTCGGCAGCAACGCGCGCTCGCTGGCCGACGGCTTCCGTCAGGCCGGGCACGAGGTGCTCGTCGTGGACTCGACCGCGATCACCCTGCCCACCCGTTTGTCGCCGCCGTGGGTGTACGCCAAAGCCCGTGGTGAGCGGGCGCCGTGGCAGGTGCGCGCTTTACACGAGCGGATCGAACGTAGCGCCGCGGCCTTCGCGCCCGATATGGTTTTCGTGTTCAAGGGAATCCATCTCGACCAGCGCAGGCTGCTCGATCTGCCGGCCGCGCTGCACGTGCATTACAGCGCCGACGATGTGGCCAACCCCGAGAACCTCACCGACGCCTACCTCGCGCACGAGTCCGAGTGGGACCTGGTGCTCACCACCAAACGCCACAACGTCCCCGAGTTGCGCGCGCGGGGCGCGCGCGCCGTCGGTTTCGTGCGCAGCGCCTACGACCCCGCCTGGCATCACCCCACCGCCCGCCGCGACGGCCGCGACTTCCTCGTCGGCTTCATCGGGGTGTGCCGACCCGACCGCCGCGACGCGATGGTCGCGCTGGCGAAGCGCTATGGCGAGCGCATGCTGGTGCGCGGTCCCGGCTGGCGTCGCGTGCCCGAACTGCGCGCCACCGGCGCCCAGGTCGGCGGCGCGGTCTACGGGGCGCAGTACTCGGCCGCGATCGCCCAGATCGGGGCCAACCTGGTGCTGCTCAACTCCGACAACCGCGACACCCACACCTGCCGCACCTTCGAGGTGCCCGCGGCCGGTGGGCTGTTCGTGGGCGAGCGCACCGACGAACACGCCGAACTCCTCGACGACACCACCGAGTGCTTCCTGTTCTCCGACACCGACGAGCTGCACGAGATCCTCGATCGCTGCGCGGCCGAACCGGACCGGGTCGCCGCGGTGGCCGCCGCCGGGCACCGCCGGGTCGTCGCCGACGGGCACCGCTATGTGGATCGGGCGCGCGAGATCGTGGCGCTGGCGCGGGAGGTCCGATCCTGACCGGCTACCCGACCGTCTACGCCGTCGCCGCCGCGCTGCTCGTCATCGTGGTGGCCGCCCTGTGGGTGCCCGGCGTCGCGCGGGTGTTCCTGATCGCCCAGGCCGCGTTCTGGTCGCTGTCGTATGTGGCGCGCCCGCTGGTGCTGCTCAGCGTGCGACCCGACCCGCACTTCGGTGACAACGTGCCCGATCCCCGGCTGGCCGATCTCGGCTACGACCGTGGCATCGCGATGGCCATGCAGCACGTGGTGTTCGGGCTGTGGGTCTACGCGGCGCTGGTCGTGGCCTATGCGATCTGGTCGCATCGGCGCCCGCTGCGCCGCCCGGCCGTGCTCGACGATCCCGATTTCGTGCCCGCGCTGATCGCGCTCTACGCCCTGGGCATGGTCGGTCGACTCGCGGGCAAGGCCTCCGGCTCGGCCGGCACCGCGGGCGAGGTCGACAGCGCCAACCCGATGTTGGCCTTCCTCGCCGTGCCCGCCTCGATCGCGGCGCTGGGCCTGATCATCTTCCTGCGCCTGCCCGATCCCCGACGCTCCGCGCTCGTGCTGGCCGCGCTGCTCGGCGGCGAACTGTGGTGGTCCTCGGTGGTGCAGTCCAAGACCCCGATCCTGGGCGCCGCGCTGGCCCTGGCCATCCGGTTCTCGATGATCGGCTGGAACAAGCGCACCGCCCTCGGCGTCGCGGGCATCGGCGTGGTGGGCGTGATCGGCTTCAGCTGGTTGCAGTCGTTCAAGTCCACCGGGCACGCCGAGCGCGATGTGGCCTCCGTCGACGCGATCTACCCGGACAACGTGCAGCCGTTCCTGAGCATCCTGCGCCGGTTCGACCTGCTCGAGGCCGCGACCGACGCGCTGTTCTACGGGCCGGGCGGGTGGCTGGAACCCAGTGAGGTGCTCCAGCACGCCAGCCTGAGTCTGATTCCGGCGCCGCTGCTGGGCATCGAGAAGTTCCAGTCCGGCACGGCGTGGGCGAACGAGGTGCGCGGCGCCTCGGTGGACATGAGCACCGTCACGGTCTCACTCGCCGAGGGCAACTTCAACGAGGGCTATGTGCTCGGCGGCTACGTCGGCGTGGTCGTCTGCGCGCTGTTCACGTTCGCGCTGCTGGTGGCGTGGTCGCACTCGTTGTATTCGCGGTGGTTCCCGATCGTCGTGCTCGGCCTGGCGATCACCGGCGCCTCGACGCTGTTCGAGCGCGGCATTCTCGGCAGTCTCGAGAATCTCGGGAAGTTCTTGCAAACCGCCGTCCTGGCGTGGCTGGTGTATCTGGTGGTCGAAGAGTTCCGACGCACCGAATCATGTGTGGTATCAGGGGAAATGGAGTCCCAGCGATGGGTTTGATCGATATGTGGCGCATCGTGCGACAGCGATGGTTACTGATTCTCGCGGTCGCGCTGGTGTGCACGGGGGCCGCCGCGGCGTACGCGCAGACCATCCCGAGCACCTACTCGGCGTCGAGTTCGATGTATGTCTCGATGGCGACCGGCACCTCGGTGAACGACTCGTACCAGGGTGGACTGGCCGCGCAGCAGCGCGTGCGCTCCTACCTGGATCTGGCGTCCTCGACGACGGTGGCCGCGCGCGTGGTCGACGAGAAGGGTCTGAAGGTCACCCCGGAGCAGATGCGCGCCAAGATCACCGCGAGCTCGCCGCCGGCGACCTCGGTCATCGTGATCACCGTCGAGGATTCCACCGCGACCGGCGCCCGCGACCTCACCGATTCCGCGGTGGCCCAGTTCCGTCGCCTGGTCGACGAGCTCGAGTCCATCCAGCGCGACGCCGCCCCGGCGGCGCGGGTCGCGGCGGTCGACCGCGCCGAGGTGCCCTCGGGCCCGCTCGGCCCGCCACCGAGCCGGATCGTGCTGCTCGGTCTGATCGCCGGCCTGGCGCTCGGTGCCGGCGCGGCGCTGCTGCGGGAACGCACCGACCGCTCGCTGCGCACCCCCGACGCGGTGGCCGCGGCGCTGCCCGTGCCCGTGCTGGGAGTGATCGACGCGGGTCAACCCGGTGCCGCCGGGGAGACGCGCCGGTTGCGCGGCCGACTGCTGCAACACGATTCGGCCAAGTCCGTGCAGCTCACCAGCCTCTCACCGAAGTCCGAACCCGATGTGGCGATGGCGCTGGCCCGTTCGCTGGCCGACAGCGAGCACCACGTCGTGCTCGTCGACGCCGACACCAGCGGCGGCGGCAGCACCGCGTTCATCACCAGCGAAAGCCCCGGCCTGGCCGCGGTGCTGCGCGGCGGCCTGCCCGTGGCCAAGGCGCTCACGCCCTGGTCGGAGACCGGGATCGCGTTCCTGCCGCTGGGCGCCGCCGACGACAAGACCGCCGATCTGATCGCGTCGGGACGCTTCGCCGAACTGCTGACCGACCTGACCTCGCGGTTCGACCACGTCATCATCGAGACCGCACCGGTCACCGTCGCCGCCGACGCGATCGGGGTGGCGCCGCTGTGTGACGCCACCGTCGGCGTCGTCGAACTCGGCGCGCTGTCCGGGCCCGGCCTGCGCGGTGCGGTCGCGACCCTCGGCGCCGCGCGGCTCACCGGCGCGGTCGTCTACACCCGCCCGTCGGCCGCACTGGCCCGATTCCTGGAGCGACTGCCGATATGAGCGAAGAGTCGGTGGGTCGGCGGCGTCTGCTCGCCGCCACCTTCGGTGCGGCGGCGGTGCTGTCGCTGGCCGCGGCGTGTGCCGCCGAACCGGACCCGGGCGCGGAGTTCCGGTCGCCGAATGTCAGTGACGCGCCCGCCTCGCGCAATGTGCGCGACTTCGGCGCGGTCGGTGACGGCAAGGCCGACGACACCGCGGCCGTCGCCGCGGCCATGGCCGCCGGGGACCGGCCCGCGATCGTGTACTTCCCCGCGGGCACCTATCGCGTCCGGTCGTGGCCGCAGATGTCGGACTACACCACGATTCTCGGTGACGGCGGCGACGCGAGCATCGTGCTCTGCGAGGAGGACATCACCCTGATCCGCCTCGAGAACCGCAACCGAATTCGGTTCTCGCGCATCGGTTTCTTCCTCACCGGCCCGCGCGCGACCGGTTTCGTGCTCACCGAGTGCTTCCGCTGTTCGTTCGACAGCGTCGTGATCCGCGGCAATCACCTCAGCGGCAACCATCCCCGGTATCTGGCCCAGCGCGGCGTGGTACTCAATCGCAATACCGGCGGCACCGCGTTCATCAACTGCGACATCAACAATTTCGGGATCGGCCTGGAAACGCACTGCATCCAGAACTACGTCACCTCCTCGAAGTTCACCAGCAACTACGTGGGTGTGCTCGGCACCGGCAACGACCACAACGCCGGATTGGCGCTGACCAACACCGAATTCGTCTCCGACCTCGATCCGCGCACCACCGATCGACACCTGATGATCGACGGCGCGGCCAACGACTGGTGGCTGACCAATATCTGGTTCGAGGGCGCCGACATGGCGGTCTCGGTCGGCACCAGGGGCAAGGGCGGACCCTCCCAGTTCGGCATGGTCAACTGCAAGGTCGCGGCCCGCTCGGTCGCGATCGACCTCGTGCACTGCAGGCAGCCCTACCTGGCCAACGTGATCTTCGACAAGGAGACCGAGCAGCCGCCCACCGAGTTGCGGATCGACCCCGTCGGTTGCCCCGAGGGCACCGCGATCAACCTGATCTCCGGCACCGCCGAGGACCTGCGGATGGGGGTGTTCCCCGACGGCTGGCAGGTCATCGGGCGCGGCGGGATGCGCACGTCCCGGTTCACCGGCACGGTGGTCACCAGGGCGGGCCAGGGCGACGCGGACCTGTTCCAGGCCCAGGCCAATACCGGCGCGGTCCGTTCGGCCGTGTTGTCCAGCGGGGCTTGGCTTTCCGATCACGCCGAGGCCGGGGTGGTGCTCAAGGATCCCGCCGGCGGCTACTGGCGCCTGCTGGTCGACACCGACGGCACGCTGCGCACCGCGCCGCTGGGTAAGCAGCGACCCAGACAATGAGCGCCTCCTACGCCTCGCTGCGCCTTGGCCCCGTCCGTGTGGACGGGGTCACGGCGCTGCTGCGGCCGCCGAGGTTCGACGACTTCGACGCGTGGCGGCGCCTGCGCCTGCGCGATCGCGACGAGCTCGAACCGTTCTGGTTCAGCTCCCCGCTCACCTGGGACCAGCGGCATTCGCGCGCGCAGTGGGTGCGCGAATGTCTCGCTGCGGCCAGCGAAGCCGCGGCAGGCCGACGCATCGGCACCGTCCTCGAGATCGACGGACAGTTCGCCGGACAGATCGAACTCGTCGGCATCGACCCGCGCACCCGCGCCGCGGAACTGAGCGTGTGGGTCGACGCGGAGGTCGGTCGACGCGGGGTCACCGGGCTCGCGGGAGCGATGCTGCTCGACTTCGCCTTCGCCGAGGCGAGCCTGGAACGGGTCACGGCGCCGGTCGCGGTGACCAATGTCGACGCGCGCCGCGCGGTGCGCAAGTACTGGGCGCGCGAGGCGGTGCTGACCCGCTACTTCGATGTCGGCGGCCGACGCATCGACCACGAACTGTGGGCGTTGACCCGTGATCGCCTGCCCGAGGGCGGCCTGGTCGCGGAGTTGCTGGCCGCGCACCCCGGTGCGACGCGGACCTCGGTCCCGGCACCGGCGCCGGTCCGTGGCCGCCCGATTCCCCGGACGACCGTGCTGTGCGTGCGGGCCCGCCAGCTCCTGGGCCGGGTGCGCCACCTCGCCGACCCCCTGCGCGGATCACGACCGATCTCGGTGTACGACGACAAGCAGCACGTGACCGTACGGTCTTGGCGCCCACGGGATTTCCTGCACGACACCGAGCACCCGACAGCCGGAACCGCCCTGCCCACGACATCCTCGGTGGCGGCCGCTCGGCGCCGACGCACGCCGCGCGCCTGGTGGTGCGGCGCGCTCGCCTCCCGCGCGGGCCTGCGCAGTTCACACGGACTGGTCTTCACCGTCGAACACGAGGGCCGCCGCGTCGGCACCTGCCGCCTGTTCGACCAGGACATGTTCGATCGCAATGTGCGTGCGGCGGTGGCGATTTCGCCGGCGACCGATCCCGCGATCGCGGCCACCGCCCTGCGGATGTTGATCGCGCACGCCACCGAGCAACTCGGCATCTGGCGGGTGGCGCTGACGGTGCCGACCAGCGACCGGACCGGCGCGGCGGTGGCCATGTCGGCCGGGTTGCACCACGAGGGCACCCTGCACCGATTCCGTGGCAGCGACGGCACGTTCACCGATCACGACCTGTGGGCGTTCAGTACCGCACCGGACCACGTAACCGCCGACACCGGAGGGGCACTCCCATGACCGACCACCACGGTTTCGACCGCAGCAACGCGCTCCAGGCCCGCCTGCACGACCTGGTCCCCGGCGGCGCGCACACCTACGCCCGTGGCGCCGACCAGTACCCCGACGCCATGGCCCCGATCCTGGTGCGCGGCAAGGGCGCGCAGGTGTGGGACGTCGACGGCAACCGCTACGTCGAATACGGGATGGGTCTGCGCGCGGTCACCCTCGGCCACGCCTACGCCCCGGTCCTGGCCGCGGTCACCGAGACCATCGCCGACGGGGTCAGCTTCAGCAGGCCCACCGAGCTCGAACTGCTTGCCGCGCAGGACTTCCTGGACCTGGTTCCCGGCGCCGACATGGTCAAGTTCGCCAAGAACGGCTCCGATGCCACCACCGGCGCCGTGCGCCTGGCGCGCGCGGTCACCGGTCGCGCCACCATCGCCATCTGCGATCAGCCGTTCTTCTCCGTCGACGACTGGTTCATCGGCACCACCGACATGGCCGGGGGCATTCCGGCCGTCGACACGGTGAAGTTCCCGTACAACGACCTCGACGCCCTCGAGGCGACCCTGGCGGGCGCGACCGTGGCGGCGGTGTTCATGGAGGCCGCGACCGCGATGGCCGAACCGCTGCCCGGATATCTGGAAGGTGTTCGGGCGCTGTGTGATCGGTTCGGCACGCTGCTGGTGTTCGACGAGATGATCACCGGCTTCCGCTGGTCCGCCGGTGGCGCGCAGGCCGTGTACGGGGTGCGGCCGGACCTGTCGTGCTGGGGCAAGGCGATGGGCAACGGGTTCCCGATCTCCGCGCTCGCGGGCAAGCGCGAGTACATGGAGCGCGGCGGCCTGCGCACCGAGGACGACCGCGTGTTCCTGCTCTCCACCACGCACGGCCCCGAAACCTCCGCGCTGGCGGCGTTTCGCGCCGTGGTGGCGGCCTACCGCACCGAGGACCCGGTAGCCCGGATGGAGAAGGCGGGCCAGAGCCTGGCCGACGGGGTGAACGCGATCGCCGACGACCTCGGCCTCGCCGATTTCCTCCAGGTGCGCGGCAGGCCCTCGTGTCTGATCTACCGCACCCTGGACGCCGAAGGTGCTCCCTCGCAAGCCTTTCGGACCCTGTTCCTCCAGGAACTGTTGGTTCGCGGCGTGCTCGGCCAGTCCTTCGTGACCTCCGCCGCGCACGACGCGGACGCCATCACCGCCACCATCGACGCCTGCGCCGAGGCGGCCGAGATCTACCGCCGCGCGATCGCGCGCGGCACCGTCGACGGGCTGCTGCGCGGCCGCCCGGTCGCCCCCGCTCTGCGCCGGACCGCGGCGCCCCGACAGATCGAAGCGAGTACCCGCCGATGACCCGAATCGCGATCGTCCACGAACGTTTCACCGAGTTCGGCGGCTCCGAGGCCGTCGTCGGCGAATTCGTCGAAACCTGGCCCGACGCCCAGGTTTTCGCCCCGATCGTCGCCCCCGGCGGGGTCCGCGAGCCGGTGCGCGAGGTCCACGACACCTGGCTGAGCAAGGCGCACGCGCGCACCGGCGGCAGGCACGCCCCCCTGCTGCCGCTGGTCCCGCGCGAACTGCGCCGCCTGCCGTTGCGCGACTTCGACGCCGTCGTGATCAGCCATCACGCGTTCGCCACCCAGGCCGCGCTGGCCACCGACGCCCCGGTCGTGGCGTATGTGCACAGCCCGGCCCGCTGGGCCTGGGACCGCGAGTTCCGCGCCCAGGAGGCGGGCGGTCGCGCCGGCCAGCTCGCCCTGGCGGCGCTGGGCACCCTGGCCAAGCGCGGCGAACTGCGCGCCGTGCCGAAACTGACCCACGTGGTGGCCAATTCGCACGCCGTCGCCGAGCGCGTCACCGACTGGTGGGGTCTGCCCGCCTCGGTGATCAACCCGCCGGTGCAGGTCAGCCGCTTCACCCCGGACGCGTCGGTGCCGCGCGAGGACTTCTTCCTGTGCGCGGGCAGGCTGGTGCCCTACAAGCGCGCCGATCTCGCCATCCGCGCCGCACAGCGCGCCGGGGTGCGCCTGGTCGTGCTCGGCGAGGGCCGCTTCCGCGCCCAGCTCGAAGAAATCGCGGGCACGGAGACGACGTTCCTCGGCGCCACCTCCGGCGAGATGCTGCTGGACATGTACCGCCGCTGCCAGGCCCTGCTCATGCCCGGCATCGAGGACTTCGGCATCGTGCCGGTGGAGGCGATGGCGTGCGGCACCCCGGTGCTCGCGGTCGGCGCGGGCGGATCCCTGGACACCGTGCGCCCCGGCGTCACCGGCGAGTACGTCCCGGCCGGTTCCGATGACGAGGTCGTGGCCGCGCTGGCCGAGGTGATGCGCGAATTCCGGAGCGCCGCCTACGATCCCGCGAAGATCCGCGATCACGCCGACACCTTCGCCCCCGAGGTGTTCCGCGCGAAGATGGCCGCCACCGTCGCCGACGTGGTGCGCGGCCGGTAGCGACAAGTTGTCTGACACTCACGGTTACTGAAAGTTGCTGTCACACATACCCTTTGACCTGCGCAGACAGGTGATGAGTCCCACACGGCGACCTGGCGCTATCCGCTTGCCGGACAAGGTTACTGGCGAGTACGGTTAGCGCAGCCGGGACGACGACGTGCCCGGTTTCTCTCCGGCGATATCGTCGCCGGATTCCAACCGTTGATTTCGCATCCACTGCCGCATGCCGATCACTGTTGCGCGACACCGTGTTTCGAGATTTTCAGGAGGGGCGATGGTTTCCTACATCGTGACAGGCGGTACCGGATTTCTGGGTCGGCGAGTGGTGCGGGGGCTGCTCGCGGCCGACCCCACCGCGATCGTGCACGTGCTGGTGCGCGCCGAATCGCTGGCCAAGTTCACCGCCCACAACGACCGACAGCCCGACAGCGACCGCGTCTTCGCGCTGGTCGGCGACCTGACCGCCGCGGGTCTCGGCCTGGCCGACGGCGCCCCGCGCGCCGATCACGTGCTGCACCTGGGCGCGGTCTACGACATGACCGCCGACGAGGCGAGCGCCCACGCGGCCAATGTCGCGGGCACCCGCTCGGTGATCGAGCTGGCCCGCGGCCTCGACGCCACCCTGCACCACGTGTCCTCGGTGGCGGTGGCCGGTGATCATCGCGGCAAGTTCTTCGAGGAGGATTTCGACCTCGGCCAGAACCTGACCTCGCCGTATCACCGCACCAAGTTCGCCGCCGAGAAGCTCGTGCGCGAGGCCGCCGACCTGCGGTGGCGGGTGTATCGCCCGGCCATCATCGTCGGGGACTCGCGCACCGGCGAGATGGACAAGATCGACGGCCCCTACTACTTCTTCTCGGCCATCTCCTCGCTGTCCGCGCTGCCGGCCGAACTGCCGCTGCCGCTGCCCGATCTGGGCGCCACCAATGTGGTGCCGGTCGACTACGTGGCCGCGGCGATGGTGCGCCTGGTCCGCCGAGAAGGCTTGGACGGCAGGACATTCCACCTGGTCAACCCGCGCCCGCAACCGTTCGGCGAGATCTACCGGGCCCTGGCCACGGCGGCGGGCGGCCCCGTCGGCATCGGCACCGTGCCCGGCAGCGCGCGGGCCCTGAGCGGGCTCGGCCACGTTCCCGGCGCGCACGCGGTGCGTGACTTCCTGTTCGAGCAGGCCGGCATTCCGGCCGCGGTGGCACCGCACGTCGGTTTCACCGCCGAGTTCGTCTCCGAGTCGACCCGGGCACTGCTGTCCGGGCTCACCGTGCCCGCCTTCGACACCTACGCCGAGCGCCTGTGGGAGTTCTGGCGCGCCAATCTCGACCCGAACCGGGGTCGGCCCGCCGCGAACGCACCCCAGCTCGCGGGCCGCACCGTGCTCATCACCGGGGCCTCCTCGGGGATCGGGCTGGCCACCGCGCACGCCGTCGCCCGGCGCGGGGCGATCGTGCTGATGGTCGCCCGTGGCGTCGACGACCTCACGGCCGCAGCGCAATCCGTGCGCGCCGATGGCGGCACCGCGTTCGCCTACCCCTGCGACATCACCGATGCCGAGTCGGTGGATCTGCTGGTCAAGGCGGTGCTCACCGAGCACGGCCACGTCGACTACCTGATCAACAACGCGGGCCGCTCGATCCGCCGGTCGGTGGCCAACTCGGTGGATCGCATGCACGACTTCGAACGCACCATGGCCGTCAACTACTTCGGCGCGGTGCGGTTGATCCTGGGCCTGCTGCCGTCGATGCGCGAACGGCACTTCGGCCACATCGTCAACATCTCCTCGATCGCCGTGCAGACCAAGGTCCCCCGCTTCGCCGCCTACGCCGCCAGCAAGTCCGCGCTGGACAACTTCAGCGAGATCGCCGCGGTCGAGAACCGTGGCGACGGAGTCAGTTTCACCTCCATCAGGATGCCGCTGGTGCGCACCCCGATGATCGCCCCCACCGATATCTACCGTTCCCTGCCCCTGCCCGATCCCGCGCGCGCCGCCGATATCGTCGTCCGCGCGCTGCTCGAGCGCCCCGATCGCATCGACACTCCCGTCGGCACCTTCTCCCAGGCCGTCGAGATGCTGCTGCCCTCGCTCAAGCGCACGATCATGCACACCGGCTTCCGCCTGTTCGGGGAATCGACTGCGGCCCAAGGCAAGTCGTCCGAGTCGGCTACAGCATCGGCCGAGCCGGCGCGCAACGCGCTGACCTTCATGGCCCCGGTGCTGACCCCGCTCATGGTCATGCCGGGTTCGGCCGCCCGGATGAGCCGCGTGCTGCCCGGCGTGCACTGGTAGGCACGACGACACCGGCCGGTCACGATGTCGTCGTGACCGGCCGGTTCGCGGGTGCGCGTCCTACAGCCGCGCGCCCACCTGATTCGTGGCGGCGGTGAAGGACCACTGGTAGGTGCCGTGCGCGGCGGGGAAGATCCCGCCCGCGCAGACCGGATCGCCCGCGGCGCAATAGTTCGCGGTGCGGTCGGCGTACCACGGCTGGACGGTACCCCCGACCAGGCGCAGCGGATCACCGAACAGCAGCACCGCCACGACCCGCCACGACACCTCCGGCGGCAGCACCCACATGCCGGGCAGCAGCATCATCGCGTGCGTGCCGAGCACCCCGTGGGTCACCGCCGCGCCCTGCGAGTAGCCGACCAGCACGAACCGCTGGTCCGGGCAGGCGGCGGCCTGGGCGAGCACATGCGTGGTCATGGCCCTGGTACCGTCGCTGACCGAGCTGGGCACCAGCAGGTCGGCCGGATACTCGACACGGTGGGCGCTGGTGCGCACCGGTAGCTGCGAGCTCAGCGCCGCGTAGAGCGGGTCGCCGATGACGGCTCCCAGATATCCGGGTTCGTGTGTGCCACGGGCGATCACGACGTCGATGGCGGCGCAGTTCTGCGCCATCGCCGCCGGGGACATCACTGTCCCGATTCCCGCGCTCAGTAGCAACACCGACAGCGCTCGCGCGGTCTGCCTTGCGACGATACGAACTACCTTCCGATAGGTCACGGTGACCACCTACCCTTCTCACGCCGTTGTGAGGAATGGAGAAAGAGCTTTCGCTCAGTGGTGGAATACCCGTCGACCTGGTAGTTCACGGCACACGATCAGCATCGGCTGCGCCACGTTTGCGTCTCGAATCGCCTGTGGCACAACGCCACCCGCGTCGTCAGTGCTTCTTGGACTTCTTCTTGTACTTGGGCTTGTCGTGGTCGGGCTCCCACTCGTAGCCCGCCACGCCACGCTCGCAGTAGGAGTCGGCCACGTGCACGTCGCCGATGTCGCGCTCGCACCAGCGCGACTTGGAACACGAGGTGGCGCCGAGGCCGGCCACGACCGCGAGGGTCAACACGGCGGCGCCGGTGCGGGTACGGACGTTCATGGTGGTCACAGCCCTTTCACGGGAACGTAATATCGCTGGTCAAGGGCGTTTTCCAGGACTTGCCCCCGGCCCCCGACCCAGCAATGCTACGTTCCAGGAATGTCGAGCACCGCGCCCCCCGAAGATTTCACCCCCGACGCGATCGTCGTCGGCGCCGGACTGGCGGGCCTGGTCGCCGCGCACGAACTGGTCCTGGCCGGGCGCAAGGTCCTCATCCTCGATCAGGAGAACCGCGCCAACCTCGGCGGACAGGCGTTCTGGTCGCTGGGCGGGCTGTTCTTCGTCAACAGTCCCGAGCAGCGCCGCATGGGCATCAAGGACTCTTACGAACTGGCACTGCAGGATTGGCTCGGCTCGGCCGGTTTCGACCGCGACGACGAGGACCGGATGGGCCGGGAGTGGGCGCGCGCCTACGTGCGGTTCGCGACCGAGGAGAAGCGCGACTACCTGACCGCGCTCGGTCTGCGGGTCATTCCGCTGGTCGGCTGGGCCGAGCGCGGCGGCGGCCTGGCCGACGGCCACGGCAACTCGGTGCCCCGCTTCCATCTCACCTGGGGCACCGGCCCCGAGGTGGTGCGTGTGTTCCTCGAACCGGTGCTGGCCGGTGAGGCGAAAGGCTTGGTGCGCTTCGCGTTCCGGCACCGCGTCGACGAGCTGATCGTCACCGACGGCGCCGTCACCGGCGTGCGCGGCAGTGTGCTCGCCCCCTCGCAGACCGATCGTGGTGTGGCGTCGAACCGGGACGTGGTGGGCGAGTTCGGTTTCGACGCCCCCGCGGTGATCGTGAGCTCGGGCGGCATCGGCCACGCGCACGACATCATCCGCCGCAACTGGCCCACCGAGCGGCTCGGACCGTGCCCGGAGACGATGATCTCCGGCGTGCCCGCCTACGTCGACGGGCGCATGCTCGGCATCTCCGAGCAGGCCGGAGCGTCGCTGGTCAACCGCGACCGCATGTGGCACTACACCGAGGGCATCAACAACTGGGATCCGGTCTGGCCCGATCACGCCATCAGGATCATCCCCGGCCCGTCCTCGCTGTGGTTCGACGCCGACGGAATCCGCATGCCCGCACCGTGTTTCCCCGGTTTCGACACCAACGAGACCATGCGCCGAATCCTGTCCACCGGCCACGACTACTCCTGGTTCGTACTCAACCAGTCGATCATCGAGAAGGAGTTCGCCCTCTCGGGTTCGGAACAGAACCCCGACATCACCGGCAAGGACTGGAAGTTCACCCTGCGCAGCAGGCTCGCCAAGGGCGCGCCGGGTCCGGTGGAGGCGTTCAAACAGCACGGCGTTGATTTCGTGGTCGCCGACTCACTGGCCGAGCTCGTCGACGGCATGAACGAGATCGCGCGCGGCCCGAAGCTCGACGCCGCCACGCTCGAACGCCAGATCGTGGCCAGGGACCGCGAGGTCGCCAACGGCTACTCCAAGGACGCGCAGATCAGCGCGATCAACAACGCGCGCAAGTTCCCCGGCGACAAGGTCCGCGTGGTCAAGCCGCACCGCATCCTCGACCCCGCGCACGGCCCGCTGATCGCGGTGCGCCTCAACGTGCTCACCCGAAAGACCCTGGGCGGCCTGCAAACCGACCTCGACTCGCAGGTGCTGCGCCCCGACGGCACGGTGTTCCCCGGGCTCTACGCCGCCGGTGAGGTCGCCGGGTTCGGCGGCGGCGGCGTGCACGGCTACAACGCCCTGGAGGGCACCTTCCTCGGCGGCTGCATCTTCTCCGGTCGCGCGGCCGGGCGGGCGATCGCGCGCAGCTAGTGCGCGTGCCGGGGGGCCAGGGTGCGCGCGGCCTCCTTGGCCACCTCGGCCAGCGCCCTGGCCAGCCGGGCGGTGTCGAGGGCGGCGCGTTCGCCCTTGACCGTGCCCGAGAGCGAGATCGCGGCCACCGCGACCCCGCGACCCCGGATCGGCACCGCCACGCAACCCACCCCCGGCAGCGATTCCTCGGTGTCCACGGCCACGCCCTGCCGGTTGCGGATGCGGGTGAGTTCGCGGTGCAGTTCGGCCCGGTTGACGATGGTGCGCGCGGTGCGGGCCACGGCGTTGCCGCGCAGCGAGGCCTCCGCGATACCGGGTTCGAGGGTGGCCAGCAGCGCCTTGCCCACGGCCGTGCAGTGCGCGGGCAGCCTGCCGCCCACCCTGGTCGGGATGACCGCGCGCCCACGCCCGCCCGCGCGATCGAGGAACAGCACCTCGCGCCCGTCGAGCACGGCCAGGTGGCCGACCATGCCGGTGCGCTGGCTCAGTTCGTAGAGCAGCGGGCCGACGACCTCGCGCAGTTCGTTCTGTTCGGCCGCCAGCCCCCCGAGTTCGAGAACCCGCAGGCCGAGTCGGTAACCGCCGGGGGTGTGCGCCAACCAGCGCAGCCGGATCATCTGGTCGAGGATGCGGTGCACGGTCGAGCGCGGCAGCCCGGTGCGTTCGGAGAGCCCGAGCAGGGTCAGGGTGGGGGTGGTGGCGTCGAACGCGTCGAGGATGAGCGTCATCCGCTCGATCATCGATGTCGGCGGTGCTCCGGTCGCCCGGCCGGCTCCGGTCCACATCTCGTCCGGCGCCGGTTCGGTCACGATCTCGACCGTCATTGATCAAACCTCCACAGTGCGTAGCGCTAACAGACTAGAGCTGTTAACTCCACTTACGCACCATTTCACGGTGAGGTGCTCGGCTGGCCGGGTCGGTCCGGGGGTATCGTCGCCGCCCCGCGGACGTTTTCGAGGCGGGCGGCGCGGCGCACGAGCAGCTCGCCCGTGCCGGCGGGCGGGGTGTTGCGTCGCCAGATCGCCCGGAATTTCCGGGTCAGGCGGGCGGCGTCGGCCGCCGGGACCTCCACCAGGGTGCCGGTCACGAGGTCGGGCGCGGCGATCAATCGGCTCAGCACGGCCGGGGCCATGCCGGTTCTGGCGGCGGCCACGATCGCGACGGTCGAGCCGAGTTCGGCGGCCGGGCCCGCCGGCGGCGCGGCGGTGGACAGCAGGTCCCAGACGGTGTCGCGGGTGCCCGAACCCGGTTCGCGCCACAGCAGCGCCGTGGCGGCCAGTTCGGTCAGG
This sequence comes from Nocardia lasii, assembly GCF_042658545.1. Taxonomy (NCBI): domain Bacteria; kingdom Bacillati; phylum Actinomycetota; class Actinomycetes; order Mycobacteriales; family Nocardiaceae; genus Nocardia; species Nocardia lasii. The sequence continues at coordinate 577,497 of NZ_JBHSQN010000002.1, forward strand.
GTGACCGGCGAGTGTCGGTGGGCCCAGGGATGATTCGGCGCGACGACCACGACGAGATCGTCGGCGCCGAGCACCCGGCTGCCCAGACCCGTCGGCGGGTGCGGGCCCTCGACGAAGCCGAGATCGGCCGCGCCCGCGCGCACCAGGGCCGCGACCTGGGTCGAGTTCTCGACCTCGAGGGCGACCACGACCTCGGGGTGATCGGTGCGCAGCGCGGCGAGCCAGTGCGGAATGCGATGGTCGGCAATGGTTTTGGAGGCGGCGATGCGCAGGCGCGGGGCGTCGGCGCTGCGCAGGCGGGCGACATCGTCGACCAGGGCGTCCACCGCGGCCAGCACGCTGCGGGCATGCGCGAGGACCGTGCGGCCCGCGTCGGTGAGTTCGGAGCCGGTGGGCGCGCGATCGAGCAGGGTGAGGCCCAGGCGACGTTCCAGTGCGCTGATCCGCATGCTCGCGGCGGGCTGGCTGATGCCGTGCCTGCGGGCGGCGGCGCCGAGGCTGCCCAGTTCGGCCACCGACACCAGGAGGTCGAGGACGTCCAGGTCGGGCGTTCCGGGCGGCAGGGGCATGCGCCGATTATCGGTCAGCGGGTGCGCGCGCGTGCGCGCCGGACCGCCTTGGCGACGCTGTAGAGGGCGAAGACCGGTTTGAGCGGGAGCCACTCACCGAAGCGGTAGTCGCGGGCGCGCACCAGTCTCTCGGCCAGTTCCGGGCTCTGCTCGGCGAGGAAGCGGCGGGCCGATTCGGCGTGGGTGGGCAACGAGACGATCTTGATCCGGTCGACGTCCTTCAGGAACGGCATCGCGAAAGCGATGTTCTCCCAGGTGGATCGGCTCGATTCCTCGAGGACCAGTTCCCCGGTGTAGCCGCGTTCCTCGGTGGCGTAGCGCGCCATCAGGGCCGCCTCCGGGATCGGGCCCGCGCAGGCTCCGCCGCTCAGCACCAGCCGGGTCCGTGGCGCCGTCGGGTCGATCGAACGCAGTCCGGCGCGCACCCGCCAGCGGTTCATCGCGTTGGCGCGCGGTCCGGCGTCGCGATAGCCGAGGACGACGACGGCCTCCGAGCCGGGCATCCCGGTTCCGACGCCGTCGCGCGAGGCGCGCCAGTTCGTCCACTCACCCCACAGCAGGACGCTCAGACCGGCGGCGAGGGTGAGCCGAGTCCGTTTCCGCACGTCTCCAGCAAACCACGGACCCACCCGGTCGTCCTGTCGAGTCCCATAAGCCACGCTTATGAGCTCCTCGCGAATCGGCCTCTACCTGGGGTGTCGCCGCTCGACAACAGTGAAGAAGTGAATCGCGTACACCCCCTCGCTCCCGGGCTCGCCCTGGCCGCCGCGCTGGCGACTGCGGCCACCCCGTTCGGCACGGCGCTGCCGATGGTCGGGACGCCGGTGCTGGCGCTGGGCGCGGGCGCGGCGGCGGGCGTGGTGCTGCGACGACGCGACCCGGCGGGTGCGGTGTTCGGCGCCGGGCTCGAGGTGGCCCGGCAGCGGGTGCTCGGGGTGGCGATCGTGTTGCTGGGGCTTTGCCTGCCGCTCGGGTCGGTCGTGGCGGTGGGGCGCGAGACCGCGGTGGTGCTGCTGGGAACCTTGCTCGTCGGTGGGGTGGCGGCGTTCTTCGTCGGGCGGATGCTGGCGGTGGATCGAGAGTCGGCGACGCTGATCGCGGTGGGCACCACCATCTGCGGCGCGTCCGCGATCGCCGCCGCCACCGCGGTCCTTCGCCCCGACAAGCAGCGGGTCGCCTACGCGCTGTGCACGATCTTCGTCTTCAATGTGACCGCGGTGCTGGTGTATCCGCCGCTGGGTCGCGCACTCGGGTTGTCGCAGGAGGCTTTCGGGCTGTGGGCGGGTACCGCGATCAACGACACCTCGTCGGTGCTGGCCGCGGGTGTCGTCTTCGGTGCCGGGGCGGCGCAATTCGCGGTGATCGTGAAAATGGTGCGCAGTCTGGCCATCATCCCGCTGTGCCTCGGCCTGCATCTCGGCCGCCGCCACCTCGCCGAGAATACCGACCTGCCGAAAACCGCCCTGCGGCAGTCGGTTCCACTGTTCGTGATCCTGTTCCTGGCCGCGTCCTTCCTGGCCGGCCTCGGCCTGGTCCCCACCGAACTGACCGACCCCCTCTCGACCGCCAGTGGCTGGCTCATCGCCGCCGTCCTCGCCGCCATCGGCACCTGCCTGAGCCCCGCCCGCCTGCGCGCCGCGGGCCCGCGCCCCCTCCTGCTGGGCGGCTCCCTCGGCCTGATCCTCGGCGCCACGAGCCTGGCCCTGATGTACCTGACCGGCTGGTGCTGACGGATCCCCCGCGAAAGGTAGCGCTAAAATTGCTGGACATCACTGGTTCGACGCGAACAGGAGGATGTCATGAGCACCGTTTTCCGCATCATCGCGACCGCGGGCGCCGCCGCGGCCCTGACCCTGGCCACCGCGGGCGTAGCCGCCGCCGAGGAAGCCGAACCACCGCCCTCCCCCCTGGTCCAGTACATAGAATCCTGGCCTCCCGCCCCCGACTGGTGCAACGGCGTCTGGGACCCCATCGAAAACGCCATCGAAGACTCGATCCCGCCACAGTACGAACCAGAATTCGACGCCTTCGACGACTGGTGCGAGGGCCCCGCCGAGTGATGCGTAGCCGCTGTCAGCGCGCGGTTTCCGAGATCCACCCGGGCAGTGGCTCGCGCGCGGCGAGCCACGCCGGCGGAATTCCCCTGGTTCGACCGGTGTCGCCGATGCCGGTATGTGCCGCCACGATGCCGCCGACGATCGCGGCCGTGGTGTCGACATCACCGCCGGCCTCGACACAGGCGTGGATCGCGCTCGGATAATCCCCGAGGTGCGTGGCAGCGGTCCACAGGGTGAACGGCACCGTGTCGTGCGCGCTGACCCGCGCACCGTTACCCAGCTCGTAGGCCGCCTCGGCGACGGTGCGTCCGAGAAGTTCGCGCGCCCTGCGAACCCCCTGCGCGGTGCGCCCGTCGATCAGATACGGCTCGACAGCGTCCAGCAGTTCGACTGGCGCGCAATCCTTTCCCCGCGTGGCGGCGGCATACCCGGCGGCCACCGCGACGAGCATCGCGGCGAGGACCGCTTCGGGGTGCCGGTGGGTGACCTCGGCCGACAGCGCGGCCTGCGCCGCCGCGCGATCCGGATCATCGGCGAAGTACGCCCCCAGCGGAGCGACCCGCATCGCCGCACCATTGCCCCACGATCCGAGCCCGTCGAATACCGCTCCCGCCGCATCGGCCCACGGACGCCCGTCCCGAATCTCGTGCAGCACGACCACGGTGCCGGGACCATAGCCGCGATACGGCTCGCACCGATCGGCGAAGGCAGCGGCGAGACGATCCCGGTCCACACCCCCGTGATCGCGGATCTCGACGTAGACCGAACACGCCATCTCGGTGTCGTCGGTCCACGGCCACGGCGCGACCGGCGGCTGTCCGGCGAGCAGACCGGGAACCGAACTACCGGGAACGAAGAACTGCGCACCGAGCGCATCACCGACGGACAAACCCTCGAGACTGTCGAACGCGAGACCGAAATTCACCATACGACCCGCCATCATGCCCACCGACAGCACGCACCGCAACCGAGCTACACCAACTCGACCTCGTCGAATCCGACCGTCAACCGATGTCGCCGTTCACGCAGGACGTTGCCTTCGCGGTGCACGGTCCCCTCGCCGAATTCGATTCGCAGCTGCGCACGTCGGACGTCGACGTCCTGGACGACCGCGCAGATGCCACTGAACGGGCCCGCCGGAAAGTACACGACGTCACCTGGACCGTACTCGGTAATCCCCACGGCGACACTGTAATTCATATTTGTCGAGCACAGGGTACGCGCGGTTGGTGGACCGGGAGGGACGGGTTGGCTCTAGGCGTCGAAGTCGAAGTCGGCGAGGAGGTTGTCGGCTCGGGTGAGGGCTCGGTCCAGGTCGGTGGTGGCGGAGTCCATGAGGGTCAGGCCGTCGAGGAGGGTGGAGAGTTCGGTGTGGAGGGCGTGGAGGTCGGCGACGGCGGGGTCGGGGGTGGTCCAGGCGACGGTGTCGGACCACCAGGGGTCGCGTTGGATCCAGGACCAGACGATGTCGCGGACGAACAGGGCGTCGGTGGTGAACAGGTGGCGGTGTTGGGGGCCGCGGGTGTGTTCGACTTCGTAGGTGCCGTCGGCGAGGTAGCGGGCCTGGATGGTGTCGGTGGGGGTGCGGGTGAGCAGGAGGAAGGGGTGCTCGGGGGCCGGGGCGGTGGCGGCGATGCCGGGGCGGGCGGGGTCGACCGGGCGTGGGGCGTCGGAGCCGTCGCCGAGGTGGACTACGACCTCGGGCTGATCGTCGCGCTGGGCACCCATCGGGCCAGTGTGCCGGATGAGCCGCCTACGCGAAAAGCCGCGTCGAGGAAACCGGGCCCGAGCAGGCCACCCCGGTGGTTCGCCGGGAACGCGGTCGGCGCGGCAACACCCGCGCCGACCGCGACCCGCCGCCTACGAACCGGTGACGACCTGGGTGGTGAGCTGGTCGAGGTTGTCGATCACCGCGTCGGCCAGCGCCAACGCATCGGGCACCGGCGGGAACTCCGGACGCGGCGCCGCGATCAACCGCATCCCGGCCGCATGCGCCGAGAGCAGACCGTTGGTCGAATCCTCCACGGCCGTACAGTCTTTCGGATCCACACTCAACCGCTGCGCAACGGTCAGATACACATCGGGCGCCGGTTTCCCACGCCCGACCTCCTCGGTGGACAACACCGCCGAGAACGAGTCGATCAGCCCGGCCTTGGCCAGCACCAGATCGATCAGCGTGGCCGGCGACGAACTGGCCAATCCCAACGTCCAGCTGCCTGAGCACCGCCGCACCGCCTCCACCGCACCGGGCAGCAGCGGCACGTGCTGGGCGTACTTCTCGGCCATCAGGTCGATGATGTCGGAGGCCACCTGCTCGGCCGGTTCGGCGACCCCGAGATCGTCGGCCATGTAGCTCGACCACTCGACGGTGCTCATCCCCATCATCTTCTTCTGCGAATCCGGTTGCCACCGGCCATCTTTGAGAACCACGTAATCGTGTCTGACCTTTTCCCAGAGGGGTTCGGAATCGATCAGCACGCCATCCATGTCGAACACAACCGCCGCGATACCCATGCGTTCAGCCTTTCGCCGCTCACCCGGAGGGGCACCACCAGCGGTGTGCCGACGCCCCGGTACGTAGGAGACCTGCTCGGTATTCGGCACCCAGCCTAGTGGACCCGACACCGATCCCCGGCGCGAACAGCCAGCTCGACAGCGATAACGTGTTACATATGGACGAAACACAGGTCGGTACCCCGCTCCCGGACGAGAAGCATCACGAAGGCGGATTCCGGCCGGTTGCCGAGCTGATCCAGGCCCGCAAGGATCGCGGCAACGACATCACCGCCGGCGGCCCGCATCTGGGCGAACTGATCGAGCAGGTTCGGGCCCTGATGGACCGGGCGCGACTGCTCAGCCCGTCCGACGAGCTGGCCAAAGACGCGATCACCACCCTCGAACAGCTCAATGCCCGCCTCGACGAGGGCGTGGTGGACGAGTGGTCCTCGCCGAGCTGGACCCGCACCGACCTACCCGCGCGCGGCAACATCACCCTGCCGCCGTACACGGTGGTCAGCGGCAGCCGCGAGGGCGTGACCGCGAAGGTCACCTTCCGCACATTCCACCTCGGTGGCAACAACGCCGCGCACGGCGGGCACATCGCACTCGCGTTCGACGACATCATCGGCATGACCGCCGCCCTGGCCACCAAATCGGTGACCCGCACGGCCTCGCTCACCCTGGACTACCGCTCGATCACCCCGCTCGACCGCGAGCTCACCGTGCGCGCGTGGGCCGAACGGGTGGAGGGTCGCAAGGTGTATCTGCGGGCGACGATGCACGACGGCGAGCGGCTGTGCGCCGAGGCGCACGGGCTGTTCATCGTGCTCAATCCCGGCCAACCGTGATCGACGCCGACATTGCGATCGACGTGATCGCAATGTCGGGCACCCGCGCCCAGGTGGCGTAATAGCCGATCAGCGTGCCGTCCGCGCAGGTCGCGCGAACGGCGACCCGGCGGAGAAACATCGGCTGAATTCGGGCAGCCGAAGCGCCGACCGAGCGGTCGGAAAATCGCCGCTATCGTCACTGTTCATGCAGGTCAGCGAGAAATCAGAGCTCCCGGAGCCCACCCCGATCCGCGGTCAGCGCGCCGATCGGGCGCGCCGGGTCGCCGATATCCTGCGCCACCAGATCCTGGCGGGCGCGGTGACGGGCACGGTGCCCGGCGAGCAGGAACTCGCCGCCGAGCACAACACCTCCCGCAACACCGTGCGCGAAGCGTTGACGCTGCTGCGCGACGAGGGCCTCATCGATCGTGCCCCGAAGGTCGGCACCCGGGTGTCGGCCCGCAAGTTCGACCACGGCCTCGACGCCCTGCTCGGCCTCCAGGAGACCCTCAAGGGGCACGGCACCGTCCGCAACGAGGTGCGCGCCGCGACCACGATCACCGCTCCCCCGGCCGTCGCGCGCAGGCTCGACCTGGACCCGGGCGACGAGGTCGTCTACATCGAACGGCTGCGGTTTCTCGCCGATCTGCCGCTGAGCCTGGACCTCACCTATCTCGCGCCCGATATCGGCGTCGAGCTGCTCACCCACGATCTCGAGACCACCGATGTATTCGTCCTGCTCGAACAGATCACCGGCCGGTCGCTGGGTGCCGCGGAGCTCGCGTTGGAGGCCGTCGCGGCCGACCCGCACACCGCCACCACCCTCGACACCCCGGCGGGCGCCCCGCTGCTGATGCTCGAACGCCTCACCCACCTCGACGACGGCCGGCCCGTCGACCTCGAATACATCCGCATGCGCGGTGACCGCATCACCATGCGCGGCAGCCTCACCCGCAGCGCTCCCGAATGGAAGGTCCTGTAATGGCATTGGTTCCCCAGCGCGCCGACGTCCCGGTGACGATCGACGAATCGTTGTGCATCACCGGGTGCACCCTGTGCGTGGATATGTGTCCGCTCGATTCCCTTGCCATTCACGAGGATTCGGGCAAGGCCTATATGCACGTCGATGAATGTTGGTATTGCGGACCCTGTGCCGCGCGCTGCCCCACCGGGGCCGTCACCGTCAATATGCCCTATCTGCTTCGCTGAAACCCCCGGGAATTTTTCGTATGAAGATCACTCGTTTCGTCCCGCTCGCCCTGGCTCTCGCGCTCGCCGCGACGGGCTGTTCCCTCGAAAGTTCCGATGCCGCACCGGCGGGCACCGTCAAGGTCGTCATCGGCTACCAGTCCAAGACCATCAATACCGTCACCGCGGGCACCCTGCTCAAAGCGCAGGGTTACCTGGAACAGCGTTTGCGGAAGATCACCGACGGTGGTGGCGCGAAATATCAGGTGGAGTGGCAGGACTACGATACCGGCGCCCCGATCACCGCGCAGATGGTGGCCGAGAAGATCGATATCGGCTCGATGGGCGACTATCCGTTGCTGATCAACGGTTCTCGCACCCAGGCCAACGAGCGGGCCCGCACAGAACTGGTGTCGATCACCGGCTACAACCCCAAGGGCGCGCTCAATATGGTTGTGGTGTCGAATGATTCGACGGCACGATCGCTGACCGACCTCGCGGGCCAGAAGATCTCGGCGAGTGTGGGGTCGGCCGGGCACGGCACGCTCGTGCAGGCGCTGTCGCGGGCCGGGATCGATCCGGCCAAGGGCGTCGAGGTGCTCAATCAGCAGCCGCAGGTGGGCGCGACCGCGCTGGAATCGCATCAGGTGAGCGCACTGTCGCAATTCGTGGCGTGGCCGGGACTACTCGTGCACCAGAACAAAGCCAAATTGCTGTATGACGGTGCCGAATTGAATGTGCCGACCTTCCACGGTGTGGTCGCCCGGCGCGCCTACGCCGCCGATCATCCCGAGGTATTGCAGGCGTTCCTGGCCGCGCAATTGGACGCGACGGCGTTCCTGAACGAAAAGCCGTTCGAGGCAGCCGATATCGTCGCCAAGGGTTCGGGATTGCCGCAGGAGGTGGTGTATCTCTACAACGGTCCGGGCGGAACCAGTTTCGACACCACGCTCAAGGCGAGCCTGATTGCCGCGTTCCGCGACGACGTGAACTACCTGAAGTCAATCGGTGATTTCGCCGAACTCGATATCGACGGGTTCGTGCAGGACGGTCCGCTGCGCAAGGCGTTCGCCGAGACCGGCGCCGACTACGACGCCGCGCTGGCGACACAGACCAATCCGAGCAAGGTGACCGGGACCGACCCGATCTGCGCTGTGCCCGTGCAGGATCCGGCGCTGGCCGGGGAGATCTGGGTCGACGGCGCCGACAAGCCGCAGCCCGCCGCGAATCCCGGCTGCCTGCTGCGGGCGGTCCAGGCGCTGACGGCGCAGGGCAAGACGGTGCGCGCGGTGTATGTGCCCGATGCCGAACTGGGCACGCGCTGGTTCGCCGACAAGGCCATCTGGTTGCGTGATGGCGCGCGGTACCTGCCGTTCACCACGCAGGCGGCTGCCGATCGTTACCGCGCCGCCCACCCGGGTGCCGCGGCGGTGTCGTACGAGCAAGCCGTGACGGAAGTCCGCGGATGAGCACGGTTCCCGGGGCACACACCCAGGCCGAAGCCACGGCTGCCGGTATCGAACTGACAGAGAACGACCCCGCCGGGTCGCGCCGAACCGATAACTCCACCGTCGCGACGGCCGAGGCCACGCTCCCGAAGGCGACACCGCACCCGACCCTCGGCAACGGCACCGAGCTCACCGCGCCACCCACCGAGACCGTCGACACCGAGAGCACGACCGGCCGATCGGTGTGGGTGTCGCGGGCGATCAGGATCGCCTCGGTCGCCGCCGCGATCGGCGTGTGGCAGGTGCTCACCGCGGGTGATCTGCGCCTGTGGTTGCGCTTCGACACGCTGCCGACGGTGACCGAGATCGTCGCCGAGTTCGGGGAGCACCTCGGCACCGGGCAGTACTACCTCGACGTGGCGCAGTCGCTGGTGCGGATCGTCACCGGGTTCGGGCTGGCGGCGGTGGTGGGCGTGCTGGCCGGGATCGGTCTGGGCCGCTCGCGTCTGCTGGCCGATGTGTTCGGTCCGCTGGCCGAGTTGATCCGCCCGATTCCCGCGATCGCGCTGGTGCCGGTGGCGATCCTGCTGTTCCCCAGCGACGAATCCGGCATCGTGTTCATCACCTTCACCGCCTCGCTGTTCCCGGTGCTGGTGAGCACCCGCCACGCCACCCGCGCGCTGCCGACCATCTGGGAGGACGCCGTGCGCACACTCGGCGCCTCGCGGCGCGAGGTACTGACCCGGGTCGTGATGCCCGGCATCCTGCCCGGGGTGTTCAGCGGGCTGTCGGTGGGCATGGGCGTGGCCTGGATCTGCCTGATCTCGGCGGAGATGATCTCCGGGCGCCTCGGCATCGGCTATCGCACCTGGCAGTCCTACACCATCGTCGACTACCCGGCGGTGTTCGTCGGGATGATCACCATCGGGGTGCTCGGTTTCCTCACCTCCGGAATCGTCGAACTGGCAGGCCGCCGGGTGACCCGCTGGCTGCCGAGAGAGGTCGCCGCATGACCACGACCACCACCGCGCCCGCCGTCTCGGTCGGCATGCGGCTCGATCTCGAATCCGTTCGGATCAGCTACGGCGCCCAAGCTGTGGTGCGCGACATCGATCTGACCGTCGCCGCGGGCGAGATCCTCGTGCTCGTCGGCAAATCCGGTTGCGGCAAGTCGACGCTGCTGCGCGCGCTGGCCGGGCTGCGCAAGCCGTCGGGCGGGGTGATCCGCGCCGACGCGGACATCGTGACCGGGCCCTCGGCCGATCGGGCGCTGGTGTTCCAGGACGACGCGCTGCTGCCGTGGCGCACCGCGCGCGCCAATATCGACCTGGCCCTGCGCCTTCGGGGCGTCGCGCGGGGCGAGCGGGCCGCGCAATCACAGCGCTGGCTCGACGAGGTGGGGCTCACCGCCTACGGCGACTACCTGCCGCGTGACCTGTCCGGCGGGATGCGCCAACGGGTTCAGCTCGCCCGCAGCCTCGCCGGCTCGCCGCGCGCGGTGCTCATGGACGAACCGTTCGGCGCCCTGGACAGCCAGACCCGCACCGACATGCAGCGCCTGCTCATCGAGACCTGGCGCGCGCATCCCACCACGATCGTTTTCGTCACCCACGACCTCGACGAGGCCCTGCTGCTCGGGGACCGCATCGCCGTACTCGGCGCGGGTTCGCTGCGCGCGGTCGTCGAGGTGCCCGAACCCCGCGAACCGGTCGACCGGCACGCGCTCCGGGCCCGAATCCTGGAGTCCCTGTGAACATTCCCGACCTGGCCGACCGTATTCGGCTCGACTGCGATGTGCTCGTCATCGGCGGCGGCACCGCTGGCACGATGGCCGCGCTCACCGCCGCCGAGTCCGGCGCGAACGTGCTGCTCCTCGAGAAGGCGCACGTGCGCCATTCCGGGGCGCTGGCGATGGGCATGGACGGGGTCAACAACGCCGTCATTCCCGGCAAGGCCGTGCCGGAGGATTACGTCGCCGAGATCACCCGCGCCAATGACGGCATCGTGGATCAGCGCACCGTGTATCAAACCGCCACACGGGGTTTCGCGATGGTGCAGCGACTCGAGCGGTACGGCGTGAAGTTCGAGAAGGACGAGTACGGCGAGTACGCGGTGCGACGGGTGCACCGGTCCGGGTCGTATGTGCTGCCGATGCCCGAGGGCAAGGACGTGAAGAAGGCGCTGTATCGCGTGCTGCGACAGCGCACGATGCGCGAGAAGATCCGGATCGAGAACCGGTTGATGCCGGTGCGGGTGCTCACGCACGAGGGGCGCGCGGTGGGCGCGGCCGCATTGAACACGCGCACCGGCGAATTCGTCGAGGTGGCCGCGAAGGCGGTGATTCTGGCGACCGGTCCGTGTGGTCGGCTCGGGCTCCCGGCGTCGGGGTACCTGTACGGCACCTATGAGAATCCGACCAACGCGGGCGACGGCTACTCGATGGCTTATCACGCCGGTGCGGAGCTGTCGGGGATCGAGTGCTTCCAGATCAATCCGCTGATCAAGGACTACAACGGTCCCGCCTGCGCGTATGTGGCCAACCCGTTCGGCGGGTACCAGGTCAATGCCGAGGGTGAGCGGTTCGTCGACTCCGACTACTGGTCGGGGGCGATGATGGCCGAGGTGAAGCAGGAGATCGAATCCGCGCGCGGGCCCATCTATCTCAAGGTCTCGCACCTGCCGGACGAGACCCTGTCGACGCTGGAATCGATCCTGCACACCACCGAGCGCCCCACCCGCGGCACCTTCCACGCCAACCGCGGCCACGACTACCGCACCCACGATATCGAGATGCACATCTCCGAAATCGGTTTGTGCGGCGGACATTCCGCGTCCGGGGTGTGGGTGGACGAGAACGCCCGCACCACGGTGCCCGGCCTGTACGCGGCAGGCGATCTGGCGTGCGTGCCGCACAACTACATGATCGGCGCGTTCGTCTACGGCGATCTCGCCGGCACCCACGCGGCCTCGACACTGGCCGAGCTCGACGCCCCGACCGCGCTGCCCACCGACCAGCTCGCCGAGGCCCACGAACTGATCTACCGGCCGTTGCGCCAACCCGAGGGGCCGCCGCAGACGCAGGTCGAGTACAAGCTGCGCCGGTTCGTGAACGACTATGTGGCACCGCCGAAGACGGCCGCGAAACTGTCGATCGCGGTGGAGACGTTCGAGCGGATGCGGGCCGAGGTGGACGGAATCGGCGCGCACACCCCGCACGAACTCATGCGGGCGGTGGAGGTGCAGTTCATTCGCGACTGCGCCGAAATGGCGTCGCGCAGTTCGCTGACCCGCACCGAGTCGCGCTGGGGGCTCTATCACGATCGCGCCGACATCCCCGAGCGCGACGACGAGTCGTGGAACTTCCACCTGAACCTGCGCAAAACCGTCGACGGGGCCATGGAATTCGTGAAGCGGTCGGTGGCGCCGTATCTGGTGCCGGTTCCCGGACTCGACGATGTGCCCTCAGCCGAACCGATCGTCGAGGTGATCGCGCAACCCGAACTGGTGGGGACCCGCGCACCGCAGCGTGACGCGCCCGCACGGGTCGCCACCGCCCCGGTCACCCCGTCCTCACCGCGCTTGGTCACGCTGCTCGCCCTGGATTCCCCTGCGGTCGAGGACCTTTCGAGCTACCTCGCCGATCCCGACCCGGTGGTGCGGGTGGCGGCGCTGTCGGTGCTCACCGAGAACACCCCCGAGGGCTTCGCCGACGAACTGGTGCGGGCGCTGGGTGACGAGGCGGCCTCGGTGCGGCGGGCGGCCACCGAGAGCCTGCGGGAACTGGTGGAGGTGGTGCCGGGCGCCGGCGCGCTCGCCGAGCATCTGGGCTCCCCCGATCCGCTGGTCCGCGCCACCGTCGTGGATCTGCTTCGCGCGCTGCGAGCGGGCGACGCGGCGGATTACCGGGTGGCACTGGGTGATACCGACCATCGGGTGCGGATCGAGGCGGTGCGGGCGCTGGTGTCGCTCGATGATGCCGACGCGGTGGCCTCGATCGCCGGGGACGTCAACCGGGAGGTGCGCATCGCCGTCGCGCACGGGTTGGCCTCGATCGGTGCCGGCGGGGTCGAGGTGATCCGCGTGCTCACCGGTGACCCCGATCCGCTGGTTCGCGCCGCCGCCCTCACCGCCTACGCCGCGTTGGGCACCGCCGCCGAGGATGTCGTCGAACTCACTGCGGCACTGCGACATTCCGCCTGGCAGGTCCGCGTCGGTTCCGCTCGCGGGCTGGCGGGGTCGACTCCCGAGGTGGGTGTGGTGCCGCTGACCGAGGCGCTGACCGATCGGCACCTCGACGTGCGCAAGGCCGCGGTGCTGGCCCTGTCCACCTGGCCGGACAGCACCGCCGCCCTCGACGCGCTCGAGTCGGCGATCACCGACCCCGACGCCGATGTGCGGGCCTATGCCCGTCGCGCGGTGACCGCCGCCGGCCGCACCCCGATCGACCCCGCGCGCGCCGAGGCATCCCTGGCGCAGGCGTGACCGGGGAGCCACCGAGTCCGCGCAGCCACCCGGCAGCGCGGATTCGGGCACCGGTTCCGGTGGCGGTTCCGCGGCGCGCGGAGCACCGCGGGTCACCCCGCGACGGGCGGTTGTGCCGCCGGTCGGCGGGCAGCGCGCTCAGGATTATCACAGGTCGGCGTCGGTAGGCTGGCCCGATGAGTGCACTTCTCGCCCCGCTGGTGACCGTGACCGAGGACCTGGACGCGGTGACGACGGTCGGCCACGAGGACGAACCGGCCGACGCCGGAACCACCCGCGCCGAGGTCGAAGCGATCTGGGCCTCGGTGCGCGGGTGGTACGCGCTGGGCACCACCCCCGCCATTCAGGTGTGTCTGCGGCGCAACGGCGCCATCGTGCTGAATCGGGCGATCGGGCACGGCTGGGGCAACGCGCCCGCCGATCGGCCGGACGCGGTGAAGATCCCGGTGACCCCGGAGTCGCCGTTCTGCGGGTTCTCCACCGCCAAGGGCGTCGCCGCCACGGTGATGTCGCTGCTCGTCGAGCAGGGCGCGTTCGCGCTGAAAGATCCGGTGGCCGACTACATTCCGGAGTTCGCCTCCCATCGCAAGGGCGTGATCACCATCGGTGATGTGCTCTCGCATTCGGCGGGCGTCCCGTTCATCACCGCACCCCACAGCGGCACCGCCGCCGTCCTCGACGAGGACCTGGCACTGCGCACACTCATCGACCTGAAACCGACCTGGCCGCCGGGCCGCTTCCGTGTCTACCACGCCCTGACCAGCGGGTTGATCCAACGCCTGCTGGTGCAGCGGGCCACCGGCAAGCGCATGCGCGAGCACCTCGCCGACCAGGTGCTGACCCCGCTGGGCTTCCGCTGGACCAACTTCGGCGTCGACCCGGCCGATGTCGACAAGGTCGTGCCGAGCGTGAAAACCGGTCCGCCGCAACCGAAACTCGCGCGCTTCCTGGCGGGCAAGGCCCTCGGTGGCCGCATGGACAACGCCTCCAAGGCGACCGAAGCGGCGTTCCTCGCCGCCGAACTGCCCTCGGGCAACCTGGTGACCACCGCCTACGAACTGTCGCGCTTCTACGAAATCCTCGCGCGCGGTGGCGAATTGGACGGCGTCCGGGTCATCGAACCCGACACGCTGCGCGCCGCGATCACACCGGCCGACCGGATCCCCGGTCTGGCCGGGCGGGTCAGTCGCGCGGGCTTCGAACTGGGCGCGCGCCGATCCAAGTTCGGTCGCGACACCGGCGCCCATTTCGGTCGCAGCGGCCTGACCACCCAGTACGGCTGGGCTGACCCGGACCGCGGACTCTCCGGCGCCATCCTGACCAGCGGGAAAGCGGCCACCGACCTCGATCGGCCGTGGCAGCTGGTCGCCCGGATCTCCGAAACCCTGGCCCCGCTCCCGGTGACCGAACGGCACTTCCGGGTCTGAACCACCGATCACGCCGAAGCTGTTGCTTCCCAAGGAAATCCGTCGGCCGTGGCGTCGTTCGACGCCACGGCCGGAAAAATCAGGCGCCGATGACCGCGTTCATGATCGTGCCCGCGCTCGTGGCCACCGCACCACCGGCCATGGCGCTGGCGATCATCTTCGGGGACTGGAGGCCGCCGCCGTTCCACTTCTCCCAGGCGAAACGACCGCCGCCGTAGGTGATGGCCGTGACGCCCGACAGCAGGATCATCCAGGTGAAATACCGGCCGAGCTGCATCACCTTCTCGGCCATAGGCGGTGCCTCCGGCGTGGGATTGCCCACCTGGGCGACAACGATGCCGTAGGTGTCGTGCACTGCGGCCAGGATCATGCTCACGATCGGTGCTCCTTCGTCGGTTGTTCGTGATGACGCCGATGTCGAGAACTCGTGACGCGGTAGAAACCAGATCTGGTGATGCGGGCAACACTGCGGTTAAACCATGACCGCAGTCACAGTCTCATAGACGTGCCTGTGTCGCGCCGTGGCCCTAGTATCGAGGTGCGGGGCTCGTTCGAAAATCGGCGCGACGAGGCGCTGACCACCACCTTCATCGCACACCTACCGTACCGCGAGGAGGGCACATGGCTTTCTTCATTCCCTTGTTAGTCGCGTTTCTTCTGGTGATCGCAGCAGTGGTAGTCGCTTCCTATGCGACCGTTTCCCTGACCTATTGGTTTGAATCTCGCCGGATTCGTCCGGATCAGTCCGACCCGCAACCCGCACGCTGAGCCCCGTTCCGACCCGATGCCCCGGCAGCCCGCACGGTTGCCGGGGCATCGTCGGTTTTCGACCCTGATCAGGGCAGGTCAAGGCCCGATCGCGCGGCGATCACGGCGGCCTGGACCCGGGAGCGGACCCCGAGCTTGCTCAGCACCCCGCGAGACGTGGGTTTTCACGGTGGCCTCGCCGATGCGCAGGCGGGCGCCGATCTGACTGTTGGACAGGCCGGCGCCGAGTCCGGCCAGCACCTGCTGTTCGCGGTCGGTGAGCGCGGACAGATCCGGCGGCGGTGGGCAGGTCGAGGTCGGCGGGGCGGTGCACGGTGACCGCGCCCCCGGCGGCTTCGGCGGCGTCGATCAGGCCGTCGAGGGAGGACATCGGGTGACACGCGCAATCCCCCGAAAGAGGGACGTGGGCACGCGATCCGGGCGCTCGACCGCGGCGCGCACCGATCGCGTCACACCCGGGGAAAACGGGACGCGCGACATGCCGTGTCACCGATACGTTGAACGTTGTTCGTCGGAGCAACGAGAGGATGTCGGTGGCGACAGGTACCGCGAGTCCGGCCGTCGGCTTCCGTTCCGAGCGCGGGGCGATCCTGGCCTCGCTCATGCTCGCCACGGGGCTCATCGCGCTCGACTCGACCATCATCGCCACCGCCGTCCTCACCATCACCGACTCCCTCGGCGGGTTCGCGATGTTCCCGTGGCTGTTCTCCCTCTACCTGCTGGCGCAGGCGGTGACGGTGCCGATCTACGGCAAGCTCGCCGACATGGTGGGGCGCAAACCGGTGATCCTGTTCGGGATCGTGGCCTTCGCGTTGGGTTCGCTGCTGTGCGGGTTGGCCACGAGCATGGTGGCGCTCATCGTCTTTCGCGCGATCCAGGGCATCGGGGCCGGCGCGATCCAGCCGATGACCATGGTGATCGCCGGTGATCTCTACACGCTCACCGAACGGGCCAGGGTGCAGGGCTATCTGGCGGGCGTGTGGGCCAGTTCGGCGGTGCTGGGGCCGCTGCTCGGCGGGGTGTTCGCCGACCATCTGAGCTGGCGGTGGATCTTCCTGATCAACCTGCCGCTGTGCGCGGTGGCGGGCTGGATGCTGGTGCGCCACTTCACCGAATCGGCGGTGCGCGGCACGCAGCGGATCGACTATCTCGGCGCGGTGCTGCTCACCGTCGGCGCGGGCGGGCTGATCCTGGCCCTGCTCGAGGGTGGGCAGGCGTGGGCGTGGACCTCGCCGGTGTCGCTGGTGTTGTTCGCGGGCAGCCTGGCGGTGCTGGTGGCGTTCACGGTGACGCAGGCGCGCTCGGCCAATCCCATTCTGCCGCTGTGGATCTTCACCCGCCGGGTGGTGATCGCGAGCAGCACGGTGTCGCTGATCGTCGGCGCCGTCGTGCTCGGATTGACCTCGTATGTGCCGACTTTCGCGCAGGGCGTGCTCGGGACGAGCGCGCTGATCGCCGGACTCACCGTGGGCGGGCTCTCGCTGGGTTGGCCGCTGGCCGCGACGCTGTCGGGAAAGCTGTACCTGCGGTGTGGGTTTCGCGTCACCGCCGTGATCGGTGGCGCGCTCGTGACGGTGGGGTGCGCGACGACACTGTGGATCGGACCGCAGGCCGGTGTCTGGCAGGTCGCGGCGTCGTGCTTCCTGATCGGCGCGGGCATGGGTTTGGTGGCCTCGCCGACCCTGATCGCCGCGCAGGCGAGCGCGCCGTGGCACGAACGCGGGGTGGTCACCTCCGCGAACATGTTCGCGCGCTCGCTGGGCAGCGCGGTGGGCGTCGCGGTCTTCGGCGCCATCGTCAACGCCGGAATCCGCAACCCCGACCACCCCACCGCAGGCGAACTCGCCCACGGCATCCACCTGGTGTTCCTGGCCATGCTGGCGATGGCCGTGATCATGCTGATCGCCGCCGCCACGATGCCGGGCCGCGCCGACCATCACGACTCGGTCGCCGACGATAGAACCACCGCGACCTGATCGATGGCCACCGCCGTGCGCCGCCGCTAGCGTGACCGCATGGCGGGAATGTGGGGTTCGGGAGATCAGGGCGCGGCCGAGACGCGGGCGCGCCGGGCCGGATCGTTCGGGACACAGGCCGCGATCTACGCGGAACACCGGCCCGACTACCCGCAGGCGGGAATCCGGTGGGCGCTGGAACCGGTTGCGGCAGGCGACAATCCGGTGGTGCTGGATCTGGGTGCGGCGCGCGACGATCCGGTGGTACTCGAACCGGTCGCGGCAGGCGCCGAGCCGGTGGCGCTGGACTCGGACCCGGCCGACAACGAGCTGGCGGTGCCGAGACCTGACGCGGTCGATTACGAGCTGGTGGTGCTGGATCTGGGTGCGGGGACGGGCAAGCTCAGCGGCGGGTTGCTCGAGGCGGGCGTGCGGGTGATCGCTGTGGAGCCCGACGACGCGATGCGCGGCGAGTTCGAGCGGCGGTATCCGGGGGTGACGGCGTTGTCCGGGGCGGCGGAGGCGATTCCGCTGGCGGACGGGGCGGTGGACGCGGTGGTCGCGGGGCAGGCGTTCCACTGGTTCGACCAGGCGCTGGCTTTTCCTGAGATCGCGCGGGTGCTGCGGCCCGGTGGGGTGTTCGCCGCGTTCTGGAACAACGACGACCACCGGGTCGACTGGGTGGCGGGGCTGCACCGGGTCTCGCGGACCTCGGCGTCGTTCCCGTCGGCGACGGGCGGCGACACCCTGCCCGCGCACCCGCTGTTCGAGCCCTTCGAGTCCGCCGAGTTCGACCACACTCAGCGCCGGAGCGCCGCCTCACTGACCACGGCCATCGGCACCCACTCGCACACCGTGGTGATCTCCGAGCGCGAACGCGCCGAGGTGCTCGCCCGGATCCTGGACTACCTGCGCGCGAGGCCGGAGACCGCCACGGGCGAGTTCGACTTCCCCCTGCGGACCGGGGTGATCCGCGCGATCCGACGCCCGGACACGCCGGCGTAGACCAGGCAGCGGCGATCTCGTACGCCCGGCGAGTGTCGTGCGCGACGGTGCCCGGCCGTCCGACGTGCTAGCTCGCGCGTTCCTCCGATCTGTGCACCACATCGACGATTTCGTCGGGGTCGAATTCGACGACGCGGCGGACGCGGGAGTTCGCGACCGGGGCGAGGTCGACGACGATCGCGGCCCCCGCGGCGGGTTGGGTGATCGCGGTGATGCGGTCTTGGAGGTGGCCGCCGTCGGGGACGGGAACGCGGATGATGTCGCCGACGGTGAGGGCTTCGGCGCGGATGCGGCCACCGGTGGCGGTGGGGTCGTTGGTGCCTGCGCGGGTGTGGCCGACGGTGGCGCCGATGCCGCGTTCGGCGATGGTCCACCAGACCTGCTCGTCCGGGTCGACGGGTCCGATTCTGTTGTGCCAGGACAGGATTCGGTCGCGTTCAGCTTCGGCGTCGGCGCGGGACTCGTGCAGGGAGAGCTGGCGGCGCACGGGTGCGTTGCGGGTGCGGGTGGTGCCCGCGGCGCCGTCGACCACGAGGATCCAGCGTGCGCCGACGGCGTCGTCGCGGCGGGCGGTGACGCGTTTGGCCAGCGCGAGGCCCGGGGTGGCGCCGAGGCGGTCGGCGGCCTCCTCGATGCTGTCCACCAGGCCCAGTGCGCGCAACAGTTCGGCGACCGAGAGCTCCGAGGTGGCCAGCTCCTGGGCCAGCGCGGGCATGGGGGTGCGGCGGCGCCAGCCGATGCGGGCGCAGTGCTCGTGGCGGGTGAACCACAGGCCGCTGCGGACTCGCCGGTGATTGTCGACGACGACGGCCCACCAGTTCCAGTCCGGTTCGGCCACGATCCGCGCGCGGATCCACCGTTCCCGATCGCCGGTCGACACCCGTTCCTCGGGCGGCACGAAGTGGCGCAGCGCCGAGCGCACCGCCGATTCGGTCCGGCCGAGGGTGACCGCCGTACGGGCCAGGTCGGTGCCCGCGCGCAGGTCGTCGGCCAGTACCCGATATTCCGATTCCCGCCAGGTGGTGCCGTGCTGGCGGGGCGGCCGCAGATCGCCGCGTGTCTCGTCACTCATATCGTGCCCCCGTTCTCGCACCGCCCGACCACCTCGAGTGGCGGGCGCGTTGTGTGACACCTCGAACGATACCGAGGGGGTATGACAGAAAACGCTTGTCTGCCAGCGGCTTTCCAGCAAACGACCACGGCGGCGCCCGCGCGCGGCGACACGCGACCGACCGGTATGGGCGGTCGAGGCCGCGTTTGTCGCTACCGTGGCCGGGGTCACGTCGAACGAGGCCGGGAAATACCGGCGCGGCGACGCGGGTTGGCTTCGACAGGGGTACTACACACTCGAGGAGGCTCATGAGCGTCACGTTGTCGGTGCTCGATCTGGCACCGGTGCAGTCCGACGCGACAGCGGGTGACGCGTTGCAGGCCACGACCCGCTTCGCCCAGCGCGCCGAGGAGCTGGGATTTCACCGATTCTGGGTGGCCGAGCACCACAATATGCCCGGCATCGCGAGCGCGGCCCCGGCGGTGGTGCTGGCCCATCTGGCGGCGTCGACCGCGAAGATCCGGGTCGGGTCGGGCGGGGTGATGCTGCCCAACCATCCCCCGCTGGTGGTGGCCGAACAGTTCGGCACGCTCGAGGCGCTGCATCCCGGCCGGATCGACCTGGGCATCGGGCGGGCGCCGGGCACCGATCCGGTCACCGCGCGGGCACTGCGGCGCAGTGCGCAGGGCCTGGGCGGGGACGAGTTCCCGCAGGAGCTCACGGCGCTGATCGGGTTCTTCCGCGGCGCCGACCCCAGCGGCATCGTGGCGAGTCCGGGGCGGGGCGCGGAACCGGAGGTGTGGTTGCTCGGTTCCAGCGGGTACAGCGCGCAGGTGGCGGCCGTGCTGGGGTTGCCGTTCGCGTTCGCGCACCACATCGCGCCGGACAACACGGTGGCGGCGCTGTCGCTGTATCGGGAGAACTTCCGGCCGTCGCAGGCCCTGGCCGAGCCGTACACGATCGTGGCCGCCTCGGCGATCTGCGCCGACACCGACGCCGAGGCCGACCGGCTCGCCGCACCGCGCGACCTGGCCTTCGCCAATCTGCGCTCGGGCCGCCCGCAGGCCATCGCCACTCCCGAACAGGCCGCGGGGTTCCCCGGCACCGACGCCGAACGCCACTTCGCGGCGCAGCGGCGAGCGGGTCAGCTACAGGGTTCGCCGGACACGGTGCGCGAGCAGGCGGCACACCTGCTCGACGCCACCGCCGCGGACGAACTCATGCTCAACACCCTCGTCTACGACCTCGACGCGCGCATCCACTCACTGGAACTCACCCGCGCGGCGATCAACGGCTGAAGGACACCGAGCCCGATCGACGCGCCGGCTACGCGGCTGAACGCGGGACGACCCGACTCGACTGCACGACCACCGGCGCGGTCAGCAGCCGGGCGCGAGCCGACGATGACGTGTCTCAGTGCAGGCGGAAACCCCTGGCGGCCAAGGACTCCCTCAGACGGTGGCGACCGTTGAGCGAAGCCTTGGTGCCGAGGCGGGCCAGGGTGCGTTCGGTCCAGGAGAACGGCAGCCCCTGGTCGGTGTAGATCTCGCCGATCCGCTGCTCGTACTCGGCGACCGGCTCGCGCTGGACCGCCAGGTCGTAGCTCTCCTGGTGCAGGACCGCGGTCTGGGGCAGGCGCGGCTTGACCCGGGTGCCCTCGGCGGGGTCGGGGTGGCCCACGACCAGGCCGAAGGTCGCGAAGACCTGGTCGGGCAGATTCAGTTCGGCCGCAACGGCTTCGGGGTCGTTGCGCAGGGCGCCGATGTAGACGGTGCCCAGGCCCAGGGATTCGGCCGCGACCACGGCGTTCTGCGCGGCGAGCGCGGCGTCGACGAAACCGACATAGCTGGACTCGAGGTAGTCGGCGCCGTCCAGGGGCGCGCCGTGGTCGTCGGCGAGTTGGCGCAACCGGGCGAAATCGGCGGTGAACACCAGCAGCACCGGCGCCTGCTCGATATGGACCTGCCCGCCCGCGATCTTCGCCAGTCGCGCGCGCCGAGCCGGATCACGGACCTCGATCACGCTCCACACCTGCAGGTTCGACGAGGTGGGCGCGGACTGCGCGGCCGAGACCAGCAGCCGGATCGTCTCCGGGGACACCTCGGTCGGCAGGTAGCGGCGCACCGACTTGTGCGTGTGCAGGACCTCGAGCACCGGATTCCACTGTTCGGGGGCATCGGTGGTGGGGTCGGCGTAGCGCTGCTGCACGAGATGGGCGGGGCTTGGAGCGGTCTGGGTCATGACAGTCATCGTCGGATACGACGCGGCCGAAGTCTGCGATAACCCTCAGCGTGAACCGAAGAGCCGGGCTGGCCGAGGCCGCACCCCGGTCGATACCGTAGGGGTGGGAGCCCACCGTCGGGTGGGACGAGGGAGTGCGTCATGGGCAAGGTTTTCGAGCGGATCGACGACAAACTGCGGGCGTTCATCGCCGAACAGCCGATGTTCTTCCTCGGTACCGCCCCCTCCGTCGGTGGCCGGGTCAATGTGTCCCCCAAGGGTTATCGCGACACCTTCGCGGTGCTCGACGACCACACCGTCGCCTACCTCGACCTGTTCGGCAGCGGCTCGGAGACGATCGCGCACCTGCGCGACAACGGCCGCATCACCGTCATGTTCTGTTCGTTCGGCCGCACCGCGCGGATCCTGCGACTGTTCGGCACCGGCCGCGTCGTGCGCCCCGACTCCCCCGAATTCGACGCCCTGCGCGCCCATTTCGGCTCCGGACACACGGGATTGCGGGCGGCGGTGGTGATCTCGGTGGAGCGGATCGCCGACTCGTGCGGGTGGTCGGTGCCCAAGCTCGACCTCGTCGAGGAACGACCCATCCTCGACGAGGCCCATACCCGGCGCACCGACGCCGATTTCGCGCGCCGCATCGCCGGGGACAACGCCACCAGCATCGACGGACTGCCCGCGCTCGAGCCGGATCACCCGCTGCCCTCGACGGTCGTGCGCGCCGATCAGGGAATCGAGGTCACCGCGATCGCGGGATCGGACAGGCTGCCGAGGTAGAGGGTGCCCTGGTGTTCGGCCACGGCGGTGACCAGGCCGAAGTCGGAGTCCGCGCGTTGCAGGTCGTGCACCAGGGTGCCGTCGAAGGCCAGCGCGAGCACCCAGGTGGTGCGGGCGGGGGCCGGGGTGAGGACGTCCGGGAGGGCGTCGACCACGCGACGGAGGATGCCGGGCAGTGGGAACAGCGTGTCCAGCAGGGGGTTTCGTGGCGCCACGAGGCCGACCCACGCCAGGCCGTCGCTGCCGAGCAACATGTTGTCGGGTGAGCCGGGCAGGTTCTCCACGAGGTGGTCGCTGGTGCCCGCGTGCGGGCCGGTCAGCCAGTAGCGGGTGATGCGGTAGGCGCCGGTCTCGGCGACGAGCAGGCAGGAGCGATCGGGCGCGAGGACCACGCCGTTGGCGAATTGGAGGCCGTCGACGAGCACGTCCACCTGCCCGTCCGTGGTGCGGCGGATCAGCGCGCCGCTGCCGGAGTGTTCGAGAATGTCGGTCATCCACTCCTCGAACGGCCAGCGACGCGAGGAGACGGTGAAGTAGATCGTGCCGTCGGAGTCGCGAATCACGTTGCTGGGGAACAGCAACGGCGCGCCGTCGAGTTCACCGACGACGACCTCGAGTTCACCGCCGGGCTCGGACAGCCGCAGCACACCGCGACCGGCGACGCAGATCAGCAGGCCGCCGTCGGTCTCGGCGTGCAGCCCGAGCGGGCGGCCCTCGACGTGCGCGATCTGCTCGACCGTGCCGCTGGCGGGGTCCACGTGCAGGATCGCGCCGTCGTCGGTGCCGGTGGCCAGGCGACCGTCGGCGAGCACCACCACGTCCTCCGGGCCGTTGCCGGGCAGCGGCAACAGGCGCGGGGGCGGCAGCGGTGGATCGCTGTGGGTCTGTCGCGCGCGGGCGGTGGGTCGCGGCGGAGTCCAGCGGTGGGGGCGCATCGGCATGCTCATTGCTACCACGTCGCGCGACCGTAAGTGACAGTGTCGCAAGGGATGTGTGACACCGCCGCCGGGCACCCCCGCGCCCGGATAGAGTGCGACGGTGAACACCGGATCCGCCAGCACGCTGCTCGACCGCCTCCTCGCACCCCAGCCCGCGCCCGCCTGGTGGCTCGTGCTCGCCACGGCGGCGGTGGCACTGGTCCTGGTCGGTTACCGCCCGCTGTGGCGGCTCACCCGCGCCGCGGTGACCGTGGCGCACGAGGGCGGACACGCGCTGGTGGCGCTGCTCACAGGGCGCAGGCTGCACGCGATCACCCTGCACACCGACACCTCGGGCCTGACCGTGTCCAGCGGCAAACCCAGTGGTCTTGGCATGATCCTCACCGCCGCGGCCGGATATCCGGCGCCCGCGCTGCTCGGGCTCGGCTACGCGGCGCTGCTCGGGACCGGGCGGGTGACGGTGATGCTGTGGGCGACGCTGGTGATGTTGGCGGCGGTGCTGATCAAGGTGCGCAATATGTACGGGCTGCTCACCGTGGCGGTGCTGGGTGCGCTGGTGTTCGGGGTGTCGTGGTTCGGCAGCGATCTGCTCCAAGCCGCGTTCGCGTATCTGGCGGCGTGGTTCCTGCTGGCCGCGGCCGTGCGCCCGGTGTTCGAATTGCAGCGCAGCCGCCGCAGGCAACCCGGGCGCACCGACTCCGACGCCGACCAGCTGGCCCGGTTGACGCACCTGCCCGCACTGCTGTGGGTGCTGTTCTTCGCCGCGGTGTGCCTGACGGCCCTGGTCGTCGGCGCGCTGCTGATGCTCGCACCGGTCGAGGAACTACACCCGCTGCTTCACCGGTGATCGGTGATCCAGGCGTCGACCGCCTCGGAGACGAGCTTGCCGGGCGGCTGCAGGGCGTTGAGGACCACGCCCGCCTCGTCGGGTGCGAGCGGATCGAGGATGTCGAGTTGGGAATCGAGCAGCACCGTCGGCATGAAGTGCCCCAGGCGACCGGTCATCCGGCGCAATAGTTCCTCGCGGGTGGCGGCCAGGTAGACGAAGTAGGTCTCGGGCGCCTTGGCCCGCAGGTGGTCGCGGTAGACGCGGCGCAACGCCGAACAGGTGGCCACCCCGCCGGTTTCCTGATGCTCGCCCAGCCAGTCCGCGACGATCTCGAGCCACGGCCAGCGGTCCTCGTCGGTGAGCGGAATGCCCGAGGCCATCTTCTCGATATTGGCCATCGGGTGGAAATCGTCGCCCTCGGCGTAGGGCACCTCGAGGCGGTCGGCGGCCATCGCCCCGACCGTCGTCTTCCCGCACCCCGACACCCCCATCACCACGATGACCGGTTCGACCACGGCGACCTCCTCGTCGATGGAGCTGTTGGTGTTCGTCCTGGTCGAGGGTAGTGGCGTCGGGGCCGCGCTCAGGGCACCGCCCGGTCGGCGGGTCGGTCCGGCCCCGCCGCGGCCAGTTGGATGTCGAGCAGCAGGCGGTCGGCCGGGTCGGCGAGGTCGACGCCGAGGACCGTTTCGGCGCGGCGCAGGCGGTAGCGCAGGGTGTTGGGGTGCACGCGCAGCACCGCGGCGGCCGCGCTGACCTCGCCGTGCGCGCGCAGGTAGGTCCGCAGCGAGGCGCGCAGGTCGGCGCCGTGTTCGCGGTCGTAGTCGTCGAGGGCGCGCAGGCGGGGGTCGCGCAGTTCGGGGCGGGTGCGGATCAGCGCGATGATCTCGGCGAGCAGGACCGCGGTGCGCGCCTCGGCCAGCGTGGCGACGCGACTGCCGGAGGCGGCGGCGGGGCTGTCGAGCACCCGATCCACCTCGACGCGGGCGGCGGCGACGGCGGTGAGTCCGGCGACGGGAGCGGCCACCGCGGCGCGCACGATCAGGGCGCGCGACTGTTCCAACTGGGCCACCAGCTCGCGCACCCACGAGCCCACGCCGCGTTCGGAGTGATAGGTCGGCAGCAGCACATACACCCGGTCGCCGAGCAGCTCGGTCACCGAGTCCTCGCGAAAGGCGCTGGCGTGCAAGCGGATCAGCGCGCGCGAGGCGGCGAGGTCGGTGGCCGGCCCGATCGGGGCGAAGCCGATCACCGCGGCCGGGCCCGCCTCGGGCAGGTTCAGCGCGGCGGCCACCGACGGCACGTCGACCCCGTCGCCGTGCGCGCCGAACAACCGGCGCACCAGCACCGCCTCGGTGGAGGGCGCGTCGAGTCGGCGCGCGATGATCCGCGCGGCCACCGCCGAG
The DNA here is from genome assembly GCF_042658545.1 of Nocardia lasii. NCBI lineage: Bacteria > Bacillati > Actinomycetota > Actinomycetes > Mycobacteriales > Nocardiaceae > Nocardia > Nocardia lasii. The sequence goes on from NZ_JBHSQN010000002.1 coordinate 602,964, forward strand.
GCGCCGCGCAACACCCGCGCGGCATCGGGCGCCCACGGCCGGTCACCCTCCTGCAACCAGATGGTGCCCAGGATCCTGGCCCTGGCGTCGGTACCGCGCCGGATCCCGACCACCAGCCGGCGACGGATATCGAGTTCGGGATGTTCGGGAACCTCGACCACCTCGTCGCTGCGCCGCACCCGGTCGAAGACGCCCCATTCGCTCAGGATGCGCAGGTAGTCGCCGGGGCCCTCGCGGCCGAGGATGGACCGGATGCGGAGTTGGTCGGCGGAGCCGTCGGAGGCGGAGTAGGCCAGCACCCGCGAGTGCGCGTCCTCGATCGAGACCATCCCGCCGGTCTCCCTGGCGACCACCTGGGCCAGCCCGAACAGGTCGGTGTCGGGGGCGAGCAGGTCGTGGTCGTCGGCGGCGGCGCGCTGACCCGGTGAGCGGGCCAGCATGCGGCGCACCAGGGCGAACACCTGGTCCCAGCGGGCGTGGCGGTGCACGTGCACCAGCGCCAGGCCCGCCTCGTGCGCGGCGGCGCGGACCTCGGGTGAGTCGTTGGCGCTCTTGGTCATCAGCACCCGCGGCCGATCCGCGAGCCGGCGGCGACCGACCCCGGCCAACCAGGCCACCGTGGCCGCGGCGTCCATGCCGACGAGCAGGTAGACCTCGGGCAGCGCGCCCACGGTCTCGAGGTGTTCGGGCAGGTCGGCGGGCTCGGCGAGCGCGACCGAGCGCAACACCACGTCCTGGCCCGCCGGTGCGTCGACGAGCGTGGCGACGGTGTGGTCGAGCGCGGCGAGCAGCTCGCCGAGCGTGGTGGCCCGCTCCGACATCGAACACCTCCGTTGGCCGATCGGACAACGAACCGGGCGGTTCTTCATCCGATCAGCTGATTATGCCCGGGTCCGGGAGGTGTTGACTAGCGCACATCCCGCTACTCGCCACGACGCAGGAGCCGCCCCCATGGACGCCATCGCGAACACTCCCCCGCCGGTCAACGAGCCGGTCGGCACCTTCGCCCCGGGGACCCCGGAACGCGCCCGACTACAGACCGCGCTCGCCGAGCTGTCCGCCGAGCCCACCGAGATCACCCACGTCATCGGCGGGCGGCACGTGCCCGGCGAGGGCTCGGTGTACACCGTGGTCCCGCCGCACCGCCACGCCGCGACGCTGGGCACCCTGCGCGACGCCACCGCCGGTGAGGCCGCCGCGGCGGTCGAGGCCGCGACCGCCGCCGCCCCGGACTGGCGGGCGATGCCGTTCGACGATCGGGCCGCGATCTTCCTGCGCGCCGCGGACCTGCTCGCCGGGCCGTGGCGCGAGCGGATCGCCGCCGCGACGATGCTCGGGCAGTCCAAGTCCGCCTACCAGGCCGAGATCGACGCACCGTGCGAACTCGTCGACTTCTGGCGCTTCAATGTGTCCTTCGCACGCGAAATCCTGGCCCAGCAACCGATCTCGTCGCCGGGGGTGTGGAATCGGCTGGAGTACCGCTCGCTCGAGGGGTTCGTCTACGCGGTGACCCCGTTCAACTTCACCGCCATCGCGGGCAACCTGCCCACCGCGCCGGCGCTCATGGGCAACACGGTGGTGTGGAAGCCGGCCAGGACCCAGGCGGTGGCGGCGTATCTGACGATGCGGCTGCTCGAGGCCGCCGGACTGCCGCCCGGGGTGATCAACCTGGTCAACGGGCCCGGACCGGTGATCTCCGATGTGGTGCTGTCGGATCCGCGCCTGGCCGGGGTGCACTTCACCGGCTCGACCACGACGTTCCAGCACCTGTGGCGTGAGGTCGCCCAGCGGCTCGACGGGTACCGCACCTACCCGCGCCTGGTCGGCGAGACCGGCGGCAAGGACTTCGTGCTGGCCCACCCCTCGGCCGATCCGGCGGTCCTGACCACCGCGCTGGTGCGCGGCGCGTTCGACTATCAGGGCCAGAAGTGTTCGGCCGCCTCGCGCGCGTTCATCCCGCGCTCGGTGTGGGCCGCCATGTCAGAGGATCTGATCGAGCGGACCTCGAACCTGCGCTACGGCGATGTCGCCGACCTCACGAATTTCGGTGGGGCGCTGATCGATCGGCGCGCGTTCGCCCGCAACACCGCCGCGCTCGAGCGGGCCAAGGCCACCCCGGGACTGACCGTGGTGGCGGGCGGACACAGCGACGACAGTGTCGGCTGGTTCGTCGACCCGACCATCGTCGTCGGCGACGATCCCACCGACGAGGTGTTCAGCACCGAGTACTTCGGCCCGATCCTGGCCGTGCACGTCTACGACGACGCCGCCCCGAACGCCTTCGCCGAGGCCATGAACCTCGTCGACCACGGCAGCCCCTACGGGCTCACCGGCTCGATCATCGCCCAGGATCGCGCGGCGATCGCCGAGGCCACCGACCGACTCACCTTCGCGGCGGGCAATTTCTACATCAACGACAAACCCTCCGGCGCGGTCGTGGGCCAGCAGCCCTTCGGCGGCGGCCGCGCGTCGGGCACCAACGACAAGGCGGGCTCCCCGCAGAACCTGCTGCGCTGGACCTCGGCGCGCACGATCAAGGAGACCTTCGTCGCGCCCACCGCGCACCGCTATCCCCACCAGGAACCGGAGGTGCGGTGATGGCCGCCCTGCTGCGCTCGACCCTGCTCGCCGCCGCCCGCTCACCCCGGCTCGAGCGCACCGTCACCCGGATGCCGCTGAGCCGGTCGGTGGTGGCCCGCTTCGTCGCGGGCACGACCACCGAGCAGGCGGTGCGCGCGTGCGAGACACTGTTGCGCACACGACGTTTCGTCAGCGTCGACTATCTCGGCGAGGACACCACCGACCTGGCAGGCGCGGTGGCGACCGTCGAGCAGTACCGCACCCTCATCACCGCGCTGGGCCGACTCCCCCAGGCCGCGGTGGCGGCGGGAGCCGTGCGCCCGCTGGAGGTTTCGGTGAAACTGTCCGCGCTCGGCCAGACCCTGCCGAACACCGGGCACGCGATCGCCCTCGACCACGCGCGCCAGATCTGCGCCGCCGCCGAGGCCGCCGGCGTGTGGGTCACCCTCGACGCCGAGGGCCACACCACCACCGACTCGACCCTGGCGATCGTGCGGGAACTGCGCGTCGACTACCCGTGGTTGGGCACGGTCTTGCAGGCCTACCTGCGCCGCACCGAACAGGACTGCCGCGAGTTCGCCGGACCGGGATCGCGAGTCCGGTTGTGCAAGGGCGCCTATGACGAACCCGAATCCGTGGCCTACCGCGACAGGGCCGAGGTCGACGCGTCGTATCTGCGCTGCCTCGGTATCCTCACCGCGGGCGCGGGCTACCCGATGATCGCCTCGCACAACCCGACCGTGCTCGCCGCGGCCGGGGTGGGCGTGCGCTCGGCGCGCCGCAAGACCGACGAGTACGAGTACCAGATGCTGTACGGCATCCGCGCCGACGAACAACAGCGAATCGCCGACGCGGACAACCACCTTCGCGTCTATGTCCCCTACGGCGAGCAGTGGTACGGGTACTTCGTGCGTCGCCTCGCCGAACGGCCCGCCAACCTCGCGTTCTTCCTGCGCGCGCTCGTGTCGGGCCGCGGCTGACTACTCGCTGACCACCGAACCCGGGTGCACGAGCATCCGCTTGAGGATCTTGCCGGTCTCCCCGCGCGGCAGCGTGTTCAGGAAGGTGACGTCGCGCGGGACCGAGAAACGACTCAGCCGGTTGCGGATGTAGGTGCGCACCATGTCCGAATCCAGGCCCGCCCCTTCACGTTTCACCACGAACGCGGCCAGGCGCTGCCCGAACTCCTTGTCGGGCACGCCGACCACGGCCACCTCGGAGATCTGCGGCAGATGCGCCAGCGCCTCCTCGACCGGTCGCGGGAAGACGTTCTCGCCACCGGAGATGATCATCTCGTCGTCGCGGCCCGCCACGAACAGTCGGCCCGCGGCGTCGAGGTAGCCGAGGTCGCCGGTGTCGAGCATGCCGTCGGCCTCCTCCGGCGGCGCGGAGTTGACGTAGCCGTCGAAGAGCATGTGGTTGGCGACGAAGATGTGCCCGGTCGACCCCACCGGCACCGGACGCAGATCCGGTCCCAGCACCGCGACCCTGGTGCCCAGCGGCGGGCGGCCCGCGGTCGTCGGTGAGACGTGCAGGTCGTCGGGGGTGGCGACGCTGGCCCACGACACCTCGGTGGAACCGTAGACGTTGTAGAGCACGTCGCCGAAGCTGTCCAGGAACCGCAGCACGGTGGCCCCGGCCAGCGGCGCGCCACAGCTGACCACGAAACGCAGACTCGACAGGTCGAACGCGTCGCGGACCTCGTCGGGCACGTCGAGCAACCGCTCCACCATCGTCGGCACCGCGATCAGGGTGGTGATCCGGTGCTCCTGCACCATGCGCAGGCAGTGCACCGCGTCGAAACCGTCCGAGAGCACCACCGTCGCGCGCAGGGCGGTGCTCAGCTGCAAGCCGGCCAGACCCCAGGTGTGGAACAGCGGCGCGGGGATGAGCATGACCTCTTCCACGCGCAGCGGAATCCGCGACAGCAGCGCGGCGATGGTGCCGAAACCCTTGGCGTGCGGGCGGCGCGCGCCCTTGGGCGCCCCGCTGGTGCCGGAGGTGAGCACGATCAGCCTGCCCGGGTTCGCCGAGACCGGGAAGTCCTGGTGCTCGCCCGCGATCAGCTCGTCGATGGTGACGCGCTCGGCGTCGGGCGGGCAGTCGTCGGTCGTGTAGCGCGGCACATCGCTGTGCAGGTAGCGGATCAGCGCCTCGAGCTCACCGTCGACGAACACGGCGCTGAGCCGGTGGCGCTGCACGATCTCCTCGATCCGCCGCCCCGACAGACCCGCGTTGAGCAGGGCCACGTCGACCCCGAGTTTGCCCGCGGCGACCATGGTCTCGACCATGCCCGCGTGGTTGCGGGCCAGCAGCCCGATCGCGTCGCCCTTGCGCAGCCCCTCGGCGTACATCGCCGCGGCCAACGCGGTGGATCGGGCGTCGACCTCGGCGAAGGTGCGCTGCCCGTGCGGGTCGATCACCGCGAGCCGATCCGGCGAATACGCAGCGCCCGCGGCGTACCCACCGGCCAGGTTGAAGCCCCACTTCGACAGGGACCGCAGCTGTTTCATCATCGACACCGGGTCGGGGCGCATCAGCCCGGTGGCCGCGATGCGCCGGGCCACCCCGGCGTTGCGGCGCACCCGCGACCGTTCGGCATTGACGACCACCGAGGAGTGGGTGCCCGCGATCACGTCGGCGGTGCGACGCAGACCGGCCTTCACCCAGTCGGTGACCAGCGAGTTCGCGCCCTGTTCCAGGACCGGGTGCACGCGCGCGGCCGCGAACAGGGTGATGTCGAGCCGGGTGCGCTGCTGGTCGCCGCGCAGCCGGACCGCCGCGAAACTGCCCAGCTCGGAGCTGCGCAATTCGAAGCTCTCGTACCAGCGGCCGATGACGAGGACGAATTCGTGGGTGCGGATCCCGGCGCTCGCCGATCCGACCCGCACCTGCCAGTGGACCGCGCCGTCGGGGCGCTCGACGGGTTCACAGCTGCCGATTCCGGTGAACATCCGGGGGTAGCTCTGTGGATCCAGCAGCACATCCCACAGGGCTTGACGCGCGATCGTGAAATCCGCGCTGACATCGATGACGTCGGTGACCAATCTGCGTGCTCTACTTCCCGTCGGCCTGTTCGACCCCATTGGTCGGCGGGCAAAAATGGGCGCGGCGGTCGATACCACCTCGCGGGTCGCCACGCTACCCGGCCGCGGCGCCCTGCCATCAAGAATCCGACAAAACCGGTGGTTCGGTGTCTTTTCGGCCGGACTTTGTTCCGTGGGCCACTTCTGCCGACATCGCCGATGTGAAAGTGTCCAATGCTTGCACACCACCGGGTATTGCCGAAGTATTGCTGTCAGTACCAACCCGATCTGCATGAGGATTGTCGCCGCACGCGGCGCAACGAGCGAAGAGGTGTGGACATGACAGCGAGCTGGCGCAGTTCAGCCGATCCCTTCGACGACATCTTCTCCCGGTTCTTCGGTTCCGGAATGTCGTCCAAGCCCCCGGTACAGCGCATCGATCTGGGCAGGCTGATGACCGACAACGCGAAGTTGCTGGTCGGGACCGCCCGCGAGGCCGCCCAGGAGTGGGGCAACCCGGAGATCACACCCGAACACCTGCTCTACGCGGCGACCGAGGCCGAACCGGGCCGCAGCATCGTGGCCGAGCTCAGTCTGGACCCCGACCAGGTCGCCGAGCAGATGGAGGACTACCTCGACACCGGCGCCGCGAGTGAGGACGACCTCGCCGACATCACCCTGAGCCCCGCCACCAAACTCGCCCTGCGCGCGGCCCAGCGCCAGGCCGCCCAGTCCGGCAGCAGCTACATCGGACCCGAACACATCCTGCTCGGCATCGCCTCGCTGCCCGACAGCGTCGCCGCCCAGGCGCTGGTGGCCGGGATCGCGGCCACCCAGAGCGGCGGGGTGCCCGCGCCCGGCACCCCGAACGCGACCGCGCCGTCCAAGCGTCAGCAGGCCGAATCCGAGACGCCGACGCTCGAGGAATACGGTCGCGATCTCACCGCCGAGGCCCGCGAGGGTCTGATCGACCCGGTCGTCGGCCGCGCGGAGGAGATCGAGCAGAGCATCGAGATCCTGTCGCGGCGGCGCAAGAACAACCCGGTGCTCATCGGCGACCCCGGCGTCGGCAAGACCGCGATCGTGGAGGGGCTGGCCCAGCGCATCGTCAACGGGGACGTGCCGGTCACCCTCGCCGATCGACGCGTGATCGCGCTCGATGTCGGGTCGCTGGTGGCGGGCAGCAAGTATCGCGGCGAGTTCGAGGAGCGGTTGACCAAGATCCTCGACGAGGTCCGCGCGCACAAGGACGAACTGATCGTGTTCATCGACGAACTGCACACGATCGTCGGCGCGGGCGGTGGCGGCGAGGGTTCGATGGACGCGGGCAACCTGCTCAAGCCCGCCCTCGCGCGCGGTGACCTGCACGTCGTCGGCGCCACCACCATCGACGAGTACCGCAAGTACATCGAGAAGGACGCCGCCCTGGAACGTCGCTTCCAGCCGGTGATGGTCTCGGAGCCCTCGGTGGCCGACACCATCGAGATCCTGCGCGGCCTGGCCGATGTGTACGAGGAACACCACCAGGTGCGCTACTCCGACGAATCGCTGGTCGCGGCCGCGCAGCTCTCGGACCGCTACATCACCGACCGGTTCATGCCCGACAAGGCCATCGACCTGATCGACCAGGCGGGCGCGCGCGTGCGGTTGCGCTCGGGCACCCCCGACCCCGAGGTCAAGGCCAAGGACGAGGCGATCGCGCGGCTGTACCGGGAGAAGGACGCCGCGGTCGACAACGAGGACTACGAGAAGGCCAAGGCGATCAAGGCCGATATCGCCGCCGCCGAACAGGAACTCGAGGAATCCGGTGCCACGGCCTCGGAACCGACCGTCGACGTGGTCGACATCGCCGAGGTGATCTCCAAGCGCACCGGCATTCCGGTGGCCGACCTGACCGCCGAGGAGAAGCAGCGCCTGCTCCAGCTCGAGGACGTCCTGCACAAGCGGGTGATCGGGCAGAACGAGGCGATCGTGGCCATCGCCGAGGCGGTGCGCCGGGCCCGCGCTGGGCTCAAGGACCCGAACCGGCCGATCGGCTCGTTCCTGTTCCTCGGCCCGACCGGTGTCGGCAAGACCGAGCTGGCCAAGGCGTTGGCCGAGGCGGTCTTCGGCGACGAGGACCGGCTGATCCGGTTCGACATGAGCGAGTTCCAGGAGAAGCACACGGTCTCGCGCCTGGTCGGCGCCCCGCCCGGATACGTCGGCTACGACGACGCGGCCCAGCTCACCGACAAGGTTCGCCGCCAACCCTATTCGGTGATCCTGTTCGACGAGGTCGAGAAAGCGCACCCGGATGTGTTCAATGTGCTGCTGCAGTTGCTCGACGACGGGCGGGTCACCGATTCCAAGGGCCGCACCGTCGATTTCAAGAACACGATCGTGATCATGACCTCCAATATCGGGTCGAACCTGATCCTCGAGGCACCCCCCGGTGATCTCGACTCGATCGTGCCGCAGCTCGAAGAGCTGCTGCGCCAACACTTCCGGCCCGAGTTCCTCAACCGCATCGACGAGCAGATCGTGTTCCACCGGCTCGACAAGGAACAGCTCGAGCAGATCGTGGAGATCATCCTCGATCGCACGCGGCGCATGCTCGCCGCCCAGGATGTCGAACTCGACATCAGTCAGTCGGCGGTGGACTGGTTGAGCGAGCGCGGTTTCCAGCCCGAGTTCGGTGCGCGGCCGCTGCGGCGCACGGTGCAGAAGGAACTCGACAACCGGATCTCGCGGCTGCTGCTCGACGGCGGGCTCGAGTCCGGCGGGACGGTCACCGTCGATACCGTCGACGGCGATCTCGTCGTCACCGCGGCCGATCCGGCGGCGCCCAAGGCCGAGACCAACGGTTCGGCGCCCGCCCCGAAGAAGACGGCCAAGAAGCCCGCGAAGAAGGCCGAGAGCAAGAAGGGCGACGACAAGAAGGTCGCGTCCAAGTAGTGGTCGAACACCCCGCGGTGGCCCGGTTCCTCCCGAACCGAGCCACCGCGGCGCGCGGGCCTCAGCCGCCGGTGACCACGCAGGCGTAGCCGAACAGGAATCCGCGCCCGACCGAGACGGTCACACTGTTGGCGACGCCCTCCTGGACGGCGGTCAGGGTGTGGGCGCCCTCGTAGGAGGGCACCCAGTTCATCATGGCCAGCCCGTCGAGCGGGGCGACCACGGCCAACAGGGCGCCGTTGTCGTAGAACGAGACCGGCGCGATGCCGACACTGAGCCTGGCCAGCAGCTGATGGGTGCACCCGGTGCCGTAGTTGGTCGACGAGCCGACGCTGATATCGGGTTTCACGGTCAATTGCGACACCCCGGCCGAGGCGGTGGGGGCGCCGAGGGCGGTCGCGGCCAGCATCGCTGTCGCGACCGCCGCGAGGGCAACGGCGGATTTCCGGTCACTCATAGCTCACGTCCTTGTGATGCGGGGATATTCCCCATCCTCACCCGACCGGGGGGCCGATCGTGGGAGAACACACAAGGCGATCACATCGGCAGCGGCGGCATCTTCGGGAATCGGACGGGCAGCGCCGCCAGCGAGCGGTGGAACGGACCCGGCCGCCACACCAATTCCTCCACCGGGACGGCCAATTCCAGCTCCGGGAGCGCGTCGAGCAGCTGGTCGATCGCGTCCTGCACGATCAGGTAGGCCACCGGCTTGGCCGGGCACCCGTGCGGGCCCGCGCTCCAGGCCAGATGCGCCCGATTGTCGACCGTGTCGCGGCCGGCGATGGCGGGATCGTTGTTGCACGCGGACATGCTGATCACGACCGGCTCGTTGGCCGGGATCCAGGTGTCCTCGATCAGGATCGGCTGACGCGGGTAGGTCGCGCAGAAGTTGGCCAGCGGCGGATCGGTGAACAGCACCTCGTCGAGCGCGTCGCGGGTGGACAGGCTGCCGCCGAGCACATCGCCCGCGAAACGATCGTCGGTGAGCATCAGGCGCAGGGTGTTGACCACCAGGTTCACCATGGGTTCGATGCCCGCGCCGTAGCACACCAGCAGCTGGTGCACCATTTCCTCGTCGCTCAGCGCCGCCCGGTGCTGGAGCAACCGGGTGGCGACGTCGTCACCGGGTTCGCGCTGGCGCAACGCCACCAGGTCGCCCAGTGCCGTGACGAGCATGTTCTCGCCCGCCTCGGCGTCGATGCCCTCGAAGATCTTCGCCATTCCGGTGGCCACCCGCTGGCCGATCTCGGTGGTGCAGCCGAGCATCGCGTTCAGCGCCTGGAACACCAGCGGAAACCCGTACTGGCTCAACAGATCCGCCGAGCCGACCTCGCAGAAACTGTTGATCAGCGGGATCGCGAACTGTTCGACGGTGCTGTGCATGGCGTACAGGTCGACCCCGGCCAGCCCGGCGACATTGGCCTGGCGGTAGCGGGTGTGTTCGGCGCCGGTGGTGCGCAGCGCGGCGGGCCGGAACTGCAGCATCGGCAGCACCGGGCAGTCCAGCGGGATGTCGCGCTGCCACACGCGCGGATCGGCCGGGAAGTGCTCGGGATCGTTGAGGATGCGCACGGCGGTGTGGTAGCCGATCACCAGCGTGGCTCGGATTCCCGGGGCCAACTCCACCGGCACCAGCGAGCCGAAGCGGCTGCGCATCTGCCGGTAGGCGGCCTGGGGATCGGCGGCGAACTCCGGTGCCCACATCGCCACCCGATGTCCGGCGGCGAGATCTGTCGTCACGAGATTGCTGCTTCCTGCCTGCGGAACAGATACTCCGCCAAGGTGATCAACGCGCGGAGCCCCTGGTCACGGTAGCGGGCGTCGAGCGCGACCACCGGGGTCTCGGGCTCGAGGTCGAGTGCCTCGCGCACTTCCTCGAGCGGGTAGCGCCGGAAGCCCTCGAACTCGTTGACCGCGACCGCGTAGGGAATGCCGCGCTGTTCGAGCGCGGAGAGCACGTCGTCGGCCTTCTCGATGCGTCGGGTGTCGACCAGCACCAGCGCGCCGAGCGCGCCACGGGCCAGTTCCTCCCACAGCGGGGCGAACCGTTCCTGGCCCGGGGTACCGAAAAGGTACAGCGCCAGTTGGGGATTGAGCGTGATGCGCCCGAAATCCAGTGCGACGGTGGTCGATACCTTGGTGCCGAGCCCGGCCATGTCGTCGACGCCGATGCTGGCCTCGGTGATCGTCTCCTCGGTGCGCAGCGGACGGATCTCCGACACCCCGCACACGAAGGTGGTCTTTCCGACGCCGAAGTTGCCCGCCACCAGGATCTTCACCGATCGGGTCACGGTTTCGGCGACGTAGTCGACCTCATCCCGCAAGGGCGCGGAGGCCATGCAGCACCTCCTTGATCAGTGCGAGTTCCGGCTTCACCTGGGCCGGGGTGGGGCAGTGTAGGTGTCCGCTGTCGAGCAGGTCGGAGACGATGATCTTCACGACCGAGGCGGGCAGGTCGAGATAGGCCGACAGTTCGGCGATCGACAACGTGCCGCGCCTGCTCGTCAGGGCCAGCAGGCGACGTTCGTCGGGCCGGTGATCGGGCCGCGCGTCGGCGGCGGCGCGGACCAGGGTCACCAGGTCCAGATCACGGGCGGCGCGCACGCGGCCACCGGTGCGCACATAGGAGCGAACCAGATCCGGATCGCGTCTACCCCGGCTCAATTTCGGCCGCCGTGGCGCGGAGCACTACCGATTTCGTGGCCGACCCGGGAGGCGAGTTCGTTCATCCGGTGCGCCACCAGCGCGATGTCGACATCGACGGTGGTGGACACGCCCAGCAGCGCGCCCGCGCCCGCGGCGGTGATCATGATCATGCCCTCGTCGTACTCGGTCATGTTCTGGCGCACCGTGTTCGACGCGCCGCCGCAGAATTCGCCGAGCGCCTTGCCGAGTGAACGCAGACCCGAGGCCGCCGCGGCGAACCGCTCGGCATCGTCTTTGACCACCCCGCGCGAGTGCGCGATGCGAAGTCCGTCCTCGGAGAGCAGGACCGCGAACCGGACGCCGGGGATCTCCAAACCCTCGAGCAACCATGCCAGACGGTTCGTGCTATCGGCTACCGGTGTGCTCATCGGCTGTTCCTTCCGTGCTCAGCTCAGCCGCGGCGGCACGCCCGCTGCGGGATCCGCTGCGCCAGGCAGCGGCGAGGTCGGGGCGTGCCTGCCCCGGTTCGGTCGTGACGCCCGCCGACTCCGGGGCCACCGGGCGGCGCCGGCGTTTGGGCAGCCCGCCGTCGGTGATCTCGTGGACGTCGGCGCCGCGCGTCTCGATCTCGACGACCGGCACCGGGATGTGCGCGGGCGCGGCCAGTTCGGGCTCGGCCACGCGCGGGGCGGTGGCGTCGGCCAGCAGGACCGAGGGCACGTAGACCATCGCGCGCATGCCACCGAAGATATTGGGGCCGTCGACGTGCACGGAGAATCCGTAGCGCCGGGCCAGTGCCGCGATGCCGGGGAAACCCACCTTGGGCGCGGGGCCGAGATCGTGGATGTCGACCGGGCGTTCGCCGGTGAGTACCTGGCGCGCGTCCTCGAGCTGTTCGGGACTCATCCGCATGCCCGCGTCGTCGATGATGACGGTGACGCCGTGATGGCCCTCCTGGAACCCGACCTCGACGAACGAGGACGGCGGCGAATAGCGCAGCGCGTTGTCGAGCAGGGTCGCCATCGTGTGCACGAGCGGTTCGACCGCGCGACTGATCACGATCCGGTCGGACTGGCCCGAGCGCACCCGCAGGAATTCGCGGACGCGGCCGGTGGCGCCGCCGACGACGTCGGTGAGCGACTGCTGGGGCCAGCGGCGACCGGGCAGACCGCCGGAGACGATCACATAGGACTGCGCCTGGCGGATCATCTGCTGCACGGTGTGGTCGATGCGGGTGAGGGTCTCGTAGATCGCGTCGTCGCGGTGCTCGCGCAGCGCGGTACTGACGACCTGACCCAAGTCGGTGCCCAGGCTCACCACCGAGGTGCCGAACGAGCGCACCGCCGCGCTGGTGGCCGTGCGCGAGCTGGTGGCGAGCTCGTCGCGGGTGCGTTCCTGTGCCGCGGTGATGTCGTTGATCCGGCGTTGCTCGGCGTAGCGCTCGACCATCGCGCGGGTGTCGTCGATGGCCACGCGCATGTCCTCGGCGTGACCGGTGGCGATCCACTGCAACGCCTGCGCGAACGGGGAGTCCGCGAGCTCTGCGGGCACATCCACGGCAATCGCGGGCGCCTCGTGCCTGCGCACGGCGGTGGTGATCGCGGGCAGTGTGGTCTGCGCGAGTGTGAGCAGCGCGTTCTCGCAGGCGAGTTGCGTGCGCAGGGCGGCTTCGGCGCGTTGGCGTTGGATGCGCTCGTTGCGCATCGCCACCATGGCTACCGCGATCGCGAGCAGTAATGACAGCCCGCCGATGACGAGCAACAACACCGCAATTCCTGAATTCATCAGATCTTTCGTCGTCCGTGCCCACGCGACGACATTGCCGGTGGCCTCGCCGGGGGATTCTCGGATATCCGATCCACATGACCCGATTCCAGCGACTCGCACACATTAGCAGCATCGTGAATGATCTCGTATCGGATCCCGGTGTGGCGCTTCGTGATTGTACGGTGATACCTCCCAAAAAACCTGGACACTTGATCTATTCAGATCACAACGCGCACTACCGCGTGCGTCGGAACCGCGGGTACCGGATACCATCCCGGCGTGGCGAAATTGAAGCTTTCCGTCGATGTCCCCCTGACCCCGGACGCGGCCTGGGCCCACGCCTCGGATCTGCCCCACCTGGGCGACTGGTTGACCATCCACGAGGCGTGGCGCGGCACCGTGCCCGAGCAGCTGACCCCCGGCACCGTGCTCGCCGGCATCGCGACCGTGAAGGGCTTCCGCAACAAGGTCATCTGGACCGTGCGCACCGCGGTACCCCCGCGCGAGCTCACGCTGACCGGAAAAGGCATCGGCGGCACCAAGTTCGGGCTCGCGCTGCGCGTGCGGGCCGCGGGGACCGGGTCCACCGTCGACCTCGACATCGACCTCGGCGGGGTGCCGCTGTTCGGGCCGATCGGCGCGACCGTGGCCAAGGCGCTGCGCGGCGATATCGAGCGCTCCCTCGACACCTTCGTCCGCCTCTACAGTTGAGATCGCGTTTCGCCGGGTGAACAGCGCTCGCGCACCGGGATACCGGCGCGACAGTGTCAGCGGCGGGGGTTACGCTGTCCTCGCCGGTTAACTGTCGATTTGCCTATCTCGAGGTGGTTCGATGACCAACGCTGTATCAGGGCCAGTAGCACTCGGCGATGTCGCCGCCCGCACCCTGGCCAACGCGACCAAGACTGTGCCCCAGATGGAGTCGATCACCCCGCGGTGGTTGGTTCATCTGTTGAACTGGGTGCCCGTCGAGGCCGGAATCTATCGACGCAATCGCGTCACGCACGAACAGACCGTCGATATCCAATGCGACAACTTCGACGAGTCCCCCCTGCCGGAAACCTTCATCGATTACGAGAAGGACCCGCGCGAATATCGGCTCAAGGCCGTGAACACGATTCTCGATGTGCACACCCGGGTCTCGGATCTGTACTCGAGCCCCTACGACCAGACCGCGCAGCAGCTGCGGCTGACCATCGAGGCGATCAAGGAGCACCAGGAGGGCGAGCTGATCAACAGCCCCGACTACGGGCTGATCGCCAATACCGTGGAGCGCCAGCGCATCACCACCCTCGGTGGCCCGCCGACGCCCGACGATCTGGACAATCTCATCACCAAGGTGTGGAAGGAACCCGGCTTCTTCCTCACCCACCCGCAGGGCGTGGCGGCCTTCGGCCGAGAGTGCACCCGGCGCGGGGTGCCGCCGCCGACGGTGAGCCTGTTCGGTTCCCAGTTCCTCACCTGGCGTGGCATTCCGATCATTCCGTCGGACAAGGTGCCGGTGGTCGAGGGCAAGACCTCGTTCCTGCTGATCCGCACCGGCGAGTCCCGCCAGGGCGTGGTCGGGCTGTACCAGCCGGGATTGGCCGGGGAGCAGGGTCCCGGCCTGTCGGTGAAGTTCATGGGAATCGATCGCAGTGCGATCGCCTCGTATCTGGTGTCGCTGTACTGCTCGCTGGCGATCCTGACCGACGACGCGGTGGCGGTGCTGTCCGGAGCCGAGGTGGACAAGTTCCATGACTACGCCCCGACCTACCGGAGCTGAACCGGGCGGGCAGCCGAGCGCGGCCGGACTCCCCGACGAGGCGACGCTGACCCGCCTGGCCGGTGAGTTCTTCGCGATGCTGCCCACCGGTGTGCCGGGCGGGCCGGGCGGAGTGTCTCTGCTGCAACCGGATTCGCCCTCGGCGCCGGACGCGGGACCGTTCTTCACCCGCGCGCCGCTGCCGACGAATCCGATCGCACCGGCTGCGGTGAGTCCGCCCGGTTCCACCGTTTCGCGACCGTCGGCACCGGCGAGCACGGACCCGTCCGCGCATCCGGCGGGTCCCGGCGTCACGCGCCCGTCCGGGCCGACCACGGCACATCCCGCCGGGGCCTCGGTCGCTCCGGCCCTCGCGAGTCCGGTCGACTCCACGTCCTCGCGGCCGTCCGGTCCGAGCACCGCGAGCCCGGCCGGTGCCTCGGTCTCGCGACCGACCGCATCGCCTCCCGCATCGGGTGGTTCGGTGCCGCCGGGTGGTCCCACGCCGGTGCCGACGGTGCCGGACTGGGGAGCGAGTCCCGGTCTCGGGGCGAGTGCGCCGGTGGATCCGGCCGGGGTGCACGTCGATCCGTTCTTCGCCGGGCTGCCCTCGCTGCGGGAGGTGTTGTCGCCGCCGCGTTCTCCCGGCGCGGCACCCGCGGCCGGTGCGCCGTCGTTCTATTTCCTCGACGGTGCGCCGAGCGCCGCGATCGCGCCCGACCCGCATCCGGCGTTCGACGTGCATGCCGTGCGCGCCGATTTCCCGATCCTGGCCGAGCGGGTCAACGGGCATCAGCTGGTGTGGTTCGACAATGCCGCCACCACGCAGAAACCGCGCGCGGTGATCGATCGCCTGGCCTATTTCTACGAGCACGAGAACTCCAATATCCATCGGGCGGCGCACGAATTGGCCGCCCGCTCCACCGATGCCTACGAGAACGCGCGCGAGACCGTCGCGCGTTTTCTCGGGGCCGGTTCGGCGCAGGAGATCGTGTTCGTGCGCGGGGCCACCGAGGGCATCAACCTGGTCGCCCAGACCTGGGGTCGCCAGAACCTGCGCGAGGGCGACGAGATCCTGATCTCGCACCTCGAGCACCACGCGAACATCGTGCCGTGGCAGTTGCTGGCCGCGGAGACGGGCGCGCGGATCCAGGTGATCCCGGTCGACGATCGGGGGCAGTTGCTGCTCGACGAGTACACCCGGTTGCTCACCGATCGCACGAAACTGGTGTCGGTGACGCAGGTGTCCAACGCGTTGGGCACCGTCACCCCGGTGCGCGAGATCGTCGCCCAGGCCCGTCGGGTCGGGGCCACGGTGCTCGTCGACGGGGCGCAGTCGGTGCCGCACACCCCGATCGACGTGCGCGATCTCGACGCCGATTTCTTCGTGTTCTCCGGACACAAACTGTTCGGGCCCACCGGAATCGGCGCCGTCTACGGCAAGGCGGCGGTGCTCGAGGACATGCCGCCGTGGCAGGGTGGCGGCAATATGATCGCCGACGTCACCCTGGAACGGTCGGTGTTCGGGCCACCGCCGGGCCGGTTCGAGGCGGGCACCGGCAATATCGCCGACGCGGTCGGGTTGGCGGCGGCCATCGAGTACGTCGAGCGTATCGGCATGGACATCATCGGCCGCTACGAACACGAATTGCTCTCCTACGCAACACCGTTGGTGGCCGAGGTGCCGGGTGTCCGGTTGATCGGCACCGCGGCGGAGAAGGCGAGCGTGCTCTCGTTCGTGCTCGACGGCTGCGACCCGGTCGATGTGGGCAAGGCGTTGAACGAGCGCGGGATCGCGGTGCGCGCGGGACACCATTGCGCACAGCCGATTCTGCGCAGGCTCGGCGTGGAGGCGACGGTGCGCCCGTCGTTCGCCTTCTACAACACCGTCGAGGAGATCGACCGGATGGTGCGGGTCCTGCACGAGATCGCCGGACGGCGCTGACACGCGAAAGCCCGGGTGGAACACCCTGTTCCACCCGGGCTTCGCGATCGGTCAGTGGATCATCGACGCTTCCGTGTCGACCGGTGCCTTCGGTTTGGTGCGCGGCAGGAACAGCGCCGGGATCAGCGTGAGCGCGGCGAGTCCCACCGCGACCCAGTAGGTGTGGCTGAACGCCTGCGCGGCCAGTTCCAGGCCCTCGCTGAGTACCCCGGGCGGAAGCTGCGCGGCGATGTCGGGGCGATGGCTCGCCGCGATGGCGGTCTGCGCCTCGGGGTGGTCGTTGAGCTGGGCGGCAAGGACTACCGACATGGTCGCGGTGCCGATCGAGGCAGCGGTCTGGTTGATGATATTCATCAGCGTCGAACCGCGCGCCACCTGGCCGTGGGTCAGCGTCTGGATGGCGGCGGTCATCACCGGCATCATGGTGCAGCCCATGCCGAGGCCCATCACGAACAGCGCGCCACCGACGAGCAGATACGAAGTGTCGGCGTGCAATTGGGTGAAGCCGGTCAGGCCGATGGTGATGAACGTGACGCCGAACAGCACGATCTTGCCGGGCCCGATCTTGTCGACCAGGAAGCCCGCGACCGGCATGGTCAACATGGCGCCGATGCCCTGCGGTGCGAGCAGCAGGCCCGCGTCGAACGCTGTCTCCCCTCGCACCTGCTGGAGGTAGTTGGGCAGCAGGAAGCCCGCGCCGAAGAACGCCGTCGCGAACAGCGACATGGTGATCACCGAGTACCGCAGTGAGGGGTTGCGGAACAGGCGCAGGTCGATCAGCGGGTGTTCGGTGCGCAGCGCGTGGAACACGAACGCCACCAGCAGCACCGTGCCGATGACCACCGGGATCAGCACGCGCGCCGCCATCACCGTGCCCTTCTCCGGGATGGAGGAGACGCCGAACAGGAACAGCGCCAGACCCGGTGAGGCCAGCAGCATGCCGACGAAGTCGAACGACTCCGAGGGCTTGGGGTTGTCGGCGGGGAACACGATCAACGCCAGCGTCAGGGCCAGCAGCCCCAGCGGCAGGTTGATCAGGAAGATCCAGTGCCAACTGAACTCGTCGATCAGCCAGCCGCCCAGGATCGGACCGCAGATCGGGCCGAGCAGCATCGGCACGCCCAGCACCGCCATCACGCGCCCGATCCGCTGCGGGCCCGCCGCGTGGGTCATGATCGTCATGCCCAGTGGCATCAGCATGCCGCCGCCGATGCCCTGCAGCACGCGGAAGGCCACCAGCGATTCGATGCTCCACGCCATCGAGCACAGCACCGACCCGAGGATGAAGAAGGTCAGCGCGGCCATGTAGAGGCGTTTGGTGCCGAACCGGTCCGCGGCCCAGCCGGTCATCGGGATCACCGAGGCCAGGGCCAGGGTGTAGCCGGTCATCGTCCAGGCGACCACCTCGACCGAGGCCTCGAAGTCGACCATGAAGGTCGGGATCGCCACGGTGACCACGGTGATGTCGAGAATCGACATGACCGCACCGAGTACGACCACACCCGCGATCTTGAGCACGGCGGCGTCCAGTTTGTCGGACGCGGGAGCGGCAGCACCGCTATCCGGAGGTTTCGTCACCGCTTGAGCCAAGCACCTTTCGCGCCCGAAGACCAGCGAAATTTATTGTTCGTGATGATCCGGACCGATGACAGGTCGGATTTGCCCGAATACCGTGCGCCGGATGACTTCTCTGGACCACCTGGTACTCGCCGCGCCCGATCTCGACGCCACCGTCGACGCCGTCGCGAAGGCACTCGGCGTGACTCCGGTCGCCGGTGGCCGACACGACGGTGTCGGCACCCGCAACTACCTGCTCGGCCTCGACGAGCGCAGCTACCTCGAGATCATCGGCATCGACACCGAGGCCCCGACACCGGTGCACCCGCGCCCGTTCGGCCTGGACACCCTGACCGAACCGCGCCTGGCGGCCTGGTTGGCCCAGGTCGACGGGATCGAGGCCGCGGTCGAGGCGGCGCGCGCGGCCGGATTCGATCCCGGGACGCCGCGCCCGATGTCGCGCACGACCGTCGAGGGGCAGGTCCTGCGCTGGAAGCTGACCGCGCCGTTCGCGACCACCGGAATCGCCGTGGTGCCCTATCTCATCGACTGGCTCGACACGACCCACCCGGCCGCGACGCTGCCCCGGGTCACGCTGCGCTCGTTCGAGGCGGTCCACCCGGACCCCACCTCGGTCACCGCCGCGCTCGGTGCGATCGGGGCCGAGGTGCCGGTGGCGCGCGGGGTGAGCGCCGGGTTGATCGCGGTCCTGGACGGTCCGGCGGGTTCGCTCACGCTGGTGTGAACGCGGCCAGTGCCGCCTCGGTCGCGGCGGTCGAGGCGGGCAGCAGCGGCAGTCGCACCGCCGGGCTCGGAATCTCGTCGCGCGCGGCCAGGACGGCCTTGACCACCGTGGGATTGGGTTCGGCGAACAGGGCGGCGCCGAGGGCGTCGAGGCTGTTGCCGAGGGCGCGGGCGCGGTGCGGGTCGCCGGCGAGCCAGGCGGCGACGAGATCGGCGTAGGCGGCGGGGGCGACATTGGCGGCGGCGAGGATGCCGCCGTGGCCGCCGAGGGCGAGCAGGGCCGAGGCGAAGCGGTCGTCGCCGCTCAATACCGTTGTGCGCGAACCGGCTTCGGCCAGGAGTTCGACGGTGGCCGCGTCGATGCCGCCGACGCTGTGCTTGAATCCGGCGATGTTCGGGATGTTCGCCAGGCGCACGAGCGTCGCGCCGCTGAGCGGTCGGGCGGTCCGGTAGGGGACGTCGTAGACCAGCAGCGGCACCGGGCTCGCCGCCGCGAGTTCGGTGAAGTGCGCGACGACGCCGTCCTCGCTGGGGCGCACGTAGTACGGCACCACCGACAGCACCGCCCTGGTCGCCGAGGGCACCCCGGCCACGGCGGCCGCCGCCTCCGCCGTCGCGTTGCCGCCCGCGCACACGATCAGCGGCACATCGCGTTCGGTGCTCACCGCGACGCAGATGTCGAGGACCTCGGCGCGCTCGTCGGGGGTGAGGGCGGTGGGTTCGGCGGTGGTGCCCAAGGCGACCAGACCGGTCGCGCCCGCGTCGAGGACGGCGTTGGCGTGGCGTTCCAGTGCGTCCTGGGCCAGCGCGCCGTCGGCGGTGAAGGGGGTGATCAGGGGGACGAAGAGTCCGTGCAGCGATGTCATGACTCCATCGTCGGGGCCCGTTACCATCAGGTCCAGTTCACGTTCGTGATGGCTTCCGTAAGCTGAGCTGATGCTCGATGTCCGCAAACTTCGCCTGCTGCGTGAACTCGCCCATCGCGGCACCATCGCCGCGGTCGCCGAGGCGCTGAGTTACACACCCTCGGCGGTGTCGCAGCAGCTCACCGCCCTCGAGCGTGAGGCGGGTGTGGCGCTGCTCGAACGTACGGGCCGCCGGGTCGCCCTCACCCCGGCGGCCGAGCTGCTGGTCGGGCACACCGAGACGATCCTGGCGGCATTGGAGCACGCCGACGCCGAATTAGCCTGTACCCGTGACGAACTCGCTGGAAGTTTGCGGATCGGCACCTTTCCGACCGCCGCCCGCACCCTGCTCTCGCCCGCGCTGGTGGCCCTGAGTACCGAGCATCCGCGCCTGGAACTCACCGTGAGCGAGATCGACCCGGCCGATATCCCGAATGCTCTGCGCGCGGGGACCCTCGACATCGCGCTCACGCACGACTACGACCTGGTTCCCGCCGATACCGACCCTTCGCTGCAGACCGAGCCGCTCCATACCGAGACGGTCTATCTGGCTACTCGCGGGCCCGTTCCCGCTGCGGACTCGTTGCGGAGGCAGCGTCAATCCTCCTGGATCGCGGGCACTCCGGGGACGTTGTGTCACACGGTGACGATTCGTGCCTGTCAGGCAGCGGGTTTCACGCCGCGTATTCGGCATCATGCCGATGATTTCGACACTGTGTTGGCGTTGGTCGCGGCGGGGGCGGGGACGGCTATCGTTCCAGGGCTGGCCCTCTATGCGCCGCCCGAACATGTCACGCTCACTCCCTTGCCGATCCGTCGGCATACCCATCTCGCTTATCGGAATGGGACGGGGGGTCATCCGGCGATTCGGGCTGCTCGCTCGGCGCTGCACGGTGGTGGTTGCTGGTCTGGGAGTGAGTGAGGCCCAGGTTCGGTGGGTTCAGGGGGTACGCAGGCTGTGTTTTTGGAGCGCTGGCGCGCTCGAGGTCGCGGCCCCGAGGGGGTCGCCGGTTAGCGCTCGAGACTCGCGCCTGCGGCGCATGCGCTTCGAGCGCTGACCGGCGACCCGGCCGCGACCGCCACTGCGTGG
>NZ_JBHSQN010000002.1:623963-630228 GCF_042658545.1 Nocardia lasii
GGCCGCTGCTCCCTATGGGTCGCAGGTGCGGGTTGGGAGTGCGGTCATGGCGGACTTCAGGTGTGCGGAGGGATGCGGGTGTGCGGGGCGCGGCGGAACTCAGGTGCGCGGAGGGAGCCGGGTATGCGAGCGCGCGCCGGAACTCACGTGCGCGGAGGGAGCCGGGTGTGCGAGGGTGCGGCGGATCTCAGGTGTGTGGAGTGGGTGTTGGTCGCGGGGACGGGGACTGCGCTGTGGGTGTGGCGCGGGTGGGTTTTTCCCTGGTGCGCAAGGGTTTTCAGGCGGTGCGGTCTCGGTGGGGGGCGCGTTGGCGGGTGCGGGTGGCGGTGATGGGGTCTATGTCGGGCATGGACCAGTGGGCGGCGAGGGCGAGGCTGGGGGCTCGGCCGGAGGCGACGTGGCGGTAGGCGATTTCGGCGGCGGTGTCGGGGTCGTTGGCGGCGATGGCGGCGTAGAGGGCCTCGTGTTCGTCGCACTGGGTGCCGGGGTCGCGTTCCTTGGTCAGGTGGAACAGCCAGCGGACGCGGGATTCCAAGGGGCGCAACAGGGATTGCAGCAGGGGGTTGCCCGAGACGTCGACGATGACGGCGTGGAAGCCGGCGTTGGCGGCGGCGATGGCGGGTTGGTCGCCGCGGGCGGTGGCCTGGCGGGCCGCGCTCAGTTGCGCGCGCAGGGCGGCGAGGTCGGTGGCGTCGGCGCGTTCGGCGGCGAGGCGGGCCGCGAGCACCTCGAGGCTCTCGCGCACATCGAACAGGTCGCGGACATCGGCCACCGTGAACGGCGCCACGATGGCTCCCTGGCGCGGGACGATGACGACCAGGCCCTCGCGCTCGAGCAGCTGTAGCGCCTCGCGCAGGGGAATCCGCGAGATGGCCAACTCGGTGGCGAGATCGCGCTCCACCAGCCGCTGACCGGGGCTCAGCCGCAGGTCGATGATCCGATCGCGCAGTTCCTCGTAGGCCTGATCCCGCAGCGACTTCTTCGCCGGTTCCGCTGCCACCACACCGTCCTTTCGCTCCAGTTCGCCCACCACGGTAGCCCGCGCACGGTGGGCGACCGTTCCTTACTTCTCGGTAATCCGTCCGTCATCTGCGAGCCCCAGGCTCTCACTTAACGGTATACCGCTAATTGAGCGGTTCGTTCGACCAAGGAGTACCCCGTGCACAAGTCCACTCGGCGCGCGATCGCGTTCGGCTCGGCCGCCATCGCCGCCGCAGCCCTCCTGTCGGCCTGCGGCTCCCCCGACACCACCGCCTCGGGCGACACACTGAAGGTCGGGGTGTTCTTCCCCGGATCGCTGTCCGACACCGGGTTCATGCAGTCGGGGTATCTGGGCTACCAGCGCGTCGCCGCCGAACTCGGTGACAAGGTGGAGCTGAGCAAGGTCGAGCAGGTCGCCGCGGCCGACTACCAGCAGGCGCTGGTCCGCTTCGCCTCCACCAACGACCTGGTGATCTCGCTCGGCGGGCAGACCGACGCCGATGTGCGCAAGGTGGCCGCGCAGTTCCCGCAGGTGAAGTTCGTCGAGATCGGCGGTCCGGCCGACGCGGTGCCGCTGGCCAACCTCGCCTACTACGACCCCCAGCAGGCCGAGGCCGAGTTCCTCAGCGGCGCGGTCGCGGCGGCGGGCTCGAAGTCGGGCGCGGTGGCCTTCGTCGGCGGCGTCGAACTGCCCGCGATCGTCAACGCCGCCAACGCTTTCGGCAACGGCGCCCGTTTCACGAAGCCCGATGTCAAGGTGCTCACGCCGCAGTACGTCGGCGACTTCAACGACCCCGCCAAGGCCAAGCAGGCCGCCCTGGCCGACTACAGCGCGGGCGCGGGCGCACTGGGTCAGATCGTGAACCTGGGCAAGGCGGGCATGGAGCAGGCCGCCACCCAGGCCGGCGCCACCATGGTCGGCGGGCCCATCCCGGGCGACTGCTCGAATCCGGTGTACCTGGGCTACGTGCACACCGATATCGGCGCCGAGGTCGAGTTCGCGGTGCAGTCGGTGCTCGACGGCTCGTGGAAGGCCGAGAACGTGCGCTTCGGGCTCACCTCACCCAACGACGGCACCGATTTCGTGCTGTGCAGCAAGGACACCGCGGTCGTCGACGCCCTCGCGAAAGCCAAGACAGCGCTGGCCACCGGCGCGGTCGAGCCGTACTGACGATCATGAGCACTCCCGCATTGACCCTGCAGGGGTTGGGTAAGAGCTTCGGGGCCGTGCGCGCGCTGCACGGCGTGGACGTCACGGTCGAATCCGGCACTGTCCATTGCGTTCTCGGCGAGAACGGCGCGGGCAAGTCGACACTGTGCAACCTGGTCTTCGGCGGCTACCGGCCCGATACCGGCCGAATGCTACTGGGCGGCACCGACTTCCGACCAGACTCCCCCGCCGCCGCGATGGCCGCCGGGGTGGCCATGGTGCACCAGCACTTCAGCCTGGTCACCACCATGACCGTCGCGGAGAACCTGCTGCTCACCCAGCACGGGCTCAAGATGCGTCGCAGGGAACTGACCGACCGGCTCGACGAGATCGCCCAGCGTTATCGCCTGCGCATCGATCTCGACCAGCGGGTCGCGACGATGCCGGTCGGCGCGCGACAGAAGGTCGAGATCGTCAAGGCCCTGCTGCGCGATCCGGCACTGATCCTGCTCGACGAACCGACGGGAGTGCTCGATCCGGCCGAGATCGACGCCTTGATCGACACCTGCCGCGCCATCGCCACCGACGGCAAGGCGGTGGTCCTGGTGACGCACAAACTCGGCGAGGTCGCCAGAGTCGCCGACGCCGCGACCGTGCTGCGACGCGGCACGGTCGCCGGTGGCGGTGCGATGTCGAACACCACCATCGCCGAACTCCTCACGGCGATGGTGGGCCGAACCGCAGCCGACCTCGACCCCAGCGTCGCGGCGACCATCGGGCTCGACACCACCGACTCCCGAAGCGACATCGCCACGGCCGCAACCGATCTGACGAACCCACACGGCGACACCACCGCCACAGCAGCCGACCTGTGCACCGACACCGACTCTGCCGCACCAGTTCTGGAAGTCGACGGCGTCACCGTGCGCCGAGCCGACGGCAGCGCGGCGCTCGACCGGGCGCACCTGGTCGTGCGGCCCGGCGAGATCGTCGGGATCGCGGGGGTGGAGGGGAACGGGCAGAGTGAGCTCGTCGCGGTGCTCGCGGGCAGTACGCCCGTGCACGGCGGCACCGTCGCCCTCGACGGTGTCGACATCACCGCCGCCCGACCGGCGACTCGAACGGGCCTCGGGCTCGGCGTCGTTCCCGAGGATCGCCATCGCGACGGCATGGTCGCGCGGATGAGTCTCGCCGAGAATCTCTTCCTCGGGCGCCTCGGCGATTTCCGCCGTTTCGGCCTGCTCGACCGGCGCGCGATGGGTCGGGCGGCGGCGGCCGAGCTCGCTCGGTTCGACGTGCGGGCGGCGGGGCCGTGGGTGCCGATGGGTTCGCTCTCGGGTGGCAATCAGCAGAAGGTGGTGCTCGCCCGCGAGCTGTCCACCGCGAACCTGCGCTGTCTCGTCGCCGCCCAGCCGACCCGCGGCCTGGATATCGGCGCCGTCGATTTCGTGCTCACCCAGCTGCGGCGCGCGGCCGCCGACGGGTGCGGGGTGCTGGTGGTGTCGAGCGAAGTGCCCGAGCTGCTTGCCCTGTGCGACCGGGTCTTCGTCGCCTATCGCGGCGCCCTCGCCGGCCCGGTCGAGACCACCGATCCCGCTGCCGCACAACAGATCAGCGAACTGATGATGGGAGTCGCGTCATGACCGCACCGCGCGCAGAACCGACCGAGACGTCCACGACCGCCCCACCGGCAGCGCACCGCGAAGGCGTCGCGCCACCAACCGCGAACCGGATCACCCGGCGGGCCGCCGAGCAGCCCACCGGCCCGACCGCGCGCAGTCGACCGGTCGATCTCTCCCGATGGGCGCATCACCCGCTCGTCGTGGCGGTCGCGGCGATGCTCGCGGCCGGCGTGGTCGGCCTGCTCCTGGCCGCCGGCGCGGGCGCCGCTCCCGCCGCCACCGTGACCGCCCTGTGGGAGGGCATGTTCGGCAGCGACTACGCCATCGGCGCCTCGCTCAATGTCGCGGCCACGCTCATGCTGGTCGCGGTCGGCTTCACCATCGCGCACCGGGCCGGGTTGGTCAATGTCGGTGGGGAGGGCCAGATCTGCGCCGGTGGCATCGCCGCCACCGCGATCGGCACCACCCTCACCGGCGCCCCGGCGATCGTGACGCTGCCCGCCGTGCTGTTCGGCGCCGCGGCGGCGGGCTGGTTGTGGGCGGCGATCGCGGCGTATCTGCGGGTGCGTCGCGGCACCAGCGAGATCATCACCACGCTGCTGCTCAACTTCGTGGGCCTGGCGCTGGTGCTGCTCGTCGTGCACGAGCCCGCGCTGTTGCGCCAGCCCGTGACCTCCTCGGAGACCCTGCCCCAGTCCGAACAGCTCACCGCGGCAGCGCATCTGCCGCTGCTGGGCATCGAACGCTCCCCCGCGACCATCGCCCTGTGGATCGCCGTGCTCGCCGCCATGGCCACCGCGATCCTGGTGCGCCACACCGCACTCGGCACCCGCCTGCGCGCGGTCGGACTCAATCCCGACGCGGCGGCCAGGCTGGGGGTGCCGGTCCAGCGACTGCGCTTCCTGAGCCTGTCGAGTGCGGGCGCGTTCGCCGGTGTCGCCGGCGGATTGCTCGTGGCGACAGCGCCTTTCGTGCTCGCCGAGGGCTTCTCCTCCGGCTACGGCTTCTCCGGTCTGGTCGTCGGCCTGCTCGCACGGGGCTCGCTGTCGGCGGTGGTGGCCGTGTCGCTGCTGCTCGGATTCCTCGTCTCCGGCGGGATCAATCTGCAATTGGCCGCGAATGTGCCCGCCTCGACGATCACGGTCGTGCAGTCGCTGATGATCGTGTTCATCGCGGGCGCGGCCCTGTGGACCACGACCCTGCGCACATCCGCCCCACCGAGCCCCTCGACAGCCGCCACCGCTGCGGCAGGAGAACCGCGATGAGCCTCGACACCGTCACCGACATCGCCACCAGCGGCATCGGTTTCACCCTGCCCATCCTCGTGGCCGCGAGCGGCGAGCTCGTCAGCGAACGCGCGGGCGTGCTCAACCTGAGCCTCGAGGCGATGATGCTGACCGGCGCGTTCGCCGGCGTGCTCGGCGCGGTCACCACCGGTTCCCCGGTACTCGGCGCCGCCACGGCGGTGCTCGCCGCGCTGATCTTCGGTGCGCTGCAAGCGATCTGGAGCATCCGGTTGCGCGCCGACCAGATCGTCGTCGGCATCGCCGCCAACGCGCTGGCGCTGGGCGCCACCACCTACGGCGCGCGACTACTGCTCGCCGACGGCAAAGGCCACAGCGTTCCCGGCTTCGACGCGCTGAGAATCCCGCTGCTGCACGACATCCCGGTCATCGGGCCCGCCCTGTTCGGCCAGACCGCGCTCGGCTATCTGTGCCTGGCGGTCGTCGCCGTGCTGGCGTTCGTGTTCTCCCCCCGCACCAAAATGGGTCTGGTGATCGACGCGATCGGCGAGGACGCCGTCGCCGCCGATCGCACCGGTCTGCCCGTGCGGGCCGTGCGCTTCGGTTGCGTGCTGCTGGCCGCGTTCGCCGCGGGTCTGGGCGGTGCGCAACTGGCGCTGTCGGAGGTGCATTCGTTCAGCGACAACATGACCGGCGGCATCGGCTATCTGGCCGTGGTCGCGGTGATCGCGGGGCGCTGGCGCGCGCTCGGCGTGATCTGGGCCTCGGTGTTCTTCGGCATCGCCCAGGCCCTGCAGTTCGCGCTGCCCGCTCTCGGGGTCGACGTGCCGTTCGCGCTGCTGGTGATGCTGCCCTATCTGATCGCGATCGTCGCCGTCAGCGGCCTGGTCGGCAACAGCCGCTCGCCGCGCGACCTGACCGTCGCCTTCGCCCGAACGTCCTGACCCGCCACTACTTTCGTAGGAGCCACCGTTGACTCTGATCCTGTCGCACTCCGAGGTGCGCGCCCTGCTCGACCGCGGCGCGGTGCTGGCCGCCGTCGAGCGCGCGCACGCCGACCTGGCACTGGGCACCGCGTTCGCGCCCGCCCCACCGGCGATGGCGCTGGGCGACGCGGCGTTCGTGCCGATGGTCGCGGCCGCCGAATCCGCGGGCGCGGCGGCGGTGAAACTGCTCGCCGACCTGCCCGCCAACCGCGCACGCGGCCTGCCGACCCAGCGGTCGGTGATCGTGGTGACCTCGGCGGCCGACGGCTCGTGCGAGGCGCT
>NZ_JBHSQN010000002.1:630317-872619 GCF_042658545.1 Nocardia lasii
GTGGTGACCTCGGCGGCCGACGGCTCGTGCGAGGCGCTGATCGACGGCCGCCTCGACACCGCCGTCCGCACCGCCGCCGCCAGCGCCGTCGCCACGAAATACCTTGCCCGAGCGGACAGTTCGATCCTCGGGGTGATCGGCGCCGGCAATCTGGCCGTCGAACACACCCGCGCCATCGCCACCGTGCGCGAGCTGGAGACGGTGCTGGTCTGGTCGCGTACCGCGGCGACGATCGACCGATTCCGCACCGCGACAGCCGATCTCGGCCTCGAGGTCCGCGCCCTCGACACCCCGGAAGCGGTGACCAGGGGCGCGCACGTGCTGTGCACGCTCACCCCCTCGCGCGAACCGATCGTGCGCGGCGCCTGGTTCGGCGCGGGCCTGCACGTCAACGCCGTCGGCGCCCCGCCGCGCGCGGATCACCGCGAGGTCGACGGCGAGGCCATGCGCCGCGCCCGCGTCGTCGTAGACTCGATCGGCACCACGCTCACCAAGTCCGGCGACACCCTGTTGGCCATCGCCGAGGGCGCGATCACGCCGGACGCGGTGGGTACCGAGTTGGGCGAGGTGATCACGCGCCGGGTCCCCGGCCGTCGCGGCGCGCGCGACATCACCCTGTTCAACTCGGTCGGCATCGGCCTGCAGGATCTGGCCGCCGCCCGCCTGCTCATCGACCAAGCCCGCGTCACCGGCATCGGAACGGAAGTGGATCTGTCCGCATGAGTGAACTGACCGAGATCGACCTCGCCCACCTGCGTCGCGCCATCGACCTCGCCGGGCACGCGAACGCGCTCGGCGACAAGCCGTTCGGCGCGGTGGCCGTCACCGCGGACGGCACCGTGCTCACCGAGGGGGTGAACGCGGTGCACACCACCGGCGATGTCACCACCCACGCCGAGCTGGTCGCGATCACGCTGGCCAGCGCGGCCGGGCGGGCCGGTGACCTGCGCGGTGGGACCGTCTACGCCAGCGGCGAACCGTGCCCGATGTGCGCGGCGGCGATGGTGTGGGCCGGGGTCGGCCGCATCGTCTTCGCCGCCGCAGCAGCGGAATTCGGGCCGATCCTGCCCGGCGGACCCCGCTTCGCGCTCACCTGCGCCGAGGTCGTGGCCAGTGCGAGCGTGCCGGTCGAGGTGAGCGGACCGCACCTCGGCGAGGAGGCACTCGCGGTGTTCCGCGCCGCCGCGCAGCACTGACAGGCCGGTCACTTCACCGAGACCGGCTCCGGTTCGCCCAGGTCGCGCTGTTCCTCGAGCGCCTCGGGCGTGCCGGGGATCTGGGTGCCGCGCAGCGACGCGCCCTTGGTCTCGATGAGGAAGAACGAGGCGATCAGCCCGACCGCGCAGGCGCCGAACATGTAGTAGGCCGGGATCATCGTGTCCCCGGTCGCGCCGATGAGGGCTTCGTTGATCACCGGTGCGGTGCCGCCGAACAGGGAGGTGGCGACGTTGTAGCCGATGGCCACGCCGGCGAAGCGCACGATCGTGGGGAACATGGCCGGGAAGGTGGCCGAGATGGTGGCCAACTGCGGTGCGTAGAGCAGGCCGAGGATCGCGAAGCCGACGATCGCGCCGGTGAGCGAGGACCCGATCAGGTGGTAGGCCGGGATCACCGCGATCATCATCGCCGCGCAGGAGAACATCCACATCGGCTTGCGACCGATCCGGTCCGACAGGGCCCCGAGGAACGGCAGGATGCACAGCATCGCGATCTGGCCGACCAGCGGGACGAGCAGCGCGTCGGATTCCTCCATGCCGAGGGTGGAACCGAGGTAGGTGGGCGTGTAGCTGAGCAGCGAGTAGTTGACCACGTTGAGCGCGATCACCAGGCCGAACAGGGTCAGCACCGGGCGCAGGTACTTGGTCACCAGGTCGCGGTAGACCCCGGAGATCTGCTCGGTCTCCTCGTTGCGCTCGATCTCGCGGAACACCGGGGTGTCCTCCACCCGGCTGCGCAGGTACATGCCGATCAGGCCGAGCGGACCGGCGATCAGGAACGGAATGCGCCACCCCCACGAATCCATCGAGGCGGAGTCGAGCACGTTCACCAGCAGCAGGGCGCTGAGATTGCCGAGGGTGAAACCGGCGAGCGTGCCGACCTCGAGAAAACTGCCATAGAATCCGCGTTTGCGATCCGGCGCGTATTCGGCCATGAATGTCGCGGCCCCACCGTATTCACCACCGGCGGAAAGTCCCTGAATCATGCGCAGGGCGTAGAGCAGAATCGGGGCGGCGATGCCGATGGCGTCGAAACTGGGGATCAGACCCACGGCCATCGTCGAGGCGGCCATCAGAATGATCGTCATCGCGAGCACTCGTTTGCGCCCGATCCGGTCCCCGAGCGGCCCCCAGATCATCCCGCCGACCGGCCTGATCAGGAACGATACGGCGAACCCGAGCAGCGTGTAGACGATCCCGGACTCGCCGTCACCGGGAAACAACGATTTCGCGATATAGGTCGCCAGATAGGCGTAGACGCCATAGTCGAACCATTCGACCGCATTACCGATCGCCGACGCACCGATTGCCCGATGCAATACCGATTTCGATTCCCTCGACATCCACAACACCCTCTCGTCGTCGCCTTTCACGGTTACCCGACGCGATGGTGAGCAAACGTTACGAGCGTGCGACGACCCTTCGGGCCTATTCCAGGGCCGCCACTTTCCGGGTGAGCACGGCCCGTTCGCGGTCGTTGCCGCACAGGGCGAGCGCCTCGGTCAGCGCGGCGCGAGCCTCGTCGGCGCGGCCGAGCCGGGTGAGCAGTTCGCCGCGCACGCTCGGCAGCAGGTGGGAGTTCGCCAGGGCGCCCGAGGCGGCGAGGTCGTCGACGATCGGCAGGGCCGCGGCCGGGCCGTTCGCCATCGACACCGCCACCGCCCGGTTCAGTTCGACCACCGGCGACGGCGCGAGTCGGCCCAGCGCCTCGTAGAGCACCACCAC
Source organism: Nocardia lasii (assembly GCF_042658545.1). Classification (NCBI taxonomy): domain Bacteria; kingdom Bacillati; phylum Actinomycetota; class Actinomycetes; order Mycobacteriales; family Nocardiaceae; genus Nocardia; species Nocardia lasii. Next base: position 633,260 of record NZ_JBHSQN010000002.1, read on the forward strand.
CCGTTCCCAGTCCGTCGCCTCGACAGACGGTGCGACAGCATGACATTCGGCGATCGCGGCCTGGAGTCCGTAGGCGCCAAGGCCGCGCCCGACCTGTCCGGCCCTGGCCAGCGCGGCCCGGCCCCGGCGGATCGCGGAGTGGTCCCAGCGGCGACGGTCCTGCTGTTCGAGCAGGACCGGTTCGCCGTCGGGGCCCGTGCGGGCGGGAAAGCGCGCGGCGGTCAGCTCCAGCAGCGCGAGCAACCCGTAGACCTCCGGCTCGGTCGGCATCAGCCGGGCCAGCACCCGCGCGAGCCGCTGGGCCTCCCCGGCGAGGTCGAAGCGGATGAGGTCGGTGCCCGCGCTGGCCGATGACCCCTCGGTGAAGATCAGGTAGATGACGCCGAGCACCGAGCCGAGCCGCTCGCGGCGCTCGGCGGCGGGCGGCACCGCGAACGCGACCTCGGCGGCCCCGAGGGTCTTCTTGGCCCTGGTGATCCTGGCCTGCACGGTCGCGGTCGGCACCAGGCACGCCTTGGCGATCTCGTCGCTGGTCAGACCGCCGACGACCCGCAGGGTCAGCGCCAGGCGCGCCTCGCGCGAGAGCACCGGGTGACAGGAGATGAACATCAGCGCGAGCACATCGTCATCGATCTGATCGGGATCCCACAGCACCGCCGCGGCGGCGCGCACCGGGTCGACCGGATCGCCGCCGGTCAGCACGCCGCCCTCGCCGAGATCACCGGCGAGGGCGGCGTAGCGGTCATCGAGGGCGGCGCGACGCCGGAACGCGTCGATCGCCCGACGTCGACCCACGGTGAGCAACCACCCGGCCGGATGCCGCGGCACGCCTTCGCGCGGCCACGTCACCAGGGCCTCGGCCAGCGCTTCCTGCGCGAGATCCTCGGCCATCGCGAAATCGCGGGTGTAGCGGGCGAGCGCGCCGACGATGCGGGCCGATTCGATGCGCCAGACCGCGGCGACGGCCTCGCGGCCGGTGTGGTCGCTCATCGTGGCTCAGAGCTGGCCGGTGTCTTCACGCCACGCGCGCTCCTTGATGATCCACTTGTTGTCCTGCGGAAACTCGTCGATGCTCGGCACCCGGCGGATCTCGGTCTTGGTGCCCGGTCCCACATAGGGCATCCGCTTGGCCCACTCGATCGCCTCCTCCTTGGAGGCCACATTGAGGATGTAGAACCCGCCGAACAGTTCCTTCGTCTCGCCGTAGGGGCCGTCGGTGACGGTCGGGACGTCCGACGAGTAGTCGACCACCACGCCCTGGGCCGCGTCGTCGAGTCCCTCGGCGGCGACGAGCACTCCGGCGTTGATCAACTCGTCGTTGAACTTGCCCATGGTCTCGAGCATGTCGTTGAAGTCGACGTCGGCCATCGCGGCCCAGGCTTCGTCGGTGGCGCGCATGATCAGCATGTACTTCATGGTTTCGTCTCCTCGGATCGGTGCGGACCCGACTGCCGGGCCGCGCGTTCATCCCTAGGTCGAACGGGCACCGGTGCGGATCGACACCCGGCCGAAAGTTTTTTCGCGAATGTTCGGCAGCCTACGACGAGCGGGCGGTGCGCGCGCCGAATGCGAATGCGCGATTCGGGTCTGCCCGGGGGCCCAGCGTGCTAAAGATCGACGGGTCAGGCCCCGACCGACGGCAAGGGAGTCACCGGTGAGCGCAGTTCTCGTCGAACAACGCGGGCATGTGCTCGTGATCGTGCTGAATCGACCGCAGGCCATGAACGCGGTCGACGCCGCGCTCAGCACCGGGGTGGGCGAGGCCCTCGAGCGCGCCGAGGCCGACCCCGACATCCGGGCGGTGGTTCTCACCGGCGCGGGCGAGCGGGCGTTCTGCGCGGGCGCCGACCTCAAGGCGCTCAGCCGGGGTGAGTCGATTTTCGCTGCCGGACATGAGGATTGGGGCCTGGCCGGATACGTGAGCCACCCGATCAGCACGCCGACCATCGCGGCGGTGAACGGTTTCGCGCTCGGCGGCGGCACCGAACTGGTGCTGGCCAGCGATCTCGCCGTCGCCGCCGACACGGCCACCTTCGGCCTGCCCGAGGTGGCCCGCGGCCTGTTCGCGGCCGCCGGTGGCGCGTTCCGGCTGCCCGAGCAGCTGCCGCGCAAGGTCGCGATGGAGATGATCCTCACCGGCGAGCCGATCACCGCGGCCCGAGCGCTGGAACTGGGCCTGATCAACCGGGTGGTACCCGCGAGCGAGGTCCTCGATGCCGCACTGGCACTGGCGGAGCGGATCGCCGCGAACGCGCCGCTGGCGGTGCAGGCGAGCAAGCGGGTGGCACTGGGCCGACTCAGCGATGACGCGGCCTGGGAGCAGAGCAATCGCGAGATCGTGGCGCTGGCCGGGACCGAGGACGTGCGCGAGGGGACGATGGCGTTCGTGCAGAAGCGCAAGCCCGACTGGAAGGCGCGCTGACCGAGACATATCCGTGGTCGATATTGACCCGATCCGAAGAGTGAGTGTACAGTCACTCACATGACCAAGCGCGGCGCGACCCTGTCCACCTCCGATGTGCGGCGCGACGCCGTCGTCGATGCCGCGATCACCGAATTCGCCAAAACCGGGTACCACGGCACCCCGATCAACACCATCGCCGCGCGCGCCGAGATCTCCCCCGCGTATGTCTTCAAGCTCTTCCCCGGCAAGATCGCCCTGTTCGTCGCGGCGCTGGATCGCTGTTTCGACCTGGTCGAACGCGCGATGTCGACGGGCGCGGCCAATTCCGGCGCCGAGGATCCGGCCGGGATCCTGCACGAGATGGGCGAGGCCTACGCCGAACTCATCGCCGACCGAAGCCTGCTGATGTTGCAGGTCCACGCCCAGTCCGCCACCGACATCCCCGAGATCGCCGAGGCCCTGCGGCGCGGGCTGGCGAAGGTGACCACCTTCGCGCAGCGCCGATCCGGGGGCACTCCCGAGCAGATCCAGCACTTCATCGCGTTCGGCCAGCTCTGCCACCTCGTCACCACCCTCGGCCTCGACGGCGATGACGAGTCGTGGGCCCGCGCCCTGACCACCGGCATGCGCCACCCCCACTGACCCACGCTCCAACCCGCGCGGTTGGAGCTTTCTTCTGCCCCAAGAGTGACTGACCAGTCACACACCATGAGAGGTTCCCTGATGAACACCACGATCGCCACCGAAATCGTCCTGCCCGGCCGCGTCGACCCGCACGATCTGCTCGTCACCCAGCGCGAACTCCCCGCCCCCGCGCCCGGTCGCGCACTGGTTCGGGTCGACGCCTCCGGGGTGTCCTTCGCCGAACAGCAGATGCGACGGGGCAAGTACTACGACCAGCCGCCGTTCCCGTTCGTCCCCGGCTACGACCTGGTCGGCACGGTGATCGCCGCCGCCGATCCGGCCCTGATCGGTCGTCGCGTCGCCGCGCTGACCAAGATCGGCGGGTGGAGCAGCCATGTCGATCTCGATGTCGCCGATCTGATCCCGGTGCCCGACGCCGTGGACGCGGCCGAGGCGGAAACCTTCGTCGTGAACGGCGTCACCGCCTGGCAGATGCTGCACCGGGTCGCCCGGGTCGAGGCGGGCGCGACGATCCTGGTGCTCGGCGCCAACGGCGGCGTCGGCTCCACCCTGGTCCAATTGGCCCGTGCGGCGGGCATTCACGTGATCGGCACCGCCGCCGCCCGCCACGCCGAGGCCGTCACCGCGCTGGGCGCGACGTGGATCGACTACCGAGGCGATGTGCCACACCAGGTTCGGGCGCTCGCACCCGAGGGCGTGGATGCGGTGTTCGACCACGTCGGCGGTCCCGGCATCACCGATTCCTTCGGCCTGCTCGCCGCCGGCGGCACCCTGGTCTCCTACGGCACCGCCGCCACCAAGAACGACGAGGGCGACTCCCGCCTGCCCGTGCTGAAGCTGTTCGCCCGCCTGCTGTGGTGGAACTCGCTGCCCAACAGGCGAAGTGCGCACTTCTACAACCTGTGGGCGGGCAAGCGCCGGATCACCCGTTTCCGCGCCCGCCTCGCCGAGGATCTCGCGCAGGTCTTCGCACTCGCCGCGTCGGGCACCATCACCGCCCAGGTCGCCGCGCGCATCCCGCTCACCGAGGCCGCCCGCGCGCTCGAGCTCGCCGAATCCGGCACTGTCGCAGGCAAAGTCGTGCTTGTCAGCGACCCGACTGCGCGCTGATCGCCGCGCCCATCCACCGGCGCAGGTAGCGGCGCAGTTCGTCCTCGGTGCGGGGCGGATCGCCCGGGGACAGGAAGAAGGACTGCATCGTGCGCAGGACGTATTCGACGAGTTCGCGCAGGGCGGGTTCGTCGTAATCATAAGCGGCCCAGTCGACATCGAAGCGGCGGATCATGGTCATGCCGAACGCCTGGGCCGCGTCGGAGGTGAGGCTGTCGGGGTGGGCGTTGGAGTAGGAACTCGACAGCAGGATGCCCAGGTGGGGGGTGCGGCGCACGTCGGTGAGGGTGAACAGCACCGCTTCGGTCATCGCCGCCACGGGATCGGACAGTCCGCCGACGTGGCGGGTGAGTCGGTCGAGGAAGTCGTCGACCGAGGCGATGGCCGCGGCGGTCATGAGCGCGTCGGCGCTGGGGAAGTACCGGTAGACCGTCTGTCGGATGACGCCGAGCGCTTCCGCGACGTCGGCGATGCTGATCTCCGCGCCGGTGCGGGCGATGAGTTCGACTGCGGCGGCGACGATTCGGCGCGCGGCCTCGGCATCGTCCGCCGGCGGACTGCCACCCCACCCCCGTCTTCGCGCCACCGGGTGGACGCTAGCACAGGGCCAGGTCAGGGCGAATTCCGTGAAAGTCATCATACACAATTGGGTCACTTCGTATGATTACCGCATCACCCGCGCGGTCGAATATCGAGGTAGCCCACCGTGACCGAACTTCCCGTCCGCACCATGAATTTCGCCTTCGCCGACTACGACGTGCCGTTCCTGTGGAATCCGCGCAACCCGGCGTTCTCGTCGATGGCCAATGCCGTGTCCTTTCTGGCGATCGGGTTCGAGAAGATGATCGTGCAGCTCATCTCCCAGGCGAAACCGCAGATCACCGATCCCGACGTGGCCGCGGAAGCGCAGGCGTTCATGCGCCAGGAAGGCCAGCACTCGCACGCCCATCGTCAGCATGTGAAGGCGCTCATCCGGCGCTATCCGGGGCTGCGGGAGACCCTGGACGCGGTGGTGGCCGAGTTCGACGAGCTCACCGCGACCACCTCGGTGAAGTACCGCCTGGCCTACACCGCCGACCTCGAGGCGACCTTCACGCCGGTGTTCAAGTTGATGCTCGACAACGACGACACGCTGTTCGCGCCCGGCGACGACCGGGTGGCCTCACTGTTCCTCTGGCATTTCGTGGAGGAGGTCGAGCATCGCAGTTCCGCGCTGGTCATCTTCCACTCCGTGATCGACAGCGAGCTGTATCGGATGCGGGTGGCGCCGTCGATCTTCCGGCATGTGCTGCGGGTGATCCGGGTGGCGTGCGCGGGCTTCAACGAGCATGTGCCACTGGCGGATCGGCAGGTCGACGCGATGTCGATGTTCGCGATGTATCGCGCGCAGCAGGCGGTGCGCCGGTGGTTGCCGTGGTCGCGGGCCGCCGACAACGGGACCATGCCGCGCGCGTTCGACGACCTGTCGACGCGGGAACAGCTCGTCGCGCTGGCGGGGATCGCGCGCAGTCAGCTGCCCGGACACAACCCCGACCACGAGGCGCTGCCCGCCCTGGCCGACCGGTGGTTCCGTCGCTACGACGAGGGCTACGACGTAACCCGGTGGTACACCGCCGATTCCGCTGATTCGTAGAGGGCACCCCGATGGTCGATCACTGCTCCCCCACCTTCGCCGACCTCGCCGCGCGACTCGGGTTCTCCTGCGCGGAAGCGGGCGGGCTCGTGGAGTTCCGCAACCCGTTCGCGTTGGCGAACGCGACCCTGCCGATCCTCGAACTCACCATCGTGGTCGGTGCCGTGCTGGCCCTGTGCTACGCCGTCGTGCGCCTGCGCCGCCACGGTGACCCCACCAACCTGGTCCTGTGGTTCGGCGCCACCGCGTACCTGTTCGTCATCGAACCGCCGCTGTACTTCCCGGCCGCGTTCGGCATCGAGGACCACGTCGACACGATGTTCGCGCACAACGTGTTCACCGTCGAATTCCTGTGGGGCAGACTGCCGCTCTACATCGTCGCGATCTATCCGCTGATGGCGACGATGTCGTTCGGCATCGTCAGGATGCTCGGCGTCTTCCGCAGTTACGGCACTCTCGTCGGCGCCGCCTGTGTGGGCTTCGTCCACCACGCCTTCTACGAGATCTTCGATCACCTCGGCCCGCAGCTGCGCTGGTGGGAGTGGTCGGTGGACAATCCCCTCAACCAGCCGATGTTCGACGCGGTGCCGATGGGCAGCGTGGTGGTGTTCGCGGCCCTGTGGCCGATGTCGCTGGCGTGGTGCGTGCAGTTCTTCGTCGGTCGCCACGTCGAGGACGGCCGGCACTTCTCCGGTCTCGAATTGCTGTGGCGCACAGTCGTGATCGGCCTGCTCGCCTCGCTCGGCACCTTCCTGCTGCCGCTGCCCGCGACCGTGCTCGGCATGGACAACACGACCGTGCGCGGCGTCCTCTACGCCCTGGAACTGGCCGTGCTCGCCGTCGTCGCCACGATCACCCTGATCCGTCAGTGGACGCGCCTGCGCGGCGGCGACCTGGCACCACCGCCCTACGTGGACCGCTTCGCCCAACGGTTCAGCATCGTCTACCTGGTCGTCTTCGCCGCCCTCTGGATCGTGTCCCTGCCCGACTATTTCGCCGCCGTCGACGGCGAAACCAGCTCCGGCGACCCGATCGGAAACCTCTGGTACACGGCGGCCTGCTTCCTCGTCGCCACCGCGTCGGTGACTGCCACGTTCACGGTGCCACGAACCCGAACCCTCTCGCGGACAACAACATCGGTCGGTCGATGACCGTGGCCTGTTCGACTGAGTTCGCGTTCGATGTGGCGAATGGGCCCGACCGTCGCCCGCTGCGCGAGGGCTGGTGACTGAGGCGTCGGGTCAGGTCGGCGGTTCGGGGGAGATCGTCAGGGTCACAACGTATTTCGCGATTCGGTAGAGGACGACCGCCGGGACGACGGTCAGCAGGAGGACCCGGAGCACCACGACGGCCGCGGCGGTGGCGGTGAAGGCGAGGCCGAGGCCGTCGGGGGAACCGAAGCCGTGGCGGGCCGACAGGGCTACCACGACCGCGTGCAGGGCCACGTAGGTGATGAGCATGGCCAGGGGTACGCGGAGTATGCGCCAGGCCGCGAGCAGGGTCGGATGCTTCATCGGGCCACCTCCGGTCCCGAGGTGAGGAAGGCCAGCAGCAGGGCGTTGCCGACGGCGCCGCCGGTCGCGAAGCGGGTGCGGGTGCCGTCGTGGACGGGCAGGCCGAACAGGTCGGTGGTGCGGTAGAGACGGGTGAACAGGTCACGGTGGGCGAAGGCGCGGGCGGGGGCGAGCGCGAAACCGGTGGCCGAGACCGAGATTCCGAGGATCAGGGGGCCGCTGTCCATGTCACCGGGGCCGCTGTGGCCGTCCCCGTATTCGTCGATCGCGCTGAAGCCGAGGACGGTGCGTTCCTGGCGGAACAGGGCCGCCGCGAGGTCCTCGGCGAGGGAGCGGTCGGCGAAACCGGCGAAGTAGGCGGCCAATCCGGTGCCCGAGGCGCGCGGGGCGTCGTGCGGGCGGCCGTCGACGCCCATGCGCTGGATCACCAGCCCGGTGTCGCGATCGATCTGCACCGCGCGCACCTGCCGCGCCCAGTGCGCGATGACCGCCGTGTGATCGGCCCCGGTCGCCCGACCGTGCACCGCGATCGCCGCCGCCACCGCCGCCACGTCGGTCGGGTAGGCCTCGCCGGGGAAGGTGTCGAGCAGTCCGGTGGGTGACGCGAGCAGTCGCCGCTCGAAGGCCGCGATCAGCGCGTCGTGGCGGCTCGCGAGCTCGGCGGGGAAGTCGGGGTCGATCAGTCGCGCCATGCCGAGCGCGAGGGCGGGGTAGGACAGGTAGGCGTGTCCGTCGGCGCTGTCGAGCTCGGCCATGCCGTCGCGACCGTGCCAGGACGAGGTGAACTCGTAGCGCAGCTGCGGCAACAGGCTCTTCACCGCCGCGCTGGTCACCACCGGCGCGTACCGCGACCGCCACTGCGGATGTTCCAGGGAAACCTGGGCGAGCCCCAACGCCGTCATCTGGTGTACCAGCAGACCCCACATGCCGACCACCCGATCACGGCCGCCACTGCCCCGCCACTGATCGTCGTCGGCCTGGAAGGCCACCAGTTCCTCGGCCAGACCGTGCACCAGCGCCGAGTCGCCCCGATACCACCGGTCGGCATCACGACCGCACCACCACCTCGGCAACGACACCGCGACCGCCACCGCGATCACCACGGCGAGCACCACCGCCACCGGTCGACGAAACCGGTACCGCCCCGCCGCGAGAGAACTCCCCATGCCACGAAGGTACTGCGCGCGTGCGCCTTTCGACACCGAGGACATCTACCGAGCGCCCTGCCATGAAGGTTCCCGCGCCGGTACGCCTCCCAGCATCGAGCCTTCTCACCGCGAAGACACCTGCGCACGTGCGCTTCTCGGCACGCGAGCGTCTCGCCGCGAAGAACCTCGCCCGCGCCCTCCCCCGCAACCGCGCAATATCCTCCCGACCACCACCGGCACGTCGTTTCCGGAAGCTGACCGTCGATCGCGCCCCGGGCGGCATCATGGACTCGACGAGGAGAGGTGGCGCCGTGCCGAGGTCAGGAAAGCCGACGATGATGTCGCCGATGGACTCCGTGTTCTTGATGTTGGAGTCCAGGGAACACCCGATGCACGTGGGTGGGCTGTGCCTGTTCGAGAAGACCGCCGACCCCGCGGGTTTCGCGCGCACGATGTACGAGGACATGCTCACCGGCGCCGACGCGGTGACCTCGGTGTTCCGGCGGCGTCCCGAACGCGCGTTCGGGGTGTTCCCGGCACTGCGCTGGGACCTCGACGACGACATCGACCTGAGCTATCACGTGCGACTGCTCTCGCTGCCCGCGCCGGGCCGGGTGCGCGAACTGCTCGAACTGATCTCGATGCTGCACGGTTCGCTGCTGGATCGGCACCGCCCGCTGTGGGAGGTCTACGTCATCGAAGGGTTGGCCGACGGCCGGATCGCGACCTACGCCAAGACCCACCACGCCCTGATGGACGGCGTCTCGGCGGTGCGCGCCTGGCAGCGCACCCTGGCCACCGACCCCGACGCCCGCGACTGCGTCCCCGCCTGGCGCACCGACCGACGCCGCACCGAAAAACCCGGCGCGAGTGGGCTTTCCGGCCTCGTGCGCACCGTCTCACGGACCGTGGGCACCGTGCCGCAGACCGTCTCGGGCGCGCGGGCGCTGTCGCGGCGCCTGCCCGACCCGCTGCCGTACCAGGCCCCCGAGACCATGTTCAACGTGCCGATCAGCGGGGCACGTCGATTCGCGGCGCAGTCGTGGCCGTTGGCTCGGCTGCGCGCGGTCACCGAGACGACCGGGGCCACGCTCAACGACGTCGTGCTCGCGATGTGCGCGGGCGCGCTGCGCCGCTACCTGTCCGCCGAGAACGCGCTGCCCGCGCGCCCGCTCGTCGCGATGGTCCCGGTGTCGCTGCGTGCCGACGGCGCCGAGGAGACCGGCGGGAACGCCGTCGGGGCCGTGCTGTGCGATCTCGGCACCGACGAGCCCGACCCCCGGCAGCGACTCGACCGGACCCGGTCCTCGATGGACCGCACGAAATCGACCATGGCCGAACTGACTCCGCTGCAGGTGCTGGGGCTCTCGGCGCTCAATGTGGTCGGTCTGACGTTGCCGAGCGTGCCCCTGCTCGGCGGCGGCCCACCACCGTTCAACATCGTCATCTCGAATGTGCCCGGCGCGCAACGCCCCCGGTACTGGAACGGCGTGCGCGTCGAGGCGATCTATCCCGCCTCGATCCCCCTCGACGGCCAGGCGATCAACATCACCACCGTCGGCTTCGGCGACGCGATGCACTTCGGCATCGTGGGCTGCCGTCGCGCGGTGCCGCGCCTGCAACGCCTCATCGGCATGCTCGACGACACCCTGACCGAACTGGAAACCGCGGTGGGATAAGGCGACCGCTCGCGCGCCACCGACCCGGCGGACGTGTCAGACTGGCCACCGTGAGCGGGCCGGTGAAGGAAACCAGTGAGACGCCATCGACACCGACGCGAGATCGCGGGCAGGTGATCGGCGGCGGGCTGTTGTGGCTGGCCAAGTGGTCGCTGTGCATCGTCGCGATCGCGGCGGGCGCGTGGGTGATCGGGTCGATCGTGGGCAAGCTGTGGGTGGTGATCCTGCCGATCGCACTGGCGATCGTGGTGACCACGGTCCTGTGGCCCGCCACCCGCTGGCTCACCAAGCACCGGGTCGCCCCCGCCCTGGCCGCGGCGATCACCCTGCTGACCTTCCTCGGGCTGTTCGGTGGCGTCATCGCGCTGATCGTGCCCTCGGTCGCCGACCAGGCCCCGGAACTGGCCGACAAGGCCACCGCCGGCGTCAACCAGGTCCGCGACTGGGCGCAGGGTCCGCCGCTGCGGATCCGCGACGAGCAACTCGACTCCGCGGTCGACGCGATCGTGGCGCGCCTGCAGTCCAGCGGCACCCAGATCGCCAACGGCGTGTTCACCGGAGTGTCGACCGCGACCACCGCGCTGATCACCCTGTTCCTGGTGCTGGTGCTGGTGTTCTTCTTCCTCAAGGACGGCCCCCGCCTGCTGCCCTGGTTGCACCGGGTCGCCGGCGATCGCAGCGGCCGACACCTCGAAGCCGTGCTGGACCGGGTCTGGACGACCCTGGGCGGCTTCATCCGCACCCAGGCCCTGGTCAGCCTGGTCGACGCCGTCTGCATCGGCGCGGCGCTGTTCATCCTGGATGTGCCGCTGGCGCTGGTGTTGTCGGTGATCACCTTCATCGCCGGTTTCGTCCCGATGGTGGGCGCGTTCGTGGCGGGCGCGCTGGCGGTGTTGGTCGCGCTGGTCGGCAACGGGTTCACCACCGCGCTGATCGTGCTCGGCATCGTCATCGCGGTCCAGCAGCTGGAAGGCAATGTGCTGCAACCGGTGTTGCAGAGCCGCAGCATGGAATTGCACGCGGTGATCGTGTTGCTCGCGGTGACCGCGGGCGGCTCGCTCTACGGCATCACCGGCGCGTTCCTCGCGGTGCCGGTGGTCGCGATGGTGGCGGTGGTCGTGCGCTATATCGGCGAACAGATCGACGCGGCCACCACGCCGCCGCCGACGGAAGACGAACCGGACGATGCCGAGGCGCCCAGCCCCACCACCTGACCCGAAAATCAGGGCGAAGCAGACGAATCGGATAAACAGTCGAATTCGCGCGGCCTCCTCGTGGGCAATGTTGGTCGATGTCATGGCATCGCCATGTCATCGGACTACGCTGACGCGCATTGCCGCCCATCGAGGAATTGAGGGGACCACGCGTGACCAGCAGTGAATTCGCCTACACCGGGTGCGACAACCTGGAGGTGATGGCCGAAGCGGTCAACTACAACCGGTTTCTGATCGACTGCGTCGACAAGCACGTCACCTCACCCGAGGTCCGCATTCTCGATTTCGGCGCGGGCTCGGGAACCTACGCCGACCTGCTCACCGAGCGCGGCACCAAACCGGATTGCCTGGAACCCGACGCGACCCTGCAGGAATCGTTGCGGTCCAGGGGATATCACGTGGTCGATCTCGACACCGAGCCGACCTGTGAATCCGAAATGTACAGTCTCATTTATTCTTTCAATGTCTTCGAACACATCAAGAATGATCAGGAAGCGTCCGAACAGCTGACATCGCTGTTGCGTCCGGGCGGCACCCTGGTGGTCTATGTGCCCGCGCTCGAGGTGCTGTTCACGTCCATGGACGTGAAAGTCGGACATTACCGGCGCTATCGGCGCACCCAGCTCAATCGCATTCTGCGCAACGCGGGTCTCGAGATCGTCGAATCGCGCTACTGCGACCCGATCGGATTCTTCGCCACCCTGGCCTACCGGTTCGCGGGCAGCGACGACGGCTCGATCAACCCGCGCGCCCTGAAACTCTACGACCGCGTGGTCTTTCCGCTCAGCAAGCTCCTGCAGGCGCTCACCGGCCGCTTCTTCGGGAAGAACGTGCTGGTGGTCGCCACCAAATCCTGATCCGCCGCGAAACCGGGTGCGGTGCCGATCGACTCGGGCACACTGGGTGCAGTCGAGGACGGACGGAGGCGCGATGACACGCACCCCAGCGGGCCTGCGCACCCAGGTGGCGCACGGCGTCCTGCGGATCACGATCGACCGGCCCGCGCGGATGAACGCGGTCGACCTCGCGACGATGACCGCGTTGGGCGCGACGCTGCTCGGCGCGCACACGCGGCCGCAGGTGCGGGTCATCGTGCTCACCGGCGCGGGCACCGCGTTCTGCACCGGCGCCGATCTCGCCGCGGCGGCCGCGGCCGGGGGCAACGAGGCGCCGCCGCAGGTCGCGATGGATCGGGCCAACGAGGTGGTGCGCGCGATCGTCGACTCGCCGCTGCCGGTGATCTCGCAGGTCAACGGGCCCGCCGCCGGGGTCGGTGCCGCGATCGCGCTGGCCGCCGACCTCATCTACGCCGCGGATTCCGCGTACTTGCTGTTGCCGTTCACCTCGATCGGTCTGATGCCCGACGGCGGCACCTCGGCGATGGTCGCCGCGGCGATGGGCCGCGTCCGCGCCATGGAACTGGCCCTGCTCGGCGCCCGGTTGCCCGCCACCGAGGCCGCGGCGGCCGGGTTGATCACCGCGGCGGTGCCCGCCGCACAGCTCGCCGACCGGGTCGACCAGGTCGCCGCCCGGCTCGCCGCCGGTCCGCGCCGGGCGTTGCAGCTCACCAAGGCCGCCATCAACGCGGCGACCCTGGTCCCGCTCGACGACGCACTCGACCGGGAGAAGACCGGCCAGGTCGAACTCCTCACGGGCGCGGACTTCTTCGAGGGGATGACCGCGATGCTGACCCACCGCACACCGCGATTCGACAACGATTGACCTGATCGCGCCGGACCGCCGAGGAGCGCGAGAACCTATGCCGCGCGGCGGTTTTCGCCGACTGCGCGATGCCTACGGCGCACAGTCGGTGCGGCGGTGATCGGCCGAGCGAACAGCACCCGGATCGCGCTGCGGATCAGCGCCACCACCCCGCGTCGACCGGCGGGCAGCGAGAGCACGCTGCGGATGGTGCTGGTGCGCGACGGCGTCACCGGCACCCCGTCGAAGCGGTCGCCGAGCCAGTTCAGACTCAACGGTGTCGACACGGGCAGCAGACTCAGGTGCTCGCTGGTCCGGTCGCGCAGGTAGGTCACGTGCGCGCCCTGGTCGCGGTAGCGCCCGACCAGCGCGTCGATGTCGTCGATCGCGATGATCTGGTCGCGCACCGACTGCACCACCAGCAGCGGGGTGCTGGGCACGTGGTCACCGAGGGTGAGGTCGGCGAACACGGCCAGCATCGCCTCGAGGGCGAGGATCTCGGTCATCGGCGTGGTGCTGTTGCGGTCGACGTTGTAGCGGGCCAGCCGCAGGACCGCCGCGACGGTGGTGGACTGCGCGGCCTTGTCGAGCACGGCGCGGCCCTCGTCGCTGAAATGCGTGGCGATGAGCTCGTCGAAGGCCGGATACACCCGGCGCAGCCCGGCCACGACCAGGGTCGGCAGCCCGGCGTGCAGACCGCCGTTGAGTCGGTGGAAGGTCGAGACGAGATCGCCGACCGGGGATCCGAGGACCGCCCCGACGATGTCGAGTTCGGGCGCGTAGGTCGGCGCCATCTCCGCGGCCCACGCGGTCGCCAGACCGCCGCCGGAGTAACCCCACAGCCCCACTTGCGCACCGGATTCGAGCCCGGCCGGCGCGAAGGTCAGGGTGGCGCGGATGCCGTCGAGCGCGCGGTAACCGGGTTCGCGCGGCGCGCCCCAGGCCCCGAGCATGCCCTCGTGATCGGGAATCGAGATCGCCCACCCCCGCCGCAGCGCGTCGGCGAAGCACAGTAGCTCGAGGTGAGCGACGGTGCCGATGGCCCGCGATCCGCGCCGCAGGGCGTAGGAGGGGAACGCGCGCGCGGAGATGGCGTCGATCGCGCACTGGAACGACAGCAGCGGCGCACCGGGCGCGACCCCGTCGAGCGGGACGATCACGGTGGTGACGCAGGCTTCCGGCACGCCGTTGAGATCTGTGGTCCGATACAGCAGCTGCCAGGCGCGCACCCGTACCGGGATGACGCCGAATTCGGCGAGTTCCACCGGTCGCGCGCGCAGGATCGTGCCCTCGGCGAGGCGCTCGAAGCCGGGGTTCGGCGAGTAGAACGGGTCGTGGTCGGGGACCAGCGTTTCGGTGGGGGCGGGCCAGGTGTCCACGGCGCGGGCATGATCGTCGCTCGACAGCGTCATCGGTGCCTCCTCGGTGCGGGTACGCCCTACAGAGATAACGCTACTACTAGTTACACCTAGTCTGACGCAGGGCCCGCGACCAGGTCGGCGATCGAGGTCTCGGGGTCGAGCGTGACGCCGACCTCGCGCAGACTGGCATCGATGATCGACCAGATCGCGACCCGCAGATACGACGACAGCTCGGTGGCGTCCATCGGCTGCATCGACCGGCTCAACCACCGGTTCACGCTGCCGTCGACGAACCCGACCAGGCCGAACGACATCGGTTCGGCGATCGCGACCGGCGCCGACTGCGACCGCAGCGCGGCTTCGAACACCTCGCGCACGGTGCCCGCGATGGCGATCTTGGTGCCGGACACGATCGGCGAGTTGTGCTCCTTCGAGCCGCCAGAGCCCGCGCCGAGGAAGTAGTGCAGGCGCGGATTGGCGGCGATCCAGCCCACGTAGGTGTCGATGGAGCGCGCGATCGCCTCCACGACGGTGCCCTCGGGATTGAGCGTCGGCGCGAGCACCGCCATCAGGTCCTCGACGATGCGCGTGCGCAACTGCTCGTCGAGGTCCTGGCGGTCCTTGAACAGCCGGTAGAGCACCGAGCGCGGCACCCCGGCCAGATCGGCGATCTCCTGGACGCCGACGGAGGCGCCCTGGGCCTGCACGGCCCGGAGGGCGGCCGCGAGGATCAGTTCGCGGCGGTCGGCCCGGTGCCGGTCCCAGCGGCTGGCCCGGCCGTCGGTGCGCTGTGCGGTCATTGCCCTCCCTTCGGGTCCCGGATCGGCGGTCACGACGAACTGTAGTCCAGCGTTCGCGCCGAATCCGCCCCGCACAGGCGCCGCCGATCGGCCGGTGTCAGCTCTGCGCCGCCGCGTCGCGTGGCAGTCCCAGCATCCGTTCGCCGATGACATTGAGCTGGACCTCGGTGGTGCCGCCGTAGATGGTGGTAGCCCGGCCCGCGATGAGCTGTTCCATCGCGTGATCGCTGCGCTCCCCCGGCACCGACACCACGCCGGCGACGCCGAGTTCGGCCACGATGTACTCCGAGATCGCCTGTCCCAGCGCCATTCCCAACAGTTTCCCGACGCTGGAGGTGGTCGAGACGTCGATGCCGGACAGCTGCTCGAGCACCACCCGCGACCCGATCACGTCGACCGCCCGGCTCTCGGCCATCAGCTCGCCGAGCCGGTAGCGCGCCACCGGCGAGAGCTCGCGACCGGCCGCGAACCGCAGCAGGTCGGTGTCGGTGGCGTAGGCCTCCATCTTCTGACTCAGCGCCACCCGCTCACCGGCCAGGGTGGTGCGGGCCACGTGCCAGCCGTCGTCGACCGCGCCGACCACGTTCTCGTCGGGGATGAACACGTCGTCGAGGAAGACCTCGTTGAACAGCGCCGACCCGGTCATCTCGCGCAGCGGACGCACCGTGATCCCGGGCGTGGACATGTCGAGCACGAAATAGGTGATGCCTTCGTGTTTGGGCTTGTCCGGGCTGGTGCGCGCGATCAGCATCGCCCAGTCCGCGAACTGGGCGACCGTGGTCCAGATCTTCTGCCCGCTCACCCGCCAACCACCGTCGACCCTGGTGGCCTTGGTGGTCAAGCTGGCCAGGTCCGAACCGGCGCCCGGCTCGCTGAACAGCTGACACCACACCAGTTCGCCGCGCAGGGTCGGCACGACCAGCTCGCGCTGCTGCCGTTCGTCACCGTGGGGCACGATCGCGCCGACCGCCCAGGTGCCCATCAGCAGCTGCGGCATCGGAATCCCGGAGGCCTTGATCTCCTGCGCGATCACCACCTGCTCGAGCGGGGAGGCCGAGCGACCGTAGGGGCGCGGCAGGTGCGGGAGGTTCCAGCCGCCGTCGCCGAGGGCCACGAGCTGGTCGTCCTCGTCATCGATGGCCGCGACCTCGGCGAGCTCGGCGCGCACCGCCGCACGGATCCGCTCCGCCTCGGCGGGCAGTTCGAGTTCGCTGGACAGGGTCAGCCCCGACAGCGCGAAACCCGCGACCGCCTCGGCGCGTTCGTCGCGAGCGCCGAGCTGCCCGCGCAGGGCCAGCGCCCGCCGGTAGTACAGGTGCGCGTCGTGCTCCCAGGTGAAACCGATGCCGCCGTGCACCTGGATGCAGTCCTGGGCCACCTGCACGGCCGCGTCCGGAATGATCAGGGCCGCAACGGCTCCCGCGTAGTCGGCGGTCTCGTCGTCACGGTCGAGGGCGAACGCGGCGTCCCACAGCACCGCGCGGGCCTTCTCCAGGGCGATGCCCATCTGGGCGCACTTGTGCTTGACACCCTGGAACTGCCCGATCGGGCGACCGAACTGCACCCGGGTCTTGGCGTATTCCGACGCGGTCGACACACACCACGACATCACCCCGACCGCCTCGGCGCCGAGCACCACCGCGGCCAGCGAGCGCACCCGCGCCGAACTCACCGCCAGCAGGCGATCGGCGCCGACCTCGACCGAATCCGCGTGCAGCCGAACCGAACCGCGCAGCACATCGATGCCGTCCTGGGCGCTGATCGTCAGGTCGATGTTCTCGAACACGACCCACCGCTGCCCGCCGGCCACGGTGACCGGGGCGATGATCACGTCGGCCGTCCGCGCGCCGACCACACCGTCGGCCGTGCCGCTCACGGTCAGCGTGCCCTCGTGCACGGTGCCGGTCAGGTTCGACGTGGTGGCGACCGCGCCGGTGCGCGAACCGTCGGCCAACCCGGCCAGGCGCTCCCCGACCGCCGCGTCCCCGGCCTTCGCCGCCGCGGCGAGCACCGCGGACGCGAACACGGTCGGGACGAACGGCCCCGTGTGCAGGCCACGTCCGAGCGGTTCGAGGGCCACGGCCAGCGTCAGCAGCCCCGCGCCCTGACCGCCGAGGTCCTCGGCGATGTGCAGGCTCAGCAGGTCCTGGGCGACGAGGGAATCCCAGTAGGGCAGCACCTTGCTGCCCGCGTCGGTGGACTCCACCGCGTCGCGCACGAGCGCGGCCGTGATGGTGCGCTCCACGAAACCGGCGACCGCGTCGGCGAGCGCGAGGTGATCCTCGCCGACACCGACGCCGAGCTCATAACTGTTGCGCGCCATGCTAGTTCGTCGCTTTCAGCTGGGCGGCCACCTCGTCGATGGTCCACGGTCCGTCGGTTTCCACGGTGCGCACGTCGTGCCAGCCCGCCAGTTCGACGATCGCGCCGCCCTGCACCGCGAACACCTTGCCGGTGATCGCGCAGTCGGCCTCGGCGAGGTGGGCGACCAGCGGGGAGATATTGGCCGGGGCGAACGCGTCGAACTCACCCTCGGGCACCTCGGCGGCGAACAGCGCGCCCATACCGGGGGTGGCCAGGGTCAGCCGGGTGCGCGCGATCGGGGCGATCGCGTTGACCCGCACGCCGTAGCGCTCGAGCTCGTCGGCGGCGACCAGGGTCAGCGCCGCGATGCCCGCCTTGGCCGCGCCGTAGTTGCCCTGCCCGGCGTTGGGCATGAACGTGCCCGACGCCGAGGCGGTGTTGATCACCGCAGCCGAGACCGGAATTCCGGCCTTGGACTGCGCCTTCCAGTACGCCGCCGCGTGGTGCAGGGTGGCGGCGTGGCCCTTGAGGTGCACCGCGATGACCGAGTCCCACTGCGCTTCGTCCATGCCCGCGATGAACGCGTCGCGCAGGATGCCCGCGTTGTTCACCACGATGTCGAGCGTGCCGAACTCGCTGATCGCCTGGTCGACAAGGGCTTTCGCGCCGTCCCAGGTGGCGATGTTGTCGGTGTTGGCCACCGCGACGCCCCCGGCGGCGACGATCTCGTCGACCACCTGCTGGGCCGGGCCCGCGTCGGTGCCGGTGCCGTCGTTGGCGCCGCCGAGATCGTTGACCACGACCCTGGCGCCTTCGCGGGCGAACAGCAGCGCGTGTTCACGCCCGATTCCGCGCCCGGCACCGGTGATGACCGCGACCCGTCCGTCGAGTTTTCCCATAAGTCTTGTCTCCTAGTTGAATTCGACGCGGCCGTCGGTGATCGCGAGCTGACCCGCCGATACGGTCTCGAAGGCGTAGGCGCGCACGCCGGGCTCGCCGGACTCGGTGGACCGGAACGTGGTGGTGATGTCGTGGCCGGGCAGCACCGGCTTGGCGAAGCGCACGGCGAGTCGGCGCAGGCGCGCGGTGTCGCTGTCGCCGAGTTCGGTCAGCGCGGCCCACGAGGTGAACGCCATGGTGCACAGACCGTGGTTGATGATGCCGGGCAGCCCTGCCATGCGGGCGATCTCGTCGTCGAGGTGAATCGGCATGGGATCGCCCGAGGCCGGCGAGTAGCGGTAGGTCTGGTCCGCGTCGATGTGGGCGGTGACCGTCGCGACCGGATCGGCGGCGCGATCGGCGTCGGTGATCCGGTGCGCGGGCGCGAGTTCGCCTTCGCCGGGGCCCGCGTCGACCTTGCGGAAGAACGCGGTCATCCACTGCTCGTTGACGAGTTCGCCCGCCGCGTCGCGGGTTTCGGCGTAGACCACCACGGTCGACCCGTTCGGCCGACCCACGTAGCCGATCGGCTTGGCCCGCGCCACCAGTTCGTCACCGGCGCGGATCGGCCGATGGAACCGGAAGTCCTGTTCCCCGTGGACCAGCTTCATCAGCAGCTCCACCGGCGCGACCGACAGCGCGGCCGGCGCCATCGAGGTGAACACCGGCACCACCGCGAACACCGGCGGCGCGATCTCGCCGCCGCGGTGCGCCTGGATCGGATCATTGGTCGCGGCAGCGTAGTCCGCGATGCGTTCGGCGGTGACCGAGAACCGCTGCTCCTCGGTCCACTCCCCGAGGCCGGAGCCGTCGAAGACGACCCCGACCGATTCCGAGGTGGTCATGCCGCCGCGCCGACGAGTTCGGTGAACTTGTCCATCGACTCCTTCAGATCGGCTTCGGCGTGCTTGGCCACGGCCTTGCCGATCGGGCCGACGATCATCGCGCCCTTGAAGCTCGCGTCGAACGCGGCCGAGGAACCGGACTCGGTCGGCTCCACCTTCAGCGCGAATTCGATGGTGACACCGGCCATTCCGGCGCCGGTGATGCGCAGGAACGAGTTCGGGACGACCTCGGCGACGGTCCACTCGATCTTGTTGGCCATGTTCATCACCGACACGACCTCGGTGAACCGCGAACCCGCGGCGAGCTCGGCGGGCAGCTCACCGCGCCAGCCCTGGTGGATGGTCAGCCACTGCTCCCAGTTGGCCAGATCGCTCAGACGGGCCCACGCCAGCTCGGGGGCGACGGGCAGGGCGGTGGAAACGGACACAGATGCCATGGGGTAACTCCTGGTGTGATTCGGACGGGAAGGGATCAGCGGACGGCGGGACGGTCGGCGGTCACCACGACCGCGCCACCGAGACCGATGTTGTGCTGCAAGGCGATTCGCGCGTCGGTGACCTGGCGGGCGTCGGCGTCGCCGCGCAGCTGCCAGGTGAGTTCGCTGCACTGGGCCAGGCCGGTCGCGCCGAGCGGGTGGCCCTTGGAGATCAGGCCGCCCGACGGGTTGACCACCCACCGGCCGCCGTAGGTGGTGGCGTTGTCGTCGACGAGTCGACCGCCCTCGCCCGGCGCGCACAGGCCGAGCGCCTCGTAGGTCAGCAGTTCGTTGGTGGAGAAGCAGTCGTGCAGTTCGATGACGTCGATGTCCTCGGGCCCGATTCCGGCCTGCTCGTAGACCTTCCGGGCGGCGGTGCGCGACATGGAGGAGCCGACCAGGTCGATCGCGGACGGCTCGCTGAAGGTGGCCGCCAGGTCGGTGACCATCGCCTGGCCGACGATCTCCACGGCCCGATCGGCCAGGTCGTGCCGGTCGACGAAGTCCTCGCTCGCCAGGATCACCGCGCCGGAACCGTCGGAGGTCGGCGAGCACTGCAACTTGGTGAGCGGGCCGTAGATCTGCTTGGCCTCGAGCACCTCCTCGAGGCTGTATTCCTTCTGGAACTGCGCGTACGGGTTGTTGACCGAGTGGCGGTGGTTCTTCACGCCGATCCCGGCGAACTGTTCGGCGGTGGTCCCGTAACGCTGCATGTGCTCCTTGCCCGCCGCGCCGAACATGTACGGCGCGGGCGGCATGGCGAACTCCTGGAGTTCGGCCAGCGCCAACAGGTGTCGCATCATCGGCTGCTCGCGGTCGTCGAAGGTCGAACCGAGCGAACCCTTCTGCATCTTCTCGAAGCCCAGCGCCAGCGTGCAGTCGGCCAGCCCGCCGCGAATCGCCTGCGCGGCGAGGTAGAGCGCGGTGGAGCCGGTCGAACAGTTGTTGTTGACGTTGACCACCGGAATGCCGGTCAGGCCCAGCTCGTAGACCGCGCGCTGGCCCGAGGTGGACTCGCCGTACACGTAGCCGACGTAGGCCTGTTCGACCTGGTCGTAGTCGATCCCGGCATCGGCGAGCGCCGCGGTGCCGGCCTCGCGGGCCATCTCCGGGTAGTCCCACTCCCGCGAGCCCGGCTTCTCGAACTTCGTCATGCCGACGCCGACGACGAACACCTTCTGGGTCATGTACGCACTCCCGCGTGCCGAGTGTCCCCGAATACCTGGGACACGGTGTCCATGTAATTTAGGTTGGACATGGCGTCCAGGTCAATACCCGGGGCAACAGTGGCCGGAACACGAAAAAGGGCCGCACCGTGAACGGTGCGGCCCTGCGGGCGTGCGCGGAATCAGCGCGAGGATCTGCCGTACTCCCCCGCGGCGACGCGGGGCGCCGGGTCGGAGCCGGCCTCGGCCTGGGGCCACGGCGCGGCGTTGAGCCGCATCTTGGGCAGCGCCTCGGTGTTCTCCACCTCGGACAGGCTCACGATGATCAGCACGAACATGGTGACCACGCAGATCAACCCGATCAGCGGGCCGAGCAACTGCATCGCCTGCGCACCCGAGGGCGGCGCGGCGTTGTGGTGACCGGCGTGGGCGTGCATCGCGGCCATGCCGGTGTAGTGCATGCCGCAGACCGCCACGCCCATGATCGCCGCGGCGCCGATGGTGGCCGCCAGCCCCCGCACCCGCAGGGTGAACCACAGCGCCACGATCGAGGCGACGACCGCGATCACCATCGACACCGCGACCAACCACGGGTTGTACCCGAGATCGGCGGTGGACTTCATCGCGTACATGCCGGTGTAGTGCATGGTGCCCACGCCGAGGCCGGTGATCGTGCCGCCGCCGACCAGCGAGGCCAGCGTCGGCTGCGGCTTGTTCACCATGAACAGGCCGATGCCGACGAACAGCATCGCCGTCACCGCGCTGAACAGGGTGAGCGGGATGTCGTAGCGAATCTGGGAGCCGTCGATCGTGAAGCCGAGCATCGCGATGAAATGCATGACCCAGATGCCGGTTCCGCCGATCGCGACGGCCGCGCTCACCAACCAGCCGACCCGCCCCCGGCCCGCGTTGCGCCCGCGCGCGGCGCACTGCAGGCCGAGCAGACAGCCGACGAAGGACATGAAGTAGGCCAGAACCGGGGTGATCCAACCGTAGGAGAAGTGATAGATGTCGAGCACGCCGTGACAAATCCTCGCATCAGTGCCGCGGCTCTACCGTGACACACCGAAATCCGACCGACGACAGACAATACGGTGACCATCGGCTACTTTTCAGCTCTGGACGGATGTCCGGTTGGTTTTTCGGAATTCACCTGGGATTATCCGGCGCGAATGTGACAAAACACATGCTTACCTATGCTAACTACTGATACTCGAAGCGCGGGAATGCCCGCTGGCATTCACTCAGCAATTCACCTCAGCCCGGTTGGCCGAACCGTCGATTCTTCTTCGCCGCCATGATGTCGGCCCACCACGCGTGCAGGGGACTCGGCTCCGGCCAGTGCACGGTGGGATCTTCTTCTTCGGGCTCGATGGGAGCCGCGTCGAACGGGTCGTCGTCGAGATCGCTGGTCATGCAGGTACTTCCTCGGCTGGATCGACGGCGCCGCTACCACCTCACACGATGCGCGCGGGTCGACGGCTGACCTGTCCGATCAACCGTACACGGCGCCGATATACCGCCGGTCTCGATTCATCGCCACCTCAATAATTCATGAAATATATTCTCCCGCAACCTGTTTCACCCACTTGCCGATTGCCGCTGCTAACCTGTTCGACAGCACCGCAACGGCATCGACCGCGCGAGCGTTCTCCGCGCGCCGGATCCCGCTCGGCACAACAGTTCTCGCGATATCGAACCACGCGTCCACGGACCGACCGTCAACTCAGGAGTTCACGCTGTGACACTGGATGTCTCGCCGGATTCGCGCCTCGGGTCCGCCCGGGTGCCGCTGTACTCGACCGAATTCGCGGCCGACCCCCAGGGCGCCTACCGCGCCATGCGAGATCGTTTCGGTTCCCTCGTCCCGGTCGACCTGGTGCCCGGCGTGCCCGCCACGCTGGTGATCGGCTATCGCACCGCGGTGCGCATCCTCAACGACCCCGATCACTTCCCCGCCGACCCCCGGATGTGGCAGCGCGACATCCCCGCGGACTGCCCCGTGCTGCCGATGATGTGCTACCGCCCCAACGCGATTCGGACCGCGGGCGAGGAGCACCTGCGACACCGCCAGGCCACGGTGGCAGGGCTGGCGGGCGTGGACCTGCATCAGCTGCACCGCACGGTGGAGGGGATCGCGCTGCCGGTGATCAACACCTTCTGCGCCGACGGCAGCGCGGACCTGTTGAGCCAGTACGCCTTTCCGGTCATCTTCGCCACCATCAACGCGATGCTCGGCGTGCCCGACGCGATCGGCGGCCGGGTGGCGACCGGGATGGCGCAGATGTTCGAGGGCGGCGATCAAGCGGTCGAGGGCACCCGGATGCTCGAACACGCGCTCTACGATCTGGTGCGACTCAAGCAGGTCGAGCCCGGCGACGACGTGACCACGCGCCTGGTGCGCCACCCGCAGCGACTCACCGACGAGGAGCTGATGAACCAGGTGCTGACCCTCTACGGCGCCGGGATCGAACCCACGCTCAACCTGATCCTGAACACCGTGCGGGTCATGCTCACCGACCCGCGCTTCGGTGGCGACCTGCTCGGCGGCAGCCTGTCCACCCGCGACGCGCTCGACGAGGTGCTCTACACCGATCCCCCGATGGCCAACTTCTGCACCACCTATCCGCGTCAACCGATCCTGGTCGACGACGTGTGGCTGCCCGCGCACCAGCCGGTGGTGATCAGCATGGCCGCGTGCAACAACGACCCCGCGATCGGGACCGGGAACTTCCTCGACAACCGCGCCCACCTGGCCTGGAGCACGGGCCCGCACGGTTGCCCGGCCCGCTCCCCCGCCTACCTGATCGCCCAGGAGGCCATCGACCAACTCCTCGACGCGCTGCCCGAACTCCAACTGGCGGTGCCCGCCGACGAATTGGTGTGGCGCCCAGGACCCTTCCACCGCGCGCTGGCGGGCCTGCCGGTGGTGTTCCCGCGCACCGCCGCGCTGGCGGTGCCCGGCTGACTCGGCCGGGTCACGTCCCCGGCCGAGCCCGCGGTCCTACGCGCCGTGCAGGTAGACCGGCAGGTGGTGGTGTCCGTTGGAGATGAAGCTGGGCACCGTGCCGAGCTCGTCGACCGACACCGCCAGCCGCATGTCCGGGAACCGCTCGAACAGCGCGGGCAGCGACACCAGCGCCTCGAGCCGGGCCAGCGGCGCGCCGAGGCAGTGGTGCACGCCGTAGCCGAAAGCCAGGTGCGACTGGTTGTCTCGGCTCGGGTCGAACTGGTCGGCGGTGGCGCCGTGGCGGCGCGGATCGCGGCCCGCCCCGGCGTAGCTGGCCAGAATCGCCTCGCCCTCGGCGATGCGCACGCCGTCGATCTCGATGTCGGAGACCGCGTACCGCAGCGGCAGATGCGCGACCGGCGACTCGAAACGCAGTGTCTCCTCGACCAGTTCGGGCCAGGTGACGCTGCCGTCGCGCACCCTGGCCGCGACCTCGGGCCGGGTGAGCATGGCGGTGATGGCCTGATCGAGCAGGTTCACGGTGGTCTCGTGCCCGGCCGAGATGACCAGCAGCAGGGTGGCGACCAGTTCCTCCTCGGTGAGTCGACCCTGCTCCTCGTCGGTCTGGGCGATCAGCAGGCTGGTCATGTCGTCGCCGGGCTGTTCGCGGCGCAGCGCCACCAGCTCGCCCAGGATCCGGAACATCTCCATATAGTTGGCCTGGGACTCCGCCGGGGTGAGGGTGGTGTCGAAGATGCCGTCCACGCAGGTCCGCAGGCCGGGGTTGAGCGATTCCGGCACGCCCATCAGGTCCGAGATCACCTGGATCGGCAGCGGATAGGCGAACAGCTCGCGCAGATCGGTCGGTCGCCCGGCCGGGGTCCGGTCCAGCGCGTCGAGCAGGTCGGTGGTGATTTCCACGACGCGCTCGCGCATGGCCTCGGTGCGCCGGGCCGTGAAGGCCGGGGCCACCAGTTTGCGCAGCCGCTTGTGGTCGTCGCCGTAGGCGGTGAACATGTTCGGCGCCGCGACCCACAGGAACAGCGGCCAGTCCGGCGGGATCTCGCCGGCGACGAACGCGGGCCAGTGCTGCGAGGCGTCCTTGGACACCCGCGGATCGACGAGCAGCGCCTCGAGCAGCGCGGCGTCGGTGATCGACCACGCCAGGACCCCGCCGGGCAGTTCGACCCTGGTGGCGCGACCGTGCGCCCTGATCGTGGTGAGCTCGCCTTGAATGTCTTGTCCCGTCGGGTCGATAACCACCCGATTCGTCACCGTCTCCACTGCGAAACCTCTCGATCACCACGAAATATCTTGCTGGACTGCGTTTTACGGCCCGTTAGCGATGCTACTGGTCGATGGTGCGCGTCGCAGTGAACCTTCGAAATCGGCGCCGACAGCACGCGATCGGCCGTTTCCGATCCCCGCTGCGGACATCCGTTCGGTCCGCCTGTCCGACGGGCCGCAATCTTGTACTGTCGCAAGCAGAATCGCCACTGTCGCAGTTACCGAGGAGCAGGGCTCATGGCCGACGTGCAGACCCCGATGATCAGAACCGACATTCCCCATTCCGCGCGCATCTGGAACTACTGGATGGGCGGCAAGGACCACTACGAGATCGACAAGGTCGCCGGCGACGCGGGCCTCGCGGTCGACCCCGACATCTCCACCATGGCGGTGCAGTCGCGCCAGTTCCTGATCCGGGCCGTGCGGTATCTGGCCCACGAGCGCGGCATCCGCCAGTTCCTCGATATCGGGACCGGACTGCCGACGATGCAGAACACCCACGAGGTCGCCCAGAGTGTGAACCCGGATGCCCGCGTGGTCTACGTGGACAACGATCCGCTGGTGCTCACCCACGCCCGCGCGCTGCTGACCAGCACCACACCGGAGGGCGTCACCACCTACATCGACGCCGACTTCCACGACCCCGAGCGCATCGTCGCCGACGCGCGCAACGTGCTCAACTTCAACGAGCCCATCGCGGTGATGTTCATGGGCGTGCTCGGCCACGCCAAGACCTACGACGATCTGCTGCGCATCGTGGGCACCGTGGTCGGCGAGGTGCCCTCGGGCAGCTACCTGATCATGTGGGACGGCACCGACGACAGCCAGGCGTACGTGACCCTGTGCGAGAACTACACCGGCACCGGCGGCACCCCCTACGTGCCGCGCCCGCAGGCCCAGATCCGGCGGGTGTTCGACGGCCTCGAGCTGGTCGAACCCGGTTTCACCTCGATCACGCAGTGGCGCTCGGAGGCCACCGAGGTGGGCGAGGTCCGACCGATCTCGGCCTACGGCGCGGTCGCGCGCAAACCCTGATCCGACGCGCGCGCCCGCCCGCCGGGTATGCGCTCGGTCACACTCGCGCAACATTCGAATGAATGTTGCACGAGAAGTCGACGCTTGCAATATTCTTCGAAATGTTGCACGAGTCGACATCAGGAGGCGGTCCGCATCAGCGAGACCAGGAACATGACCGGGGAGGCGAACTCGGTGCCCGAGAACGGGGCCGAGTTCGTCGTCCGGTCGGCCCGGCAGGCTTTCGTGGCCGGTCGCCGGGTGGACATGGGTGAGCTCATCGCCGCGGCGGGCGTGGACCGCACCACCGTGTTCCGCTGGGTGGGCAGCCGCGACAAGCTGCTGGCCCGCGTCATCTGGTCGGTCACCGAACCCACCATCGATATCGCCGCCGCGCGGGCCGAGGGCACCGGCGGCGCCCGCATCGCCGCGGCCATGGGACATTTCGCCGCGATGGCCAATCAGGGCTTCTTCAACGAGTTCATCCGGCGCGAGCCCGAGCGCGCCCTGCGCATCATGACCACCCGCGCCGGCGGGGTGCAGCACCACATCGTCGCCAAGGTCGAGGCCATGCTCGCCGACGAGGTCGCCGCCGGAAACCTCGTGCCGCCCTTGCCGATTCACGACATGGCCTTTCTGCTCGTGCGGATCGGCGAGTCGTTCGTCTACACCACCGTGATCAGCGGCGAGGAGCCCGACGCGGTGAAGGTGCACCAGGCCAGCGCCGCCCTGCTCGGCGCCCCGATCCCGGGCGCGAGCACCGAAGTTCATCATTCCGAGCAAGTAGAAGGGGGCCGATCATGAGGTCGTTGCGATCGGTGTACGACGCCATCGAGAAGCAACTCACGCCGCACGTGGAGTCGACCGTGCGCTCCGACGAATTCCGCACCGCCGCCGCGCTGGCCAACCGGGTCCGCCGCGAAGTGGGGACCAGGATCGAGGACCTCGGCGCCGGGGTGTTGCACCTGGTGAACCTGCCCGCCGGCTCCGATATCCGCAAGCTGCGCCGCCAGATCGGCGAGCTCGACTTCAACGTGCGCCAGCTGCGTCTCGAGCTGGAGGCCGAGCTGGCCCGCACCCGTC
Source organism: Nocardia lasii (assembly GCF_042658545.1). NCBI lineage: Bacteria > Bacillati > Actinomycetota > Actinomycetes > Mycobacteriales > Nocardiaceae > Nocardia > Nocardia lasii. The sequence continues at coordinate 660,533 of NZ_JBHSQN010000002.1, forward strand.
AGGAGATCCGCGATGGCGCTGATTCCTGATCCCCGCGGCGCGCTCGACGCCCTGCGCCAGGAGATCGAGCGCAACGCCCTGCGCGCCCGCAACGGCATCAAGATGGTGGCGGGCACCTCGGCGCCGCGCCTTGGCGTCACGCCGCGAGATCTGGTGTGGCGCAACGGTCGCGCGAGTCTGTTCCGGTACCGCAACGACGACGTCAAGCACCGCCCGCCGCTGCTGATCGTGTTCAGCCTGGTCAGCCGTTCCTACATCCTCGACCTCACCCCCGGCAACAGTTTCATCGAGCACCTGCTGCGGGCCGGGTTCGATGTGTACCTGCTCGACTGGGGCGTGCCCGACGAGCGCGACGCCCTCAACCAGCTCGAGTACTACGTCGACGGCGCCATCCCGGCCGCCATCCGCGAGGTGCGGCGCAGCTCCGGGGCCGAGGAGGTCAACATCCTCGGCTACTGCTTCGGCGGCAACCTGACCCTGCTGCACGGCGCGCGCCACCCCGAGGCGCCGATCCGCAGTCACACCGTGGTGGCGTGCCCGGTCGACTACGCGCACATGCCGATGGTGAGTTCGTTCGATTCCGCCGACGTCGACTTCGACGAGATGCTCGACGAGGACGGCAATCTGCCCGCGAGCGTCGTCTACAACTCGTTCCGCTCGCTGCGCCCGGTCGCCGAGCTCACCGGCTATGTCGACCTGCTCGAACGGCTCTGGAACGACGAGTACGTCGCGGCGTATCAGGCGATGAACGGGTGGGCCTCCGATCACATCCCGCTGCCCGGCGGGGTCGCGCGGCAGATGGTCGAGATGCTGATGGGCGAGAACGCCTTCGTCAACGATCGGCTCGTGCTCGGCGGCCGCCGCGTCAGTCTCAGCGCCATCACCGTGCCGTTCCTGGCCGTGCTGGGCCAGCTCGACCACATCGTCCCCGAAGCGGCCGCCGCCCCCGTGCTCGATCTGGTCGGCTCCGAGAGCAAGACCGCGCTGCGGCTCAAGGGCGGCCACATCGGACTCGCCGTCGGGCGCACCGCCGCCAAGACCACCATCCCCACCATCGTCGAATTCCTGAAGAAGCAAAGCGAGCCCGTCGCATGAATATTCGCCCGATCCTGCCCGAGGACGCCGAGAACCTGGTCGCGCTGTTCGGCTCCCTGTCCGCGCGCGACATCACCGTCATCCGCGAGGACCTCACCGAGGACGCCGCCATCGCCGCGCTGGTGAACAGCCCGGAACTGCGCTGGGTCGCCCTCGACGACGCGACGAAACTGGTCGGCTACGCCACCGTGCGTCGCCTGCCCGGCTGGTCCGATCACGTCGGCGAGCTGCGCCTGGTGGTCGACCCGACCGCGCGCGGCGGCGGCTACGGTCGCGCGCTGGCCCAGCAGGCGCTGCGCGCGGCCTTCACCGCGGGCATCCGCAAGGTCCTCATCGAGCTGGCCACCGACGAGGACAAGGTGGTGGCGATGTTCACCGGCCTCGGCTTCACCGGAGAGGCCCTGCTGCGCAACCACATTCGCGACCGTGACGGCAACCTGCGCGATCTGGTCGTGCTGGCCCATCACGTCGACGAGGTGTGGGGAAACCTCGACGCGATCGGCGTCTCCGACGCCCTGCTGTCCTGACCCGTACCGACCACTGGAGAAAGAACACCGATGACGACGATTCTCGACAAATTCCGCCTCGACGGCAAAGTGGCCGTGGTGACCGGCGCCTCGAGCGGGCTCGGCGTGAGCTTCGCGCAGTCGCTGGCCCAGGCCGGCGCCGATGTGGTGCTGGCCGCGCGCCGCGTCGACAAGCTCGAGGAAACCAAACTGCTCGTGGAGGCCCAGGGTCGCCGCGCGATCACCGTGGCCTGTGACGTCGCCGATCCCGAGGCGTGCACCGCGGTCGCCGCGCGGGCCATCGAGGAGTTCGGGCGGGTGGACGTGCTGGTGAACAACGCCGGCGTCGCCAGCGCTGTCCCGGCCCTGCGTGAGTCGCCCGAGGAGTTCAGCCGGGTCATCGACATCAACCTCAACGGCACCTTCTACATGGCCCAGGCGTGTGCCCGGGTGATGTCGAACGGCGGATCGATCATCAATATCGCCAGCGTCCTGGGCATCACCAGCATCCTCATGCCCCAGGCCGCCTACTCGGCGAGCAAGGCCGCGGTGATCGGGCTGACCCGCGACCTGGCCCAGCAGTGGACCGGCCGCAAGGGCATTCGGGTCAACGCGATCGCGCCCGGGTATTTCGGCTCGGAGATGACCGACCAGTTCGAGGACAGCGTGCTCGAGACCTACGTCAAGCCGCGCACGCTGTTCGGCCGCCTCGGCGCCGAGGGCGAACTCGACGCCGCGCTGATCTTCTTGGCCAGCGACGCGAGCAGCTACGTCACCGGCATCACCCTGCCGGTCGACGGCGGCGTGCTGACGAACTGATGACGCCGAAGCTGCCCGGCGTGCGCGCACCCGGACTCCCGCTGCTCACCACCGAATATGCCCGCGCCGCAGGCGAATTCGGGGTGCTGGCGGCGACCTGGCCCGCGCTGGCGGCCGCGCCCACCGGCGCGGGCCAGCCGGTCCTGGTCCTGCCGGGACTGAGCGCGGTGGACCTACACACCGCCCCGCTGCGACTGTTCCTGCGCAGCCTGGGCTATCCGGTGTACCGGTGGGGCCTCGGTCCCAATATCGGGCCAACGCGCCGCATCCTCGACGGCATGCGGACCCGGCTCGACGAGATCGCCGAGACCCACGGCGAACCGGTGAGCGTGATCGGGTGGAGCCTGGGCGGCATCTTCGCGCGCAGGCTCGCCCGCGAGACGCCGGAGGTGGTGCGCCAGGTCATCACGCTGGGCAGCCCGATCAAGCTCGCCCGGCACCGCCAGAGCAACGCGCGCCATCTCTACCGGCTCTTCGACCGCTGGCACACCCAGGCCCTGACCCTGCCGCTCGAGGAGGGCGAGGGCCCGCTGCCAGTGCCCAGCTCGGCGCTCTACAGCCGACTCGACGGGATCGTGGCCTGGCAGGTGTGCCGCGACCAGCCGGGCGCGGCGGCGGAGAACATCGAGGTGCTGTGCAGCCACCTGGGCTTCCCGAACAATCTGGCGTCCATGTGGCTGATCGCGGACCGGCTCAGCCAGCCCGCGGGCGAGCTGGCGCCGTTCGTTCCGCCCGCGTGGTTGCGCTTCGCCTATCCGGGGTCGTAGACAGGGGCTCTACCTGCGGATTCGTCGGGGTCTCCCGAACCCCGTTAAGGTGATACAGGGAGTTACAGGTATTTGCTCCCTCCGCCTCGACGTATCCGGAGAATCACATGGGGACCCTGTCGGTCGCACTGCGCAACGCGGTCGCGCTCTTCGGTGACGGCGTCGAGCCGTACACGCCGACGCCATCGGAGCTCGTCTCCGACGCACCGCACCGGCGGCTGCTGCGCTACCGGCGCGCGACGCCCGCGACCGGCACCCCCGTGCTGCTGGTGCCGCCGCTGGCGGTCACGATCTCCTGCTACGACATGCGCCCCAGCCAGAGCCTGGTGCGCTTCCTGCTCGACCTCGGGCGCGAGGTCTACGTGCTCGACTACGGCGAGATCACCTACGCCGACCGCGATCTCGGCTTCGAGGAGTGGGTCGACGACATCGTGCCCACGGCGATCGCGGCGGTCAGCGCGGAGCACGCGCACGCCGACGTCGACCTGATCGGCTGGTCGTTCGGCGGCACCATCAGCGTGCTCACCGCCGCCGCGCACCCCGAACTGCCGATCGGCTCGGTGACCGCGGTGGGCACCCCGTTCGACCAGCGCCGCAACGGCCAGATCGCGCTGGCCCGCCGGTTCGGTCGGGTCACCGGCGGTCGCGAGGTCACCCTGCCGATCAAGATGATCGGCGGCGTGCCGAAATACGGTGTGCGCGCGGGCTTTCGACTCCAGGCCATCGAACGCGAACTCACCAAGCCCTGGTTCATCGCGTGCAACATCACCGATGTCGAGGCATTGGCCCGGATGCAGTCGGTGGACCGCTTCATGGACACCATGCCCGGCTATCCGGGCCGCTTCTACCGGCAGGCCTACCGTCAGCTGATCATCCGCAACGAGATGTTCAGCGGCACAGTGAATCTCGGCCCCGACTTCGCGGTCGACCTGACAAGGCTCACCGCGCCGACCCAACTGATCGGCGGCACCAAGGACGCGCTGGCCTCCTCGGCCTCGGTCGCGGCGGGAGTCGATGTGCTCACCGGCGCGGCGCGGGTCCGCTTCGCGCAGGTCCCGGGCAGCCACCTCGGCATCATCGCCGGGCCCGCCGCGCGCGAGACCACCTGGGCCACGATCGCGCAGTTCCTCGCCGAGGTCGAGTCCACCCGCACGCCCGCGCGCACCCACTAGCCGACGGCGGCCGGGAACCCCTCCGTCGCGCGAACGGCACAATGGAGGCGATGAAACCTTGGCAGCGTGACCCCGGCACCGACGAGAGCCCGCCCGACGACGCGGAGGGCCTCGGCATCGATGACCTGCGGGCGTTGCGCGAGCAGTTCGTGGACTTCATGCTCGGCTACAAGTTCGCGATCGACCAGGTGACGACGAAGATCAATATCCTGCGCGAGGACTTCAACAACACCCACGAGTACAACCCCATCGAGCACGTGGGCTCGCGACTCAAATCGCCCGAGAGCGTGCTGGAGAAGGTCCGGCGCAAGAACTACGCGATGAACCTGGCCGCCATCCGCGACAACGTGCTCGATATCGCCGGGGTGCGGGTGGTGTGCAGCTTCATCTCCGATATCGACACCATCCGGGACATGTTGGCCGGTCAGGAGGACATCACCGTCCTCGAGGAGCGCGACTACATCACCCACCGCAAGCCCAACGGCTACCAGTCCATGCACCTGATCGTGTCGATCCCGGTGTTCCGGTCCGATCGCACCGAGCGGATCCCGGTGGAGATCCAGATCCGCACCATCGCGATGGATTTCTGGGCCAGCCTCGAACACAAGATCTACTACAAGTATCGCGGCGAGGTCCCGCCGAACCTGCGCACCGATCTGGCCCAGGCGGCCGAGGTGGCGACCCAGCTCGACGAGAAGATGGAGGCCCTGCACCGTCAGGTCGATCGCAGCGCGCCCCCGGCCAAGCATCCCGCACCCGACGCGCTCGATCTCAGCGTGCTGTACCACAACCTGACCGCGGGCCAGCCCGTCTACCTGCGGCCCGCCGATCCGCCGATCTGAGTTCCTATTTCCCGTCGATCGACCTGAATTCAACGGTTGACACCCACCCGCCCCTGCCGCTGCCATGCCCGATGGCGACCTGCCGTTCGATCCGTGTCCGGCCGACACCGCGACGCCCGCGCACCGCGCGTTGTATCGGTCACCGTTCACCGATCCACAGAAATGGCAGACGATGGCAACGAACCCACTGCACCTGGGTGTCGCGCTCGACGGCGCGGGCTGGCACCCGGCCGCCTGGCGAGCACCGAACTCGCGTCCCACCGAACTGTTCGGCGCCCGCTACTGGACCGACCTGGTCGCCACGGCCGAGCGCGGCCTGCTCGACTTCGTCACCATCGAGGACAGCCTGCGCGTGCCCGGCCCCCTGCGCGGGCGCGCCGACGACGCCCTCGATCAGGTCCGCGCCCGCCTCGACGCGCACCTGATCGCCGCCCGGCTGGCCCCGATCACCCGCCACCTCGGCCTCATCCCCACGGTCACCACCACCCACACCGAACCGTTCCACGTCTCCACCGCCCTGGCCACCCTCGACTACACCTCCGGTGGGCGCGCGGGCTGGCAGGCCAGGATCTCCCCGTCGGCCGAGGAGGCCGGACACTTCGGGCGCCGCGAGATCATCGAACCGACCCCCGAGGAGTACGCCGAGATCCGCGCGACCGGCGTGCTGCCCGAACGCGCCGAGGCCCTGTTCGCCGAGGCGACCGACTTCGTCGAGGTGGTGCGTCGCCTGTGGGACTCCTGGGAGGACGACGCCGAGATCCGCGAGGTCGCCACCCGCCGCTTCATCGACCGCGACAAACTGCACTACATCGACTTCGAGGGCCCCTCGTTCAGCGTCCGTGGTCCGTCGATCACCCCGCGCCCGCCGCAGGGCCAGCCGGTCGTGACCACCCTCGCGCACACGCCGCGCGTATACGAATTCGCCGCCACCGCAGCGGATCTCGTGTTCGTCACGCCGACCCGCGAGGCTGGACCCGCCGAAATTCTGCGCCAGGTCGCGTCGGCGAATCGGGTCGGCGAACCACTGCGCGTCTACGCCGACCTCGTCGTGTTCCTCGACACCGACGCCGCCACCGGCGCACACCGCCTCGACCGCCTCAACGCCCTGTCGACCACCGAATTCACCTCCGACGCCGCTGTTTTCGCGGGCAGCGCCGAGGAACTCGCGGACCTGCTCGCCGACTGGAGCGCCCAGGGCGTCGACGGATTCCGCCTGCGTCCCGGTGTCGCGGTCGACGATCTGACCGCCATCAGCGACCGCCTCGTGCCCGCCCTGCAACGCCGCGGCCTGTTCCGCACCGCCTACCCCGAGGGCTCCCTGCGCGCGCTGCTCGGCCTGTCGAGCACCGTTCCCAACCGCTACGCGACTGTGTGAGGTCCACCGATGAGTACACCCCGTAAGCAGGTCATCCTCGGCGCCTATCTCGGCGGCGTGAACCACCACACCGCCTGGTGGCATCCCGAGGCGGGCAGCCAGATCGATTTCAGCTCCTTCGAGCACACCGCCCGCACCGCCGAACGCGGCCGATTCGACTTCTTCTTCCTCGCCGAGGGCCTGATCCTGCGTGAGCGCGGCGGCAAGATCTTCGACCAGGACATCATCGGCCGCCCCGACACCTTCGGGGTGCTGGCCGCCATCGCCGCGGTCACCGAGCATCTCGGCCTGGCGGGCACCATCAACGCCACCTTCAACGAGCCCTACGAGCTGGCCCGCCAGTTCGCCACCCTCGATCACCTCTCCGGTGGTCGCGCGGCCTGGAACGTGGTGACCTCCTTCGACGCGTTCACCGGCCAGAACTTCCGCCGCGGCGGCTTCCTCGACCCGGCCGACCGCTACGTGCGCGCCGAGGAAACGCTGAACGCCGTTCGCGCCCTGTGGGATTCGTGGGACGCCGACGACATCGTGGCCGACAAGGAGACCGGCCAGTTCCTGGCCCGCCCCGACGCGGGCGAATTCGCCTTCCACGGACAGCAATTCGACATCGCGGGCCGCTTCACCGTGCCGCGCAGCCCGCAGGGACGGCCGGTGATCCTGCAGGCCGGGGTCTCGCCCCAGGGCCGCGATTTCGCCGCCGCCAACGCCGACGCCATCTTCTCCCCCTACGGCAAACTGCCCGAGGCGGCCGATTTCTACCGCGATATCAAGGCGCGCGCGGTGGCGGCCGGGCGCTCGGCCGACGACATCAAGATCCTGCCCTCGGCCAGTTTCGTGCTCGGCGACACCGACGCCGAGGCGATCGAGAAGTACCACCAGATCCGCAACGAGCAGGTGACCGGGCAGACCGCGCTGATCCTGCTCGAACAGATCTGGAACCGCGACCTGTCGGCCTACGACCCGGAGGGCCCGATTCCCGCGATCGAGCCCGATCCCGACGCCCCGACCTTCATCCAGGGTCGCGCGTTCCTGCATCAGGACCGGTTCGCCACGGTGCGCCGGCTGCGCGAGGTGTCCGAGGCGAAGAAGCTGACGCTGCGCGAAACGGTGATCGACCAGTTCGAGCGTGGTCCGATCGTGGGCACGCCCGCCCGGGTCGCGGAGAAGATCGACGATTTCGTCAGCAATGACGGCTCCGACGGTTTCATCCTCGGTTCGCACCTGGTGCCGACGGGTCTGGACGAGTTCGTCGACCGGGTGGTGCCGCTGCTGCAGGACCGTGGCGTGTTGCGCGCCGAGTACAGCGGAACCACGCTGCGCGACAATCTCGGTCTGCCCGGGGTGCGGTCGGTGAGCGTGCCCGCCGACGCCTGAGTCGTCCCGGTCGCGGCGAGCCGTTCGGCGTCCGCGCACCGTCGGTTCCGCTACTGTCCGTGCAGATTCATCTCGAACTGTGCGGTGGGAAAGGAATCCGGTGTCGTTCTCACGTCGAAAGTTGTTCGCCGCGGCCGCGGTCGGTGGTGCGCTGGCCGCGACCGGTCTGCCGGTCGCTCGCGCGCGGGAGCTCGGTGCGGGCGAGGGCGAGTTCGACGCGCTCGCCGCCCGTGGCTACAACCGACGCTTCCAGGCCCGACCGTCCGCGATCTACGTGCCCGACACCCGCGAGGACGTGCGGGCGGCGCTGGAGACGGCGGTGCGGCGCGACGGCGGGGTCGCGGTGCGTTCTGGTGGGCACTGCTTCGATGATCTCGTCGACAACGAGCGAACCCGCTCGATCATCGACCTCGGCCGCCTCGACGCGGTGTTCTGGGACGAGCAGCAGCGCGCCTTCTCGGTCGACGCGGGCGCCGATCTCGGCAGCGTCTACAACGCCCTGCACCGCTGGGGCGTCACCCTGCCCGCCGGCATCTGCCTCGGCGTCGGCATGGGCGGGCACGTCTGCGGTGGCGGATACGGCCCGCTCTCCCGGCGTTTCGGGCTGGTCGCCGACCATCTGGCCGGAGTCGAGGTCGTCACGGTGGACGCCGACGGCAGCGCGAAGGTCGTGCTCGCCACGAAGGACGGCCCCGACCGCGACCTGTGGTGGGCCCACACCGGCGGCGGAGGCGGCAATTTCGGGGTGGTGACCCGCTACCTGTTCCGCTCCCCCGACGCCGACGGCGCCGATCCCACCCGCGCGCTGCCGAAGCCACCCACCAGCATGCTGAGCGCACGCCTGATCGTCCCCCTGGCCACCGAGGACTCCTTCGTCCGCCTGCTCGAGAACTACGTCGGCTTCTTCCACCGCCACAGCACCCCCGGCAACGACTTCGCGGGACTGTACGCGCCGCTGATGATCCACACCACCGGCACCGCCGCGGGTGAGATGCTGATCCTGGCCGATGGCGAAACCCCCGGTGCCCGAGCACGTTTCGATGATTTCGTCGCCACCGTGAGCGACGGCGTGTTCCCCCCGCCGATCCTGACTCCCGTGGCGCGGCTGTCCTACCCCGACACCGTGAACCAGGTCTACTACGCCAAGGGCGTCAACACCACCCGCGTCAAGGTGAAGTCCACCTACCTGCGCCGGCCCTACACCACCGACCAGCTCCGCGTCTTCTACCGCTACATCACCGATCTCGGCGTCCTGGGCGAGTCCCAGCTCGAGTTCCTGCCGTTCGGCGGCGCGATCAACGCCGTGTCCGCCGATGCCACCGCCATGCCGGCCCGCGACTCCTTCATGAAGATGCTCATCCACGCCTCCTGGCGCCTACCGTCCGACGACGACCGCCACGTGCGCTGGACCCGCGAGATGTACCGCGATGTGCACGCCTCGACGGGCGGCGTCCCGGTGCCGAACGAGGTCTACGGCGGCAGCTACATCAACTACCCCGACCCCGATCTGACCGACCCGACCTGGAACACCTCCGGTGTGCCCTGGCACGCCTTCTACTACGGCGCCAACTATCCGCGACTACTCCGCGTCAAACAGGCCGTCGATCCGCGAAATGTGTTCGGGCACAAGCTCGCGATCGGCCGCCCCGACTGGTGACGCTCAGGTGAGGGCCAGCACCCGACACGGCCCGCCGGTGCCGCCCGCGTGCTTCGGCGCGCCGACCACCACGGTCGCGCCCTTGGGCGGCACCGCGGCGAGGTTGGCCAGCATCTCCACGCCGTAGCGGCCGGCGCCGAGGAAGGCGGTGTGCGCGCCGTAGTCGGGGTCGATACCGCAGTCCAGACTCAGCGTGTCGACGCCCGCCCCGACGATGCCGCACTGTGCCACAAGGTATTCCGCGGCCGCACCGGAGAACCCCGGCGCGTGCGGCTTGCCGTTCCCGTCGAGATTGAGGAAGGTCGACGGCGCGGCCAGGCGCTGTTCCCACCCGGAGTACATGGCGACGAAGGCACGGTCGGGAATCTCGCCGTGTCGCGACCGCCAGTCGTTGATATCGGCGAGGGTCACCACCGCGTCCGCGTCGGTCGCGGCCTTGGCACTGATGTCGATCACCACGAGCGGGGCGACCAGGTCGTCCACGGCGAGCGCCTCGGTCGTGGCGGCCCCGGCGACCCGGTGGGCGGGCGCGTCGAGGTGGGTACCGGTGTGTTCCCAGTACCCGAGCGCGAACTGCCCGAATCCGCCCGAGGCGTGCACGGCCACCGGCACCATCCCCATCGGCGGATTGCCCGGCCACACCGGGAGCTGCGGGGTCAGCGTGTGGGTCAGGTCGACGACTCCGGAGCGGGGCGCGGCGACGGCGGGCGCGGGCGTCATCGCGGCGAGCGCGGTGAGTCCCGCGAGGCCGAACACGGCCCGTCGACTGGGTCGCGGCGCACCGTCGCGGGCGAGTCGAACGATCTCCGGCGAGCACATCGGCCCAAGATAGCCGAGCCGCCGCGGTCCGAGGCGGAATCGGTGCGCTCGCTTAGACATCCGCCGTACGCACTGTCGCGGGCCCGGCGGCGACGGTGGCGCGCAGTGCGGCCGGACCCACGCCGCGCGACAGCCCGACAACCATGGCGGCACAACCGAGTCCGGACAGCACCAGACCCGTGCCGAAGATCGCCGGATACCCGAACAGATCACCGACGATGCCCGCGCTCATCCCCGCCACCCCCTGCACGATGACGATCACGCAGGCGAACAGCGTGTAGTCGCTGCCCGCGTGGTCGGGCTCGGACGCGTCCATCATCAGCGCGAACACGGCCACGGTCGCCGCACCGCCGAAGAGATGTTCGGCCAGGCTCGCGGTCACCAACAACTCGAAGCCGCCCACCCCGAGCGAGGCGAACAGGTACAGCGCGAGACTGGCCGTCTGCGTGACGCCACCGATCAGCAACGCCGTGCGACGCCCGTAGCGGAACGCCAACCACCCGCCCAGCGCCGCACCGGCCAGCGCGCCCGCCGAGGACAGCACACCCTTGATCAGCGCGATCTGCCCCAGACTCAGCCCCGCGTCGGAGAGGAACGGGCCGGTGAGGGCCGCGGCCATCGAGTCACCGAACTTGAACGCGGCGATCAACCCGATGAAGGCGAGCACACCGGGCCGCAGCAGCCGGGTCCACCACGCGCCGACCAGTCGCGCCGGATGCGGCCGCGGCACCCGGTCGGTGACCGGCTCCCGCAACATCCACACCGGCACCGTGGTGACCACGATCAACACCGCCATCGCCAGGAACAGCGCCCGCCACCCCGCCAGCGCGTACAACCACAGCAGCGCCCCACCGCCCACGATCATCCCGAGCCGATAGGCCCCCACCTGGATCCCGTTGCCGAGCCCGCGTTCGCGCGGACCGAGCAACCGCACCGCCAACCCGTCGGTGGCCACGTCCTGAGTCGCCGAGAGCAGATTCACCACCACGACGCCCACGAACATCCACCGCAGCGACGAGGACAGATCCAAACACGCCAGCACCAGCGCGACCGCCGCCGACAGCAGTTGCAGCACCAGCAACCAGGTCCGGCGCGTGCCGTAGCGGTCCACATACGGCGCCCACAGGAATTTCAGCGCCCACGGCAGGAACAGCACGCTCGAGGCGCTGATCGCGACCAGCGAGAATCCCGATTCGCGCAACACCACCGGCAGCGCCTGGGTGAAGAAGCCGAACGGCAGCCCCTGCGCGAAATACAGTGACGACAACAGGACCAGCGTGCTCACGGTGATCACACCCGGCCGGGTGGTGGTGCTCATGGCCACATCGTCGCAGACCGTCGGTGCTGGCACAGTGTCGACCGGATGACGTCCGCGAGGAGAGACGATGACGCGTATCGGTGTCCCGAAGGAAGTCAAGAACAACGAGTTCCGCGTGGCGATCACCCCGATCGGCGTGCACGAACTGGTGACCAGCGGCCACCGGGTGACGGTGGAGGCGGGCGCGGGGCTGGGATCGTCGATCCCCGACGCCGAATACCTCGCCGCGGGCGCCGCGATCGAGCCCGACGCCGACGAGGTGTGGGCGAGCGCGGATCTCGTGCTCAAGGTCAAGGAACCGATCGCGCCGGAATACCACCGCCTACGCGCGGACCTGACCCTGTTCACCTACCTGCACCTGGCCGCCGACCGGCCCCTGACCGACGAACTCGTCCGCCGCCGGGTCACCGCCCTGGCCTACGAGACGGTCCAGCTGCCGTCCGGCGCGCTGCCGCTGCTGTATCCGATGTCGGAGGTCGCGGGCTGTCTGGCGCCGCAGGTGGGCGCGCACGCGCTGATGAAACCCTACGGCGGGCGCGGGGTACTGCTCGGTGGGGTCGGCGGCGTCGGCCAGGGCAGGGTGGTCATCATCGGCGCCGGGGTCGCGGGCCAGAACGCGGCCAATATCGCCCTCGGCATGGGCGCGGACGTGACCCTGCTCGACACCGATCTGGACAAGCTGCGAATGTCGTTCTGGCGCTACAACAATCGCGTCCACGGGCTGGCCTCGTCGAAACTGGCGATCGCCGAGCAGGTCCGCACCGCCGACCTGGTGATCGGCGCGGTCCTCATCCCCGGCGCCGCCGCCCCCAAGCTGGTGAGCAACGAGCTCGTCGCCCAGATGAAACCCGGTTCGGTCCTGGTCGACATCGCCGTCGACCAGGGCGGCTGCTTCGCCGACACCCACCCCACGACCCATGCCGACCCCACCTACCGGGTCCATCAGTCGACCTTCTACTGCGTGGCGAACATGCCGGGCGCGGTCCCGCACACCTCCACCTACGCCCTCACCAACGCCACGCTGCCCTATGTGGTCGCGGTGGCGGACAAGGGCTGGAAACGCGCCTGCGCGGAAGACCCTTCTCTCGCACAAGGTCTCAACACCCACGCGGGCGCGATCACCAACCTCGCCGTCGCCACCGCCCACGGCCTCGCCGGATAGTTACTCCACCACGAGCGAGACGGTCTCCACCACGCAGACCGGCTTGTCGCCGCCCTCACGTTCGACGGTGACCTTCGCCGTGACCAGCTTGCCGCCCGCACCCGGCGCCACCGAGACCAGCTCGACCCCGGCGCGGATCTTCGAGTTCACCGGCACCGGCGCGGGAAAGCGAACCTTGTTGGAGCCGTAGTTGACTCCCATCGTGATGCCCTCGACCCGATAGATCTGACCGACCAGGTGCGGCACCATCGACAGGGTCAGATACCCGTGCGCGATGGTGGCGCCGTAGGGCCCCTGCGCCGCCCGCACCGGGTCGACATGGATCCACTGGTGGTCGCCGGTCGCGTTCGCGAACAGGTCGATCTGACCCTGGGTGACGGTGTGCCACGGCGAGAAGCCCAGCTGCGTCCCGACCGCGGCCTCGAGTTCGGCGACCCCGTGGAAGGTCCTCATGCCCGCGGCCCACCCGCCACGTAGAGCACCTGCCCGGACACGAAACCGGCGCCCTCGCTGGCGAAGAACGACACCGCGTGCGCGATGTCCTCGGGCACACCGGTCCGCGCCACCGGGATCGCGGCGGCGGCCGCGGCCTTGAAGTCCTCGAACGGAACGCCCACGCGCGCCGCCGTCGCCGCGGTCATCTCGGTCTCGATGAAGCCGGGGGCCACCGCGTTGGCGGTGATGCCGAACTTGCCGAGTTCGAAGGCGAGGGTCTTGGTGAAGCCCTGCAGTCCGGCCTTGGCGGCGGCGTAGTTGGCCTGCCCTCGGTTGCCCAGCGCCGAGGTGCTCGACAGGTTGACGATGCGCCCGAAACCGGCCTCGGTCATGTACTTCTGGGCGGCCCGGCTCATCAGGAACGACCCGCGCAGGTGCACGTTCATCACGGTGTCCCAGTCCTGCACCGACATCTTGAACAGCAGGTTGTCGCGCAGCACCCCGGCATTGTTGACCAGCACGGTCGGGTTGCCGAGCTCGGCGGCGACCCGCTCGACCGCGGCCTGCACGGCGGCTTCGTCGGACACGTCGGCGCCGATCGCGATGGCGCGCCCACCGGCGGCCTCGATCTCGGCGACCACCGGCTTGCCCGCGTCCTCGTCGAGGTCGATCACGGCGACGGCCATGCCGTCGGCGGCCAGCCGGCGCGCCACGGCGGCGCCGATCCCGCGAGCGGCGCCGGTGACGATGGCGGTGTGGGTTGTCATCGAATTACTCCTTGGGGTTCGAGTGGTCTTGCGGGTGATTGTTTACGAAAGCCGTTCCAGCACCATCGCCATGCCCTGTCCGCCGCCGACACACATGGTCTCGAGCCCGAACTGCTTGTCGTGGTAGCGCAGCGAGTTGATCAGGGTGCTGGTGATCCGCGCGCCGGTCATGCCGAACGGGTGGCCGATGGCGATCGCGCCACCGTTGACATTGAGCTTGTCCTCGGGGATGCCGAGTTCGCGCGCGGAGCCGAGTACCTGCACCGCGAACGCCTCGTTGATCTCCACCAGGTCGATGTCGTCGATGGTGAGCCCGGCCCGCCGCAACGCGCTCTTGGACGCTTCGATCGGGCCCAGTCCCATGATCTCCGGCGACAGCGCCGACACCCCGGTGCTGACGACCCGCGCCAACGGCGTGAGACCGAGTTCCTCGGCCTTGGTGTCGGACATGATCACCAGCGCGGCCGCGCCGTCGTTGAGCGGGCAGCAGTTGCCCGCGGTGATCGTCCCGTCCGGCCGGAACACCGGCTTGAGCCCCGACACCGCTTCCAGGGTGACCCCGGCGCGCGGCCCGTCGTCGCTGCTGACGATCGTGCCGTCCGCCAACGTGACCGGCGTGATGTCGGTGGCCCAGAACCCGTTGGCGATCGCCTTCTCCGCCAGGTTCTGCGACCGCACCCCGAACGCGTCCTGCTCGGCGCGGGTGATGCCGGTGAACTGGGCGACGTTCTCGGCGGTCTGCCCCATCGCGATGTACACATCGGGCACCAGCCCGCCGACGCGCGGATCGCTCCACGTCGCGGCCCCGCCGGTGGCCCGTGCCCCGGTGCGCGCCACCGCCTCCTCGAAGCGCGGGTTCTGGGTGCCGGGCATGCCGTCGGCGTTGCCGTGGAGGTAGCGGCTCACGGTCTCGACCCCGGCGGAGATGAACACATCACCCTCCCCGGCCTTGATCGCGTGCAGTGCCATCCGGGTGGACTGCAGGCTCGACGAGCAATACCGGTTGACCGTGGTGCCGGGCACCGTGTCGAGTCCGGCCAGCACCGCGACCACCCGGGCGATATTGAACCCCGACTCCCCCGCGGGCTGCCCGCAGCCCAGCACCAGGTCCTCGACCTCGGCCGGGTCCAGCGCCGGGACCTGTGCCAAGGCCGCCCGCACCATCTGCACGGTCAGGTCGTCGGGGCGCATGTCCTTGAGCGAGCCCTTGCCCGCCCGGCCGATCGGGGAACGGGCGGTGGCGACGATCACGGCTTCGGGCATCGAGACTCCTCAGATAAGTAAGCGCTTGCTTAGTTCAGCATGGTGCAGCAGGACGCCCGAGACCGTCAATACGCCACCGGGTGTTATCCACGTCACACCACCTGCGCCGGGCGGGCGGGGCGCGGGGCGCGATAATGGCCCGGTCATGACCGAAACGACCGAAGCCCGCTCCGACGCGACCCGCGCGCGGCTGCTCGACGCGGCCATCGCCGCCTTCGCCGAGAAGGGTTTCAACGCCACCACCACCCGCGATATCGCCGCGGCCGCCGGCCTGAGCCCGGCGGCGGTGTACGTGCATCACAAGTCGAAGGAAGAGCTGCTCTACCTGATCTCGCGGGCCGGACACGAGGCCACGCTCGCGCTGGTCACCGAGGGTGCGCGCTCGTCGAGCGAGCCGACGCTGGCGTTGCGAAACGTCGTGCACGCCTTCGCCGCTCACCATGCCCGCCGACACACCAGTGCTCGGATCGTGAACTACGAACTGGCCGCGCTGACCCCGGAGCACTACGCGGAGATCCGCGCCATCCGCCACCGCATCGACGCCACGATCCGCGATCTGGTCGATCGCGGGGTGGCGGCCGGGGTGTTCGACACCCCCGATCCGCGGATCGCGAGCGTGGCGCTGCTGTCGCTGGGTATCGATATCGCCCGCTGGTATCGCGAGGACGGTGACTGGTCGCCCGAGGATATCGGCGAGTCCTATGCGGAGATGGCGTTGCGCATCGTCGGCGCGCGCTGAGCTCCCCGGTTCGTTCCCCCTTCTACTGTATACACGATTCCGGGCCCTCATGCGGCGCCGATTTTTGGTCCATACTCGCTCCCGCAATGCTGAAACCCCAGGTGAGGAGTGGCGGAATGGCCTATGTGCTCGACTTCGCGGAGATCGACCGGACCCGGATCTCGACGGTCGGCGGCAAGGGCGCGAACCTCGGTGAGCTCGCCCGGATCGAGGGTGTGCGCGTCCCCGACGGCTTCTGTGTGACCACCGACGCCTACGCGCGCACGGTGGCGGATTCGATCGACGACCTCCTCGACGACCTGTCGCGCCTGGCACCCCAGGACCGGGCGGGGATCGCCGAGCTCAGCGCGCGGATCCGCCACACGATCGAGAATCTCACCGTCCCCGCGGACGTGGCCACCGAGATTCTCGCCGCCCACGCCCGCCTCGGCGTCGAGGGTGCCTACGCCGTGCGCTCCAGCGCCACAGCCGAGGACCTCCCGACCGCATCCTTCGCCGGCCAGCAGGACAGCTACCTCAATATCGCGGGCGGCCCGGCACTGCTCGACCACATCCGGCGATGCTGGGCCTCGGTGTTCACCGACCGCGCCGTCACCTACCGCCTACGAAACGCCATGGGCCACAACCAGATCCGCATGGCCGTGGTCGTGCAGCGGATGGTCTTCCCCCGCGCCTCCGGCATCCTGTTCACGGCCGACCCGGTGACCTCCGACCGTACGACCGTCTCCGTCGACGCCGGTTTCGGGCTCGGCGAAGCCCTGGTGTCCGGTCTCGTGAACGCCGACTCCTACCGGGTTCGCGACGAGCGCATCACCGAGGCGCGCATCGCCACCAAGAAACTCGCCATCGAGCCCCTTCCCACCGGCGGCACCCACGTGCGCGAGATCGCCCCCGACCACCGCGACGACCCGGTGCTCACCGACTCCGAGGTGCTGCGCCTGGCGAACCTCGGCCGCCGCATCGAAGCCCACTTCGGCAGCCCCCAGGACATCGAATGGTGCCTGGCAGGCGACGAGCCCGCCATCGTGCAGAGCAGGCCGATCACCACCCTGTTCCCGATCCCGGCCGCCGCCGACACCGCCAATCGCGTCTACGTCTCGGTCGGCCACCAGCAGATGATGACCGACGCGATGAAACCGCTGGGGATCTCGCTGTGGAAGATGACCAGCCACGCCCCCATGCGCGATGCCGGGGGCAGGTTGTTCGTCGATGTCACCGCGATGCTGTCGTCGCCGACGACCGCCGCCGCGCTGGCCGGGGCACTGGGCAAGTCCGATCCGCTGATGGGCGACGCCCTGCGCACCGTGCTCGACCGCGACTTCATCGAGCAAGGGCCGCAGCGGAATTCGGCGGCGCCCGCGTCGCTGACCACCACCGCGACCATCGCGAACGATCCCGAGCTCGTCACCACCGCGATCGCCGACAACGCGGCCGCCGTGGCCGCCACGGCCCGCGAGATCGCCCCGCTGACCGGACCCGCGCTGCTCGACGCCATCGAAGCCGATCTGGCCGACCTGCGCCGAATCCTGTTCACCCCCCTCAACTTGCAGATGATCACCGCCGCCCAGGACGCCACCTTCTGGCTCAACGACCACCTGTCCGAATGGCTCGGCGAGAAGAACGCCGCCGACGCGCTCACCCGCTCGGTGCCCCACAATGTGACCTCGGAGATGGGCCTGGCACTGCTCGACGTGGCCGACGTGCTCCGCCCCCACCCGGAACTGATCGCCTACCTGCACCGCGTCGACAGTGACGACTTCCTCGACGAGCTGGCCGACTACCCCGGCGGCACCGAGGCCCGCGCCGCGATCGAGAACTTCCTCGCCACCTACGGCATGCGCTGCGCGGGCGAGATCGACATCACCCGCCCCCGCTGGAGCGAAGCCCCGAGCACCCTGCTGCCGACCATCCTCGGCAATATCGCCACCTTCGCCCCCGGCGCGAGCACCCACCTGTTCGAGGCGGGACTACGCGATGCCGAACAGTCGAGAACTCAACTCCTGCAACGCCTTCGCGAGCTCCCCGACGGCGAGCAGAAGGCCACCGAGACCGCGCACATGATCGAGCGCCTGCGCACCTACTCCGGCTACCGCGAGTACCCCAAATACAGCATGATCAGCCGCTACTGGGTCTACAAACAGGCGCTGCTGCGCGAGGCCGACCGCCTGGTCGCGGCGGGGGTCCTCGGCGACCCCGCCGACATCTTCTTCCTGACCTTCGACGAACTCCGCGACCTGACCCGCACCCACCGCGCCGACGACACCCTCCTGGCCGACCGCAAAGCCGCCTTCGAGACCTACCGCGCCCTCACCGCACCCCGGGTCCTCACCTCCGACGGCGAGACCCTCACCGGCGCCTACCGCCGCGACGACCTCCCACCGGGCGCGCTGCCCGGCATGGCGGTCTCGGCGGGCACGATCGAGGGCCGCGCCCGCGTGATCACCGATATCGCCCAGGCCGACCTCGCACCGGGCGACATCCTGGTCACCGCCTACACCGACCCGAGCTGGACGCCGCTGTTCGTCGCCATCACCGGCCTGGTGACCGAGGTCGGCGGCCTGATGACCCACGGCGCGGTGATCGCCCGCGAATACGGCCTCCCCGCCGTGGTCGGCGTCGAACACGCCACCGACCTCATCCGCGACGGTCAACGCATCCGCGTCCACGGCACCGACGGTTACGTGGAACTGCTCTGAGGCTGTCCCCCAGCGGTTTTCACCGATCCAGGGGATTCACCGCGAGCGCGAGGGGCATGCCAGTGCGCCACAGCGTCGCCGCCGTGGAGTGCGGGCGGACCCGCGTCTCGTGCCGCATGGCGTCGGCGAACTCGCCCCGGAAACCCGCGCGCGGGTGGCGCGCGTGCACGGCGCCGAGCACGCCCGGCTCGAGGTCGCCCGCGCGCACGCCGACGACGTCGAGGTGCGCGGCGTCGTGCAGCAGCACCGCTTCGGCGCCGTGCTCGCGCGGGGTGACCGGGTCGAAGTGGCGGGCGATGGCGGTGTGCACGCAGTCGCCCACCGCCTCGGTGGCCCCGTTGTCGACCACGAAGGCGCGGGCCCGGTGCGCGCCGAGCAGGGCGAAGCAGCCGGTGCGCGGGTCGTCGGGTGCGCCGAGGCCGATGTCGTGCAGGACGCAGGCGAGATAGAGCGCCTCGGGATCGGGCCTCAGCTCGTCGAGTTCGGCCAGGGCGGTGGCGAATTCCCAGCAGCGCAGGCTGTGGGCCAGCACCGCGGGCGTGAGCGTCTGCCGTGCCTCCTCGAGCGCGGACCGGCACAGCACCGAATCCGGCGCGACCGGCGCCCAGTCCGCGGCCGCCGCCCGTCGCCCCCGCACCAGCTGCGGCAGCGCGACCGTCTGCACACCCAAAGCCGAAGCCACCGTGCGCATCCGACGCAGCGGACTCAGTTCACCGTCACGACGCATCGTCGACCCCCACATGCGAGAGCAGATCAGCTCGGGCGATCCCGAGCATGGCATCCAGCGTGGCCTCGTCGACCATCCGACGCTGGAACAGCGAATAGGCCCCGTTGACCGCCGCCCACGAGACCGACACCAGCGCACGGGGATTCACGTCGGCGCCCGCGACTTCCACCGCGCCGGCGAAGGATCCGATCAACCCGCTCAGCACGCCGTCGATCCGAATCTTGGCCTCGCGCGCCAACTCCGACTCCCCCACCTCGACATCGGTCAGCGCGAGAATGCGCAGCGCCAACGGATTCTCGCGATGGAAGGCCACGTACCGGTCGAACACGGCGGCCACCTCCCCGCGCGGGGTGGACGCGTCGATCACCGCGGACATGACCTCCGCGTGCCGGGTCGCCGTGCGCCAGGCCAGCGCCGCGTACACATCGGCCTTGCCCGCGGCGAAATTGGCGTAGATCGAGCTCACCGCGACATCCGCCGCACTGGCGAGCATGTCGATGGTGGTGCCCCGATAGCCCTCGCGCCGGAACAGCTCCTGGGCGGCGTCGAGCACCGCGGTGTGGGTCCGACGTTTGCGTCGGTCGGTGGGGGGTTCCAACGTCACGCGGTTTATCGTAATCTTCTTCCGATATCGTAGTCAACTTCCGATAGGAGTCCCGATGACCGCCTCTCACCTCGCGCCGCGCACCGGCAGCGAAGCCATGACCCTGTTCCTGCCCCAGTCGCCGTTCGTCCAGCACCTCGGCATCGAGCTGGTCGAGATCGAGGAGGGTCGGGCGCGGCTGCGGATGCCCTTCCGGGAGGAACTCGTCACGGTCGGCGCGATGGTGCACGGCGGCGCGCTGGCGGCCTGCATCGATATCGGCATCGTGGCCGCGGCATGGGCAGGCGAGCGACTGCCCGAGCAGCTGCGCGGGGTCACGGTCTCGATGTCGATCGACTTCGTCCAGTCGGCCAACGGCGAGAGCGTCGACATCATCGGCACCCGGTTGCGCGCCGGGCGCCAACTGACCACCTGCCGCGTCGACATCGTCACCACCGGGGACGAACGACTGGTCGCCGCGGGTGGCGGCACCTACAAGATGGGCTGATCAGGCCTACCCTCGATGGCATGCGGTCGCCTCTGAGAGTGTTGCTCCTCGTGCCGATGGCGACGGTGTGTCTGCTGTGCGCGTGCGCGCCGATTCCCGACGACGGCTCCGCGCTGCCCACCGGCGCGTCCGCGCACAACAGCACCGTCACCGACGATCTCGATGCCCCGTGGTCGATCGCCTTCCACGGCTCGACCGCCCTGGTGAGCGAACGCGACAGCGCCCGCGTCCTCGAAATCGGCGCGGGGGGAACACATCGCGAGGTCGGCGTGATCGCCGGTGTCGCGCCGTCGGGCGAGGGCGGGCTGCTCGGCCTCGCGATCCGCGAGCGCCACCTGTTCGCCTACTACACCACCGCCGAGGACAACCGCATCGAACGCTTCGACCTCACCGGCGAACCGGGCAGTCTCGGAATCAGCGGCGGCACACCGATTCTCACCGGCCTACCCGCCGCGACCAATCACAACGGCGGCCGCATCGCCTTCGGACCCGACGCGATGCTCTACGCCACCGTCGGCGACGCGGGCGACCGCCCCGGCGCCCAGGACCGCGCGAACCTCGCGGGCAAGATCCTGCGCATGACCCCCGACGGGCAACCTCCCGCCGACAATCCCTTCCCCGACTCCCTCGTCTACAGCTACGGCCACCGCAACCCGCAGGGCCTGGCCTGGTCCCCCGACGGCCGCATGTTCGCCAGCGAATTCGGCCAGAACACCTGGGACGAACTCAATCTCATCGAACCCGGCGGCAACTACGGCTGGCCCGAGGTCGAGGGCATCGCCGATCGCCCCGGCTTCCTCGACCCCGTCCAGCAGTGGTCACCCGCGCAGGCCAGCCCCAGCGGCATGACGATCACCGACACCGCGATCTACCTCGCGAACCTGCGCGGCCAACGCCTGCGCGAGATTCCGCTCGACGACCTCACCGGCTCCACCGAACATCTCGTCCGCGAATACGGCCGCCTGCGCGACGTGGTCCGCGCCCCCGACGGCACCCTGTGGGTGCTGACCAACAACACCGACGGCCGCGGCAACCCGACCACCGGCGACGACCGCATCGTCCGCCTCGACCACGCGAACTGAGCGCTCACCGCTGTGGGTGCAGGACCAGGACGGTGATCTCGCTCGGGGCGAACACGCGCAGCGGCGGGCCCCAGTAGCCGGTGCCGCGGCTGGTGTAGAGCTGGGTGTCGCCGTGTCGGCTCAGGCCCTGGATCACCGGCTGGTCGAGCAGGACCAGATAGTGGAAGGGCCAGATCTGGCCGCCGTGGGTGTGCCCGGAGATCTGGAGTTCGACGCCCGCCTCGACACTGCCGGTGACCTGCTTGGGTTGGTGGGCCAGCAGCACGACCGGCAGGGCGGGGTCGACGCCGGCCAGCGCCGCGTTCAGGTCGGGACCGTGTCCCTCCAGCCGGGTGCCGGTGGGGTCGTCGATGCCCGCCACCACGAGTCGGTCGGCATTGCGGTCGATGGTGCGGTGCGCGTTGTGCAGCGGCTGCCAGCCGATCGAGGCCATGTAGTCGATCCAGGACTGCGCGTCGTCGAGGTATTCGTGGTTGCCGGTGATGTAGTACTTGCCCAGCGGCGCTCGGATATCGGCCAGCGGGGCGACCTGCTCGCGGCGCTGGTCGACCGACCCGTCGACGAGATCACCGGTGAGCGCGACGATATCGGGACGCTGCGCGTTGACCTCCTCGACCACCCGCCGCGACCAACCCTCCCGGTCGATCGCCGCGAAATGCGTGTCGGTGAGCACCACCACGCGCAACCCGTTGAGCCCCTCGGCCAGGCCGGGAATCGCCACATCCACGGTGCGCACGTCCGGCACCCGCAGCGCCGAATACGCGCCGTACCCGGTGAGCCCCGCCGAGACCGCCACCACCGCCACCGCGATCGCCTGGGTGACGCGCACGCTCGTGAGCCCGACCACCCGCAGCACGGCCCGCAGGAAAATGCCGATCAGCGACCACACGAACACGATCCACAACACCCCGACCGCCACGTCCCCGGCGATCGCCGCGGGATCGAACTGCGGCGGCCCGTGCCCGAGCACCATCGCGATCGGCACACCGACGAACCCGAGCGCGCTGATCACCGTCCCCACCCGGAACCACCGCCCGGCGCGCTGGGTCGGCGCGGCGACCAACATCCACCACGGCACCGCGAACATCACCGCGACAACGACCACGATCACCAGAATCAGCACGACGTATCGCACGCGGACCCGTTCCACTCATGGCCGCCTCCGGCTGGGCAGCACCACCGAAGATCATTTCAGCTCCTACCGACAACACCGCGATCCACCCACTCGCCACGCGGTCACCACCCACACCCCCTCACGCCGCCGAGACATCGGGCAGGTCGATGGCGATGGCGGCGCGCGCGTCGCTCACCGCCTGCCCGCACCGCGCTTCGGCCGCGCTGATCGACCCACTCGGCGCCCCGCGCGTGCGCAGCTCGGCCAGTTCCTCGCAGGCCGTCAGCGCGGTCGCGAGGACACCGTCGGCGAGATCGGGTCGATACAGTTCGATTCCGGCCACCGCCCTGCGCAATTCCGCGAGCGCGGTCTCGGCGTCCTTGGCCCGAGCCCGATCACCGGCGGCCCGCAGCAATCGCGCGGCAGCCAGGAAACCGCGGCACGCGTCCACGTATTCCTTGCGATGGTTGTCGCGACGATCGATGTCACGCATCCGGGTCGCCAATCGGGTGGCGTTGCGGGCGCTGAGCAGACCATTGGCTATCACCGCGATATTGCCGACGATCGCCACCGCGGCGGTCAACCACAATTGCAAAGTCATCTCGACAATGAACCACGAACGCGCCGCCGCCGCAGCGTCGATCGCCTCGGCCCTGTTCGTCGGTCCGCGCCGCGGCGCGATACTGTGGACCAACGATCGGCCAGTGGGGAGTCAGGTGTACCGGACGCCGGAGCAAGCGCAATCGTCCGGCTCGGACCATCCGCACTGGATCACCGTGCGCACCACGCGCACCGTCCTGATCGTCGTCCACACGATGACCGCCTGGAATCGACTGGCCGACATCCTGCCCGTCTTCGATTCCGACCGCCGCGTCCAACTCGTTTTCACCTTCCCCGACGTTTCCGCCGTCACCGGCGATGTGGAACGACAACTCGACGAATCCGGCGCGGTGCGAATTCTGTGGGCGCGTGCGCTCACCGATGAATTCGATCTCGCCATTTCGGTTCATCACAGTGGTGAACTCCACCGAATATCCGCCCCTTTAGCCGTACTTTCCCACGGAATCGGCTATACTAAATTAGCTCGAGAATCGAGAATCGAGAATCGAGAATCGAGAATCGAGAATCGAGAATCGAGAACGTTTACGGTTTGGGGCGGCGGTGGTTGGTGCGGGAGGGATCGATTCCCGAAGCCGTCATTCTCTCCCACGAGAACGATCGCCACCGCCTGGCGCTGACCGTCCCCGAAGCCCTCCCCCGCACCGTAGTCGCCGGCGATCCCTGTTTCGACCGCATGCTGGCCAGCAGGCACCTGATTCCCGCCTACCGCGCCGCCCTCGGCGCCGCCCCCGACACCACCGTCGTCACCGTGTCCTCGACCTGGGGCGCCGGTTCGGTTCTCGGACAGCATCCGAACCTGATCGACGACCTGCTCGGCGAGCTCCCTGTGGACGAGTACGTCGTCGCCGCGATCGTGCACCCGAACGTCTGGTTCGCCCACGGCCCGCTCCAACTCCGCACCTGGTTCGCCAATGCCCTGCGGGCCGGACTGCGCCTGATTCCCCCGATCAGCGGCTGGCAACAGACCGTTCTCGCCTCCGATATCGTGATCGGTGATCACGGCGCGGTCACCGGTTACGCTGCCGCCCACGCCATTCCCACCGTGCTCGCCGCGTTTCCGCGCGAGGATGTCGCCGAGGGATCGGTGATCGATCGGCTCGGTGAACTGGCCCCGACGCTGCGCCCGTCGCGCCCACTGCCGCCCCAGATCGCCCGCGCGATCACCGATTTCGACCCTGTCGCGATGCGCGTCGTGCGCACCGAAGCCACCTCGCACCCCGGCGCCTGTCTCGATACTCTGCGTTCGACGTTCTACCGCCTCCTGCGTCTGCCCGAGCCCGACAACCGTGCACCGGAATTTCCTTATCCGCCAGCGGATCTCGTCGCCCATCGCGATCCGATTCGCGCCTGCTGGATTTCGTGCGAGCCGATTCCCGACGCGCTCAGTCACCGAACCGCGCGGGTCCACCGCTGGCCCGCCGACGTCACCGCCCGCAGCCGACGCGGCCACCGCACCACCGATGCCGCCCTGGTGGTGTACGACGACCATCCGCGTCGAGACCTCACCGGCACCGCCGACGTCCTCGTGGTCTCGCACATCGCCCACGATCCCGACGAATCCCTCAGTCGCACACTGCGCCGACACCCCGGCTGTTCGATCGCGATGACCGAGATCGGCCCACACCACGTCCGCCTGCGCTTCCGCGACGGCTCGACCGCCGAGGCCCTGCTCGACGACACCCACACCGGACCCATGCCGATAGCCTTCCTCGCCGCCCTCGTCCACCTCGACCGCGAAGCCGCCGACTACACGATCCTGGCAGGCGCCCAGCGAATGACGTTCCGCCTCAAGCGCATTCGCCCAGCAGCCGACTGACTACAGTCGGTCGACGCCATCACCGGTGCCGTATACAGTGAGGCATCCGTCTCGAAGGCCGGTCGCGGGGAGGGCAAGTGAGCGCGAGCATGGTTCCACCGTGGGCCAACCCTTTCCTGCCGCGCCAGCCCGTCATGGACGACATGGCCGCACACATCCGCCGGTCTCGTGAACGCGCGCTGCCGACGCTGATGTACCTGGACGGCGTGGAGGGCATCGGGCTCTCCTGCCTGGTGACCCAGTTCTGGAAGGACTACCAGGACTTGATTCAGGGCCCGCTCATCTGGCTCAGCGGGCGCCGCTCGGACGGCTCCGACGTCCCCGGCGAGGAATTGTTCACCCGCGCACTCCGCCAACTCGAGGTGTCCGAGGGCGACCAGGGCGCCACGCAGGAGGAGAAGGCCGACAGCTTCCGCGCCGTGGCCCAGACCGCGAAATTCCTGCTCGTCCTCGACGATCTCGCCACCACAGCCCAGATCCTGGCGTTCATCCCGCCCGACGCGCCGAACGCGATCATCGTCGCCACCAGCTCCCGTCGACGGCGCACCTTGGAACGGCACGACTTCGAGCACTTCGCCCCCGAACTCCTGACCACCGACGCGTCCGTCGAACTCTTCCGATCCGGACTCGGCGACACCGCCCGGTCACTCGACGCGGAGACGATCGACGAACTCACCGGGTTCTGCGGTGGAATCCCGCTCCAGGTCAAAGTCTTGGCGGCCCAGATCCACGGCCGACCACCCATGGCTCAGGTCTTGCTCACGCAACTGCGCGATTCGGGAATTCAGCTGCCTGCCCTGGACGACGAACAGCGCATGACGCGGTTCCTCGACACCACCTACCGCAACCTCACCGCCCCGGAGCAGCGCGCCTACCGACTCCTCGGTTCCCTGCCCGCGGCGGATTTCAGCCTCGGTTCCGCCGCCGCCGCGCTGGGCAGCGCGAATACGGCCGTGGTCTACCAGTTGCTCGAACGCCTGACCGAGCTGAACCTGCTGTGCTGCGTCGACGTCGACAATCCCCGCTACCTGTTCCACCGGGTGCTGCACGACGACGCCGCCGCTCGCGCACAGGCGACCGACACCCCCGAGATCCTGCGTCAGACCCTCGCCGCGTGGATCGACTGGAATCTGCGCGAGACGCTCCCCCGCGCCACCGTCATCTCCCGCCGTTGGTGGGTGGCCCCGGTGACAGACCTGCTCACCGCCTGCTACCCCCATGGCGTACCAGTCTTCGATCGACAGCCCGCGCTGGCCTGGTTCGACCGTGAGGAAGCGAACCTGGTCGCCACGGTTCGCGCGGCGCACAACGCCGAACTGCACGACCTCGCGTGGCCGCTGTGTGTGGCGCTGTGGAAGTACCTGCACCTGCACAGCCGATACAGCGCCTGGATCGAGACCCATCTACTCGGCGTGGAATCCGCCCGACAGGCCCACTGCGACCTCGGCGTCATGCAGCTGTCCGCCCAGCTCGGCGCCGCCTACCTCGACATCAAGGAATACGCCGAGGCCCGCGAAAGCTTCACCCGCGCACTGGCTCTCGCCCGCGCCACACACCATTCCCTCGGCGAGCAGAGCGCCCGGGAGTGGCTCGGTAAGATCGCCGCCGCCGAAGGCGATTTCGCCGGCGCACTGGCAGCCTACGACGAATCATGGGCCGTAGTCGCCACACTCGACGACACCCGGATCAGCGCGTTCGACCGCGCCCGCGTCTTCGCCATCCTGGCCCTACAACGCGCCCGCTCCCACTACGGCGCAGGCGATTTCGCCACCGCGATCACCCACGCCGATCACGCGATCACCTTCTTCGACCAGGACCCGACCGAGGTCGACAACAGCGCCAAACCACGTCTGGTCCGAGCCCGCGCCCACCTCGCCCTCGGCGCAACCGACACCGCGATCACCGACTTCGGCGCCGCCCTGGCACTCTTCACCCACGAAGGCGCCGAAAAACACCAGGCCCGCACCCACCGCCTCCTCGGCGACGCCCACCGCACCGCAGGCCACACCACCGAAGCGATCACCCACTACCGCCACGCCTTCGACTACTACCACCGCGTCGGCAGCCCCAACGCCACCCCGGTAGCCCAGTCGATCGCCGAACTGGAGGGCGGGCAACTCCCCGAGCTCGGCTGACCCGAGCCCAGGGTTGACCACCACCATATCCCCCTCGACGGTGTACCTTTCGTTCGTCGAGAACGAGGGGACGGAATGCTTCGACCTGGTGAGGTTTTCGCCGGGTACGCGATCGAGCGCGTACTGGGCAGCGGCGGCATGGGCTCGGTCTTTCTCGCCCGCCACCCGCGCCTGCCCCGCTGGACCGCGCTGAAGGTGCTGGCGGGGGAATTCAGCACCGATGACGAGAGTCGGGCGCGCTTCGCTCGGGAGGCGGATCTGGTTGCGGCGCTGGATCATCCGAATATCGTGTCGATCTACGACCGGGGTGTGGACGCGGGCAGGCTGTGGATCAGCATGCAGTTCGTCGACGGTACCGACGCCGCGCACCTCGATGCCGCGACCCTGTCACCCCGGCGCGCGGCCCGCATCGTCACCGAGACCGCTCGCGCACTCGACTACGCCCATTCGGTCGGCGTGCTGCACCGCGATGTGAAGCCGGCCAACATCATGCTCGGACGCGCACCCGCCGGCGAAGACGAGCGAGTCCTGCTCGCCGACTTCGGCATCGCCCGCCTGCGCGACGACACCAAACACCTCACCCGCACCGGCGTGGTCACCGCCACCCTCACCTACGCCTCCCCCGAACAACTCTCCGCCCTCCCCGTCGACCACCGCTCCGACCAGTACTCTCTGGCCTGCACCCTGTTCCGATTGCTGTGCGGCACAACCCCCTTCGAGGCCGGACATGCCGGCGCGGTGATCACCGGCCACCTTCACCTGCCGCCGCCTCCGGTGAGTGAGCGCCGCCCGGGACTACCGGTAGCCCTGGACGAGATCGTGCGCAAGGCACTGGCCAAACACCCCGACGACCGCTTCACCTCGTGCCGCGAATTCACGAAGGCCGTCTGGGCGGCCCTGGACACCACCCCGACGATCAACCCCCGCGTGCTCCCGACCGTCCGAGTCGACCACCCACCGTCGACCGACCACCCCTCCGAGCCATCCCGGCCGCACGCCGAAGCGGCGTCGACGATCTCACCCCCGACCGCCCCGCCGCCCCGCACACCCGCACCCACCTCCCCGTCTCCGGTCGACGCTGCGCCGAGCACTCCGATTCCCGCGCAGACCCCAGCACCTTCCCTGCCCGATGCCGAGCAACCGCCTCGAAGCCCGCGCTACCTCAGCCTCCCGCCCGATTCCCCCGAACTCTCACTGGGCTCCCTCGACGGACTCGCCGGCCCACGGGAACAGAGTCCGCGCTACCTCGGTGTCCTGCCCGACGAACCCGAATCTCGGCCGAGCATCCTCGGCCGCCTCACCGGTCCAGCCGATACCCCCGCCCAGCCCCGTGGCGCTTCCACGAATTCAGCGTCGCACGCACCGAAACCCGCTCCCATCGAAGCATTTCGCCGAGCACCCGGACAACTCCGCCCACCGTCCACCACCCGCCGCTTCCTGCTCCCGGCCTCCGCCGCGGCCCTCGTCGTCGCTGTCGGCGTCGCCGGGGCCGTGGTCTGGACAACCCGCGACAGCGCCGCGCCCGTAAGACCGTCCGACGGGACAGCGGTCGCCGCACCGGTCGGTTCGTTCACCGCGATCGGACAGCTCGACTCCCACGGCTCGCAGCGCAGCCCGCTCACCGTCACCCCGGTCGATCCCGCCGGCGACGGCACAGCCACCTGCCCCGCGACCTCGATCGCCCTGGCCGGGGCGATGACCGGCCCCGACGCGGCCCTCGGGCAGAACGTCCGCGCCGGGGCGGAGTTGGCGCTGGACCGCTTCACCCGTGCCAACCCCGGGTGCACGGTCACCCTGAAAACCCTCGACACCACCGGTTCTCCCGCCACCGCGGCCACCGTGATTCCCACCGCGACCGCCGACCCGTCGGTGCTCGCCATGATCGGCCCGGTCTTCTCCGGCGAGACCAAGGCGACCGGCACCCTCCTCAGCGACGCGGGCCTGCCGTTCCTCACCCCGTCGGCCACCAACCCGACCCTGACCACCGCCGGCTACCGAACCTTCTTCCGCGGCCTGGCCAACGACGATCTCCAGGGTCCGGCGATCGCCCGGTACATGCTCGACGTCGTGGGCCACCGCAGTGTCTGCGTGGTCCACGACGACACCCAGTACGGCACCGGTTTGGCCGCCGCGGTCACCGCCGCGCTCGGCCCCGCCGCCCTCGCCGCCTGTGGGCAGTTCACGGTTCGCACCGGGGAGTCGGTCGATTCCGTTGCGCGCCAGGTCTATTCGGCCGGTCCCGTGGCAGTGTTCTACGCCGGGTACGCCCAGGATGCCGGCGACCTGGTGCGCCAACTGCGCGCCGCGGGCTCGAACGCCCCCTTCTACAGCGGCGACGGCGCCCTGGACCCCTCCTTCACGCGCGCCGCCGCAGGCAAAGCCGTCGGTTCCACCCTCACCTGCCCCTGCGCCCCGGCCCCCGCCGATTTCACCACCGCCTACCGGACCCTGCACAACACCGCCCCCGGCGTGTACTCCGTCGAGGCCTACGACCTCACCACCATCGTCCTGCGCGGCATCGCCTCGGGTGCCCGCACCCGCGCCGCCCTCGCCGACTACCTGCGCACCTACTCCGGCGCGGGGCTGGGCCGCATGTACTCCTGGACCCAGACCGGCGAACTCGTCGACGCCCGAATCTGGCTGTACCGCAGCAACTCCTGAGCCCACACCACCCGGACCAGCGACCGGTCCGCACCGCGCGAGGTCCCGCCAGGCGGGGCGTGGCCGGTCCGCCAGGCAGTCGGCCAACGCGGCCGAGTCGGCTCCCCAATCACCGCGTGCACACTCGCCACAAACTACGTACGCTGTACGAGATAACCGGATGGCCCGGTGCGAAAGGTAGGTTCTGGTGCGGATCTCGGCGAGCACGGTGTCGCTGACGGTGGCGGACGTGACGGTCACCGAGCGGTTTCTGGTCGACCACTTCGGTTACACGCAGGCGTTCGCGGCGGAGGGTTTCGCGGCGGTGACCCACCCGGACGGCGCGATGGGTGTGGCGATCCATCGCCGGGGCCTCGAGGTGCTGCCCGAGGATCAGCGCGACGTGCTCGCGCGCGGGGTCACCCTGGTCTTCACCGTCGACGACGCCGCACGGGAGGAACAGCGACTGCGCGCCGAGGGCGTCGCGATCACCCTGCCGCTGCTCGAGCAGCCGTGGGGTGAGCGGTTGTTCCAGGTGACCGACGACAACGGCATCGTCGTCCAGGTGCTCGAGTGGGTGAGTTGACCGGCGAGCACTAGGCCACGGCGGCGCGGGCGCGATAGCCGAGGTTGGTGAGCACTTCGCTGGTCGCCTTGGCGAAGTTGAGGGTGATGAAGTGCAGGCACGGCGCCCCCTCGTCGATGAGCCGCTGGGCGATCTCGGTGGCGATCTCGATCCCGGCGGCGCGCACGGCCGCGCGGTCCTCCTCGGGACCGGTGCCCGCCGCCCTGGTCAGCCGTTCCAGCACCGACGCGGGCAGCGCTCGCCCGCACAGTTCCTCGGCCCGGCGGACCGTGCGCAGCGAGGTGATGGGCATGAGCTCGGGGATGATCGGCTTGGCGCCCTCGACGGGGTCCATGGCGATCACGCGGTCGCGCAGACGCAGGTAGTGCTCGACGTCGAAGAACATCTGGGTGATCGAATACTCCGCGCCCGCACGCAGTTTCGCGGCCAGGTGGCGGGTGTCGTGGTCGAGGTCGGGGGAACGGTGGTGTCCCTGCGGGAACGAGGCCACCCCGACGTGGAAGTCGCCGAGGTCGCGCACGATACGAACCAGTTCCTCGGCGTACTCCACCCCGTCGGGGTGACGGTGCCATTCGCCGAGCGGGTCACCGGGCGGATCACCGCGCAGGATGAGCACATTGCGAATCCCCGAATCGGCGTAAGAGCCGATGAGCGAACGCAATTCGGCCACACTGTGGCCCACTGCGGTGAGGTGCGCGACCGGCAGCAGCGTCGTCTCCTGTGCCAACGCGCCGGTGATGCGCACGGTGCGGTCCTTGGTCGAACCGCCCGCCCCGTAGGTCATCGACACGAAAGCCGGGTGCATGCGCTCGAATTCGCGCACCGTGCGCCACAGCCGCGCCTCCCCCGCGACATCACGCGGCGGATTGAACTCGACCGAGAACGGCACCCCCGCCCCCGCGTGTTCGTTCAGACTCCGCACGACACTGCTCATCGGCCCTCCCCCGTTCCACGAGGCCACTGCCCTCGACCTCCTCGGCGATGCGCTCCACGATACCGCCCCGTGCTGCCATCCCATCCGTGTTCCAACTTCCCTGTGCGACAAGCAGAGTCGACACCCGACCGCGTGCTGCGGACCACCGCCCGGCTAGGCGACGACCGCGCGCTGCGCCACCCCGACGTACTCGCTCAGCGGCCGGATCAGCGCGTTCGACTCACCCTGTTCGATGATGTGCGCGGTCCACCCGGTGATCCGGCTCATCACGAAGATCGGCGTGAACACCTCGATCTCGAAACCGAGCAGGTAGTAGGCGGGCCCGGTCGGGAAGTCGAGGTTCGGTTCGATCCCGGTGACCTCGCCCATGGTGCGTTCGAGCGTTTCGTACATGCGCACCCACTTCTCGCCGTCGGTGGCGGCGGCGATGTCGAGGAACGCCTTCTTCATCGTGGGCACCCGCGAGTCACCGTTCTTGTAGACCCGGTGCCCGAACCCCATCACCTTCTCCTTGCGAGAAAGCCTGGCGCGCAACCATTCCTCGGCCAGCGCCGGATCGCCGATGGCGAGCATGTCGTGCATGACGGCCTCGTTGGCCCCGCCGTGCAGCGGCCCCTTCAGCGCCCCGATGGCGGCGGTGACCGCACTGTAGATATCGGAGAGCGTGGAGGTGACCACCCGCGCGGCGAAGGTGGAGGCGTTGAAACTGTGCTCGGCGTAGAGGATCAGCGACACCTCGAACGCCATGACCAGTTCCCGGGACGGCACGGCCCCGAAGCACATGTTGAGGAAGTTCTCCGCGTACCCCAGTTGCGAGTGCGGCGCGATGGGGTCCAGACCGCGGCGGCGCCGGTGATCGGCGGCCACGATCGTGGGTAGCACGGCCAGCATGCGAAGAGCTTTGTCGCGGTTGGCCTTCGGCGAGTTGTCGTCCTCGGCCGGATCCTCGGCGCCGAGGTAGCTGATCGCCGTGCGCACCACATCCATCGGATGACAGGTGTCGGGCATCTTCGCCACCAGCGACAGCAGCGACCGGTCTGCCCGTCGCGAGGCCCGCTCCTGCTGGCAGAACCGTTCCAGCTCACGGTGATCGGGCAGTTCACCGCGCCAGAGCAGATAGGCCACCTCCTCGAAGGTGCAGTTCGCCGCCAGGTCCTGCACGGCGTAGCCGCGGTAGGTGAGCGAGTTCGTCTCGGGTACCACTTTCGAGATCGCGGTGGTGTCGACGACGACCCCGGCGAGCCCCTTGTAGATGGTCGGAACGGCCATCACTGGTCCTTTCGCAGGGCGAAATCGAAGATCGCGGAATCGAATTCGTTGTAGCTCTCGTAGCGCAGCAGCTCGTAGAGCCTGCTGCGCGGCTGCATCCGGTCGAGCAGCCCGGCCTGGGTGCCCTGGTCGTAGATCTCGCGCAACCCGGTCTCGGCGGCGAACATCGCCAGGCGCAGCGTGGAGACCGGGTAGATCACCGCGTTGTAGCCGATGGATTCCAGTGTCCGCGCCGAGATCAGCTCGGACTTGCCGAACTCGGTCATGTTGGCCAGCAACGGAATCGACACGGCCGCACGGAATTTCTCGAACTGCGCGGCTTCAGAAAGCGCCTCGGTGAAGATCAGATCCGCGCCGGCGTCGGCATAGGCTTTCGCCCGCTCGATCGCCGCGTCGAGCCCTTCGATCCCGGCGGCGTCGGTGCGCGCGCAGATCACGAAGTTCTCGTCGCGCCGCGCCGAGACCGCCGCCCGCACCCTGCGCACCATCTCCGCGACCGGCACCACGGCCTTGCCGTCGAGGTGACCGCACCGCTTCGGGTTGACCTGGTCCTCGAAGTGGGCCCCGGCGATCCCGGCGTCCTCGAGCACGGTGACCGTGCGCGCCGCGTTCATCGGCTCCCCGAACCCGGTGTCGGCGTCGATGAGCACCGGCAGCTCGGTCACCCGCGCGATCTGCTGACCGCGCCCGGCCACCTCGGTCAGGGTGGTCAACCCGATATCGGGCAGCGCGAGATCGGCCGAGATCACCGCACCCGACACATACACGCCCTCGAACCCGATTTCCTGAATCAGCTTGGCCACCAACGGATTGAACGCGCCGGGAAACCGTTGGATGCGCCCGGAAGTCAGCCCCGCCCGAAAGGCGACACGCTTGTCAGCGGCCGTGGTGGTCGACGCCAGCAGGCCCGACATCAGAACAGCCCTCCGCGCAGCTTCGGCGTGCGCGCCAGCACCTCGTCGGACACCGTGAAACTGAGCTGCCCCAGTTCCTCGGCACTCAACTCGGGCGTGCGCTGCGCGACCTCGAGGAACCGATCCTGCTCGGCCGGGTCGATCACGCCCTCGGCCAGCGTGCGGAACTTCTCGATGTACTGCGCCCGCGCGAACGGCCGCGCGCCCAGCGGATGCGCGTCGGCGACCGCCAATTCGTCCACGATCACCTCACCGCTCTTCAAGGTGATCTCGGCGCGGGCCCCAAACGCCTTCTCGTTCGGATCGGTGGAGTGGTAGCGCCGCGTCCACTCCGGATCCTCGGCGGTGGCGATCTTGCGCCACAGCTCCACGGTGTCGGGCCGTTGTGCCCGTTCGGGCGCGTAGGAGCGCTCGTGGTGCCAGGTGCCGTCCTGTAGCGCGACGGCGAAGATGTACATCACCGAGTGGTCGAGGGTTTCGCGCGAGGCGGTGGGGTCGAACTTCTGCGGGTCGCCCGAGCCGGTGCCGATCACGTAGTGGGTGTGGTGGCTGGTGTGCAGGGTGATCGTGGCGATCTGATCGAGATCGCCGACCCGCTCCCGCATCCGACGGGCCAGGTCGATCGGGGCCTGGCTCTGGTACTCGGCCGAATGCTCCTTCGTATAGGTGTCGAGGATGCCGCGCTTGACCTCGCCGGGTCCGGGCAGCGGCACCGTGTACTCCGCCTTCGGACCGCCGAGCAGCCAGGCGATCACCCCGTCCTCACCCTCCCAGATCGGCGCGGGCGCACCCTCGCCGCGCAGCGCGCGATCGACCGCTTCGACCGCCATCTTCCCGGCGAAGGCCGGCGCGTAGGCCTTCCAGCTCGAGATCTCGCCCTTGCGGGACTGGCGGGTGGCGGTGGTGGTGTGCAGGGCCTGACCGATCGCCTGGTAGATGGTCTCGGTGTCGAGGCCGAGCAGGGTGCCGATGCCCGCGGCCGCCGAGGGGCCGAGGTGGGCGACGTGGTCGATCTTGTGTTCGTGCAGGCAGATCGCGCGGACCAGGTCGACCTGGATCTCGTAGCCGGTGGCCAGCCCGCGGACGAGCTCGGCACCGCTGCGACCGGCGTGCTGGGCGACCGCGAGGATCGAGGGGATGTTGTCGCCGGGATGGGAGTACTCCGCGGCCAGGAACGTGTCGTGGAAATCGAGCTCGCGCACCGCGACCCCGTTGGCCCACGCCGCCCACTCCGGCGAGAACCGACCGGGCACGCCGAACACGGCCGCGCCGGGACCGTACGGATGGGCCAGCGCCTGCGCTCGCGCGTTGGCGACCGGGCGGCGGGTGATCGAGGCCGCCGCGACCGAGGCGTTGTCGATGATCCGGTTGACGATCATCTCCTCGGTGTCGGCGGGCACGGCCACGGGATCGGTGGCAACCTCGGCGATCCGCCAGGCGAGATGCTCGTGCCGGGGGAAGTCCTCGGCGGAGCGGTGCGTACGGACCAGATGATTCTTCACGGTCGATGCCTCCCGAAAGCGGTGAATTCCTGCTGCTATTTCGCACGTTACACACACCCGTTTCCCCACGAAATACCCTGCACATGCCAAATATTGCGGATGACATCCTGCAAAGTTGCGGAAGTTGTGAAAGTCGCGGCTGCTACATTGGCGGCATGCAGAAGATGTACGCGGGCGCGCGGCTGCGGACACTGCGCGAACAACGCGGACTGTCCCAAACGGGCATGGCGAAAGCGCTCGGGCTATCGGTGAGTTACGTCAACCAGCTCGAGAACGATCAGCGCCCGCTCACCGTGCCGGTGCTGCTTCGCCTCAACACCACCTTCGACCTGGACATGGGTTTCTTCGCCGCAGACACCGACGCGCGACTACTGGCCGACCTCCAGGACGTGTTCGCCGACGACCCCGACGCCACCTCGGCCACCAACGCCGAACTCGACGACCTGATGACGCGAGTACCCGGCGCCGCACGCCTGCTGGTGAGTCTGCATCGCCGACTGCGCGGCGCCACCCAGCAGGTGGAACAGTTCGCCGCCGAAATCGAGGGCGCCACAGTCGAACCCGGCACCGCCATGCCCTACGAGGACGTGCGCGACTTCTTCTACGACCGCCGCAATCACATTCCCGAACTCGACCACGCCGCCGAAACCCTGTTCACCGACAACCACCTGAGCATCGGCGGCCTCGACCTGCAACTGACCCGGCTACTGCACGAGCGCCACGACATCACCGTGACCATCCGCTCCGACGACCCCACCCATCCCGGCCCCAAACGCGTCTACGACCCGGCCGCCCGCCAGATCATCCTGGCCCGCCGACTCTCCCCCGGTCAGCGCGCTTTCCAGCTCGCAACCCAGCTGGCCTTCCTCACCCACGCCGCCACCATCGACGCGTTGACGGCCTCGGTGGAGGCCATGCCGGCGGGCTCGCGCGACCTGCTGCGGGTGGGCCTGGCGAACTACTTCGCGGGCGCGCTGATCCTGCCGTACACGCTGTTCCGGGACGCGGCCGAGGAATTGCACTACGACATCGACCTGCTGTCGTCGATGTTCGAGGTCGGTTTCGAGACCGTCTGCCATCGTCTCTCGACCCTGCAACGCCCGACCCAGCGCGGCGTCCCGTTCTTCTTCGTGCGCACCGACCGCGCCGGTAACATCTCGAAACGCCAGTCCGCCACCGCTTTTCACTTCTCCCGGGTGGGCGGCAGCTGCCCGCTGTGGGTGGTGCACGAGGCGTTCACCACCCCCGGCCGCATCCGCACCCAGATCGCCGAGATGCCCGACGGCCGCAAATACCTGTGGCTGGCCCGCACCACCGATGAGAGCACGCCCGGATTTCTCTCTCCCAAAAGGGATTTCGCGATCGGACTCGGCTGCGATCTCGCCTATGCCGAGAAACTCGTCTATTCGCACGGGCTGCCGATCCACGACGACAACACCGCGGTCCCGATCGGCGCCGGCTGCAAAATCTGCGAACGCCCCGACTGCGCCCAGCGCGCTTTCCCGCAACTGGGCCGCGCGATCCGGGTCGACCAGAATCGCGCGGCCAATATCCCCTACACCCCGGCCGACCGCCGATGAACCCGGTGGCATCTCGTGCGGCCGGGTCCAGGGCGGGTCGGCGTCAGGCGTTCGCCTCGAAATCGTTGAGCAGCAGGGCGATCTCGAAGCCACGGCGTTGCAGCCAGTGCGCCACGACCGAGGCGCGCGCGGCGGTGAGATCGTCGATCAGGACCACGCGGGCACCGCGCACGGCGATGGTCCGGTACGAGACTCCGAGCAGCTGCCCGCCCTCGGCGTTGATCGATTCGGGCAGGCGGGACAGCGCGTATTCCTCGGGCGTCCGCACGTCGAGCAGGTAGGTGGTGCGGGTGGGGTCGGCCGCCCAGGTGAGGGCGGTCGCGAGGTCGACGCGGGGGAATTCGTCGTCGGCGGAGATCGCGCGGACACGTTCGGCGGCGGCCGCGCGGGCGGCGTCGTCGACCGGGCCGTAGAGGGCGGTCGCCCCCGTTTCGAGTTCGAGATTCTCCTGCTTCCATGCCTTGGTGCCGTCGTGCAGGTAGGAGACCCGGTTGGGCACGCCCGCGTCGATCAGGGTCTGCGCGCCGATGATCGCGCGCGGCAGCCCCGCGCAGGAGACGACGACATGGGTGTCCGCCGAGGGCACCACGTCGTCGAAGCGCAGCAGCAGCTCCGCGCCGGGCACGCCCACGGCGCCGGGAACGTGCCCGGCGGTGAACTCCGCGACGGTGCGGGTGTCGATCACGATCACGTCCGCGCCCGCCTGCCGCAGCGTCTCGAGTTCGGCCGCGGTGACCGACGGTGTCGCGCGTTCGTCGCGGATGCCGAGGGAGAAGTCCTGGCCGGGGATGTCGAAGGTCGGCAGGTCGGCGGTGCCCTCGCTCGTCCACGCCGGGATGCCACCGGCCAGGACGTAGACCTCGGTGCGCCCGGTGGCGGCCAGCGCGGCGGCGATCGGTTCGGCCACGCCGTCGCCGGCGTCGACCAGCACGGTGCGCACCAGCTCGCGCGGCACGAACCGGTCGATCTCGGCTTCGACCCGATCGGCGGGCAGATTGGTGGCGAACAGCGGCGAGGCGTAGCCGACGACCTCGCTGGGTCGGATGTCGAGGACGGCGAGCTCGTCGGTGTCGGCGAGCCAGCGGCGCAAGGTATCGGAATCGATGGTGCGCGAGGCAGTTCGGTGGTCGATCGAGGAGGTGCTCACGGGGTCCCCTTCGGGTGGCGGGAGTCGGCGGCCCGGACGCGACCGTCGCGGGATCCCACAGTAAGTCCGGATTCGGAGCACTCGGCCGCCGCGCGAACCACCCCCCGACAGCCCCGGCGGCGCTGAGCTGCGCGGACCGCGCGCGAGATGCGTTCAGATCACGCTGGTTCGAGTGTGCGTGCCCATTCAGGGGTTCGACCACGGCAGATCGTATTCATTGACGCTCCTCGGAGGCGGTCCGTAGGAGTGGCCGACCCATGAGCACTGCCCCCTCGCCCCGCCGACGGTTGACCCTGGCCGCGTCCATCGTCGGTTCCGGCGCCTCGGCGAAATCCTGGAACTGGCCCGGCACCCGGTGGAATCGATTCGCCGACTTCGAGCACTACAGGCGCAGCGCCGAGATCGCGCGGCGGGGGATCCTCGACGCGGTGTTCGTCTCCGATCATCCGGCGCTGCAACGCGACGCCGACCGCGCTCAGCAGTTCGAGGCGTCGTCGACGGTGTCGAGGAAATCGTCGAGATCGTCGGCGTCGGGTCCGAGCAACCACAGTTCCGGACCGCCCTGCAGGGAGTCCAGTTCGGCATGGAGGGTGTGGTTTTCGATCCAGAGCCGCACAGCGACACCATTGTGAAAGGCGAGTTCGCCTGCGGCACTGTCACTGTGTGCCACCCGGTCGGCGAACTGACTCCGCAGCCGACCGTGCAGCGTCTCGATGGTGGGCACTGGCGACTCCTCGATTCTCCCAACGGTCAGCGCATCGTAGGCGACCGCACACCCCGAAAACCGCCGATAGCGGCCGATGTCGACTGTTCGACCTACAGACCTACCGGGGACGCCGCAATAGCGTCGGTATGAGGTCGCGGTGGGTGTCGTCGCGATCGATCCGCACCCGCTCGTTCATCACAAGAGGAAACATGCGCGCATTGATTGTGGGATCGGTGGCGATGGCCGCGGCGATCTGTTCGACCTCGTGCGGCCCGACGCCGACCACCCCACCGGCAGCGATCCAGAGCACATCGACCGAAGCCGGAAGTTCCCCCACCACAACCACTTCGGCAACGACGACCGCGGTGGACGCGGCCGCCACCGGACCACGGCGGATCACCTACACATCGTTGACCGAATCCAGCGGCGCGCTGCTCACCACCGAGAACAACAAGCCGCTCTACCTGCCCGTCGACACCCTTGTCGCCGCGCCGGTCCCCCCGGTGAAAGTACCCAGCGGACAAGAACTTCGACGTAATTGGTGGACGACGACCGGAACCGGGTCGTCGGATCTGCGCATCGTCCAGGTGGCCGTCCTGCGGACGCCCTCCCAGGGCTTGGAACTCGAGGTCCTGCGAACCGTGGTGCAGACCTTCCGACCCGGATCGACCACCCCCGACACCGATCACACCATCCCGGGCTTCGAGGTGCACGAGCACGAACTCGAGAGCATCGCCGGCAACGCCGCGGGCAAGATCGCGGTGAGCTGGAACGTCGGCGACAAGGGCGACGGATGCCAGCGAACCTGTGTGACAACGGTTCTCGATCCGACATCGACTCGCGCCATCACCCCACCTGTTCAGGGCGAGCAGCTCGCGTTCGACACCGATCGGCTCGTGATCAAACACCAGGAACAACTCGGCCGATACTGCGTGAATGTCACGGCCCGTGCGGTGGACACCCTCGCCGAACAATGGCGCTACGACCCGCGCACCGAACTCGACACCGACAACTGCTCGGCGCGCGCGCTGAACCAGGCACGGGACAACCGCACCACCTGGCCGTTCGTCGTGATCGAAACCAGAACG
Source organism: Nocardia lasii (assembly GCF_042658545.1). Lineage (NCBI taxonomy): Bacteria > Bacillati > Actinomycetota > Actinomycetes > Mycobacteriales > Nocardiaceae > Nocardia > Nocardia lasii. The sequence continues at coordinate 700,291 of NZ_JBHSQN010000002.1, forward strand.
GGCTGGCATCCCCTCTCTGTGGTCACCGGGCGCCCCACCCGACCCGCCTTCACCGGCGCGCACCGTGTCGCCCTCGATCCCATGGCCGATCTCCTGCTCGTCCACTCCGGCATCTCGAACGACTCCCCCGCCCTGGAAGTCTTCGACACCACCACCTGGACCTCGGTCTTCACCCTCAGCACCGCCGATGCCGGCGCCCTCGGCGCGGAAACCAACCCGGCAACGCTGATCGGCGGGCACCTCTACGTCATCACGAAGGACGGCCGAACCGTCACCGATGTGCGCGCCCGGAAAACGCTGTCCCAGGACTACCGGAACAAACCGACCGAAGCCCTGAACGGCCGGTGGGTTCTCGTCGAAGCAGGCGGCTACAAGGACCTCTACCCGCTCGTGAACGGCCGCTACGAGGGACCCTGGTTCTGAGAGCAGCGACTGTCAGTCGGGGAACTGACAGTCGCTCGGCCTATTTCGTTCTGTGCCGCTCGGTGAAAGAATCAGATTTCGTCGAGTTGTAAATGCCCGTCCTGGAGGGCTCGGGCCAGCAGGGCGGCTTTGGTGGGGGCGGGGCGGCCTACTCGGCAGTATTTTTGGCGAATTCGGGTGAGGTGGGTGTTCACCGTGCCCGGGGCCAGGTAGAGGGCCTGGCATACCTCGTGTTTGGAATCGCTCAGGATCCACGCCAGCATCACTTCCAATTCTCGCGGGCTCAGCCCCGGCACCTCCCACCGCCGCCGCGCTGACCGCTCGAACTCGCCCGATACCGCGACTGTCCCACCGGAAACCGACATCATCAGAACCTCCCGTCCGCAAATCACCACTCTGCGAACGCTAATCGCTCACAATCACCGCTGGAAAGACTCTACTTGCAGGCCCCGAAAAGTAGTGTCTCTGTTCGTTTCACACAGAAAATAGCAACCGAGCAGTTTGCTGAATGGGGAATGTCGGTCGGATGGCCGATACCGAAATCCGGTGCGCGGGCGCATTCTGCGCAGATGGCATTCAGCGCAACGCCCCATGGCCCCGGCCGGCCGAACCGGGCACGCGGGATCGCGCGGCAGTTGCTCGATCCGGCCGTGCCCGTCATCCCGATCCGGCCACTGACCCTGCTCGACATCGTCGTCGGTTCGGCGCGCGCGGTGGTGCGGCACTGGAAAGTCTCGGTCGGATTCACCCTCGCCGCGCTGGTCGCGGGGGTCGCGGCGATCATGTTCGTGACGTATGTGCTTGTCGCACTCGCGATGTCGGCCATGGGCAGCTCCGACGATTCGCTCACGGCGTTGATGGTGGGGTTCGGCGGCACGGTCCTGGTCGTCATCGGGGCGATCGTCGCGATCGGCATCCCCTGCGACGCCGCGATCAACGGGGTGGTGACCATCGCGGCCGACCGGGCCATCCGCGGGGCGCCGGTGGTGTTCGCCGAGGTGTTCGCGCGGATGCGGGAGCGGTTCTGGCCGCTGTGCCGGCTGATGTGCGCGTTCTCTCTACTCCTGGTCGTTCCCGGGTGGGTGATTCCGGTGCTGGCACTGTTCGCGGGCGGATTGCCCGCGATGCTGGTGTCGATGCCGGTGGTCTTGGCGGGCGAATTCGCCTTCGGCATCCTGTTCAGTCTGGCGCCGATCGTGCTGATGCTGGAGGACAAAGGTGTCGCCGCGTCGCTGAAACGCTCCGCCGCGCTGGCGAAACCGTCATTCTGGCGACTACTCGGCCTGCATTCGGCGTGGCTGGTCATGGTGCTGGTCGTGCTGCTGCTGACCTACTGCCCACTGGGACTGGTCCTTTCGGTGATCGGCCAGGCCACCTTCGCCATGCCGCTGTACATGCTCGCGTATTTCGCGGTGGCGATGCCGCTGTTCCGCACGGCGCAAACACTGATCTACACCGACCTGCTGATCCGCGAAGGTTCCTACGGACACGACCTGATCCGCGAGCTCACCGCGAATGCCGGTGCGCCCCCATCGAACACCCGGGTCGACAACAGCGAGCCGATTTTCGTCCTCGAGCCTTTCCATGTGGCACGAGTGGCCGGTGTGATCGCGGTGGTGCTGGCGATCGTGGATCTGCCCGATATCGCGTGGTTCATCATCGCGGCGGGGTGCGCGTTCGGAGAATGGCACACGCGCACCAAATCGATACCGTGGCCACCGCAGATCCGCGAATTCCTGGTGTCGATGCGGTTGGCTGAACCGATATCGGCATCGGCGCCTGAGCGGGGAACGGATCCTTTTGGAGCCCCATCGGTTTCGACCGTTTCTCTCAAGAAATCACCACAGCCTCGCCGAGTTCCTGAGCAATCCACACCACCTTCACGCCCGACGCCGGCACCTGCCACGACAGCCGCCAACCCCGAGCCACAGCCGATAACCATCAGCCTCGTCAAGCAGCAGGCCCGGCAGACAGCCACCGTCCGCATCGCCGAAATCAGCACGCCCCCAACACCTACCGCCGGCCCCGCCAAGCAACAGCCGACGGTCACCCTCGTCAAAACTCCGCCCCGCATCACCAACCCACCACACACCCCCAACTACCTCGTCCCCCCGAGCCCCACCCCCAACCGCCGGAATACCGTGGCCCTGTTCACCCTCGGCATCGTCGCCCTCCTCGTCATCGCAGGCACCACAACCTGGTGGTTCACCCACCGCCCACCGCCCAGCCCCGAGACCACCCAGCTCCGATCCGACGCCCAACTCCGCTACACCTACCCCGAAAAGCCCACCGCCACCTGGACTCTCGACCCCTCCCGCGTCTTCAAACGAGCCCAGTTCGCCGCCCCGCTCCCCGCCCCGACCGGCATCCCCCGCGCCGGCCTGCTCGACCTCGGCGACACCCTCATCACCACCGCCTACCTCCCGAATTCCGATCGCCAACCCGAACTCGTCGCCATCGATCCCGCTTCCGGTGAGATCCGCTGGACCGCGCAGGTCGGTTTCGACGCGGCGTGCGCGTCACGAACCATCGGCGATCTGCTGCCGTGCTTCGGCAAACTGGGCATGGGCGAGAACCGCGCCGTGGGTGTGTCGTTCTTCCGTATGTCGGACGGCTCGGTCGATCATCACCTCCCGGCCACCGGCATCTCCCGGGTCGAGGTGGTCGGCACCGATATCGTCACCGCGGGCTACGACCGCCTCGCGCGCGGCACCGTCGACGATCTGACCGCGTCCTGGAGTGTGCCGTGGAAGTCCACCGACGCCTGCCCCGGCTCCGGCGACGAGTATTCCTTCGGCGCCACCGACGAATTCGTCTACTTCGGCCGCGACGCGGGCGCCATGGTGCTGCGGGCGAGCGACGGCACGCAGGTGATTCCCACCGACGCCACCTCGGTCGCGATCTACCCCGGACACGGCCTGGTGGCCGTCACCTGCCCCGGCGGTTCACGCACCACGCGCAGCACCGTCGTCCTCGACAGCACCGGCGAGCACCTGCGCACCCACACCGGCCGAGGCGGTTTCGCCGCGCCCCTAGCAGTCGCGGACACCCCCGGCAGCTACCTCCACGACGGCGCCGCCTACGACTTCGCCACCGGTGCGCGCCAGTGGCAACTCGGGGCGGGCGTCGCCGACATCGTCGACGACACGGTCGTGCTCCTGGGCGAGGACACCATCTCGGGCATCGACTTCCACACCGGCGCGACCCGCTGGACCCACCCCTTCGACGTGGTCGACTACTACACCGTGCCCTTCGGCTGGCTCACCGACCGACGCCACCTCCTGTTCACCAAAGACGATGTGCTGCAAGCGATCGACCTGCGCACCGGGGTCACGGTGTGGGGCCTGCGCGGCATCGAGGACAACCCGCAACGCGCCGGAAACGGCTTCGCGACCACCGACCGCGACCTGATCACCTACTACGCACCGACCGGCGAATCCGCCACGGGCGCAACAACTCCCACCGGCGAAGCCGAAAGTGGACTGGTCACCCGCTGCGGCAAGGCCCCGGAACTGACGCCGGTCCGATACCGCACGGGCACAGAGGGTTTGATCGTCCGGATGGAACTACGCGCGGCCTGCCCCGGCGGCGACATCATCTCCACCGACGCCCTCCGCGTCTCCATCACGCAATCCGACCAGATGGTCGCGACCGGCATCTTCGACTTCTCCACCGCGCCGCTCGCCCTCCCCGAACCGGGCGACACCGCGGTGCGCCACGACTTCACCTTCCCGTTCGGCGCCTTCTGGCGACTGCCCAACTCCCTCGGATCGGGCACCGACCCCGGCGCACAGCAGATCGACAGCGTGCACGATCAGGTCGTCGCGTGCGTGGACATCGGCACCAGCCGGGGCCTGAGCGAGGGCCGGACGAACACCGGCACCATCGCCGCCTCCGTGGCAACGGGGACGGTGGCACCCGTCGACCAGGAACGCTTCGCGTTCGACGCCCTGCGCGCCCAGGCCGACGCCGACCGCCCCTGGATCCACCGCACTCTGGCCGAGCGCTGGCTGCCGCAACTGTCCTCGAAACAGGTCGGTCTCGTCGCCCCCGACACCGACGGCCGCGTGCTGACCTGGTCGGCGACCACGATCCTCGAACAGCACCTGCGCCTGCGGGTCCAGTACCCGGAAGTCCGGCTCCTCCGGAGCGACGAGTGGCGCACCTTCGATCTGCGCGGCTGGTGGGTCAGCGTCGCCGGCGCCACCTTCGCCGATCCCGAACCGGCCAATCAGTGGTGCGACGCACGCGGTATCGCGATCGAGGAGTGCTTCGCGAAACTGGTCAGCGACACTCGCGATTCGACCGGGACCACCCGGTATCGGCGCCGCTGACCCGCACGCGCGCACCGGCCGACGGCATTTCCCCGCATGATGGTGGGATGGCCGAGAAGGTGGACACATGCGCGCACTGCTGATCCTGCTGGTGATATCGGTGATCGCGCTGGTCGCCGGTGACCGGGTGGCGGTGACGGTGGCGCAGGACGAGATCGCGCGCAAGATCGCCGCCGAGTACCAGCTGCCGCACGAACCCGACGTCGACATCCGCGGTTTCCCGTTCCTCACCCAGGCCGTCGACGGTCGCTACCGCGAGATCGATATCGGCATCGGCGACTGGACCGATGACGACATCTCCGTCCACGATCTCGACATCACGCTGGCGAACGTCTCGGCACCGCTGAGCGACCTGATCGCCCGCCGCACCGCCGACCTCGTCGCCGCGACCGCCACCGCGACCGCCGTGGTCCCCTACGACGTCGTGCGGCGCTACGCGCCCTCCGGAGTGGAATCGATCTCGAACACCCCCGACGGGCTGCGCGCCACCGGCACATTCTCGATCGTGGGTCTGTCGGTGCCCGCGACCGTGTTCGTCACCGTGGCCCCGACCGCCGAGGGCATCGAGGTCACCCCGGTCTCGGTCCAGCCCGGCACCGGCGGCCCGACCGTGCCGCTGACGATGCTGCGCCAAGCATTGACCTTCGTCGTGCCGCTGCACGAGCTACCGCTCGGCGCCCGCCTGACCGCGATCCGACCGGGCAACGACGGCCTGCACGTGACCGCGGTGGCCGACGATGTCCGCTTCGACAGCCTCACCCGCTAGGGCTGGTCGTCACGGGGCCCACTCGCCGCCGGGTACCGTTGGGCGGTGAACCCAGCTGATGCGCGCTCCCTCCACGACGGCGATCTCGAGACCCGCGAGGAGAACCTGCGGCTGCTGCTCGCCCGAGCCGGTGAGGGTGACGCGTCCGCCGCCGAGGCACTGCGCGCGCTGGTGCGCGACTACCCCGACTACCACCGCTCGCTCTACAGCCGGGCGCTGAACCGGGCCTCGGTCTTCGGCGACGACAGCCTGCGCGAACCCCTGCTCGCCGCCCTCGCCGACACCCGCTACAACTGTCAGGCGTGGGCCGCGATGGGCTGCGCGGCGATCGGTGCGCGCGAGGCGGTGCCCGGCCTGATCGCGATGCTGGACCACCCGCAGGACATGGCCCGCGAACAGGCGGTGATCGCCCTGGGCGTGCTCGGCGACGCCTCGACCGTGCCCGCCCTCGTTCCCGTGCTGCACGACGTCAGCGCGGGCATGCGCGATCGAGCGGCCGAGGCCCTCGGCACGATCGGCGGCGACGACGCGCTCGCCGCCCTCTGGGACGAGTTCGAGAACCGCCGCTACTACCGCATCGGTCATATCGCGAGCGCGCTGGCGACATTCACCCCGGACATCATCCCGCGCCTGTGCGCGGCGGCCGAGAGCAAGGACGCGGACCAGCGCTATTGGGCGGCGGTCGCGCTCGGTTCGACCGGCGACGATCGCGCGGTGCCGACGCTGGAACGGCTGATGGCCCACGATCGTGGCTCCACCGTTTTCGACGGCATGGTCAGCGTCGCCGCGAAGAAGGGCCTGCGCACCCTGCGCCGGATCCAGGCCGCGATCGCCGCCCGCGAATCCTGACAGGGTTCGACCGCGGCGGCGATGGGTAAAGACATTTCGACAGTCTTGCCCGCCGCACAGGAGAACACGTTGCTGAAACTGATCGAACTCGTCCGCGGATCGAAACAGCCACAGAGACCGACCGAGCCCCCGACCTCGGCGGGAGCACTGCGGGCCGGGGACATCGTGCTCACCGCCAAGCGCAGCTACCGCGTGGTCAGCACCAGCGTCGTCGACGACGCGCGGCGCGCGGGCCGGGTGGTCGCCGACACGGTCGACCTGGTGACCGGGCGCCTGCGCGTGCTCGATTTCCCCAGCGCCGACACCGCGGTCAGGGTCGAATCCGCCTAAGCCGAGTGCGGCCGAGCGTCCGCGGGCGGCGACACCACCTTCTTCGGGTGATCGGTGTCGGTGTGGTCGGTGGCGACGACCTTCTTCTCCTCGGCCACCGGTGTGTGATCGGCGGTCCACACCCGTTCGGCGAAGGCGATGTCGCGCGTGCTGCGCACCGACAGCCGACCCAGTGAACTCGCGGCGAAGAACAGGATCAGCGCGCCGAGACCGTAGAAGTACGTCAGCTCGATCAGCGCGCGGCGCAGGTCGGTGCTCGCGACCGGTTCGCCGATGTCACCGAGGCGCAGCAACGCGGCCAGGAACGGCCCGACCACGAACCACGCGCCCGCCGCCACCGACAACCACCCACCGAAGCTGGCGATCAGCCGATTGCGGCTCATCAGCATGAACAGCCCGCCGACCATCGCGACCGCACCCGGCAGCACTTCGAGCCAGCCGCGCGCCGCCGACCACGCCCACGCCCGGTCGGGGGTGTACGCGAAGTCGAAATACGGGCCGATGAACGGTATGAGCGCACCCCAGATCCCGAGCAGCAGGACCGCGAGCCCACCCAGGGCACCGCGACTACGCGGAATCCGCAACCGCCCACCGTGCCCGGTCGCTGCTTTCTTGTCGACATCCACCATGACGCGCTCCCATCATCGGCAACCCCGTAGGGAGCGCATACCCCGTGTCGCCGCCGCTACGCACGGTCGCGTGACTACGGCGCGGGCCAGCCCTCGGTGTCGGACTCACCGGGCGTCTTCTTCTCGACGGGGGTGACCCGACGCGGCATCATTCGCGGCCGCACGCCCCGCGACCCGTCGGCGCCGCGATTGCGCCGGGAGGCGACCAGGTCGATCACATTGTTCTCGGACGCGCCGGAATCACCCAGCGCCGCCGCGGCCCGCTCGGCCGCATCGGCCGACCACGAGGCCGTCTCGGCCTGCAATTCGGCGCGTGTCACCGGGCGGGTGGGCGCCGGGTCGTACACGGGATCAGGTTCCCACGGTCGCCGCGCCCCGCCGACATCGTCACGACTGTGCCGCGGCCGTTTGGGCAGCCGAACAACGTTCGACGCTCCTTCTTCGGCCGCACCCGAACTACCCTCGGTGCCTTTCATATCTTCTCACTCCCGACACAGCCGCTGCACCGCATCGCATCAACCGCGGCCCGGCGCCGCGACCCCGAACTCCGCCACAGGCCTCTCGTTCACCTCCACATTCTGCCTCGAGGCAGGTTGTCCCGTCGTCGACCGGTCCCGATGTGTGTTCCGCACAGGATGAGATCGCCGCCCGCGCCGAGAACGCAACCCCCGCGACGCCGTCCTGGGCGCGGCATTGCAGGCTCGGCAGGTGTTGGCAGCGGTGCGCGCGGATCGACGCGGTTGAATCGGACCGTGAGCCCTACCCTGCCGCCCGCCTGTGATGTGGTCCTCGCCGCGCTGCGACGCTACGAAGACCACATCACACGCGGATCGCTGTCCGACGCCTGGAACATCCACTGGAACCCGCTGGAAACCCGGGCCGCCATCGAGGCGACCGAAACTCGCCTCGGCGTCGCGATTCCCCCCGAACTCACCGACATCTGGACGCGCATCGGCACGTTCGACCTCCCCCACCGTGCCGACTGGAACTCCCTGAGCCTGTTCCACAGCGCGAACGCGACACGCCCGCTGGCCCTCGGCCTGCTGGACGCGATCGTGTGGGTGTGGGGTGATCGCCCCGAACTCGAAGAGAACCTGTCCGACATGGACTTCCACCGCATCAACACCACCGTCTTCTGCTTCGCCATCTACACCCACGACGACAACCACCACAGCTACCTGTGCTTCGACCAGCACGGAACCGCCGCCATCCACCACTTCGACCAGGACGATTGGGACGTCTTCGCCGAGAGCCTGGCGCAGGCTCCCACCACGAAACGAGCACCCGAGGTGATCGCCGACAGCATCACCACCCTGCTCACCGCCACCGCCGATGAACTCCCCGACCCCGACCCCACACCCTTGCGCCTACACCCGCCCCACACCGCCCCGTGGCCCACCATCGAGGCCCGCCCTCACGCCAAGACCGACCCAGCCCTCCCCCGAGCCCTGCCACCCCTACTCGAATCCTCCGACGCCACAGCGGTTTTCACCCTCTTACGCGACTGGCCGACCAAGGACGAGACCTGGCTCGGCTTCGCCCGAAGCCGCATCACAGCACCGTCGTGCACCGACGACCAACGCACAACCCTGCGACAGCTGATCGCGGAGAACTCATGACCCGAGAGTCTCGGCGATGTGCTCGACGACGCTCGGGTGCTTCCAGTAGCGGGTGTGGGTCCACAGACCGGTGGAGGCGAGGTGCGGGACTTTGATGTCCTTCGGTTTCGAGCCGTCGTGGAGACGGAAGACGTGCGCGGCGACGAAGGCGACAGGGTCGAGTGGTTCCCACAGGTTCGACCAGGCCCGGATGGTCGGGGGCAGTTCGACAGGGCGCTCTCCAGCGTACGGCACGATGGCGCCGCCGCGCGGATCGCAGACATGGAAGAACGGTGACTGGGAGCCGAAGGTGATCAGACGCCGAATCCACAGTGGCTCATCGGAAGTCGCCAGGTCGACCATGATCACGCCGCCGAGGCTGTGCGCCACGATGTCGACCGGGTGCTCGGCGCTGCGCCCGAGCCGCGGGTCGACCTTCGCGATGACATCGCGGACATGCTGGGCGATCTCGTCGCGGTGCCGCTGGTAGACGAGGATATCGCCGACACCTTTGGTGATCTCGGGCAGAAACGACTGTCGCAGACTGCGATTGAGTCGCCCGGCCGCCCCGCCCACGACAGCGCCGACGACCCTGTCCACATCACGAAACCGGTTTCGGAGAAACCCGACCAGATCGAACCCGAGGATCTCGACCTCGCCGGCGGCCCCGCCCATCCCCGGCAGGATCGATCCCGCCACCGCCTCCCCGGCCGTGCGGAGCACCTGCTCGTCATCGGTCATCTTCAACCAGGTGGTGTCCGGCCACGCCTCGGCCAGCGCGGCGCGCAGCGCGACGATATCCACGGCCGCGCCGCGAACCTCCTCGCTGCCCCACTCCCGAGCCAATGCTTCCTCGACCGCGTCGAGGAACACCTCGGGCACCTGGTCCCACTGCGTCCGGATGAGGTCGACGTCCGCGTCGGACAGGAGGAACTCGGGCTGGATTCCATCCTCGGCGGCCGAGGCGTCGAGGACCGCGACCTGCGCGCCGGGGACCGTGTGTTCGACCCACTCGTACCGGGCGCCGAGGTCACCCCAGTACACCGGCCGCGGATTCGCCACGCCGGTCGCGCGCCCCAGCGTCTCGACACTGGTGGCGAAACCCGGCTCGTCCCTGTTGCCGATGCCGTGAATGACGAAAACCGGTGTAGCCATCGCGGTTGCCTCCTGCGGTGTGGCGATCGACACGACCATCGAAGGCCACCTTAGCGCCGCGACCAGCACTGATAGCCGGATTTCCGCTACCGGATCAGGAAACCAGCTTGCCCAGAATCTTGCGCAGCGCGGCACGCTCGTCGTCGGTGAGGCGTCCGAAGAAATCGTCGGCGTCGGCCGCGCGCGCTTCGGTCAGGGTGCGGAGGGTCCGTTCACCGTGCGGGGTCACCGCCACGAGGGTGGCGCGCCGGTCGGTCGGATCGGGTGCCCTGGTCACCAGCTCGGCGTGTTCGAGCGCGTCCACCACCTCCGTGGCCGACCGCGGACTGATCCGCAACGCCTCCGCGATGGCGGACAATCGCAGTCCGCCGTGTTCGCCGACCACCCGCAACGCGCGGGCCTGGTGGGGGGTCAGGCCCATCGGCGCGTAGGCCGCCGCCCAACGTCGTCGGAGCGTCCTGGCCACCTGCATCAGGAGATCGCTCTCGTTGTCGGGCATAAACTCGCCTCCCGCTTTGTTTTCACTACCAGATAATGAGGTAACCTCAGCATAACAGCACAGCCCACAAGGGGGTTGCACATGGAAGAACAGAAACCGACCGGCGGTCGCACCCGCCGCCCCGACCCGGCCGACCGCGCCCAACTGCGCGAGTCGCCGGTGTCCCTGCGCCGGATCGCCGCGCTCTTCGCGCCGTACCGGCTCCAGCTCACCACGCTGACCGTCCTGATCGTGGCGGCCTCGACGATCGGCCTCGCCTCGCCGTTCCTGCTGCGCATGGTGATCGACGACGCGCTGCCGCACCAGGACGTCTCACTACTGCTGTGGGCCGTGGGCGGCATGCTCGCCGTCACCGTGCTCACCGCCGTGCTCGGCGTCGGCCAGACGCTCATCTCCACCACCGTCGGCCAGCAGGTCATGCACGTGCTGCGCGCCGATGTGTTCCGCCACCTGCAACGACAGTCGCTGGCGTTCTTCACCCGCACGCGCGGCGGCGAGGTGCAGTCGCGCCTGATCAACGATGTCGGCGGCATGCAGTCCGTGGTCACCAGCACCGCCACCTCCATCGCCGGCAATGTCACCACCGTGGTCGGCACCGCCGTCGCGATGGCCGTGCTGTCGTGGCGGCTGTCGCTGCTGTCGCTGATCGTGCTGCCGCCGGCGATCTGGCTGACCCGGCGCGTGGCCCTGCTGCGCCGCGACATCACCGCCCAGCGCCAACGCCACCTCGCCGACCTGCACGGTCAGGTCGAGGAGGGCCTGTCGGTGAGCGGCGTGCAGCTCGGCAAGACCCTGGGCACCGGCCCGCTGGCCTCGGCCCACTTCGAGCGCACCTCCCACGACCTGGTCGATCTCGAAGTGCGCGCCCAGCTCGCCGGACGCTGGCGGATGGCCACCATGAGCATCGTCTTCGCCGCCATTCCCGCCCTGCTCTACCTCGCCGCCGGCCTGCCCGCGACGAGCAGCGGCATGACGATCGGCACGCTCGTCGCCTTCACCGCCCTGCAATCCGGGCTGTTCCGTCCGCTGATGGCCCTGCTCAATGTGGGTGTCGAGGTCACCAGTTCGATGGCGCTGTTCAGCCGGATCTTCGGCTACCTCGACCTGCCCGTCGAGATCGCCGAACCCGCGCGACCGGTCGAGCTCGACCCGCGCGATGTCGTGGGCGAGGTCCGATTCGACGACGTCAGCTTCCGCTACGACGCCGAAGGCCCCGACGTGCTCGACGGGATCTCGCTCGTCGTGCCGCCGGGTTCGACCCTGGCGCTGGTCGGCGAAACCGGTTCCGGCAAAACCACTCTCGCCTCGCTCGTGGCGCGACTGCACGACGCGACCGGCGGTCGGGTGAGTATCGACGGCGTGGATGTCCGCGACCTGGAACTGGGCACCCTCGCCCGCATCGTCGGCGTCGTGTCCCAGGAGTCCTACCTGCTGCACACCACCATCCGCGAGAACCTGCGCTACGCCGAGCCCAGTGCCACCGACGCCGAGATCGAACGCGCCGCCCGCGCCGCCCAGATCCACGACCTGATCGCGGCGCTGCCCCAGGGTTACGACACCGTGGTGGGCTCGCGCGGTCACCGCTTCTCCGGCGGCGAGAAGCAACGAATCGCGTTGGCCCGCACCCTCTTACGCGATCCCCGCGTGCTCGTGCTCGACGAGGCGACCAGCGCACTCGACAACGAGACCGAACGCGCGGTCCAGACCGCCATCGACGTGGTCGCCCAGGGCCGCACGGTCATCACCATCGCCCATCGCCTCAGCACCATCCGCGACGCCGACCAGATCGCGGTCCTCGACCACGGCCGGGTCGCCGAACTGGGCGATCACCGTCAACTGCTCGACCGCGCGGGCCGCTATGCCCGCCTCAACGGCGTCGCCGAGGCGGTGGCGGCCTGAGCGCGCGCGATCACGAACCGAAGTCCGGGCACAGGTTCGTGGTCGCGGCGCTGACGAACAGCGTCGCCTGCTCGATCCCGTAGGTCCGCTCGACCGCGGTGGTCTCGTCGAGCACCGACACCCCGCCGCGCAGGTGCTCGCAGGTCGCGTGACCCGCGGCGACCATCTCCTTCGACGACTTCCCCGGCAGGGTCGCCTCGTTGGTCGTGATCTCGTCGAGGAACGACGCCTCGTCGGCGCTGATCTCGGACGCTTCGGCGGTGCTGGTCCGGGTCGGTTCGGCACCGCGAGGCGCCTCGGTCGGGTCACAGCCCGCAACCGCGACGCCGAGCACCGCCAACGCCAGACTGATCGTCACCGCACGTAACTGAATTCGGCTGGTCGACATCGTATTTCCCCTCTGCTGCACCATTTCCGGTGTGGCATCAACGATCCCGGACCAGCCGCCTGCCCGAAACCCACCCCAGGGCTGAACCGACCCCACCACGAACCGTCGAAACCGCCCTCAGCCGGGCCTTTTTCAGCGATCGGGGTCGGCCAGCAGCCCTGCCAGAAACACGGTGAGGGCGCGTTCGAATGCCACGGCGAACGGCGGCAGGAACACCAGATCCGGGTCGGCTTCGTAGGCCGCGAGCACCGCCGGTCCCGGATGGGTCTGGGTCCACAGCGCGCCGACGAGAACGATCGTCATGGTGGCGGCCTCGGCGGCGTGTGCGTCGTCGAGTTCGGGCAGCACGGTGCGCAGGACCGTGGCCAGCCCGGCGAGCGCGTCCTGCGCTCCGCGCTTGTAATGCGCGGCGACCTCGGCCGAGATGTTGTGGTCGAGGATGCTCGCCTGGACGCTGAGCAGCTCACAGAGCTTGCCGTGCGCGGCGAACGAGTCCGCGAGGGCGGCGGCGGTCGCCTTGATTCGGACGGGGGTGGGGTCGGCGTCGTCGACGCGGTCGGGCAACTGTTCGACGAGCTCGATCAGGAAGTCGCGGGCCATCGTCGCGAGCACTTCGAGCAGGACCGCTTCGCGGGATTCGAAGTAGCGCAGGACATTCGACTTCGCCAACCCCACCCGTCGGCTGAGTTCGTTGAGGCTGATGGCCGAAACCGGCATCTCGGCGAGCATGGTCGTCGCGGTCGCCAGAATGCTCAGTCGCCGCGTTTCGCGCTGCTCTTCGCTGCGGGCGCGCTGAAACGTCGTCATCACCCCATACTACAGACCGCAGGTCTTTTGATAAAGAACCGGCGGTCTATTGAAGTTCGCCCGAAGGTTGCGTAGACTCGAAGAGACCGCCGGTTCGTTATTCGGCGCTCCGACAGGAAGGAAACGGGAATGACTCAGAAGGTTGCCCTGGTCACCGGAGCCTCCTCCGGGATCGGCGAGGACTCCGCGCGCCAACTTCACCGGGCAGGGTTCATCGTCTACGGCGCGGCCCGCCGCACCGACCGGATGAAGGACCTAGCCTCGTCCGGGGTACGCACGCTCTCGCTCGACGTCACCGACGAGGCTTCGGCCGAGAAGGCGGTCGCCGAGATCATCGCGGCGGAAGGACGCATCGACGTGCTCGTCAACAACGCCGGCTACGGCTCCTACGGCGCGCTCGAGGATGTCCCGCTCGACGAGGCCGACGCCCAACTCGAAGTGAACCTGTTCGGCCTGGCCCGCATGACCCAGCTCGTCCTGCCCCACATGCGCGCCCAGCACTCGGGCACCATCGTCAACATCAGCTCGATGGGCGGCCGCTTCGCCACCCCGATGGGCGCCTGGTACCACGCCAGCAAGTACGCCGTCGAAGGTCTCAGCGACGCACTTCGCCTGGAGGTCAAGCAGTTCGGCATCAACGTGGTCATCATCGAGCCCGGCTCCATCCGCACCCCGTGGGGCTCGATCGCCGCCGACAAACTGTCCGCCACCTCCGGCCACGGCCCCTATGCCGCGCAGGCCGCCGCGATGGGCAAATCGCTGGAACAGAGCTCCCAGCCCAACGCGCGCATGACCTCGCCGCCGTCGGTCATCGGCAAGGCCGTCACCAAGGCCGCCACCGCGCGCCACCCGCGCACCCGCTACCAGGTCGGCTTCGGCTCGCGCCCGCTGATCTTCCTCAGCAAGATCCTGCCCGACCGCGTCTTCGACGCCCTCATCAAGCGTTCCTCCGGCGTTCCGAACTGACCCTCACCCACACGGAAGAAGGAAATGCCATGTCCGATTCCACCACTCGCCCCAAGGCCCTGATCGTCATCTCCTCGGCTCGGCTGCTCCCGCTGAGCGAACCCGAGGGCGACAAGATCCCCACCGGCTTCTTCCTCGTCGAACTCGCCGCCGTGATGGCCAAGTTCGAGAAGACCCACGACTTCGTCCTCGCCACCCCCGACGGCAAGCTGCCCCAGCTCGACATCAACGGCCTCGCCCTGAACTTCCAGGCCGCGGGCGGCCTCGGCATGGCGACCGCGCGCGTCACCCTGCAGACCGAGGTCAAGCACCTCAGCCCCCAGGAACTGCGCGACAAGAACCCCGAATTGCTGAAGCGCCGCAACGACGAACTCGCCCTGGCCCACCGACTCCTCGGCCGCATCCCGGTCTCGGAGCCGCTGCCCAAGACCGACGAGGAAGCCATCTCCATCCGCGACCAGGTCGTCGCCGACTTCGACGCCCTGCCCGAGCGCGAGTACCTGTCCATCGCGCAGCTGATCGCCCGCCACCGCGACCCGGCCGACGCGTTCAGCCTGGCCGATATCGACTTCGTGCACATGCCCGGCGGTCACGCGCCCATGGTCGACTTCCACGACAACCCCGAGATGGGCGAACTGCTCAACACCCTGCGCGAGGAGAACGTCCCCGTCTCGCTGATCTGCCACGCCCCCATCGCCCTGACCTCCGCGAAGTACCGCGTTGACGCCGACGGCAAGACCACCACCAGCACCGATCACGCCTACAAGGCCGCCCACATCACCACCGTGCCCAAGTACGGCGAGAAGATGATGCTGGCCACCCAGTACCCGAAGATCCCCGGCAAGCGCACCCGTCTGACCTACTACGTCGACGTGGCCCTCGAGGAGGCCGGCTACGACGTCAGCCTCACCCTCAACCCGTCGGCCGTCAAGACCGTCTGGGACGAGAAGTACGCACTGCTCACCGGCAACGGCCCGCAGTCGGTCGACGAGCAGGCCGACCGCCTCGTCGGGGTCCTGCGTGACAAGGCAGGCGCCGCGCGCAGCTGACTATTTGGTCGGCCGAACGACGGCGATCTGCGTGGCCGAGGTGGTCAGCGCGACGGCGGCGGTCCCGATATCGCGCGCGAGAACATCCGCGCTCGCCCGGGTGAAGCTGCCCGAGATGGTGGTCCGGCCCCCGAGCTGGGGACCCGACTGGACCATCGGCGCGCTGATCACCGCCGTGTCCAGCACGAACGCCACTCGCCGCTGCAGGGACTCCTGGGTCAACGTCGCCCACACCTCGGCCCCCGCGGTGGTGAATTCCAGGTTGACCTCGTACTGGGAGTTCGCACCCAGTCCCGCGGTGGCACCGGCGATGTCGGTGCCACTGAGGCGACTGGGCGCGAGCAGGAACACTTCGGTGCCGTCCTGCGAACAGGTCACCAGCGGCAGTGCCGGATCGTCGTTCCCGGCGAGCGGGTCCGGACTGCCGCAGTCGATCGCTTGCACGGCGAGCTGCTGTACCGCCTGATCGGTGCTCTGACGCTGAGCTTTGGCTTCGGCCACCGCGTCCGACACCTGCGCGGGAGCCACGGCAGGCTGCGGCGCCGGAGGCTCACCCGGCGGGGTGTCACCACCGGCACCGCGCGAATTCGACGGCAGCGCACCGATGACCGGCCGGAGACCGAGCTGCGGCACCCGGAAGACATCGCGCACGGACTCACCGGCGGTACCCGAAAGAGTGACCGAAACAGTACTGCCGGAAACCGTAGGAACGCCGGTATACCCGACCGCCCGAAGCCGCCCCTCCACCATCCGCTGAACCTTCTCCAGCTCACCAGCACTCGCCGCCCGACCATCGAGCCGGGAATAGGTAGCACTCAACCTGGCCGTACAACCAGGACAATCAACAACCGGAGCAGCCACCTCGGCCTCCCGCACCTGCTCCCCCGCCGCCCCGCACCCACCCGTCGCCACAGCTACCAACAGCGCCACCACAATTGACCATGACCTCAAGGGAAATCTCCTCGAACTGTGCGACTGGACCGATCACCAAGAGTAGGGACGAATCCCCCCATCCAGAAGCCACACAATCCTGTCCCTCGAGTTCAGTGGCACGCTGACCCGAACTAATAAGGGCAGCTACGCATTTCGCCGGCGAATCCGAGCATTCAGCTCACTCAGAGAGCGGAACCTCCGCTGGCGTCGAGGGTTTGGCCGGTGATCCAGCGGGCGTCGTCGCTGACGAGGTAGGCGACGATGTCGGCGATGTCGGCGGGTCGGCCGACTCGGCCGAGGGCGACGTTGGAGGAGGCTTCGCGCTGGCCGTCGGGGTTGTCGATGAGCCAGGCGTTCATGTCGGTGAGGACGTAGCCGGGGGCGACCGCGTTGACGGTGATGCCGCGCGGGCCGAGGGCCTGGGCCAGGACGCGGGTGAAGCTGTCGATGGCGCCCTTGGTCATGGTGTAGGCCGCGATGTCGGGGATCGCGATCCGGGTGACGGCCGAGGACATGTTCACGACGCGGCCGCCGTCACGCAACCGGTCGAGAACGCCCTGGACCAGGAAGAACGGGGCGCGGACATTGGTAGCGAAGAGGACATCGAATTCCGCGGGCGTCATCGTGTCGACGCCGTTCATGACGGTCATGCCCGCGTTGTTGACCAGGATGTCGAGACCGGCGGGGGCGCCGAGGTCGGCGAAGCCCGCGTCCACGTCCGCCAGCAGGGTGGCGAAGTCGGTGGCGCCCAGGTCGCCACGAACCGCGAAAGCTCGGCCGCCGTCGGCCTCGATCCCGGCGACGACCTCCTTGGCGGCGGCGTCGTTCTGCCCGAAGTGCACGGCGACGAGGACACCGTCTCGGGCCAATCGTTCAGCGATGGCCCGGCCGATGCCCCGGCTCGCGCCGGTGACCAGGGCCGTTTTGGTTGCGGGAGTGGTTGTTTCGCTCATACGAGCTATTCAACGGACCCGACCCTCCGAAGTCCGGCAGGATTCGGACATGGCATTCCGATGCCGGTCATTCCGCCGTACTGGCGTGGGCCGCGATGATCCGCCAACCGTGCGTCTCGTCGTGCAACCAGGAACGCGTGTACCGCATCCGGGCGCCGAACGGCTCGCCGTTGACGGTCCCCTCGACGGTCCCGAGAAACCAGGTCACCCCGGTGCTGCCCTCGGCGAGCACGTTCAGCTCTTCCTCGACCAGGGACGTCATCACCTGCGTCCGCGTGCGGTGCAGTTCCAGATCATCGGCCTTGGTGTAGACGTCCGCGCCGAAGGTGAAGATCAACCGGTCATCGAGCAGACGATCCAGCGCCTGCACATCCCCGGCAAGTTGTGCGGCCTGCAACCGTCGCTCAGCGTCGCGTAGGTTCTCCATGCGCCCCACCCTGCCAGCCGAAGTCCTACTCGCGCCACGATGTTCGCGGTGGGCTGAGCGCAGGGGTTCACGCGCTGGCGCTAGCGGGACGCGACCTCACGATCAGGGCCTGCCGTGGTTGTCGGCGCCGCGGCACGCGGCCAGGTCCAGGCGGAGTACAGGATGAAGGCCAGGAGCAGCACCTCGAGTCCGATGGAGAAGCCGTAGAAGTACCAGTAGCTCCACGACTCTCCTTCCGCGTTGTAGATCGTGACCGGGATGAACAGCGTCGCCGCGACGAGGTTGGTGGCGCGATTGAGGCGGGCGGGCAGTATCACCGACAGCAGGATCATCAGGCTCGGGATGGACATGAGCGTGAGCGCCATCGCGACAAACGTTGGGCCGGTATCGAACTCGTGCACGGTACCGGCGAGCAGGTCGTCGACGAACCCGGGCTTGTACAGGGCGAGATAGTCGACGTAGATGTAGAGGAACATGAGACTGGTCCAGGCTGCCGCGAGCTCGGCCTGCACCGGTAGGCGCGGATTTTCCAGCGTGGTGGGTCGACTGTTTCGCATCATGGGCTCCGGGTTCTGGTGCGGATGGATAGGTCAACGTTCGCCGATCCCGGCGGTCGATACATCAGCCCGCGGGCCGCGGTTCGACCGGCCGAAAGCACGGTCGGCCGCTCGTTCTTTCGGCTGATCCGCCGCTGCCGCACGGTCCCTACACTGGGCAGATGGTGACCAAGGCGCTGCGCTCGCTGTGGGCCGAGCCACGGCCGGCGAACCCGCCGCGGCGAACGTGGCAGGACTGGGCGATCGTCGCGGTGCTCGTGACCTGGTCCGTGACAGAAGCGGTCCTGCGGCAGGACCTGGCGTCGCGCGCGCTGGTACTCGCCGTCGTGCTCGTGGTCCTCGCTCCCCTGCTGTGGCGCCGCACCCACCCCATGGCGGCGGTCGTGATCTCGTTCGGCACGCTGATCGCCGTCGACATCGTCCGGATTTTCGCGGGCGAGCAGGCCGGTCTCCTGACGAGTATCGGAGGCGTGCTCATCCTGGCCTACGCGCTGTTCCGGTGGGGAGCGGGCCATGAGTTCGCGGCCGGTCTCGCGATCATCCTGGTGTGGCTGGTCATCACCCATATCGCCGACCCGACCAGCCTCGCGGACACGGTGTCCGCGTTCGCCTTCTTCCTGTTCGCCGCCGCCCTGGGCGCCGCGGTCCGCTACCACGCCTACATCCGAACCCGCGACATCGACGAGGCCAAGGCGCGCGAGCGCGAGCAACTGGCGCGCGACCTCCACGACACCGTCGCCCACCACGTCTCCGGCATCGTCATCCAGGCCCAAGCCGGCCGCGCCATCGCGGCGTCACACCCCGAGCGCGCCACCGAGGTTCTCGCCGTCATCGAGGACGCGGCCTCGCGAACACTGCGCGAGTTACGCGCCATGGTCGGTGTCCTGCGCTCCGCCGAGGAGGCCGATTTCGCGCCGCAACCGGGTGTGGCCGACCTCGAACGCCTCGCCGGTATCGCCGAGGGCGGGCCGCGGGTCGACGTGGAACTGTCCGGCGAACTCGACGATCTCAGCCCCGCGATCGGCGCCGCCCTCTACCGCCTGACCCAGGAGTCGGTCACGAACGCGCGACGCCACGCCCGGCACGCGACGCGGGTCGCCGTGCGCATCGAGGGTGACATCGAGCGCGTGCAGTTGACGGTCGACGACGACGGTGCCGTCAGCACGGTCGCAGGCCCGTCGGGCTACGGCCTGGTCGGCATGCGGGAACGCGCCAAACTGCTGGGCGGCACGTTCCACGCAGGCCCGAGCGCGAGCGGCGGCTGGCGCGTCGAGGCGATGCTGCCCCGAGCGGACGCCCGACGATGACCATCCGGGTACTCATCGCCGACGACCAGGACATCGTGCGCACCGGCCTGACCATGCTGCTCGACGCCCAGCCCGACATCGAGGTCGTCGGCGCCGCCCCCGACGGCCGACAAGCGGTGAACATGGCCCGTCGACTACGCCCCGACGTGTGCCTGTTCGACATCCGCATGCCGCTGATGGACGGCATCGAAGCCACCCGCGAACTCGCCGGACCCCACGTCCCCGACCCCCTCCCGATCGTCGTCATCACCACCTTCGACCTCGACGAATACGTCCACGGAGCACTGAAGGCCGGCGCCCGCGGCTTCCTCCTCAAAGACGCCGGACCCGCCCTGCTGAGCCAAGCGATCCACGCCGCCGCCGACGGCGACGCCCTGATCGCGCCCCGCGTCACCGGCCGCCTCCTCGCAGCCTTCGCCAGATCCCAGAACCACCCCGCCACACAACCGATAGAACCCCTCACCTCCCGCGAGGAACAGGTCCTGCGCACCGTCGCCCACGGCCGAACCAACAGCGAAATCGCCACCGACCTCCGCATCAGCCCCAGCACGGTCAAAACCCACCTGGCGAGCCTGATGCGCAAGCTCGGCGCGCGCAATCGGGTCGAGCTCGCCATGTGGGCTCATGAGACGGGGCGTGTCTGAGGGCTTGTCACCGACGGTGACCTCACCGAGGCCTATCCAAGGCCAGGAAATCGCGGACGACGCGGCCCGCACGGAGGATCTGCTCGACCGACCAGAGGAATCGCCAGCTCGCGAGCATCATCAATCATCCTGTAGTGCAGCATGATTCAGCATCGGATGCAGAACGCTCACTGACACGGTGAAGGCGTGCCGATGTTGCGCCCAATCCGGCGGCCGCGACACACACTATCGCGGAAATGACCCACATCATCGTGTACGAACCGTTGATATCGCGAATGAGTCCGCCGATCAGAGCCATCGCTCCGGCACCGATCTGGTGGAAAACGTTCACCCACCCGAAGGCCAGGGCGCTGTTATCGCCGAAGTAGTTCCGACACAATGCCAGCGTAGGCGGAACCGTCGCCACGTCGAGGATGCCGAACGCTATCGCAAAGGCCAGCAAATTGGGGTTGAGGTCGCCGGAAAAGAGTATCGGCAGTAGCGCAAGCGAAACTCCCCGACCGAGAAAGAACACTGCGAGCAATATCCTCGGTTCGATTCGGTCGGTTAGCCATCCTGCGGTAACGGTGCCCAGGACATTCGCCAGTCCGACCACAGCCAGCAGACTGGATGCGGCGGTTGCGGCCATGCCGTGGTCATGCGCGGCAGGGG
This sequence comes from Nocardia lasii, assembly GCF_042658545.1. Classification (NCBI taxonomy): domain Bacteria; kingdom Bacillati; phylum Actinomycetota; class Actinomycetes; order Mycobacteriales; family Nocardiaceae; genus Nocardia; species Nocardia lasii. The sequence continues at coordinate 721,455 of NZ_JBHSQN010000002.1, forward strand.
TGAAATGACTCCACATCAATCCATTCGTGGTGGCACCACACAGCGCGAACATCAGCGCCACGGTCCAGAATCGGATATCGCGCAAGCAGTCCCGCAGCACGTGGACAGTGCGCGTGAACGGATTCCCGGTGGCAGCAGAGCGCGCTATGTCTCGACTGCTCGCGTCGGCACCATACGGGTAAATCCCCAGCTCTCGCGGACTGTCCTTCATCAGGGCCTGCACGCCGATGAGCCCGACGAGAGCGAGACCTCCGCAGATAAGTACCGGTGCGCGCCAGTCACTGTGGCCAAGAATCACCGACAGAACAGGCAGCATCGCGAACTGGCCGACGACGCTCGCGGCAGTCAGCAGGCCTGTGGCCAGCCCGATCTTCTCGTGGAACCACCTGTTGGCGACAGTGGCGCCGAAGACCATCGTTATCGAGCCGGTTCCCGTACCGACAAGAAGACCCCACCACAGCACGAAGCTCAGCGCATTCGGTGTCGCGTTGGCGATGAGCAACGAGCTCGCGATCAGCGCGACGAGAGCGACCGAGGTAACTCTACGCAACCCGCAACGGTCCATCAGTGCCGCGGCGAAAGGCGCGACGCCACCGTACAAGACCATATTTATGGCGACGCCGATGCCGATATCGGTTCGGCTCCACCCCTTCGCATCGACGAGCGGCTCGGTAATCAGCCCGGCGATCGTCGTAAACGACCCTGCGGCGATGAGCGCGAGGGCGGCGACCGCGACCATCGTCCATGCGGGATGCCATCGCCGTCTCGTCTTCGCACTCGCCGAGGGGGAGTGTTCCCTGATCACTGCCATCTCCTCCTGAATGCCGCCAAATTCGTGCTGTCGCACCGACGTTTGAAAGGTCCGCAGATCTTCGCCTACTACCGGTTTAGCACCTAAGGGCACTCTTCGTAAGTATGGACAAAATTGTCCATATAGCTCGTCTTGATACCGTGGTGGTAGACACGTCGAAAGGGAGACGATGCCCGGCGAAGAGGGTGCGGTGCGCAAATCAGTTCTGCAGGCCATGGCTGTATGCCCGGTCGAGGTCAGCGTCGCGGTTCTCGGAGGTGCGTGGAAGATGACGATCGTCAAGCATCTTCTGGAGGGGTCCCTGCGCTACAGCGAAATACGCCGCGCTGTCGGTGTTGTCACGCCCCGCGTGCTGACACGCCAGTTGCGCGAACTGGAACAGGACGGAATCGTGTCGCGCAAAGCCTTTCCCGAGGTTCCGCCTCGCGTGGTGTACTCGCTCACACCGACCGGCGAAGCTCTGCGCGACTTCGTCGCCGAGCTCAACCGCTGGGGCGATGACTACATTTCGGCCCTGCAAGCCCGAGCGGCGGCGAACGACGGTCCCGCCACCCGCTCGGGAAATGAGTTCTCCACAGGGAAGGAAGATCAGCCCTGATCGTAGTGGATGATCCGCGCCGCATTGCGCCGATACCAGGGAAACTTCGATGTCAGGAACGGCTCGACCAGCTCGGATATGCCTTGCGCCCGCATCTTGGACAACGCATCGAGAGCGTGCCCTTGCACCGTCTCGTCGTCGAGTTGGTCGGCGGCAACCGCGGCAGCATCGGGGTGCTGGGACTTGCCGAGCCAGCCGACCACCATCTGACGATCGGTCCCGAATCTGCGGTCCGCGGCGATGGCGGCGAGTTCCTCGAAGTACTTCCGGCCGGCCGGAATTCTAAATATGACATTGCCTGCCGCCCATCGTACTTGCGGACTTATAGCCTTCGAGTAATCGAACTGGCTGATCAACGCGGGGATGGCGGTCGTCTCGCGCGACGCCGTACGATTCAGCGCATTCGTCAAACTCAGTCGAGTCAGTCTTCGGCCTTCGGTCTCAGGACCTGGCCACCGGTCTTCGAGTTCGGTGAGCCATTGCGCAATCACCACAATGACCGCTGGCGAGTCATGCAGGCGCCTCCCGATTTCCGGGATCGTGTCGGCGTACCCGCCTGCCTGCCGATACTCGTCGAGCAATCGGGTCGCAACGTCTCGCTCCCGCTTCTCCGCCTGACACCCCACGGCCATAGCCTACGAGAACCGCATAATTCGTTCAGCGGCGATCCGGACCGTCACCGGATGTACGGCGGTGGACGACGACTCGCGATCTGCGTCGATGTGGGCACGCAGAACCATTCGGGCGAATCCGTCGTGTGGTCGGAGGCCCAGCCGGGGAGCCGCCCGCACCCGCGAGTCCCTCACGCGCCGAGCACCAGAGGACGATGCGCCCTTTCAGATTCACCCCTCGTCCCCTCTGGAGCACACAACCGATACGCCTCCCACATCCTCAAAAACTGGCATCTACCAGCGGATTAGTACCTACGGCCAGACTTGCGGTAATCTTTCCGAGCACCCGGCGACGGGGGCAAGAAACGGGCTGTGGCGCAGCTTGGTAGCGCACCTGACTGGGGGTCAGGTGGTCGCAGGTTCAAATCCTGTCAGCCCGACAGTAGAAAACCCTCTCCGACCGAGGTCGGAGAGGGTTTTCCTGTTAGCCCACCACGCGGAGAGCGGGACCAGAACGGGACCGAAGGTGGTTCGAGAGCTTGTCGCCGGCATCGGTGACCTCCCGGCGGTCCGGGTGTAGGTATCGCTCAGTTGTTCGACTATCGGCATGGCCCGCGAACTTCTGGAGTAGGTGCAGACTCACGCCGGCATCGGCCATCCAGGTGAGTCCGGTATGCCGGAGATCGTGGCGCCGTAGATCTCGTAGCCGAGTGTTGTCACGACCTCGTCCAGTAGGTCGCATCGCGCAGGACCCCAAACGTGGGCAAGGAAGTGATTCAGCATGTCCGTAGGTAGTGGTTTCGTGCGTGGCGGCAGCGGGAAGTAGTCCCGATCGTATGAACGATGTACTCAACCGCCCGCTCCGAACCAAGAAAATCCTCGCCGGATTGGTGTTCGTCTTCGTCGGCATCACGTTCATGACGGCGGGCTCAGCCATCTCCGCAGTGCGAGAGTTGGGATGGCTGAACGTGCTGCCATGGAGTGAGCTGGGCGGCATCATGTTCGGTGCCGGTCTGTTCAGCCTCTGGCTCGATTCCTACTTCGAGCGGGAACGCGGCGAAGCCGATGGGGCGCGGTTGCGCCGTTTGCTCGACGAGCAAGCCTCGGCAATGAGAGAAGCCGTGATCAAGGGCTTCGCCTTCGAGAACGAGGACCAGCCCGGCAGTGCGAGCGATCGAGGGTCGCCCAGTCATTCTGCTCGGCCGACACCGCCCCGACCAGGCAAATGATCGCGGTCCGGAAAGATCCACGTCAGTGGTTCCTAGCCCTTACCCACACCGGCAGGACCCGCTCAACCGATCTGGCACAACATCACACGACGGGCAGCGGTCAGCGGCTTCGACCGTTCTCGCACGGGCACTCGGCGCGAAACCCTTGCGCAACCGCCTCTTCGAGCCATCCGCACGCGCCGCTCCGGGTTTCGACTGTTCTGCTCGGCGCTGCCGAATCCGTTGGAAGACCGCAGTGATCTCGCGCTGTCCGACCTCACCGAAACCCGCAGCGCGCAGCGCTCGCTGATAGTCCTTGGTTGCCGCTTCTGGATCCTCGCGCAGCACCGCGACGACAATTCGATCGATTTCGGTACTGTGCGCGGTCGGCACGTGATCCCGCCCACGCACCCCGGTGGGCTGCTCAGCGCCCCTTGTGACTCGGTCAGACCGCTGAACAGGCCTGGCCGACTTCGATTTTTGTGCGATCAGACGGAAGACATCCGCGATGTCATCTCGGCTGTGGAATCGATGACCTGCGTCGAGCAACGCTTGCTGGTAATCGACCAGCGGCGTACTCGGATCGGCGTGTGCCATCCTCGCCACGATCGCCTCAGCCGAATTCTTTACTCGCCGAGTCGGATCGGGTCGTCCAGACCTGCTAACTCGCGCGAGCCGCGCATACTGCTCGCCGGCCATCACCCCCGTAACGAACCGCAAGCCAGCCTGGTGCGCGGCCTTCAGACAACCCCGCGCGGTGCCGCTCGGGTGCGAACCGAACCAGCGGTGCGCGAATTGTTCCCACCGCTTCCGGTCCGCTGGCGAGATCTGCACGGCCGAACCCGCTGTCGCTTGTCGGGGCTTCCGCTTCTTTCCACGTCCCCGAACCGACGGTTGTACTGCCCGACCGGGCACCGAGTCCGGTACGTTATCGCGCGCGAACAGTGATTGCGTAGCGCCGAATTCGAAAGGGTCACGAACGTCATCGTTGACAGGGTCATAGCCCGAATCACGATCATGACGATGTTCATGATCGCCGTACCACCGACCCAGCGACATCGTGACCGCCCTCCTGCAACCTACCGCTCCACCCCGCTGATCTCAGCCACGATAGCTGCACGAACCGACAGGAAACGTGCGATTGTCGCAATCATTGCGCCATACAACAGGTATCGCCACATGTCAGCCCCGGGGAAGCACCGCTCGATCGCCCATGCCAGGGTCACGACGAGCTATTCGCGTGCCCTTGTGCACGCGACCAACAGCAGGCTGCGCTCATACGGAATATCGAGTGGGTGGGTCATCGGATTCGGCCGTCAACGCCGCTGCGGCAGGGACGTTATCGCCGGTGACCCTGACGACCGCGCCAGCAACGAAGGAAGCAGAGCAAGCGCCAGCAGGATGAAGGCTCGCGTATCGGCTGGTCAGTGGTGGAAGCCGGGGTGGCGGCCGGAGTCCGGGAGGGGTGTGTCGAGGGAATCCAAGAAGTCGATTGCCTCGGTGAGGTCGCGGATCAGTGAGGTGGCCAGGTCGTGGCTGAGGCCGTTGCGGACCACGATCCGTAGCAGTGTCAGGTTTTGGAGGCCCTTGGCCATCGGGTAGGCGGGGACCTGCCAGCCGTTGAGTCGTAGCCGGTCGGATACGTCGTACAGCGTCCAGTTGGGGTTCGCGTTCGCGGTGCGCGTCCACGCCACCACCGGGAGGTGGGATCCGTCGGTGACCAGCTCGAACGGTGTCAATTCCGCGATCGATGTGGCGAGGAACCGGGCCACGTCCAGGCAGCCTTGCTGGACCTGGCGGTAGCCCTCGAAACCGAGCCGTAGGAACACGTAGTACTGGAGCAGCACTTGGGCGCCGGGGCGGGAGAAGTTCAAGGCCAACGTCGGCATGTCGCCGCCGAGGTAGCTGACCGTGAAGATCAGCGAATCGGGCACGGCGGCCCGATCGCGCCACACCACCCAGCCGACGCCGGGATAGACCAGCCCGTATTTGTGCCCGGAGGTGTTGATCGAGGCCACCCTGGCCACCCGGAAGTCCCAGACGATCTCGGGTTGGCAGAACGGGGCGATCATCGCGCCCGAGGCGCCGTCGACGTGGATGTCGATATCGAGTCCGGTCGACTCCTGGATCTTGTCGAGGGCCGCGGAGATCTGGGCCACCGGCTCGTACATGCCGGTGTAGGTGACGCCCATGATCGCCACGACGCCGATCGTGTTCTCGTCGACGTAGGTGTCCAATTCGTGGCCGTCGAGCACCATATGGTCCTTGGACACCGGCACCCACCGGGGCTCCACCTCGAAGTAATTGCAGAATTTCTCCCAACACACCTGCACGGCGGTGCTGAGCACGAGGTTGGGCTTCTCGGTCGACTTACCCTCGGCTTTACGTTTGTCCTGCCAGCGCCGTTTGAGCGCGAGGCCGCCGAGCATGCACGCCTCGGACGAGCCGATGGTGGAGGTCCCGATGGTGTGTTCGGGGTCGGGGCTGTGCCACAGCGAGGCCAGCATCCGCCAACAGCGTTCCTCGATAGCGGCGGTCTGCGGGTACTCGTCCTTGTCGATCATGTTCTTGTCGAACGTCTCGGTGTACAGCTTCTTGGCGTACTCGTCCATCCAGGTGCCGACGAAAGTGGCCAGGTTCAGCCGGGCGTTGCCGTCGAGCATCGCCTCGTCGTGCACCAACTGGTAGGCGACCTCGCCCAATCGATCACGGTCGGGCAGGCGGAATTTGGGGAGCTCGAAGGCCTCGCCCGGCTGGACGAACACTGGCCGCACGGAGATGGTGTCGGACTCGTTTCCCCGATGGTGGCGCCTCGGCTCGGACATGGAGCGATCCTCCTTCGATTGGACGACAGGGTTCGGTCGTCACACGATCACGGGTGCGTACGTTGCCTGGTGTCTTCCGGTTTCGACGAGGTTCATATCCTGTCACCCAACCACGAGAATCCCCGCCAACCAGGTCGGCGGGGATTCTCGATTACTCGACGCGGCTACTTCCGGAAGGCGTCTCGGACCTTGGCCGCGGACAGTTTCAGGCTGCCCTTGATCTGCGCTGCCCGCCCCTGCGCTTCGAGCCGCCGGTTTCCCACCGCGCGCCCGTAGACCTTCTTCGCCCGCCCTCTGGTCTTCTCCGCCGAATACGCGACCTTCTTACCGATACTCATATCGCCGTACTTCCTTCTCGAATTCGTCGACACCGGGGGTGTGTTCTTGCCCGCCCGGAGCGAGGTTGTCGCCGTGGTTGCGGCATACCCGCGCTTGCTGTCCCTACGCACGACGACCCCGATCCCTCTCCCGGCCGAGTCAGGAGAATCGTGCGGCCGAGGGGGTCGTCCCGCGTGGAACTCGGACCGACGGTTGACCGGACCGAACGCCGAGAAGGTCTGCGATCTCGCCCTTTTCGGTCAGGCCGGCATCGACTGCCAGTAGGGAGAGCAGTCGGAGGGGGCGGCCGGTGCGTGCGGCGGCTTCGAGTTTGTGGTGGCCATCGAGCAGGAAGTGGATCAGCGACCAGTGCGCGTAATAATCGCGGCCCTCGTGGGCGACCGCGGGTACGCAGACGTCCAGAATTGACACCGCTACCGCTGTCGGCGTCGATTCGGTGCGGAGCCGCTGCTCGAAATGTCGAACGCGATCGCTGTCGTTCCAACTCGGCGGGACCATCGGGACCACGAATTCGTACAGGTGGGAATGTGGGCTCACCGCGGTGTCGAATGTTCGGTAATAGGGCGTGCGCGGGTGCGCGGGCAGACCCCAGAAGGGATCGATGCCCCAGGTCTGGACCTGCTCGTGCGCGAAATAGTCGTCGCGATCGAGCGGGAATACGAGGTGAGGGCTGATGCTCAGCAGCATCGGTTGATATTTTCCGACCGGAAGTAGTTCGGCGAACGACTCGATCACCGAACTGTCCACATCGCTCAGTCCGGCTTCCAATCGTGCGGCGAGATCGGGTATCGACAGCGTTCGGTCGGCGCCTTCTTTGCGCTCGAACAGCATTGGGCAGGTGCCGCACCAGGGAGTAAGCTCGAAGGACGGGCGATCGTCGACGAACAGCAACCGTTGGCCTGTGGCGCCCGTCGGTTCGGGATGTGCCGCATCGAACCGGAGTACCGCATGCGCGTTTCCCAGCTTCCGGACCGCGCCGTGGGCGAGCACTGTCATAGGGCCACCGTAGCCCGATTCGGGAAAAGGCGAGCGACGCAGCGTCATTGGATGCGCGGTTCGCGCGAGGCAGTGTGTCGGGCGCACTGATGCCGGGAAACATTTCCGTCGGCACCTCGTTTCGCGAAGGGACAACTCGAGATGAAACGCTCAGCCATTCAGCACACTGTCGCGATGATCGCAGCGGGAGGCGCCCTCGCGGGGGCGGTTGTCGCGGGTTCCGGTATTGCCAACGCCACCAAAGTCCCCGACTACGGCGACGTTCGCTACGTCTTCTGCTCCGATGCGCAGACGGGTAACGAGGTCACGTACTACGACAACCTCGGCAAACGCGACAGAATCGTGACACTGCCCGAAGCCGTTGCGAGTGATCGATGGTGCGGCGGCGTGGATGTTCAGTTCGGGGACAGCACCTACATCTGGTCCTCGATCGTGAACGCCAATGGCAACTACGCGTACGCCGCGATCTACGTCAACGGCACGCTGGTAGCCCGCGACGAGGACCGCTCGACCTACGGCTACGCGGCGGCGATGACCTCGTAACCCGGGAGTCTGTAGCTATCGCGTGTACCGGTGCCGCACCGGCCGCCCAGTTCGGAGGTCTATCGATCGTCAACGATGATTCCGTGATCATGAAACGCTAAGCCTCGCAGTGTGATTCAATGTTCGGTTCGCCCGGGGCGCTGCGTCGCGCGGACTGCTGTCGGAAGCATTCCGATCGGCACATCGTTTCGCGAAAGGACAACTTGATATGACTCGGTCTGCCATCCGGCGCGCGGTCGCGGTGATCGGGGCGGGCGGTGCGCTCGCGGGGGCTGTTGTCGCGGGTGCCGGTGTCGCGAACGCCGTCGAGGTTCCCAAGTACGGCAACGTTCGCTACGTCTTCTGCTCCGACGCGCAGGAAGGCAACGAGATCACCTACTACGACGGGTTCGGGAAGCGCGACGAGGTCGTGACGCTGACCGACCCCATGGAGGGTGGGCGGTGGTGTCGCAATGTTGATGTGCTGTTCGCGTCCAGTTCCTTTGTCTGGTCGTCGATTCGGCACGACGAGGCGAGCTACGCGTTCACCGCGATCTACGTGAACGGCGCGTTGAAGGCCCGCGAGGAGGACCGCTCGTCCTACGGGTACGCGGCCGCGATGGCGATGTGAGTCGCTGAGCCCTGGTGCGCCGGCTCCGCACGGAGTCGGCGCACGGGTAGGGCTCAGGCGCCGAGGCCTGCCAGAATCGCGATGGGCGCCAACAGAATCCACTGCGGCAGGCTGAACACCGACGCGCGACCCGGCACGCGCGTCGCGATCACGAAGAACACCACCGCGTATGCCGCGTAGCGGGCGGCGGTCAGTGCCGCGACCAGTGCGGTTCCCGTCGGCTCCCACCACGCCAGCGCGAGCAGGGTGAGCGCGGTGGCGACGAGGTCCACGCTGACCATGTGCCAGACGGCGTGCATGGTTCGCTTCGGGACGTCGGCCATCGAACTGGTCAGCAGGGGGCGCACCGGGTCGAAGTGGCCCGCGATGATGTGGATCGCCGAAACAGCCAGTGCGAGAACACCTCCGGCGAGCAGGTAGCCGTTCATCGGGTGATCCCGGTGGTGATGATGGCGCCGAGACGGGTGGCCAGATCCGCCGTCACCGGCTCGCCGAGGATGCCGAGGTGGAAGAAGATCGCACCGGCGATGGTGTCGAGGACGAGATCGATCGCGATGTCGTCGCCGATTTCGCCACGGACACGAGCCCGCTCGAAGATCTCCCCCATGCGTGATTTCACCGGAGCGAGGAACGAATCACGCAGCACGGCACGCAGTTTCGGATCGGCGGCGAAGTCGGCGAGTAGGCCCGGTAGGGCGATCGCCGCGGCGGGTGCGCTGAATTCGGCGATCAGGGCCTCGACCAGGGCGGTGACGTCGGCCTCGACGGTTCCCTCGTCGGGCACCGGGCCCAGGTCGACGCGGGTGAACAGCGCTTCGTAGACCAGTTCGGGCTTTCCCGACCAGCGCCGGTAGATCGCGTCCTTGCCGACCCCGGCGCGGGCCGCGATCGCGGTGACCGATGTTGTCGCATAACCGGTTTCGAGGATGAGGTGTTCGGCGGCGTCGAGGATGGCCGCGTGGGTGCGCTGGTCGCGGGGGCGACCGGCGCGGGAATTCGAGCTCATCCATTTACAATACGGGTAGACCCGTATTTATGCACCCGCGCGTAAGTACCTACCGAGCAGGACGACCAACTCGTCCTCGAGGTCGGTGGGATCCATCGGCGCGGTCGAGGTCATCAGGCGGTGGATCAATGACTCCACGGTGGCCACCACGACCCGCGCGGCGCGGTCGGGATGCGCGACGGCGACCTCGGGGTGGTGGATGAGCAGCTGGGTCACCATGTCGACGGCGAAGTCCTCGGTCTCGCGCAGTCGCGTCAGGAATTCCGGGGCGCGGGGGGCTTCCTCGAACAGCACGCGATGCAGTCGTGGGTTGTCGCGGTGGTTGTCGATCACGGCCCGAATGAACAGGCGCAGAACATCATCGAGTTGTGCGGGCAGGCCCTCGGCCAAGCGCTCGCCGAGCAGGCGGGTCCCGGCGTCGACGTGTTCGTCCATCAGCGCGCGCAAGATCGCGTCCTTGTTCGGGAAGTACTGGTAGAGCGAGCCGACCGAGACGCCGGCGCGCTCGGCGATGCGGTTGGTCGTGCCCGCCGGGTAGCCGTGCTCGGCGAAAACCTGAGCAGCCGCGTCGAGCACCCAGCGGCGGGTGAGGGTCGCGCGCGCCTGTTTGGGCTGCTTGCGGGGCCGAAACCGATCCGTGGGTGCCACAGCGACCTTTCGTCGGAACGCGAGTAGTCAACAGTGTTGTTCGCGCGAAGAATTCGGAGGTGAGAGCAACGTCCGTCTGCGAGGAGCAACGATAGATGCGAACGATCCGCCTGGAAACCGAGCTGGCCGCCGACGCTGATCGCGTGTGGTTCGCCATGCGGTCCCCCGTCACCTTTCTCTACGTGTGCCGTGGTCTGTTCGGCATTCCGGCGCTCGCGGGCCGGGCCGAACCGCTCCGGCGGGGAGAACGAGGGACGGGGTGGCTGTGGGCGTTTCATGTCATTCCCGCCTACCGCCACACCATCGAGGTTGTCGAGGTCGACGCCGGCACCATCCGAACTCGCGAGCATGGTGGGATCTTGAAGACCTGGAACCACACTCTTCAGGTCGAACCGCTCACCGAGCAGACCTGCCGCTACAGCGACACCATCGAGATCGACACTCGCTGGGCGACTGGGCTGGTGGCATCAGTCGCCACGGCGATCTTCCGATATCGACACCGTCGCTGGCACCGGCTCGTCCGGCGCCACCTGACACCGACCGAACGGCGCAGCGACCTCGAGCTTCCCGAGGGGCCTTAGCCGCTCGCTGCACTGTGCTCGCTGCGCGTCGAATTCGCTAGGTGCGCGGATGCTCGTTCTGGCCGGCTCGAGCGGCTGATGACCGTCCCCGGGTCAGTAGGGTGTGCCCAACTCGATGTGCTCAGGAGGTTCCGTCGTGGCGGTTCGCACGCTCGCTCTCACCGTGGCTACGGCCGACGGGAAGGCCGATGCCTTCCTCGCTCACCCGGACGATGACGCGCCCCACCCGGCGGTGCTGGTGTTCTCCGACGCGTTCGGGTTGCGGCCGGTGGTTCGGCGGGACGCGGAACGGCTCGCGGCGCTGGGGTTTACCGTGCTCGTGCCGAATGTGTTGTATCGCAACGGTTCCGCGCCGGTGGTCGAACTTCCCGAGTTCATCGATGCCGATCGGCGTGGTGAGATCTTCGGCGCTCTGCGTCCGCTGCTGACCGCGTTGACGCCCGAACTCGTTGTCGCCGACGCGGCCGGGTATCTGGAGTGGTTGGCGGATTCGCCGCTGACCACCGGCAATCCTGTCGGCCTGACCGGGTACTGCATGGGTGTGCGCAACGCGCTCCACACCGCCGCCGCCTATCCCGATCGGGTCGCGGCGGTGGCGGGATTTCACGGTGGACGGCTGGCCACCGACGACCCCACCAGCGCCCATACCGTCGTCGACCTGATCACCGCCGAGGTCTACCTCGCCCACGCCGACGCCGATCCGGGCCTGCCGCCCGAGCAGATCGCCCGCCTCGACACCGCCCTCACCACCGCGGGCATCACCTTCCGCACCGAGGTCTATCCCGGCGCCCACCACGGCTTCACCCAATCCGACACCGACGTCTACAACCCCGAAGCGGACGCCCGGCACTGGACCGAACTCGGCGAGTTGTTCACCCGCGTGCTGCGCTGAAAAGGACTGGTCGAGGGCTGTTTTCGGCGCAATCGCCACCGGGACGCGTGGGACGGGATAAGGTTCGTCGGCTCGATCCCAGTGCGCGATCCGTACTCACAGCAGGGGACACCTTGACGACTCCGCCCTTTCCGCCGCAGCAACCGCCCTATGGTCAGCAGCCGCCGTACGGTCAACAGCCGCCGTATGGTCAGCAGCCGGGGTATCCGCCGCGGCCGCCCAAGAAGAGCAATACGGTGTGGATCGTGCTCGGGATCGTCGCCGTGCTGGTGCTGTGCGGGGTCGGTGGGTGTGTCGCGCTGATCGCCACGGCGGGCGAAGAGGTCAGCAAGTCCCTCGACGCGGCGGCGAGTTCGATGCAGTCGACCGGGCCCGTGGCGCCGGAAACCCCCGCTGTGCCGCCGGTGATCCCGCCGCTCACGCCCGGCACCTCGACCGGCGAGGGCAAGGCCATCACCTACGAGATCATCTCGGACAGTTCCGAACTCGGCTCGGTGACCTACTTCGACGGGAACAGCGAGTTGCAGCAGGAGATGACCGCGACCGCGCCATGGACGAAGTCGGTCACGAACACCTCGACGGTCGCGCTGATCGGAGTGGGCGCGCAGACGGACGGATCCTCGGTGACCTGCCGAATCACCGTGGACGGCGAGGTCGCCGACGAACAGACCGCAACAGGTAAGTACGCCGTCGTGAACTGCACCGCCGCCGCGTTCTGAGCGGGGCGGGTCGTGCGGACCTTCCCCGGGAACGCAACGATCCCGCGACGCGACGTCGCGGGATCGTGTTCGGCTGTCAGCCGCTCGCGCGTGACAGCTAGGAGGGGATCGACTCGGTGTCGGTGTCGGTGGAGCGGCGGTTGCGCAGGGCGCGCTTGGCCACTTCGATGACGATCGGGAGGACGGAGACGGCGACGATCCCGAGGAAGATGAGATCGATGTTGTCGCGTACCACCGCGATCTGGCCGAGTAGGTAGCCGAGGTAGGTGAGGCCGGCGCCCCACAGCACGCCACCGATGATGTTGTAGATGGCGAAGGTTCGGTAGCGCATCTTCGCCGCGCCCGCGACGACCGGTGCGTAGGTGCGCACGATCGGCACGAAACGCGCCAGCACGATGGTGATCGGGCCGTGTTTGACGAAGAACGCGTGCGATTCGTCGATGTAGCGCTTCTTGAACAGGCGCGCGTCGTTGCTCTTGAACAGCGCGGTGCCGCCGCGAGCGCCGATGACGTACCCCACCTGGTCGCCCAGGACCGCCGCGATCGGCACCAGGATCAACAGCACGCCGATCGGGGCGAACGGCTCGATCTCGGTCGACTTCGACGCCGCGATCAGACCCGCGGTGAACAGCAGCGAGTCGCCGGGCAGCAGCGGGAACAGCAGGCCCGACTCGATGAACACCACGAGCAGCAGACCGGCCAGCACCCAGGTGCCGAACGAGTTCAGCAGGTTGACCGGGTCCAGAAAGCCGGGCAGCAGCGCGAGATTGGTGACGGTGTTCATTTGCTGCCCGCCGCCCACTTCATCCCCCACGAGTACGCGCGGTCGAGGTCGGCCTGGTTGCCCGCGACGTAGTTGACCTCGCGCTGCACGGTCAGGCCCTGCCCGGTGTTGGTGAGCAACGCGATCGCGCAGATGCGGGCGTCGGCGGCCGAGGAGTCCAGGCGGACCTCGATCTGCGGACCCGAGGTCGGGAACATGGTGACCACGCCGTCCACGGCCGCCCAGTTCGGGGCGCCGTCGTAGATCATGGCGAAGATCAGCACCCGCCGGAACAGTTCCGGGTCGGCCAGGTTGATGTGCAGGTTCTCCCCGCCGGTGGCCGAACCGCTGCGGTCGTCGGCGTCCAGGGCGATGTAGGGCGGCTGGTTCAGCGCGCCGAAGCTGTTGCCCAGTGCCTGCACGACCCCCTTGGAACCGTCGGCCAGCTCGTAGAGGCAGCCCAGATCCAGATCGACCCCGCCTGCGCCGCCGAGCAGTTTCGCCAGGAAACCCTTCTTGACCGGCGCACCGGTGGACCAGTTCAGGTTCACCCGCATGGCACCTTGGCGCTCACCGGATTTCGTCAGGGTGACGGTGCGTTCGGTCTTGGTCAGGGTGAGTTTGTTCAGGCTCACGCCCGGTTGATTGTTGTCGTCGGTACCCATGGGTGTCGCTTCGCTCGGATCCGCCGACTCAGATGTTGACGCCGTAGTCGCGGGCGATGCCGGCCAGGCCCGAGGCGTAGCCCTGGCCGATGGCACGGAACTTCCATTCGGCGCCGTTGCGGTAGAGCTCGCCGAAGACCATCGCGGTCTCGGTCGAGGAGTCCTCGGTGAGGTCGTAGCGGGCCAGCTCGCTGCCGTTGGCGCGGTCGACGACGCGGATGAACGCGTTGCGGACCTGGCCGAAGGACTGCTGGCGGGCGTCGGCGTCGTGGATCGACACGGGGAAGAAGATGCTGGTGATGTTGGCGGGGGTGGCCGCCAGGTCGACGTTGATGACCTCGTCGTCGCCGTCGCCCTCACCGGTCAGGTTGTCGCCGGTGTGCTCGATCGCGCCGTCGGGCGAACGCAGGTTGTTGTAGAAGACGAAATGCTGATCGGAGACGACCTTGTTGTCGGGGCCGGTCGCGATCGCGCTGGCGTCGAGGTCGAAATCGGTCCCGGTGGTCGAGCGCACATCCCAACCCAAGCCGACCGCCACCGCGGTCAGATTCGGCGCCTGCTTCGACAGCGATACGTTGCCGCCCTTGGCCAAACTCACACCCACGACCATCACTCCTTCTCATCGGTCGAAGACAGGCCGGATCGACCTGCCCACACACACGGGTGCGCCGCCGTCAGCGGCGGCGCACGGTATTACGTGCCACTGTATGGTTGCGGTTCGCGAGGACTCCGACCGCACCATTAGCGACGGTAGCACGCGGCACTGTATGGTCTACCTCTGCTGTGAAGGAGGCTGTGATGGTCGAGGCCGTGCTCAGAATCGGCGAACTGGCCGCCCGCGCCGAGGTCAGCACCCGCACCGTCGATCACTACACCAGCATCGGGTTGCTCGTGCCCGCCGAGCGCAGCGCGGGCAACTATCGCCTCTACAACGTCGCCGATGTCGAGCGCATCCATCTCGTCCAGCGGCTCGAGGCGCAGGGGATTCCGCTGGCGGAGATCGCGACGGCGCTCAATACCGGCCCGCAGGACACCTCCGAGGTGCTCGCGCGCCTCGACGACGACCTCAAGAGTTTGCAGTCGGTCGCCGAGACCGCGCCCGCGGAGTTGCACGGGCTGCTCAACATCATCGCCACCCGGGCGCACTCGTTGATCCAGGTCGCCATGCAGATCCCACCGGACCTGCCGATCCTGTGAGCGTGCGACGGCGGTAGCGTGGCTGTCGGGGGCGAGCCGACGGCGGCCGCCTGGTCACCGGCTTCGGCGCCGACCGCGGCTACCCCTTCCCCGAATTCCTCGCCGACACCGAATCCTGCGGCCTCACAACCGATTCCCTCTTCTCCACCTGGGACCTACGCCCCTCCACCCCCACCTCCGACTTCCTCGTCGCGGTCTTCTCCCGCACCGACTGAGACGCCCGCGACGGGGTTTCGATCTGCTCGAGCGGGAAGGGTGGAAGGGGCGGGTTGGGTTGTTAGCGTCGGGTGGTGGATTTGAGATTGAGTGGTAAGCGGGCGATTGTTACCGGGGCCAGTCGGGGGATCGGGTTGGCGGTGGCTCGGGGGTTGGCCGCGGAGGGCGTGGATCTGGTGATCGCGGCTCGGGCGGAGGGGGCGTTGCGGGAAGCCGCGGCGGGGATTGTTCGGGAGTTCGGGGTGCGGGTGATCGCGGTGCCGACCGATACCGGTGACGACGAGCAGGTCAAGGCGTTGGTCGCGCGGACGGTGGACGAGTTGGGCGGGGTGGACATTCTGGTGAATTCCGCGGCGACGCCGTGGAGTGCGGGGCCGGGCGGGGGTGTGCAGGCCACGACCGATGAGATCGTGCGTCGGGAGGTCGAGATCAAGGTGCTCGGGTATCTGCGGACCGCGCGGGCGGTGGCGCCGCACCTGGTGGCGCAGGGGTGGGGGCGGATCGTCAATATCAGCGGACTCGGTGCGCGGCACGCGAATTCGATCGGGCAGACCATTCGCAATGTGAGTGTGTCGGCGTTGACCAAGAACCTCGCCGACGAGCTGGGACCGCACGGGGTGAACGTGACGGTCGTGCATCCGGGAATCACCCGCACCGAGCGCTTCACCGAACGGCTCACCGCGCAGGCCGAGCGCGACGGTGACGAGGTGGCCGCGCTGGAACAGCAGCTGGCGACGAACTCGATTCGTCGCCTCGTCGACGCGAGCGAGATCGCCGATGTGGTGACGTTCCTGGCGTCCCCGCGCAGCATCTCCATCACCGGCGACGCGATCGCCGCCGGTGGCGGCATTCCCGGACCGGTCTTCTACTGATGACGAGCACTGTCGTACCCACCGTGATCGCCAGCACCACCTCCCCGCTCGCGGCGAGCGCGCCGCCGAGCGCGTTCTTCAGCGCGCAGGACTACCGCCGGTTCCATGCCCGCGCGGCCGGCTACGACGCCGAGAACATCTTCTTCACCGAGGATTTCGAGGAATTGCGGGCGGCCGGGTACCTGAGCGCCGCGCTACCGACCCAGTACGGCGGCCGGGGTCTGTCGCTCAGCGAATTGGCCAGGGAGCAAAGGCAATTGGCGTACTGGGCGCCCGCCACGGCGCTCGCGATCAACATGCACCTGTATTGGACCGGTCCGGCGGCCGCGCTGACCACGTCCGGGGTGGCGGATTTCGGCTGGTTGCTCGCCGCGGTGCGCGACGGTGAGGTGTTCGCGGCCGGGCACGGCGAGCGCGGAAACGATGTGGGAATGGATGATTCGGTGGTGTCGGCGCGCCCGCAGCCCGACGGTTCCTACCTGATCAACGGTCGCAAGACGTTCACCTCGCTCGGACCGGTGTGGACCTCGGTGGGCATCCACGCCCGCGACGACTCCGATCCGCACAACCCGCGGATCGTGCACCTGTTCGTGGCGCGGGATCAGCCGGGGGTGCGCGTCGAGCAGACCTGGGACACCCTCGGCGTGCGCGCGACCCGCAGCGACGACACGATCTTCGACAACGCGCGCGCCGAGGCCTCGACCTTCTCGGGCGCGCACGCACCCGGGGGCGCCTATCCCCCGCTGATCGGCGGCATCCTCGTCTGGTACCTGCCGCTGCTGGCCAATGTCTACTTCGGAATCGCCCGGCGCGCACTGGATGTCGCGATCCTGCACGCGGGCACGCGCCCCTCGCTGGTGGCCGGCGTCGAGTCGCACGCGGCCAAGCCGGCGGTGCAGCGTCAGATCGCCGAGGCCGAGATCCAGCTCGACGCCGCGTTCGCGCTGCTCGAGACGGCCACTCGCGATGTCGACGCCGGGGTCGAGCACGGGGCGTGGGCGCTGCCGCGCCTGTTCTCCGCCAAGGAGTTCGCGACCAGGACGGCCAAGAACGTGGTCGACGTCGCCGTGCAGGTGGTGGGCGCGTCGTCGGTGAGTCGCCGCAACGAACTCGAGCGGCTCTACCGCGACGTGCGCACCGGCCAGCTCCATCCCCCGAACACCGACGCGATCCTCGACGTCGTGGGCCGCACCGCCCTCGGACTGCTCCCCTGACATCGAGTTCCCGCGAACGAAAGGGGCGGGGCCGAGCCGAGTTTCGATCAGGGCGATCTCGAGCATTGCCCACAGTGCCGCGTGCGGCGAAGAGTATTCCAGTACGCGTGTCCCATAAACAGGAGGTATCCCGGTCGTGAGCTTCGGCAAGGGCACGTTGCTCGCGGGGGACGACGCCGGGGCGGATGCGCGGTCGTTGCGCACCGGGTTGGCGATCATGGTGCGCGGGTGCGTGCACGCGCCGGGGGCAGCGGCGGTGGCGATCGGGTCGGGGCTGGTCAACGCCGTGTGTATGGTGCTCGCGGCGAAGGCGGTCGGGTGGAGCACCGAGCACGTGGTGGTGGCCGGTTTCGCCGAGGGCCGGTTCCTGCCGGGCGCGGCGGCCGCGGGCGCGGTGTTCGTGCTCGCGGTGTCGCTGTTGCGGATCGTCACGATCATCTCGCGGGGTGTGGCGACGGGAATCGTGGAGTACCGCAACCAGGCCGAGGCCAGGAAAGCGGTGGTCGACGCCTATCTGCGCCTCGGTGTCTCGTGGCATCGGCGCCGCTCGGCCGGGCAGCTGGTCTCGCGGGCGGTCTCCGACACCGAGACCATGTGGGATCCCATGCAGCACTTCCCGTTCGCGGTCGGCATGGTGGGAATGCTGCTGCTGGTGCTGGCCGATATCGCCCATGTCGACTGGTGGCTCGCGCTGGTCGCGGTGGTGCTCATCCCGCTGGTGTTCGCGGCCAATCTGGCCTACCAGCGGGTGCTTTCGCCGCGGGCTCGCGCGGCGCAGCAGCAGCGCGCGGTGGTGAGCGGACTCGCGCACGAGGCGATCGCCGGACAGCAGGTGGTGCGCACGCTCGGCATCACCGACGCCGAGATCGCCCGCTTCGCCGCGGCCGCCGACGACTCGCGGGCGGCGAATCGGCGAATGGGCAACGCGGGCGCGGTATTCGACCCCACGATCGAGCTCATGCCGCCGCTGGCCGCGCTGGTGATCCTGGCGATCGGGGTCTCGCGGGTCGAGGCCGGACATCTGGGGGTCGGCGCGCTGGTCGAGGTGATCTACCTGCTCATCACCACCGCGATTCCGTTGAACGTGATCGCGCGGTTCCTCGGCATCGTGCCGCTCGGGGTGGCGGGGTCGGTGCGGGTGGCGGAGGTGCTCGACGCGGTCGAACGGCCCGCGTTCGGACAGTACTGTCCGCCGCGCGACGAGCACGGCGTGGCGATCGAGGTCAGCGGGGTCGGCTTCGACTATCGCGAGGAAGCGGCGGTCGGCGATCGCCCGGCAGGACTCGACATCGGCTCGCCCACAGAAGATTTCGAGATCGGGCGGGCGGCCGTGCGGGACCTGACTCTCGACGCACGACCGGGCGCGGTCGTCGCCGTGGTCGGTGCGACGGGGGCGGGCAAGAGTACGTTGCTCGCGCTGCTGGCCCACCTGCTCGAAGCGGATCGGGGCGTGGTCGCCGTCGACGGCGTGGACACCCGGTTGCTCGCGCCCGGCGCGATCCGGCGACGCACCGCCCTGGTCACCCAGAACGCCTTCCTGTTCACCGACACCGTGCGCGCCAACGTGACTCTCGGCGCCGACGACGGCGACCTCGAACGCGCCCTGCACATCGCCGACGCGGCCGAGTTCGTCGCGGCGCTACCGCAGGGCGTCGACACCGTGCTCGGCGAGAACACCCAACTGTCCGGCGGACAGCGGCAGCGCATCGCCTTGGCGCGCGCCATCTTCCGACGTCCGGGACTGCTGCTGCTCGACGACGCGACCTCCGCGCTCGACCCACTCGTCGAACACACCGTGGTGCGACGATTACGCGCCGAGTACGCCGACGACGACCGGCACACCACCGTCGTGCTGGTCGGCCATCGCGCCGCCACCGTCGCTCTGGCCGACACCGTGGTGTTCCTCGCCGACGGGCAGATCCTCGCGCACGGCCGCCATACCAACCTGCTCGACACCGAACCCAGGTACCGGGACCTGCTCGGCGCCTACCGGACCGACGAGGTGCTCCGATGACCGCGCGCGCCTACGGCACCACCGCGCTGCTGCGCCGGTTGCGCCGCCACACCTCCCTGTCCCCGGCGGCCCTGCTGGTGATCGGGTTGCTGGCCACGGTCGCCGCGGCCGGTCGGATCGTCATTCCCGTGACCATCCAGTACGCGCTCGATCACGCGCTGCTCGCCGATGTCGATCCCGCCACCCGCGCCGATGTCGTCACCCACGCCGTCGTGGCCGGGGTGGGCGCGGTGGTGTTGGCGATGATCGCCTCGGCGCTGATGAACTTCCAGATGATCCGGGTCGTGGAACGGGTGCTGCTGGATCTGCGGGTATCGGCGTTCGGTCGCATCCTGCGGCTGTCGCCCGCCGATCCGCGCGCGAGTTCGGGCACCGCGCTGGTGGCCCGGGTGACCAACGACATCGATGTCGTCACCCTCTACGCCCAATCCGGCGGCATCACCCTGGTGCAGAACATCGCGCAGATGATCCTGGCGCTGGCGGTGATGTTCACCTACTCGTGGGCGCCCGCGCTGCTGGTGCTGATCATCGGGCTCAGCGTGCCGATCGCCGGACATCGCCTCCAGCAGTGGGTCGGACGGCGGTTCGATGCCGTGCGACGCGGGGTCGGCACGCTGTACGCCGGGCTGCTCGAGACCCTGGTCGGGATCGACACAATCCGCGTCTACGGCATCGAGGAGCGGATGCGCGCCCGCGCCATCGCCCAGATCGACGCCGTGCGCGACGCGCAGCGACGCACCCTGTGGCCCACCGGTTTCAACATCTCCATCGGCGAGGTGGCCAGCGGGCTGATCACCACCTCGGTGCTGGTGGCGGGCACGGCCGCGGGGGTGGGGGTGTTCGGGTTGCATCTGGGGTTGTCGGCGGGCGATGTGGTGGCGTTCCTGTTCCTCGTCACGTTCTTCGTGCGGCCGATGCAGTTCGCGGTGAGCAGTCTGGCCGATTCGCGCAATGCCGAGGCCGGGTTGCGGCGGGTGCTCGAGATCCTCGACATCGAGGACGAGGCCGCGCCGACCGGGCGCACCGCGCTGCCCGCCGGGCCTGCGACCGTCGAACTGGGCGGGGTCGGATTCAGCTACCGCACCGGCAAACCCGTGCTGCGCGGGATCGATCTGCGCATCGGCGCCGGTGAGCATGTGGCGGTGGTCGGTGAGACCGGTTCGGGCAAGAGCACTTTCGCGAAGTTGGTGACCCGGCAGCTGCTGCCGGGGTCGGGCACGTTGACCCTGTGGGGTGTGCCGATCGAGGAGATCGCCGACGACGCGCTGACCCGCCGCGTCGCCGTGGTGCCGCAGGACGCGTTCCTGTTCGATCGCACCGTCGAGGAGAACATCGCGCTGGGACGCGCGGACGCCACCCGCGCCGATGTGCTCGCGGTGCTGGCGCGCCTCGGCCTCACCGAGTGGGTGCGCGGGTTGCCGCACGGGCTCGACACCCGGGTCGGGCAACGCGGTGAGGCGCTCTCGGCCGGGGAACGCCAGCTGGTCGCGCTCGCGCGCACCGCGCTGGTGAATCCCGATCTGCTGGTCCTGGACGAGGCGACCAGCGGCGTCGACGCGGGCACCGACGTGCGCGTGCAGCACGCGCTGGCCGAACTCACCCGGGGCCGCACCACCGTGACCATCGCGCACCGGATGCACTCGGCCGAGTCCGCCGATCGGGTGCTGCTGTTCCACGACGGCGAGATCGCCGAGGACGGCACGCACGCCGAATTGGTCGATCTGGGCGGGCGCTACGCCCGGCTGCATGAGGTGTGGGCGCGTGATTCGGTCGCTACCAGCGAGTATGTTCCCAGCGCCATGGAGCATTCTCCGCCTGTCGGTGGTCGCTGCTAGGGTCGGTCGAGTTCTGACACGGGGTGCCGCGCGACCGCGCGGCTGAGAACAAACCCGCCGAACCTGTTCAGGTAATGCTGACGAAGGGATGTCACGGTGTCGCACGCCCACACCACGGAGAGATTCTCCGACCACCTCTGGGATCGAACCAAGGGCCTGCGCGCCGCGATCGATGACCTGGAATTCCTGCGCCTGCTCGGCCAGGGCACCCTGCCGCTGGACGCGTTCGCCGTCTATATCGAACAGGATTCGCTCTACCTCACCGGCTATTCCAAGGCGCTGGCGCTGCTCGCCGCCAAGTCCCCCGATCCGCAGACCGCGGCCTTCTGGGCGAACTCCTCGGCGAACGCGGCCGCGGTCGAATCGGCCATGCACGAGCAGCTGCTCACCGGTGGCGCGCTGCCGCCCCGACAGGGTGAGCCGGAGCATTCGCCGACCTGCCTTGCCTACATCTCCTTCCTGATCGCCGCCGCCGCGACCGAGTCCTACGCGGTCGCCGCCGCGGCCGCGCTGCCGTGCTTCTGGATCTACGCCGAAGTGGGTCGTGAGCTGGCCGCGAGCGCCGCGAAGGTGATCGCCGCCGACCCTGCCCACCCGTACGCGCAGTGGGTCACCACCTATGGCGCCGAGGACTTCCAGATCGCCGCCGCGACTGCCCGCGCGCTGGTCGACGCCGCCGCCGAGACCGCCACCGAGCGTGAGCGGGAGGCGATGGAGAAGGCCTTTGTTTTGGCCGTGCGCTACGAGCTGGTGTTCTGGGACACCGCTCTGCACCCGCAGCCCTGGCCCGCCGCATGAGCGCCCGGATGCGCCGCGCGCTCGCGGTTCTCGCCACCGGCATCGCGATGGTGTCGATGCTCACCGCCTGTGGTTCGGGCGGTGGATCCGATCAGACGATCCGGTTCGCGCTGGACTGGACACCCAATACCAACCACTCGGGCCTGTATGTGGCGTTGCAGCGCGGCTTCTTCAGCGACGCCGGGCTCGATGTTCATGTGCTGCCGTACAACAACACCTCGGTCGATACCGTGGTCGATGCCGGGAACGCGGAATTCGGGATCAGTACGCACAATTCGTCGACCTTCGCGCGGGCTTCGGGTGCGCGCGTCCAGTCCGTCCTCGCGCCGCTGCAACATTGGGCGACCGGGATCGGGGTGCGCGCGGATCGCGCCGACATCGCCAGTCCGAAGGATCTCGACGGCAAGACCTATGCCGGTTTCGGTGATCCGGGCGAGAAGGAATCGCTGTCGCAGGTGATCCGCAATGACGGCGGCACCGGCGATTTCACCTCCGTGACGTTGGGTTCTTCGGCGTATGAGGCCGTCTACTCCGGCAAGGCCGACTTCACCGTGTCGTATCTGGCCTGGGAGGGCATCGAGGCCGAACACCACGGCACCCCGATGAAGTACTTCCGCTACACCGACTTCGGGTTCCCCGACTCCTACGCCATCGTCATCGACGCCAACGAAGGCTGGCTCGCCGAGAACCCGGACCGGGCGAAGAAGTTCGTGCAGGCGCTGCAGCGCGGCTACCAGTTCGCCGCCGACAACCCCGACGCGGCGGCGCAGGACCTCATCGACGCCAACCCGGGCGCGTTCAACGACGAGGAGCTGGTCTTCGAGAGTCAGCGAATGTTGGCCGAGCAGTTCATGAAGGACCCCAGCGGCCAGGTGGGCACCCAGACTTTGGAGCAGTGGTCGGCCAATTCCGGCTTCCTGTTCCGCAGCGGACTGCTCAACGGTCCCGACGGGAAGCCGCTGACCACCGAACCCGACTGGTCGACGTATTTCACCAATGCCTACCTCGCCAACCCGTGAGTCCGCGGTAGCCGCACCCGGCAGCCGGTCGGGTGTGCGGTGGGCGCTGCCCTCGATCGTCACGGTGGCGGTCCTGGTGGCCGTGTGGCAGATCTATGTCATGACCAGCGGGGTGCGGCCGCAGGTGCTGCCCTCGCCGGTGCGGGTGGCGCGGCAGGGATGGGCGCATCGCGCGGAGATCGCCACCCACGCCGCCGCCACGCTCCAGGTCACGCTGATCGGTTTCGCGGTGTCGTTGACCTTGGCGTGGGTGCTGGCGGTGATCGTCGATTTCTCGCCGTGGTTGCGGCGGGCGCTGGTGCCGCTGTTCGTGGCGTCGCAGACGGTGCCGATCGTCGCGATCGCGCCGCTGATGATCATCTGGTTCGGGTTCGGGCTGCTGCCGAAGATCCTGGTGGTCGCGCTGGTGACCTTCTTCCCGATGGCGATCGGGCTGATCGAGGGGTTCGCCGCGGCCGACCGGGACGCGGGCGCGCTGCTGCGGAGTATGGGCGCGTCCCGGGTGCAGGTGTTCCGGTATGTGCGGCTGCCCTCGGCGATCCCCCGGTTCTTCACCGCGTTGCGGATCGGCATCACCTACGCGGTGGTGGGTGCGGTGTTCGCCGAATATGTCGGCGCCAGTGTGGGTCTGGGCATCTACATGAGCTTGCAGAAGAATTCGTTCCGCACCGATCTGGTGTTGGCGGCGGTGCTGGTGACCGCGCTGTTGAGTATCGCGCTGTATCTGGCCACGTTCGCGGTCGAACGCCTCGTCGCGCCGTGGGCGCTCGCGGAGAACAGGAGTCGACGTGACTGACCGGATCGTCGTCGACGGGCTCACCAAGTCGTTCCATCGACCCGGCCGCGACAGCACCGATCTCGAAGTGCTGGGCGGGGTCTCGTTCACGGTCCGGGCGGGCGAGTTCGTCACTGTGATCGGGCCGAGCGGGTGCGGCAAGAGCACCGTGTTCAACATGCTCGCCGGGCTCGAGTCCCCTGACTCCGGGAGCATCGATTTTCGCGGCGAGAACACCGCGTCGCACTGCGCCTACATGCCGCAGAAGGACCTGCTGTTCCCCTGGCGGACCATCCTCGACAACACCATTCTCGGTCTGCGCGTGCAGGGCGTGCCCAAGCAGGAAGCCCGCCGCCGCGCCCGCGAACTGTTCCCCGTCTTCGGCCTGTCCGGCTTCGAGAACTCCCGCCCGTCCCAACTCTCGGGCGGCATGCGCCAACGAGCCGCCCTGCTGCGCACCGTCGTCCAGGACCGCGAACTGCTCCTGCTCGACGAACCCTTCGGCGCCCTGGACTCCCTCACCCGCACCGACATGCAATCGTGGCTCCAGGAGGTCTGGCAGCGCTACCGCTGGATGATCCTGATGATCACCCACGACATCCGCGAAGCGGTCTACCTCTCCGACCGCGTCATCGTCCTGTCCGCCCGCCCCGCCACCGTCCGCCACGAACTCGTCGTCGACCTTCCCCGCCCACGCGAACTGTCGACGATCACCTCACCGGAGTTCGTGGCGTTGGAGGAGCAGTTGCTGGCGATCCTGCACGAGGAATCGCGGCGGGCATCGGTGCAGCAGGGCTGATTTCGCCGGCACTACCTGTGCGGTATTCGATGTCGGTGGACTCTTGCGTTTCCGGGTCGAATCCGAAACGGGCGTGGGGATAAAAGGCCTACACCCGCGAGATCGAGAAGCAGCTCAATGGCGTACTGCGCGAGCAGGCGTCGGCCAACGGGGCCACCTATGTCGATCTCTCCACGCCGAGCGTGGGTCACGACACGTGCCGTGACGCCGCGACACGCTGGGTCGAGCCGCCGATTCCCAGCCACCTCGACACCAACCCGGTGCACCCCAACGCGGTCGGCCAGATCGCCACCGCGGCGATCGTGCGCGCCGCGATCGGGCGATAGCCGAGCCGCGGAGAATTGTTCTAACCGGCGCGCAATCGCGCTGTTACATGTGCCCGAAAGATGGGGTTGCGTGGGGAATTGACGCCCTTCGGTGGCCCGTCAGATATATCTCTCGCGCAACGGTGCGGAAATCTTCGAGCGCTATCTTTTTGCGATCATCATCGTTCGATTCGATCGGATAACCCCATGACCGAAACGGTTCCGAAACACAGTTCCCCCGACATCCCGCCCAACGCCGTTGTCGGTGCGGGCGATCTCGTCGAAGCCGCCGGACTTCCGGTCGGAAGCGGCCATATCAAGCCCGAGTACGACCCGCGGCTGACCAATGAGGATCTGGCGCCGCTGCGCAAACAGACCTGGGGTTCCTACAACATCTTCGCGTTCTGGATGTCGGACGTGCACTCGGTCGGTGGCTATGTCACCGCGGGCAGCCTGTTCGCGCTCGGCCTGGCCAGCTGGCAGGTGCTGGTGTCGCTGCTGGTCGGCATCGTGATCGTGTACATCCTGTGCAACCTGGTGGCCAAGCCCAGCCAGGCCGCGGGTGTGCCGTATCCGGTGATCTGTCGTAGCTCGTTCGGCGTGCTCGGGGCCAATATCCCGGCGATCATCCGCGGTCTGATCGCGGTGGCCTGGTACGGCATCCAGACCTTCCTCGCCTCGGCCGCGTTGGATGTCGTGCTGATCAAACTGTTCCCGTCGCTGGCGCCGTACGCCTCGCTCGAGGATTACGGTTTCCTCGGATTGCCGCTGCTGGGCTGGGGCAGTTTCATTCTGCTGTGGATTCTGCAGGCGTGCGTGTTCTGGCGCGGCATGGAAGCGATTCGCAAGTTCATCGACTTCTGTGGTCCGGCCGTCTATGTGGTCATGTTCATCCTGTGCGGTTACCTGCTCTACAAGGCGGGCTGGAGCGGGGTCGACCTCAACCTCGGTGATGTGAAGTACACCGGCTTCGACGCCATTCCGGTGATGTTGGGCGCTATCGCGCTGGTGGTGTCGTACTTCTCCGGACCGCTGCTCAACTTCGGCGACTTCTCCCGTTACGGAAAGTCGTTCGAGGCGGTCAAGAAGGGCAACTTCCTCGGGCTTCCGGTCAATTTCCTGGTCTTCTCGTTGCTGGTCGTGATCACCGCGTCGCTGACTGTTCCGGTATTCGGTGAATTGATCACCGACCCGGTCCACACCGTCGCCAAGATCGATTCCACCTTCGCGATCGTGCTGGGCGCGCTCACGTTCACGATCGCCACGATCGGCATCAATATCGTCGCCAACTTCATCTCCCCGGCCTTCGACTTCTCGAATGTGAGTCCCCAGCGGATCAGCTGGCGCGCCGGTGGCATGATCGCCGCGGTCGGCTCGGTGCTGATCACCCCGTGGAACCTGTACAACAATCCCGATGTCATCCACTACACGCTGGAGACGCTGGGTGCGTTCATCGGCCCGCTGTTCGGTGTCCTGCTCGCCGACTACTACCTGGTGCGCAAGCAGAAGATCGTCGTGGACGACCTGTTCACGATGTCGGAGGGCGGCACCTACTGGTACAAGAAGGGCTACAACCCCGCCGCGGTCTGGGCGACGGTGGTGGGCGCGGTGATCGCGGTGTTCCCGGTGTTGTTCAACAACATCTACGGAATGCACACGGCCGCCCAGTACAGCTGGTTCATCGGCTGCGGCGTCGGTCTGGGCGCCTACCTGCTGCTGGCCAAGCGCACCACCAAGTACGCCGTCACCAACTTCTGAGTTCACTCCGCATCGAACGAGGAACCCCCGGCCGTCTCGGTCGGGGGTTCCTCGCTGTCGGGCTCAGGTCATGGCGTCAGTCTTGCCGGTTGGACCGGCACCGATCACAGTCGGTCGAGGGCTCGGTGGGCGGCGTTGAACCCGCACATGCCGTGCGCGCCGGCGCCTGGGGGTGTGGCCGCCGAGCACAGGTACACGCCGGGGACACCGGTGTCGTAGGGGTGCACCGAGATTCGGGGGCGGAAGACGAGTTGGCGGGCGGAGTTGGCGCCGGTGACGACGTCGCCGCCGACGTAGTTCGCGTTGTGGCGGGTCATGTCGGTGGTGGTGCGGACGGCGATCGCGCGGACGCGGTCGCGGAATCCGGGGGCGAACTGTTCGATGCGGGCGGTGATCGCGTCGGTGGCGTCGCCCTGGTAGCCGGCGGGGACGTGGGCGTAGGAGTAGAGGGGGTGCAGGTCGCCGACGGAGCGGGTCGGGTCGGCGAGGTATTGCTGGCCGACGAGGACGAAGGGGTGTTCGGGGAGTTGTCCTCGGGCTACCAGCTTTTCGGCCGCCGCGGTCTCCTGCCAGCTGCCGCCGAGGTGGACGGTGCCCGCCGAGCGTGCGGGTTCGTAGGTCCACGGCACGCCGCCCTCGACGGCGAAGTCGACTTTGAAGGCGCCGGGGCCGTGTCGGAATGTGTTGTAGGCGTGCCGGATTCGGCCGGGCATGCGGTCGCCGCAGATCCGGGCCGCCGCGCCGGGAGCGGTGTCGAGCATGACGAGGTCGACCGGGCCGAGTTCGTCGAGGGAATCGACCCGGCGGCCCGTTTCGAGCTTCACCCCGTATTCCGCGCACCGGGTGAGGATGGCGTCGGCGATCGCGCCGGACCCGCCGCGCGCGGCGACCCAGCCGAAGCGGTGGGCGGCGGTGGTCAGGGCGACGCCGATCGCGGCGGAGAACGGGGTGTCGAAGGGGCGGAAGGCGTGGGCGGCGGTGCCCGCGAACAGGGCGCGGGCGGCGGGCGTGCGGAGTCGTCGGGCCATCAGGTCGGTAGGGAGCGCGGAGTAGGCGCCGAAGCGGGCCAGGTGGATCGGGTGACGGGGGACGTGCAGCATCGGCTGCAGGAATTCCTCGCTGATCGTGTCGAAGCGGGCGGCCAGCGGTCCGAAGACCGCCGACCAGCTGGCATCGTCGAGCCCGGCGGCGGTCTCCGCGGCGCTGTGATGCAGGGCCGCGCCACCGTCGGCGAGGGGGTGGGCCAGCTCGATCGGTGCGCGCGTCCACGCCAAACCCGCACCGGCGAGGTCGAATTCGCGGGCGAACGGCGAGCCCAGCGCCAGCGGGTGCAGGCCCGAGCACTCGTCGTGCACGAGACCGGGCAGGGTGGACTCGGCGGAGCGGACGCCGCCGCCGAGGGTGTCATTGGCTTCGATCACGGTCACCGCGACACCGGCGGCGGCCAGGGTCAGGGCGGCGGCGAGTCCGTTGGGCCCGCTGCCGACCACCACCGCCGTGCTCATCGCGCCTGCTCCGGGGTCGCGCTGCGCCAGGTGACCTCGTACGGGACGGGCCCCTCGGGCAGCCACGGCTGCTGGGAGACACAGTCGGCGACCTGCCACACCCCGCGCTCGATCACGCCCAGCGCCGCGTCGACGATCATGTACTGCTGGTCGGCGCGGTGGATGGGCTGGGACTCGACCCAGACCACCAGGAATTCGCCGGGCGCGAAGTGCAGGCGGCGCTGGATGCTGGTGATCAGTTGCTCGTTGTGCAGGTGGCCGTCGCCGAAGTTCCAGCCGACGACCAGGTTCGCGCCGATCTCGCCCTCGCGGACGGTGTAGCGGTCGAGGTCGGGACCGAGATGGTTGCTCAGGACCGAGAGCAGGCCGCGGCCCTGGCTGTGCATGGCCCGCCAGGCGACGAACAGCGACATCGTCATGTCGGCCGCGTCGGCCGGATAGCCCAGGGCCTCGAGCTGTTTGTTGTGGGTCTGCACGGGGATGGGCAGGTCGTTGAAGCGTTCCTCGACGCCGGGGCCCAGCGCCCAGACCGCCGAGGCCCAGTTGCCGGCGTACTGGCGCATCGAGGGCAGGAAGGAGACGAGGTCGGGGCGCAGGTTGCCGAGCACGGGGAACGCGACCAGCGCCGCGCCGAGGACGAACAGCAACCAGATCGGGGTGAAATCGGTGACCGCGTAGCCCTCGCCCGCCGGGTAGCCGAGGAACAGGAACACCGCGATGTAGGCGAACAGCAGATTCCATTCCAGCGGGACGGCCAGCGGGAACGTCGAGGCGATGAACAGGTGGAAGGCCACGATGCAGCAGACCGCGATCAGAGTGACGGTCGTGTTCGTGCTCACCAGCAGGACCACCGGCACCACGAGTTCGGCGGTGGTGCCGAGAATGTGGGCGATGAACCAGGCCGACTTCGACGGTCGCAGATCGCGTGGGGCGTCACGGTATTGGCGCAGGCGCTCGCGCTTGGGCATGAACGGCGCGTTCGACACCATCGGCGGAATCACATTGGTGAAGTGCTGCCCGAACTTCGACACCGCCGCCCCCACCCACACGGTCACGATGACCAGCTTGAGCGCGATGATCATATTGACGAAAGGCAGTGTGGCGCAGACGATCAGGATCGGCAGATACTGTTCGCCGCGCGCGGCGAGGAAGGGCACGCGGTCGCGCAGACCGAGCAGGATCAGCAGCACCACCGGGACGATCAGCGCGAGGGGTCGCACGAGCAGACCGTTGGTGGCGGTGCCGGTGGCCGCGGCGAGGGAGTCGCTGTGCACGCCGGGCAGCAGGATCGCGGTCGCGAGGCTGGTCAGCACGCCCGCGTAGAGCAGCGCGTCGAGAACGGTGCGCTCGTCACCGGCGGTGCCGGGCACCTTGCCGGGCCAGGGTGGGAGCCGAATCGTGCCGGGGCGCAACCAGTATCGCGCGCCGCCGTACATCGGCTTGAAGTGGCCGGTGAGCGGGCCCCACGCGCCGCCGATCCCGATCACTTCCAGCAGCGCCACCCACAGGACCAGTTTCTGGTAGACGATCGGCTCGTTCCACCAGGCCGCCACGTCCAGGGGCGAGCCCACGTCGGAGGTGAGGGTGGCGACGAGAATACCGCCGCCGAGGGAGAACACGAACAGTTTCACCAGGTAGATCAGGTGCAGCACGCGGGGGCTGCCGAAACCGTTCTCGGCCCAGAAGCCGGTGAGCAGTTCGATGCGGTCGAAGAAGGGGCGGCCGCGGAATTCGGCGGGGTCGACCGGGGGCAGGGTGGGGTCTTTGAATGCCATGGTGCTCAGCCTCGATTCGACAGGTCGCGAAGGTCCTCGCGGGAACGCAGGGTGGGCTTGTCGACCTTGCCGACCGGGTTGCGTGGGATCTCGTCGAGCACCCGGATCGACACGGGCACTTTGAATTTCGCGAGATTGGCGTAGCAGGTGGCGAGCATGTCGTCGACGACGAGGTCGGCGTCGGGGTAGGCGGCGACGAACGCCACCGGCACCTCCCCCAGCACGTCGTGGGGCGCGCCGACGACTGCGGCCTCGAGCACGCCGGGGTGGGTGTGCAGGACGGCTTCGATCTCCTTGGGGTAGATGTTCTCGCCGCCGCGGATGATCATGTCCTTGATGCGGTCGACGATGCGCAGGTAGCCGTCCTCGTCGATGACGCCGACGTCGCCGGTCCGCAACCAGCCGTCGCGCAGGGTCGCGGCGGTGGCCTCGGGGCGGTTCAGGTAGCCGACCATCACATTCGCGCCCTTGATGACCACTTCGCCGCGTTCACCCGGCGCCAGGATGGTGCCGTGCTCGTCCATCACCTCCACGCGCTGGCCGGGCATGGCGGGTCCGACGGTGCCGAGTTTGCGGACGCCGTCGACCGGGTTGGTACACGAGGCGCAGCTGCCCTCGGTCAGGCCGTAGCCCTCCACCAGGGGGAAGCCGAGCTTGTGTTCGGCCGCGGTGAGCAGTTCGGCCGAGGCGGGCGCGGCGCCGCACACCCCGTACCGCACCGAGCTGAAATCGGCGTCGCCGGCGTGCGCGACGAGCATGGCGTAGATCGCGGGG
Organism: Nocardia lasii; assembly: GCF_042658545.1. Taxonomy (NCBI): domain Bacteria; kingdom Bacillati; phylum Actinomycetota; class Actinomycetes; order Mycobacteriales; family Nocardiaceae; genus Nocardia; species Nocardia lasii. Next base: position 752,126 of record NZ_JBHSQN010000002.1, read on the forward strand.
ACGCCGGAGAAGAAGGTGGGGCGCAGGCGCTGCACCCAGTCGATGAAGGTGGGCACGGTGAACTTGCGCATCACGCTGAGTTGGCCGCCGCCCCTGACCGTGGTCAGGAAGCTGACGAACAGGGCGTTGGCGTGGAAGAGCGGGAGGAACAGCAGGCAGTGGGTGTCGTCGCCGACGGGCTTGGCGGCGAGCATCGACGCGGTCATCGCCTCGACATTGCGGTGGTCGAGCATGACGCCCTTCGGCCTGCCCGTCGAACCGCTCGTGTAGACGAGCAGGGCCAGGTCGGCGCCGTCGGTGGTGGCCGGGGGCAGCGAACCGCGCGCGGTGCGGCGCAGGTGTTCGACGTCGAGCACGGTGAGGTCGTCGTGGGAGTGGCCGCCGCCGACGGTGATCAGCAGGCGCGCGCCCGCGTCGGTGATCTGGTAGTCGGCCTCGTTGGCGGTGAACGCGGGATTGACCGGTGTCGCCGCCGCGCCGACGCGCCAGGCGGCCATCAGGGCCAGCAGCAGTTCGATCCGGTTGGGAAGCATGATCGCGACGACATCGCCGGGTCCGATGCCCAGTTCGGCGTACTGTTCGGCGACGGCTTCGACGCGCTCGGCGAACTGGGCGTAGGTCAGTTCCTCGACATCGTCGCGCACGCACGGGCGGGTCGAGAAGACTTCGGGACGGGCCCAGGGTAGGTAATCGAACTGCGTCATCGGGTTCCTCTCGCGCTCCGGGGATCGAATTCTGGCCCCGGACAAACCATTAAGACGAGGTTAAATGTCTTTGTGACCCGAGTCACTGTCTCGGGCGAACAGTAATCACTGTCGGTCGGGGTCAGGACGGCCTTGCCTGGGGCGGGTGCGTGGGTGAGAGTTGTCCCCATGGGACAAAGTGGTCGGGCCGAGCAGCTGCTGGCCGGTGCGGGCGAGGCGCTGCACGCGCAGCTCGACCACCTCGACGACGCCATGACCAAGCTGCTGCTCGACCGGATTCCCGCGCTGCCCGGCGACGGGCCGATGGTGCGGTCGCTGCGGGCGAGTGTGCGCGGTAATCTGCTGGCCGCGATCAGGATCTTTCGGGACGGGGAGCCGGTCGAGGACATGACCGTGCCGGAGGTGGCGCGGGAGTACGCGCGCAGTCTGGCCCAGCGCGGGGCCTCCCCCACCGCGCTGATCCGCGCCTACCGGGTGGGTCAGCAGCTAGCGCTCGATCGAGGCGATCGGGCACCAGGAGGCCACGCGGGCGGAAACTGTGCGGGCGATCCAGCTGTTGATCACGCTCAACTTCGCCTATATCGATTCGATCAGCGAGCAGGTGATGGTGGAGTACCAGGCCGAGCGTGAACGGTGGCTCTCACATCGGCGCACCGTGCGGATGGAGGTGTTGGAGCGGTTACTCGGGCCGTATCCGCCCGACACCGACGCCGCCGAGGCGGTGCTGGGATACGCACTGCGCCACCATCATCTGGGGGTGGTGTTGTGGACGGGGTCGACGATGGCCGCGCCCGCCCGGCTCACGGGGCTCGAGGATATCGTCGCGCGGATCGCCGAGACCTTGCGCGCGACCGAGCAGCCGCTGATCTGGCCGCGTGACTCGAACACGCTGTGGGCGTGGATTCCGTGGCGGCCCAGCATTTCTCAGCTCGACGAGGACCGGCTCGCGGAGATTCTGCGCACGGAGGCCGACGACGTCCGACTGGCGCTGGGCGCGCCGGGAAACGATGTCGAGGGGTTTCGCCAGACCCACAACGACGCGATCCGCGCGGCCCGCGTCGCCTCGATCGCCGACCGACACTCCCGGCCCATCACCTCCTACACCGATCCCGGAGTCCGCACCGCCGCACTGCTTTCCGCCGATCTGGACGCGGCCCAGCGCATGGTCGGCGCGGCACTGGGGCCGCTGGCCGCCGACGAGCCTGCCACCGCGCTGCTGCGCGAGACGGTCCGGGTTTTCCTCGACGAGAAGGGCAGCTATGTGGCGGCCGCCGCTCGGCTGCACGTCCACAAGAACACGGTGAAATATCGGCTCGCGCGGGCGGTCGAGCGGCGGGGCGCACCGATCGAATCCGACCGTCTCGATGTGGAATTGGCGTTGGTGGCCGCGCACTGGCTCGGACCCTCGGTGCTCACCGCGGCGCCGACCGAGCTCTGACGGGGCGCGATCGCGCGCTCAGCGCACGCAGCCGCAGGAATCCCGGTGCATGAAGCGGGGTTTCAGCCGGACCGTGCGCGGCGGGCGGTCGGGGTCCTCGATCCGCTCGGCGAGCAGCCGCATGGAGCAGGTCGCGATCTCCTCGATCGGTTGCGCGATGGCGGTGAGCCGGGGACGGAAGATCGACGCCCACTCGAAGTCGTCGAAGACGGTCAGGGCGAGGTCTTCGGGCACTCGCACACCCCGCTGGTTCAGCGCGCGCATCACCCCGATGGTCATGTGGTTGTTGGCGACGAACAGCGCGGTCGGCGGCTCTGGCATGGCCTGCGCGCCCTCACCTTCGCCTCCGATGTCGCCGCCGAGGCGTGCCGCCACGAGGGCGCCGACCCGCCGTGGTTGGCGGACCTGCTGGCCTGAGTCCCGCGCATCGGCGCGAATTCGTTTGCCCCTAGACGACTTTGGCCTCGATCAGGAGTTTCCAGATCTCGCCCTGGTCGACGACCTCCACGCCGAGCTTCTCGGCCTTGGCCAGTTTGCTGTCGCCGACGCCCGCGCCGGTGATGAGCAGGTCGGTGTTGGCCGAGACCGAGGTGGCGGTGGTGGCGCCCGCCTGTTCGCACAGGCGTTGGAAGGTGGGGCGGGCGACCTTCTCGCCGGAGCGGGGGTCGCTGATGGCGCCGGTGACGACGACGGTCTTGTCGGCCAGGGGCGCGCCCGCGGCGATGACCGGGGGGAGGTCTTCGGCGCGGACGTCGAGGTTCACGCCCGCCGCGCGCAGGCGTTCGAGTTCGGGGCGAAGGCGGGTGAGGTGGTTGACGAGGGAGGCGGCCACCTTCGGGCCGATGTCCTCGACCGCGACCAGGCGTTCCTCGCCCGCGTCGGCGACGTCTTCCAGGGAGCCGAAGCCCGCGCGGGCCAGGCGGGCGGCGGTGCCGTCGGAGGCCATGGGGATCGCCAGGCCGATGAGGGCACGGCGCAGGCCGACCTGGCGGCTGGCGTCGATCGAGTCGATCATGCGGGTGGCGGAAACCTCGCCGACGCGGTCGAACTCGAGCAGTTGTTCCTTGGTGAGGGTGTAGAAGTCCGAGGGGTTCTCGAGGACACCGGCCTCGGCGAGGCGCTCGATCCACACCCCGCCGATGGCGTCGATGTCGGCGGCGGCGCGCGAGGCCCAGTGGATCAGGCGGCGGACGGTCTGGGCCGGGCAGGCGACGTTGGTGCAGAACAACTCTCGGCTGTTGCCCTGTTCGGTCACCGGTTGGCCGCAGGAGGGACAGTTGGTGGGCGAGATGATGTCCTGTTCCTCGCCGGTGCGGGCGGCGGCGTCGAGGACGCCGGCGACGAACGGGATCACGTCGCCCGCGCGGCGCACCAGCACGGTGTCGCCGACCTTGATGTCGCGGGCGCGGATGACCTCCTGGTTGGCCAGGGTGGCCTTGGTGACGGTGGTGCCGCCGACGAAGACCGGTTCCAGCCAGGCGACGGGGACGATCTTGCCGGTCTTGCCGACATCCCAGACGACCTCGCGCAGCAGGGTGGTCTTCTCCTCGGCGGCGAATTTGAACGCCAGGGCGCCGCGGGGGGAGTTGGATCGGGTGCCCGCGGCGGCGTAGGCGTCGCGGTCGGCCAGGCGGAGGACGGCGCCGTCGATGTCGTAGTCGAGGTCGTTGCGGCCCTGTTCGATCTCGGTGATCGCGGCCTGGGCCTGGGTGGCGTCGGCGCACAGGCGCATCTGCGCGCCCGCGACGCCGAGGGCGGCCAGGCCCTCGCCCAGGTCGTGGGCGGCGTCGTCGGCGGCGGTGTCGAGGTCAAAGCCGAAGAAGCGCAGGCGGCGTTCGGAGACCGTGGCGGGGTCCTTGGCGCGCAGGGTGCCCGCGGCGGCGTTGCGCGGGTTGATGAGCGGTTTGTCCGGGTGGGCGGCGTTGTAGGCGAGGAAGGTGGAGCGCAACATCACCGCCTCACCGCGGACCTCCACGCGACCGGGGAGGTCGATGCGCTCGGGAATGCCGTCCACGAGCGCGCGGACCAGCGGGGTCACGTCGTCGCCGGTGGTGCCGTCGCCGCGCGTCACCGCGCGGGCGAACCGGCCGTCCTCGAACACCAGCGCCAGCGACAACCCGTCGAGCTTGGGCATCACCACGACCGACTGCCCGGGGAAGCGCTGGAAGAACGCTTCCACCTGCTCGGGCTTGGTCGCCTTCTCCAACGACAGCATCGGCCGCGAATGCCGCACAGGTGCGTGCAAGACGGCGGGCGCGCCGACCTGCTCGAGCGGGTTCGGGTCCGGCGTGAGTTCGGGATGGGCCTCGATCAGCGCCCGCAGCTCGTCCTCGATCGCGTCGAATTCCGCGTCGGCGACCAGCGGCGAGCCCTCGTAGTAGGCGGCGCGCAGCGCGACCATCCGGTCGGCCAGTTCTCGGATACGTTCCCCTGTTTCCACGGATCGAACGGTACCGATACCCACCGACACGTACGCGCAGGGCGCGGTGTGCGCGGCAGCGTTTCGCTCGGGCGGCGACCGACGCGTCGAGGTGGTGACGGCGTCGGGGGTGTCGGGAATCGGTGGTGGCGAGGTCATTTGGCGTCGCCGTAGCACTCGACGACAGCGGTGGTGAAGGGGAAACGGACGGGGATGTCGCCGAAGGTGAGGCGGGCCGCGGTGTCGGCGGCGGCGGTGATGGCCGCGGCGACGGTGGGTGCTTCCTCGGTGGGACAGTGGATGATCACCTCGTCGTGTTGGAAGAAGACGAGTTCGGCGCGCAGGTCGCGCAGGGTGTGGCGGATGCCCGCGAGGACCAGCAGGGTCCAGTCGGCGGCGCTGCCCTGGACGACGAAGTTGCGGGTGAAGCGGCCGCGGGCGCGGGTGGCGGCGGTGGTGCCGAAGTCGGGGGTTGGCTCTTGGGGCGGGGTGGGGTCTTCGGACGCGATCGTGGCGGGGGTGCAGGTGCGGCCGAGCCAGGTGCGGACCAGGCGGCCCTCCTCGCCCGCGCGGGCGGCGTCGTCGACGTAGGCGACCGCGGCGGGGTAGCGGCGGCGCAGGGCCGCGAGGTGGGTCAGGGCGTCGCCGGAGGTCTGGCCGTAGATGGCGCCGAGCAGGGCGATCTTGGCGCGGTCGCGGTCGCCGCCGAAGCCGCGGGCGGCCAGGTCGGCGCAGAGGTCGTCGGCGCGGCTCGCGGCCGCCATCAGGCCGGGGTCGCGGGAGATGGCGGCGAGGATGCGGGGTTCCATCTGGTCGGCGTCGGCGACGACGAGGGTCCAGCCGGGGTCGGCGCGGATGGCCCGGCGGATCACCTTCGGGATCTGGAGCGCGCCACCGCCGTTGGTGGTCCAGCGGCCGGAGACGGTGCCGCCGGGGAGGTATTCGGGGCGGAAGCGGCCGCCGTGCACCCACTGGTCGAGCCAGGACCAGCCGTTCGCGGTGTAGAGGCGGTACAGGGATTTGTAGGCCAGCAGCGGGGCGACGGCCGGGTGGTCGACCTGCTGGAGTTCCCATTTCCGGGTGGAGGTCAACGGGATGCCGGCGCGGCCGAATGCTTTGATCACCTCGTTGGGCAGGTCGGGGCGCACGCGCGTGCCGAACGCTCGGGACACCTCGTCGGCCAGTTCGGCCATCCGTCGCGGTTCTGAGCCGCCCGGAAAGCGTTCGCCCAGCATCGAATCCAGGAGTTCGCGGTGCACGTCGGCCCGCCAGGGAATTCCGGCGCGGGCCATCTCGGCGGCGACCAGCATCCCCGCCGATTCCGAGGCGAGCAGCAGGCGCATGCGCTCGGGGTGCGCGGTGCTCGCCGTTCGGGTGAGCTGTCCGGCGTAGACGGCGAGCAGGGCGGTGAATTCGTCGGTGCCCGGCGGGAGCGGGACCGGGCCGGACTCGAACAGGGACGGCTGGGTCTCGGCGGCGCGGGCGGGTGCGTCCGGGGGGACCGGCAGGTTGTGCAGTCGCGCCCAGGCCGCGGCGAGAGACCGGGCCTGACCGGACTGGCCCTGCTCGTACCCGATCAGCAACGCCTCGGCGGCCTGCACGTCGTAGCAGCGCTCGACCCGCACACCCGCCGCCAGCAGGCCCCGGTAGATCTCGGCCGTGGACCGCCACACCCACCGCTGCACCTCGGGTCGCGAGCGCACCGCCGCCACCAGCGAAGGTTCGTCGAGCACCGGTCCGGCCGGGCGACCGTCGTCATCGAGCGGGCACAGTCGAGCCCCGCCCTCCCCCGTCTCCGCAATCGCCCATCGCACCTGCCGGATTGTGGCACCGAGGTACGACACGAACCGTCGAGCACGATTCGTGGCGCGACACGGAGCCGCCCCAGCGGTAGTCGGCGACGCCGATGATCACCGAGGGGCGGGACCGCACGTGGCATCACCAAGAGGACCGCACCACGCGCTGTCACCGAGCGGCGAGGGCGTCCTGTTCGCGGCGGGCGCGCGCGGGCATCGCCAGGGTCAGGGCGGCGAGGGTGAAGGCCACGGCGGCGATGGCGATCATCATGGTGATGGTGCCGGTGAGGGTGTGGGAGGCGAAGAAGACGGTGGTCAGGATGGCGAGGCCGACCGCGTTGCCGACCTGTTCGACGGTGGGCAGGACCCCGGAGGCTTCCGACATGCGGTCCGCGTTCAGGCCGGACAGCATCATCGGCTGTAGTTGCACGCCGAAGATCCCCACGCCGAAGCCCGCGGCGAAGACCGGGCCCGCGCACAGCCACGCGCTCGCGTTCCCGTCGACCAGGTGCAGATAGATCCCGCCGGCGCCGATGCAGCCGCCGAACAGGGCGATGCCCGCGGCCAGCGCCCAGATGTCGAAGCGGGGCACCAGGATCAGTGAGCCGATCGCGCCCGCGCCCGCGCCGAGGGCGAACAGGGTCATGACCAGGCCGGTGAGCAGCGGTGAGTAGCCCAGGACGTCCTGCATGGTGATCGAGGCGGCGAAGACGAAGGCGGTGAACAGGCCGAAGAACGCGCCGACCAGGACCGAGCCGATACGGAAGCCGTAGTTGGCGAACAGGTCGAGGCGGACCAGCGGGGCGGGGTGGGTGCGCTGGTGGGCGAGGAACACCGCGATCAGCGCGAGTCCGGCCCCGACCACGGCGATCAGCGGCGGTCGCCACCCGTGCTGTTGGATCTGGGCCAGCCCGGCGATGAGGGCGAACAGGCCGAGCCCGGACAGGGCGGCGCCGACCAGGTCGAGGCGGTGGCGGCCGACCGGGCTGGTGCGGTCGAGGAATTTCCAGGCCAGCGCGAAGGCGAACAGGCCGATGGGCAGGTTGATCAGGAACACCGATCGCCACCCCCACCCGCCGATGTCGAGGGTGATCAGCACCCCGCCGACGATCGGCCCGAGCATGCCGGCGAACCCGGCCACTCCCCCGTACAGCGCGAAGACCAGCGGGTGGCGTTCGCGCGGGAAACCGGCGGTGAGGATGGCGATGGTCTGCGCGGCCATGCCCGCCCCGGCCGCCCCCTGCACGACCCGGGCGAGCACGAGTTCCAGTGCGCCACCGGCCAATCCGCACCACAGGGAGGCGGCGGTGAACGCGACGACCGAGATCAGGAACATCCGGCGTCTGCCGACCATGGCGCCGATGCGGGCGGCGGTGAGCAGGGCACAGGCGAAGGCCAGCGCGTAGCCCGAGATGACCAGCAGCTGTGCGGATCTGGACGCGCCGAGGTCGGCGGTCAGGCTCGGCAGGGCGGTGTTGACGATCGTCACGTCGATCATCTGCATGAAGACCGCGATCAGGCACGCGCCGAAGGCCAACCACGCGCCCAGTTCGGGCACCGGCGATTTCGCGACGTCGGTGCTCACGACACCAACTCCATGGTGGCGCGCGGCGCCGACATCGACATCTCGGTCGGAAAACTCAACTGCACCAGTCGATGTGGCGCCGCGACCTCGAAGTGGGCGAGGAACGGCGGCACCACGGAGCCGACCATCTTGTCCAGCATCCCGTTGACGTGCTCGAAGCCCGGTCGCAGGCGCACCTGCCAGCACGGGAACACCCCGGCGGGGTTGGCGATGACGACCTGTTTCTCCACCCGCGCGAGCAGCGGCCAGTGCACCGAGAACCCCAGCCACGCGTCGATCGCGGCGCTGAATCCGTCGGCGAACGCGAGTCCGCGCAGCAGGGTCAGCCCGCCCGCGATCGGCATGATGTTCGGCGGGAAGGGCGCGAGGAGACCACCGGATTGCAGGTGCAGGGTGTCGGCGAAGGTGGCTTCTTCCCGTGACACCACCGTCGAGCCCGAAAGAGTTTGCGCGCGATAGGTTTCCGCGTGCAGGCATCCGTCGATGCGGCCGATGCGCTGCTCGATCATGGTGACCGATTCGCGTGCGCCCCGGCTCGATTCGGCCGAACGTACCTCGAGGGTCGTGTGGTAGCCGCCGCGATTGTGCATGACGACGTGGGAAACCTCGAGCCCGCCCGGTTGGCCGGTGATCCCGACCCGGTAGGTGGATTTCTCCCCGTCGGGGATGCCGGGGTCGTGAAAGATGGAGGGCTCGAACTCTTCTCGGATCATGGGGTCTCCACGGCGCTGGCGAGAACGGCGGCGAATACCGATCGCATGGTGTCGATGTAGCGATCCACCGAGTCGTTGGCGATGGCGGTGTCGGGGAAGATGACGCTCAGCGAGGTCCGACCGGGCAGGCGGTTGATCCAGATGAGCGCTTCCTCGGAGGCGGCGCGGTTGGCGAAGACGCCGGCGTCGAGCGAGTCGAACAGTTCGTTGCCGACGAAGTCCCTGGCGTCGATGAACGAGATCATCGGGGTGACCCAGCCGGGTTCGGCCTTGATCTCGGAGTCGGCGGGCAGCAGTTCCAGGACGCGGTGAAACGACGTGGGCGCCAACAGGAGTCCGCTGTCGTAGGCCCGCTGCGCCAGGCTGATCGCGCGCCCCAGGGTGGTGCGGTCGCTGATGGGGAAGGCGACCGGGACCAGCGTCACGTACCAGCCGACGGAGTTGTTCTCCGCCGCGCTGGTGCGGGTGCTGATCGGGGTCATGCCGAAGTAGTAGTCGGCGCCGATGAGCTCGCGTTCGGTCAGTGCCGCCGCGGCGAAGACCCCGCCGACGAAGTCCGCGCCGTTGGCGCGGCAGACCTGCTCGAACCGGTCCCCCTCGGCGTCGTCGAGCAGCACGACGCTGCGGTGCGCGCTGCGGTGGTAGCCGTCGGTCTTCTTGCCCAGGTCCAGGGGGAAGACCGGTAGCCGATTGTCGTTGCCGCGCAACAGCGCCAGCCACTTCTTCACCCCGGGCGAGGACAGCGATTGTTGGTCGCTGAGGAAGCGTTCGTTACGGCAGTAGTCCAGGTAGCTGGCCGCCGGGGCCGGTGGTTCGGCGTCGGGCCAGACCTCGGCGGCGTAGAGCTGGGCGAAGTCGGCCGCGGACAGGTACTGGCCGAGGCCGTCGGTGTGCAGGTGGTCCACGGCCAGGTAGACGGTGGTGGTGTCGCCGTGGTCGATCGCGCCGAAGGTGAAGCAGTCCCACTGGAACGGGCCGGGGGTGGTCTTCTCGACGTGGCGGCAGATGGCCTCGGGGTCGTCGATGTAGCCGTAATCGACCGGCACGAACTCGACATCGACCTCAGGCACCAGGTGCCGCAGCACCCGACCGCCCGATTCGACGGTGAACCAGGTGCGAAAGGTGTCGTGGCGCAACAGGAACGCGTGGATGACGCGGGTGATCGCGTCGCGGTCCAGGTCGCCGGTGGGGATCACCGCGGTCACCAGGCACAGCCCGGAGAACCGGAAGTCCGCGCCGGAATGGCGGTCGGCCAGGCGCAGGTACTGCTCCTGTTGCAGCGACGGGGGTGCCGGGTGGGCCGGCGCCGCGGCCGCGCGCGCGACCGAGTCCGCCGAGGCGAACCAGGTCACGAGCCGGCCGGGCGCCGGGCGCCATTCGTCGATCAAACCGAAGTCGACCATCAGTGCGATCCCGCCATGGAGACCTCCGCCGATCGTTCCACGGCCGGTTCCTGGGGCGCCTCGGCCACCGGTTCCGGAAGTGGCGGCGCCACACTGGGTTCGGAGGCGAGGATCAGTTCGGCGACCTTGGGTCCGGCCTGTTCGAGGCTGAACGAGCGACCCATCTGCATCGACATCAGGTCGATGCCGAGCGTCTTGGTCACCCGCGCGCCCAGTTCGACCGCCATCAGCGAGTCCAGGCCCAGTTCGGGCACCGGCACGGTCATGTCGATCGACTCGACCGGCACCCCCATGACGACCGCGAGTTCCTCGGCCATCTTGCGGGCGATCGCGGGGCCGCGTTTGGCCTCGTCCATCGCCGCGAGTTCGCTGCGGAGCCTGGCCAATTCGGAGGTGTCCTTGGCCGAGGTCTGGGCCAGTGCGGCGGTGCGGCCGGTGCGGGCCAGCTGCGGGAAGGTACCGGTGAGTTTGGCCCAGTCGGTGGGGATGATCGCCGCGTTGGACGCACCGAGGCGCAGGGTCTGTTCCAGGTAGGCGGTGGCGTCGGCCATGTCGATCGGGCCGAATCCCACCAGGTCCAAATACTTTTCGGCAGTTTCGTCCGAGGCCATGCCGCCGGAGGCGCCCGAGAGGTGGCCCCAGCCGATGCACAGGGCGCGTTCGCCCGCGGCGGTCCAGCGCCGCGCCATGGTCTCCACGGCGAGGTTGGCGGCGCAGTAGTTGTACTGGCCGTAGATGCCGTACATCGACCCGCCCGAGGAGCACAGGACGAACATGTCCAGGGTGATGCCGGCGTCGGCGACGGCCTGGTGGATCACCTGCGCGCCATGGACTTTGGGTCGGTAGACGCGGTCGAGCTGGTCGAATTCCATCTTCGCGAGGCGGTTGTCGGAGACCGCGCCCGCCGCGTGGAAGACCCCGCGCAGCGGGTGGTCGGCGCGGTGGGCACGGGCGACGATCGCGGCGATCGCGGCGGTGTCGGTGACGTCGGCGAGTTCCTCGATCACCTCGATGCCGAGCGCGCGCCAGACCTCGAGCTGGCGTCGGGCCGTGTCGGTGCTCGCACCGCTGCGGCCGACCAGGACCAGTCGGCGCGCACCGCGCAGGGCCAGCCAGCGCCCGATCGCCATGCCGAAACCGCCGAAGCCGCCGGTGATGAGATAGCTTGCGGCGCCGTCGATCTCGATCGGGGGCAGGTAGGGGCGCACGGGTGGAGTGGCGTCGTCCATGCGCAGGGCGATGCGGCCGACGCGCGAGGAACGCAGCGTCTCCTCGAAGGCCTGGCTCACCTCGTGGGTCTCGAACATCTGGTACGGCAGCGGAGTGTAGGTGCCCTCGGTGACCTTCTCGAACACCCGCTGCAACAGCCGCGAGAGCCGTTGCGGGCGGACCGCGACCAGGCGGTCCAGATCCATCGAGTAGTAGGAGAGGTTCTTGTCGAAGTTGGCCAGTTCCAGCAGACCACCGGTGTAGATGTCGGCCTTGCCGACCTCGACGATGCGACCGAATTCGGCGGCGGCGTTGAAGTTCTGGCGCAGGATCTCCCCCGGCGCGCTGCTGACGATCACGTCCGCGCCGACGCCGCCGGTCAGGGCGAGCACCTCGTCGACGAAGTTGAGCGAGCGCGAGTTCACCGCGTGGTCGGCGCCCATGGCGAGCACGTGCGCGCGGCGTTCGGGCGAGCTGGCGGTGCCGATGATGCGGGCGCCGATCGCCTTGGCGACCTGGATGGCGGCCGTACCGACCCCGCCCGCGGCGCCGTGGATGAGCACGGTCTCGCCCGGTTCGAGGCGGGCCAGGTCGTGCAGGGCGTATTCGGCGGTGCCGAAGGCGATGGTGCTGGTGCAGTAGCCGGGGTCGGTGTCGGCGGGCACGCCGACGGCGAGCTGACGGTCGACCACGGCGAAGCGGCGCATCATGCCCTTGGACGCCACCGCCACCTTGTCCCCGACCGCGACATCGTCGACGCCGTCGCCGACCCGCACCACGGTGCCGATGCCCTCCATACCGGGCACGGTGCCGAAGTAGGTGGGGGCGAGTTCGCGTTCGCCGAGCAGGCCGATGATCTTGAGTGGGTCCTTGTAGTTCAGGCCGATCACCGCCATGGCGACCTCCACCTGGCCGGGGCCGGGCGCCGGGCGCGGGCACTGCCGCCAGGCCACCTGCGAGAGCAGCCGGGTGCGCGGCATGTCCAGTTCGAAGTTGGCCTCCGGGTCGGCCAGGGGGTGCGCGGTCTCGAGTTCCTCGATGCGATCGGGCAGCGGTTTGGTGACCGAGGGCGCCCAGCGGATGCCGTCGCGGAGCAGGACCTCGTCGACGTTGTCGAGCGAGAAAGCACCCGGCACACCGAGTTCGGTGATCAGGTCGGCGATCGGGGTGTTCGGTTCGGTGTCGATCAGGCGCCAGCGCAGTGGGGTCTGCTCGTTGAGCAGGACGCGGCGCGCGCCGGCGAGCGCGGCCTGGCGCGGGTTCGGGGCGAGGTCGCTGCCGGGGACCGTGAAGGCGGCCTCGGTGATCAGGGTGGCGTGGATGTTGCCGTCGCCGAAGTGCGACTGCGGCGGTGCGCCTTCCACGGTGGGATTGGCGAACTCGGAGACCGTGACGGCGACGCGTTTCAGCGTCCACAGGTCGGCGAGGTCGTCGGAGGCGGTACCGGCCACGACGCAGACGTGCACGCGCTGGGTCTCCTCGGCCGTGGCGGCGGTGAGTTCGGCGACCAGGGCGGTCTCGAGATCGTCGGCGGCCGTGTACAACCGCGAACCGAGGATCGCGGCGGCGAGTCGACCGGCGCGGGCGCTCTCGCCGAGCGCGACGATCAGCGTGGACGCCGTGCCCGCTTCGGCCAGGGCCGCCGGGTCGAGGGGTTCGCGCTGTTCGAGGGTTTCGGTGTAGTAGAAGTCGGCCATGCGGTGCAGTGGGTCGTCGCCGGGCTTGAGGGCGCCGATCTGTAGGCCGGTGAGGCGGGCCACCAGTTTGTGGTCGGCGTCGAGCAGGTCGACGTCGGCGCGCAGGCGGGCCTTCGGGTCGCGCTTGGCGATCACGGTGATCTGCTCGGGCAGTTCGGCCAGCAGTCGCACGGCGCTCACGCCGACGGGCACCATGACGCCCTCGTTGATCCGCTCGTCGGTGAACAGCATGGCGGCGCACTGCATCGCGGCGTCCACCACCGCGGGGTGGGCGAGGTGGCGTGAGTCCGCGGCGATGCTGCCGTCGACGGTGGCCAGCACCACGTCGCGGCCGACCCGCACCGAGGTCACCCGCTGGAAGGTCGGGCCGTACTGCAGGCCTGCGGCGGACAGGCCGGCGTAGAACATGGCCGGGTCGACATCGACGCCCACCTCGATGGTGGGCACCTCGACCTCGACCTGCTCGTGGCTGCCGGTCAGGGTGCGGCCCGAGGAGTGCACCGTCCAGGCGGTGCCGGTGGCGCTGCGCGAGCGGATCAGGAAGCGACCGCTGGCCTCCTCCACGCTCATCGCCACCAGGGGCACGTCGGGCGCGCCCATGATCAGCGGGGCGACGAACCGAACCCCTTCCAGCGCAACCTGTTTGCTGCCGATGCGCTGCGCGGTCGCGCTCAGCGCCGCGTCGAGGTAGGCGGCGCCGGGCATGATCTTCACGCCGTTGACGACGTGGTCGGCCAGCCAGGGCAGCAGTTCGGTGCCGACCTGGAGCAGCCACTCGGGGCGGCCCTCCACGTCCGGGTCGCCGAGCATGGCGTAGCCGTCGGGGGTGCCGAGGCGGGCCTGTTCGAACAGCGGCAGCGCCGAGTGCAGGCGGGTGCGCTGCCAGGGGTAGCGCGGCAGCGGGACGTGCGGGGTGGTGGCGTGCTCGGGCGGGAACAGCACGTCGCGGTCGAGGACACCGGCGGCGTGCAGGCCGATGAGGGTGCGGCGCAGGCTGTGCGAGTCGCTCTGTTCGCGGTCGAGGGTGGGCACGGTGGTGCCCGCCACGTCGGCGTCGACCAGGGCCTCGCGGATATTGCCCGACAGCACCGGGTGCGGGCCGACCTCGAGGTAGACCCGGCTGCCCGCCCCGATCAGGCTCACGACGGCGTCGAAGAACCGGACCGGCTGGCGCACATTGGACCACCAGTATTCGGCGTTCCAGTCACCCTCGGTGACCAGCGCGCCGGTGACCGAGGAGTACAGCGGCACGCGGGGCGCCTGCGGGTTCAGGTCGGCGAGCGCGGTGAGCAGTTCGTCGTGGATCGGCGCCATCAGACGGCTGTGGTAGGGCACCTCGACGCGCAGGCGGCGCGCGAAAATGCCGTCCTCGGTGAGCTTTTCGGCGATCTCGTCGAGGCGGTCCACGTCACCGGACAGGGTCAGCGAGGTGGGGCTGTTGATGGCGGCGATGTCCACGCGCGGGTCGTCGGCGATGAGGGCCTCGGCCTGCGCGGTGGTCATGCCGACGGCGAGCATGCCGCCGGTGCCCGCGGTGGTGGCTTGCAGGCGGGCCCGGTGGTAGGCCACGCGCACCGCTTCGCGCAGGGTCAGCATCCCGCTGACATAGGCGGCCGACACCTCGCCCACGCTGTGGCCGACGATGGCGGCGGGGGCGATGCCGTATTCGGCCAGCTCCGCCACCAGACCCACCTGGACCAGGAAGTTCGCGGGCTGGGCGACCTCGGTGCGGGTGACCCGGGACTCCTGCTCGGGCTTGCGCAGTTCCTCGATGATCGACCATCCGGCGATCGCCTGGAATTCGGCGTCGATCTCGCGCGCGGTCTCGGCGAACACCCCGTCCGCCGCGAGCAGGCCGCGCGCCATCTTCCAGTGCTGCGGGCCCATGCCCGAGAACACGAACACCGGCTCGGTCGTGCCGGAGGACACCACACGGGTGGCGTCACGGCCACCACCGGCGGCATATTCGTGCAGTTCGCGGACCAGGTCGTCGGTGGAGCCGTCGACCAGGACGCCGGTGCGGAACGGATGGTGGGCCATGCGGGTCCAGGCGGCCTCGGCCAGGCGGTCGGGGTCGGCCCCGGCGGTGATGAGGTCGGCGAAGCGACCGGCCAGTGCGCGGGCGGCGCCGGTGCTGCGGGCCGACAGCGGCAAGATGCCCAGGTGGCGTGGGGTCGCGAACGACGCTGCGGGAGCGCGGTATTCCTGCAGGATCGCGTGCGCGTTGGTGCCGCCGTAGCCGAAACCGTTGACCGCCACCGACATCGGCGTCCCGTTCTCGGGCAGCGGCTCGGCCTCGGTCTGCACGTGCAGGCCGAGTTCCTCGAACGGGATGTCGGGGTTGGGCTTGTTCAGCCAACCCTGCGGCGGCAGGGTCCGATGTCGCAGGGCCAGTGCGGCTTTGATCACGCTGGCCACGCCCGCGGCGGCTTCGGTGTGGCCGATGGTGGCCTTCACCGAGCCGACGCCGATGGTGCCGGTGCGGCCCGACGGGGAGCCGAACACCCTTCCGAGAGCGCGCAATTCGACCGGGTCGCCGACCAGGGTGCCGGTGCCGTGGGCTTCCAGGTAGGTGATCTCGTCGGGGGCCAGGCCCGAGCGTTCGCACACTGTGCGGGCCAGCGCCTCCTGCGAGTCGACATTGGGCACCGTGATGGCGGTGGTGCGGCCGTCCTGGTTGGACCCGGTCGCCTTGATCACCGCGTAGACGCGGTCGCCGTCGCGCACGGCGTCGTCGAGCTTCTTCAACGCCACCATGCCCGCGCCCTCGCCGCGCCCGTAGCCGTCGGCCGAGGCGTCGAAGGACTTGCAGCGCCCGTCGGCGGCCAGGAAGCTGCCCTTGCACATCAGCACGAAGGTCTCCGGCTGCAACATCACATTCACGCCACCGGCGAGCGCGACCGTGCAGTCGTCGTTCTCGAGCGCCTGGCAGGCCAGATGCAGCGCTACCAGCGAGGACGAGCAGGCCGTGTCCACGGTGATCGCGGGGCCGACCAGGTTCAGCGCGTAGGCGACGCGGTTGGACAGCATCGTGTACGAGGCGCTGGCGGGGGTGTGCATGTCGGTGTGGAACAGCGCCGGACCGACCACGCCGATGACCGACTGGTCCACCACGAACCCACCCACGTACACGCCGACGCGCGACCCGGCCGCGTTGCCCGCGATGCCGGCGTCGTCGAGGGCCTCCCAGGTCACCTCGAGCATCAGCCGCTGCTGCGGGTCCAAGACGGTGGCCTCGCGCGGGGAGATCCCGAAGAAGTCGGGGTCGAACTCCCACGGATCGGTGGTCATGAAGGCGCCGTGCTTGGTGTAGCTGCGTCCGGGGGTGCGCGGTTCCGGGTCGTAGTAGCGGCGCCAATCCCAGCGATCGGCGGGCATCTCCACGACGCCGTCACGTTTGTCGACGATAAAGTCCCAGAACGATTCCGGGGAATCGATCCCACCCGCGAACCGACATCCGATTCCGACAATGGCAATATCCGACACGTCATTTCCTTCGGCTAGACCGGTCTGCGGCAAGTGACCGTTGATGTCAACGTAGGAGCCCGCCACCTCGACGAACGCGCGATCAGCGACCTCTGGAATTTCGGACGGGCATTCGCCGAATTCCCTGTGATCGCCCCCAGCCCGGACCGTCACCGCTCACAACAGATTTCCGAGAACTGTTGTGACCGGCTGCAACTTTGTCTTTTCGCGGCCGAAAAGACCACCGACAGTGACAAGTTCGACCCCATCGCGAGCAGTTGGGAGGCGAATGTGTTCGCCGAGTTGTCACAGTGGGCAGACACCGTCGTCCGGCGGCGCTACACCGTCATCGTGGTGATGGTGACCGGGTTGTTGGCACTGGGTGCCTACGGGCTCGGCCTCGGTGCGGATCTGAGCTCCAAGGGGTTCGACGATCCGGCCTCGGAGTCGGTGCGCGCGGCGCAGACGCGCGACAACGCGTTCGGCCGTGATCACAGCAGCGATGTGCTGCTGCTGTTCCGGGCGCCCGCGGGCAGCACCGTGGACGATCCGGTGTTCGCCGAGCGGGTCGTGGCCGGCTTGAACGCGCTGCCACAGCGGTTTCCCGAGCAGATCGACCGGATCAACGGCGCGTACTGGGCCACCGATTCCGGGGTGGCGCTGCCGGAGGTGTTCGGCACACCGGAGCGCGATCACGCGTTCGCCTCCATCGCGATCAGCGGGCTCGATCCCACCGAGCAGGGCCGTAACTATCGCGAGATCGCCGACGAGTTCGTGATTCCCGGGGTCGAGGTGGAGTTGGCCGGTGGGCAGCCGGTGGCGGCGGCGTTGAACGACACCATGGCGCAGGATCAGCGGCGGGTGGAGCTGTTCGCCATTCCGGCGGTCGCGGTGCTGCTGTTCTTCCTGTTCGGCGGGGTGGTCGCGGCCGCGCTGCCGTTGATCGTCGGCGGGCTGACCATGCTCGGCGCGTGGGGGTTGCTGCGCTGCCTGACGGCGGTGACCGAGGTCAATTCCTTTGTCTCCCCCGTTGTTTCGATGATCGGGCTCGGGCTGGCGATCGACTACGGGCTGTTCGTGCTGAGCCGTTTCCGCGAGGAACTCGCCGACGGGAGCTCGGTCGAGGACGCGGTGCGGCGCTCGGTGACCACGGCGGGGCGCACCGTGTTGTTCTCGGCGTTGATCGTGGCGGTCGCGGCGGCGGGCATCGTGGTGTTCCCGCAGGGGTTCCTGCGCTCGTTCGCCTACGGCGCCATCATCACCATCGCGCTGGCCGCCATCACCTCGGTGACGCTGCTGCCCGCGATGCTGGCGGTGCTGGGCCGTCGGGTGGACTGGCTCGGCGTGGACTGGTTCCGCAAACCTGTTGACCGCGACGATGTTCCGAACAACGCCTGGGGGCGGTTCGCGGCCGGGGTGATGAAACGTCCGCTGGTGGTGGCGATTCCGATCTGCCTCGGCCTGCTGCTGCTCGTCATCCCGATCAAGAATCTGGCCTTCGGGTCGATCAACGAGCGGTTCCTGCCGCCGGAGCATCCGACGCGACTGGCCCAGCAGCACTTCGACGAACTGTTCCCGCTGCGCCAGATCGACCCGATCGACCTGGTCATCGTCACCTTCGATCCGGCCAAGGCCGATCTGGTGCGCGCCGAGGCCGATCGCGCGCCCGGCCTGGCGGCGCCGTTCGCCGCGCCGATGCAGTCACCGTTCCAACCCCAGGTGCTCACCACCCAGACCGTGCTCACGAGCTCCGACAATGCCGAGGCGACCATCGACTATCTGCGCTCGATGCCGCTGCCGTCGGGGACGACGCTGCTGGTGGGCGGGCAGCCCGCCGTGGAGAAGGACAGTATCGACGCGCTGGTCGAGCGGATGCCGCTGATGATCGCGCTCGTCTTCCTGGCCAGCACGATCCTGCTGGCGCTGACCTTCGGTTCGCTGGTGCTGCCGTTGAAGGCGGCCGCGCTGAACCTGCTCGGACTCGGCGCCACCCTTGGCGTGCTCACCTGGGTGTTCATCGACGGGCACGGGGCGGGGGTGTTCGGCTTCACCCCGCAACCGATCATGTCGCTGGTCCTGGTGGTGATCGTGTCGGTGGTCTACGGATTGTCGACCGACTACGAGGTGTTCCTGCTCTCGCGCATCGTCGAGGCCAGAGCCGCCGGGGCCACGACGACCGAGGCGGTGCGGGCCGGGGTCGCCCGGACGGGGCGGATCATCACCGCCGCCGCGCTGATCCTGCTGGTGGTCACCGGCGCCTTCGCCCTGTCGGACCTGCTGATGATGCAGTACATCGCCTTCGGCATGGTCACCGCGCTGCTCATCGACGCGACCATCGTGCGCATGGTGCTGGTGCCCGCCTCGATGCGGCTGCTCGGCGACGCCTGCTGGTGGGCGCCGGCCTGGCTGCGCCACCACAGCGCGGCTCCCCCACGCGAATCACTGCCCCAACCAACACTGTCCGGTTCCGCCCCGGGCGACCGCGACTGAGCAGGCGGAGTATCCATGAACGTCAGGAGCCTCACCGCACCCGACACCACCGCGCTGCCCGCCCTCGAGTGGCGTGCGGTCTCGGTCGTCGCGGTCCTGGCGGGGGCACTGTTCCTCGCCAGGATCGACCGCTACCTCCTCGGTGGCGACGAACTGTATTTCCTCGCGGCGGGCCGACATCTGTCGGTGAGCTACGCCGACCAGGGACCGCTGGTTCCGTTGCTCGCGGCGCTATCGGATCAGCTCGCGCCCGGATCGGTTGTCGCGCTGCGGGTTCCCGCGCTGCTGTGCACCCTGGCCGCCGTCGTGCTCAGCGCGGTGATGGCCAGGGAGTTCGGCGGGGGGCGCCGCGCCCAGACGATCGCGGCGCTGGCGTACGCGACCACGCCGATGGCGGTGATGCAGTCCGCGATGCTGAGCACCTTCGCCGTCGACATCACCCTGACGGCGGTGATCGCCTGGCTGCTGATCCGCTGGATACGCACCCGCGACGACTATCTGCTGGTGGCGGCGGGATTCGTGGCCGCGGTCGACTTCCAGGTCAAGTGGTTGATCCCGATCATCTGGGCGGTGCTCGCCCTCGGGGTGGCGCTGTTCGGGCCACGCGAGATGCTGCGCCGACCCGCGTGGTGGCTCGGTTCGGGACTGCTGGTGGGGTCGGCGGTGCCGATTCTGTGGTGGCAGCACGCCCACGGTTGGCCGCAGTTGGCGATGGGCGCGGTGGTGCGCGACGAGCAGCTGGCCACGGCGAGCGTGTTGGCCGCGCCGTGGACGATGATCCAGGTCACCGGGGCGGGCGGGCTGCTGCTGCTCGTCGGGATGTGGGCCGGGCTGTGCGCGGAACGGTTCCGGCCGTACTACTTCCTGATCCCGATGATCGTGATCGGTGCGGGCGGTGTGGTGCTCGCCGGGCTGCGCCCGTATTTCGTGGCGGGGGCGTTTCCCGGGTTGTTCGCGGCGGGCGCGGTGTATCTGGTCGATCGGGGTATCGGGCGACGCACGGCGGTCGTCGGGTCCTCGGTCGCCGCGCTCGCGACCGCGATCTGCGTCGGGCTCGTGGTCGTGTTGCCGCTGCCCGCTTCGCAGTTGCGTCAACCGACCGACGACTACTCGCAGATCCACTCGCGCAGTGTGCTTTTCGGGCCCGCCGGCTGGGACGACCTCGTCACCGCCGTCACCGAGAGCTACGACCGGGTGCCGTCCGCGCAACGCGACGACCTGGTGCTCGTGACCCAGAACTATTGGCAGGCAGCGGCACTCGACCACTTCGCGTCGGACCTGCCGACGGCGTACAGCCCGAATCGCGGCTACAGCTACTTCGGTGTCCCACCCGATGACGCGACGACGGTGCTCTACGTGGGGGTCGACAGTCCCAGCACCGCCCTGCGCACCCCCTTCACCGAAACGACCCTGCTGGCCACCCTCGACGACCCACTCGGCTTCCCCGGCGTGAATCGCGGTGTGTCGGTGTGGCTGTGCGGCGGGCCGGAACGCCCGTGGTCGGCCCTGTGGCCCGACGCGCGCAGCCTGCGCCTGGTCGACGGCACGAGTCGGAACGGGCAGTGAGAACAGTGAACGGAGAACGGACAGTGCTCAATTCGATGGCGCGACGGCTGATCCTCGCGGTGGCGCTCGCGGCGACGGGGCTGCCCGCCGTCGCGACGGCGCAGGCCAGCCCGGACTTCGTCGCCGCCGAGGCCATGGCGGCCGCGCTCCCGGCCCCGAACGGCTCGTTCGCGGTCGCGGCGAAGGCGAACGGGCCGGGCAAGGTGATCGACCTGACCGTGCACTCCGCGGCCATGAACCGCCCGGTCACCGTCGCGGTCATCCCCGCCGCGAATCCCGGGGCCCCCGCGGGCTCGCTGTATCTGATCAACGGGGTGGACGGCGGCACCGACACCGCCGACTGGCGCGAGGGCAGCAACTGGTTCACCAAGACCGACGCCCTCGAGTTCTTCGGCTCGGTCCAGACCACTGTCGTGATGCCGATCGGCGGCGCGGGCACCTTCTACACCGACTGGCTGGCCGACGATCCCGGCACCGGACGCAACCGCTGGCTGACCTTCCTCACCGTCGAACTGCCCCCGATCATCGACTCGGCCTTCGCCGGCACCGGTCGCGACGCCGTCGCCGGGCTGTCGATGGCCAGCTCGGCGGTGTTCCGGATGGCGCAGGAAGCGCCGCAACGGTTTCGGATGGTGGGCTCGTTCAGCGGGTGCATCCAGACGGACAATCCGGCCGGGCAGGCGATGGTCGGTTCGATCGTCACCGCCCGCAAGGGCAACCCCGTCAATATGTGGGGCCTGCCCGGCAATCCGGCCTGGGCCGCCAACGACGCGGTGCTCAACGCGGAGAAACTGCGCGGGGTGCAGGTGTACGTGTCCACGGGCAACGGGCTGCCCGGCCCGCTGGACACCCTCAGCGGGCCGGGCATTCAGTACAGCCCGGTGAAACTCGCCGACCAGATGCTCATCGGCGGCATCCTCGACGGCATCACCGTGGTGTGCACCGAGTTGTTGCGGACGCGTCTGAGCGAACTGAACATCCCGGCCACCTTCCACTTCCGTGACGCGGGCACCCACTCCTGGGGTTACTGGGAGCAGGACATGCACGCGTACTGGGAGCGAGCGGCCGGGCTGCTCGTTCCCTAGTCCCGGGCGGTGGGCAGCGGCGCCCGGTCCGCGGCGAGCGGATCCGGCTGGGCGGCGGCCAGCGGCGGCACGCGACGGTCGGCCACCTCCTGCGGCCGGAATCGGCGGCCGGTGTGCGCGGGCAGATGCCGGTAGCCGTGCAGGGTGTAGAGCTGACGGCGGGTGGGCGGGTCGGTGAGCCGCAGGTCGGGGAAGCGTTCGAACAGGGCGCGCAGCGCATGGATCGCCTCCATCCTGGCCAGGTTGGAGCCGGGGCACACGTGGATGCCGTTGCTGAACGACACGTGGCTCTTCGCGTTGGACCTGGTGAGGTCGAAGGTGGTCGGGTCGGGGAACACGCGCGGATCCCGGTTGGCGCCGGCCAGCGACAGCACGACCACCGAGCCCTTGCGCAGTTTCAGCCCGCCGACCTCGAGGGGCTCGCGGGCGGTGCGGGCGGTGGTCTGCACCGGCGGGTCGATCCGCAGGATCTCGTCGACCGCGTTGGGCCACAGGTCCGGCTCGGCCCGCAACCGGTCGAGTTGCTCGGGGTGGCGCAGCAGCCAGGTGATGCCGTTGCCGACCAGGTTCACCGTGGTCTCGAAACCGGCCGCCATCAGCAGCGTCGCCGTCGCGCAGAGTTCGTAGGTGTCGAGTTCGCCCGCCGTGACCAGATTCGACAGGATGTCGTCGCCGGGGTCGACCCGCAGCCGTTCCACGTGCGCGAGCAGGTATTCCTGCACCCGCTCGGAGGCCTCCATGGCGCGCTGGTGGGTCCGCCAGGAGATGCCGAGGTCGAACAGCGGACTGATGTCGTCGCCCCAGCGCAGGAACATCTCGATGTCGTCTTCGGGGAAGCCGAGCATCTCGGAGATGATCGCGATCGGCAACCGCGAGGAGAACCGCTGCACCAGATCGGTCGGACCGTCCTCGGGCATGGCGTCGAGCAGTTCCTCGGTGACGGTCTCGATCCGTTCGCGCAGGCGGGTGACCGCGCGCGGGGTGAACGCGGCGGTCACCGGTTTGCGCAGGCGCGTGTGCTCGGGCTGGTCGATCACCAGCAGCGACGGCGCGTCGGCGGGGTTGGGCGGCAGCGGATTGCGGTCGAGCCAGCGACGCAGCGGCCGGGGCGAACCGAACGCGGCGGGCACCCCGACCCCGAATCGGTTGTCGCGCAAGATCTCCCGCACCAGATCGTGATCGAACGCCATCCACACCGGCGGGGTGCGCACCAGACCGCCGTCCCCGCGTAGCTCCTCGATGAGCGCGTACGGGTTCTCGATCCCCTCGGGACCGGCCTGCAACCGGGAGAACGCGTCACCGCGTCGGAGCAGGACCTTCTCGAACAGGCGGATCACGGCGTGATTGTTGACCCACCGGTAGGCGTAACGCGTTTTCATCGAGGCCCCTCTGGTGTCGAAAGGTTCGCATGCATTGAGTCCGTTACGAATATCACAATCCGACATCTGGGCTATCACAGACCCCTGACATGACATCGACCCGGCGGCGACGGTAGGCCCACACGACGATCGGGTGCTTCGCGGCCAAGCCGTGCCGCGAGGCACCCGATGCGGTCGACGTGGTTACAGCGAGCCACCACCTCCGATCAGCCACGGGTTGAAGGTGCAGGTCAGCTGCGGGTTCTGGATCGGGTCCAGGGCACGAAGGGCGATCGAGAGGGCGCGCGGGGAGTACATCATCGTCAGGTGATCGGAGATGTCCTGCTCGCAGCCGTCCTGCAGCACGATGTTGTGCACGGTCGAGCCGGGGCCCTGGTCGAGGAAGGTCAGCTCGTAGGGGTTGGTCACCTCGTCGTAGCGGGTGCCGACGATGGTGTAGTCGATGCCGGGGACGGTGTCACCGCCGGCGTTGAGCGTCTTGACGAAGTCCGAACCGACGGTCTGCTGGATACCCGCGTGGCCGACGAAGATCTCGATCGGACCCAGCACGTCGATGCCGAGGTTGTTCACCATGCGGCCCAGCGCGCCGATGCCGTCGAGGCTGGTGCCGTGGTGGGTGGCGCCGTAGGTGATGAGCTTGTTCACCTTGGCCGCGCCGCCCTCGAACTTGGTGTACCAGTTCGCCATCGAGCCACCCTGGGAGTGGGCGATGATGTCGACCTCGTCGGTACCGGTGGCCGCGAGCACGCGGTCGACGAACGCCGCGGTCTGCTTGGCCGAGTCCTGGATGTAGCCGGTGCCCATCACGCCGGGCAGGAACGAACCCAGACCGCCACCCTCGAGCATGTTCGAGCGACCGTAGTTGAACGTGAAGGTGCAGTACCCGGCGTCCTTGATCGGCTGGCCCATGTAGGCGTAACCGTTGTAGGCGTTCATCCAGGTGCCGTGCAGCAGCACCACCGGGCGGGGGTGGTTGGCGGTCGGCTTGCAGTTCCAGTCGTTGGTGCCCGGTGCCGCGGCGTCCGGGTTGAGCAGGCCGTAACCGAACGCGGGCAGGAACGCCGTCGAGGCCGGGCCGTGCGCGCCGGGATCGGACGAATAGCCGCCCGAGGAACCGGAACTGGACCCGGAACCGCCGTAGCAGTCGCCGGAGCCGTTGCCCGAACCCGCGCCGCTGCCGGAGGTGCAGGCCGAGCCCGTGCCGCCCAGGCCGCCGTCGGTGCCCCAGGCGACATCGCGGCCGTCGGCGATGATCTCGGCCAGCGCCTGCTCGGTGGGCGCGGCGTTCGGGTCGGCCGATGCCCCCGTTCCGGAGAGGGCGACCGCCACCAGGGCGGCGCCCATCAGTATTGCCGCACGCACCGAGCGCGTGCGACCACGAGTCATTGTCATTGCCAGGTCTGCCTTTCCGAAAGCGAAAAAGGAATCGGCCCGTGAGCCGCCCCGAAGATATGCCGGGATAACCGGCGCGAAAATCGCTTTCGGACAGGTGTGGACAGCTCACCAAGCTATTCCGGAAACGCCCATGGCCGCGCACAAGCCCGGGGTCGACCGGTGCGAACTACCGTGTTTTTGTGTCGAAAACCCATGTCCGACAACACCGGGTGATGAGCCGACTCAATACCTATTGAGCCGGGCGCGCGAATCCGCCGCGCTCTCTACTCTTCGCCCATGACGATCCCGCGGCCGGTGACGCCCATGACTTCACGGCTCGGCGGTGAACTCGGCGCGCCGCCACGCCTCGATGGCCCGGCCGATCTCGGTGGTCGACGGCTCGTGGTGCAGCCACTCCCTGGCCAGGCGATGCCAGTTCTGGGTCGCTTCGATCCGGCCGAGCGCGGTGAGGGTGAACAGGTCGGTGCGCCGGGAGAACACGTGCTCGGGGGGCAGCAGCAGGCGGCGAACGTCGCGGTGGCGGCTCACGCGCGGGTCGGTCGCCAGCACGACCGCGCTAGTGGCGAGTTCGGAGGTGACCGTGACGGGCTCGTCGATCAGGTGCCAGCCCGTCACCGACCACACGTACTCGAGGCAGTCCTCGGGGGTGATCGCCGAGTCCGGGTCGACGATGCCGCGCTCGGCCCACAGCCGATACACCTCCTCGCCCCGACCCGCCTCGGCCGCGCACAGCACCCGCCGTTCCAGCTCGAGGTGGGCGCGGTCCATGCGGTTGTAGAGTCCGAAATCGACGAAGCCCACGCGCCCGTTCGCGCCGACGAGCACATTGCCCGGATGCGGGTCGGCACAGTATTCGCCGTGCTCGAACATGGCGGTGATGTAGAACCGGTACACCAGTTCGCCGACGTGATCGCGCTGATCGGCCGGACACTCGCGCAGATCCTGAAAAGGCGTGCCCTCGAAGAATTCGGTGACCAGCACATTGTCGGTGCAGAATTCGGCGATGCTGTCGGGCACCGTGATGTAGGGGTGACCGCGATACCGCGTCGCGACGCGATGTTGATTGCGCGCCTCCTGCCGGTAATCCAGTTCGGCGCTGATATTGCCGGCGATTTCGGCGAGCACGGCATTGTCGGCCGCGCTGGGCAGAATCGATTTCCACAGGTTGCTGAAGAATCGCAGATTGCGCATATCCGCTTCCACCGCGCGGTCGACGCCGGGATATTTCACCTTGACCGCCACCGCCCGCCCGTCCCGCAGGCGCGCGCGATAGACCTGCCCGATCGAGGCCGCCCCCACCGGTTCGGGGTCGATGTCGGCGAAAACGCGCGCGGGGGCGCCGAGGTCGCGGCGCAGCACCGCCATCATGTCGGCGAAGGGCACTTCGGGCGCGCTGTCGAGCAGGGCGACCAGCTTGGACCGGAAGCCCTCGCGGTAGGCCTCCGGGATCAGATCGAGGTCGAGGACCGAGGCCATCTGCCCCAGTTTCATCGCCGCGCCCTTCATCCCGCCGAGCACCGTGACGATCTGCTGAGCGGCCTGCAACGAGGAACGCTCGGCCATCACCCGTCGCGCCCGCTCGGTGCGCCCGATCATGGCCAACCTGGTCCCGGCGCCGCGCGCGGCCTGCCCGGTCACCAACCGACCGAGCATGGCGCCGCGCGCGAGCCGACCCGTCGGTATCTGATTGTCTGCCACGTGCCCCTCCTCCGGGTGCCCTCGATAGCTGAATTCTCGGCATCGGAACGGATTTCCGTAGCGGGGCCGGTGTCGTTCTGTGAAATGTCACGCTTGCCCCTGTGTTCGACCACAGCCGGTCGGGGCCGGGTCGCCCCGGTCGCCGAGAGGAACCGCTGATGCCGCCCAAGCAGGTCGACCGCCGGATCCAGCCCAAACAGAAGCGCGCCAAGGCGACCAGGGAGCACATCCTCGACACCGCGGCGACGCTGTTCGGCGAGCGCGGCATCGACAACACCTCGACCAACGCGATCGCCGCGCGCGCCGGGATCAGCATCGGCACGCTGTACCGGTATTTCCCGGAGCGGTCATCGCTGGTCGACGAGCTCCTCGACCGACTCATCGCCGAGGTCGAGCGGGCCTTCACCCAGCGCGCCTTCGGCATGCAGTCGACCGGCGCGCCGAGCAGCCGCGACGACTACATCGCGGTCTGCGCCGAGATTCTCGACGTGTTCGCCGAGGTGCTCGTCGCGGAGTCGGACCTGATCCGCGCGCTGGTGGGCAGCGTGCGCTTCCACAGCAGCGGGATCCCCGAATTCGAGCCGCGCCTGCGCATGGTGGTCAAGCTCATCGTGATCCAGTTCGTCGGCCCCGGCGACGACCACACCCGCGAGATGATGTCGTGGGTGCTGGTCAACACCGGTTTCACGGCGGTGCTGCGGGCATCGGCCGACGATGTGTCCGATGACGATCGGGCGGCCGCGATCGCGATGACCGCGCGGATGATGGGGACCTGGCTGCACGACGAGCGCCAGGACTCGCTGCCGTGATCAGGCGGCGAGCGCCTCGGCGCGGGCTTGCAGGTCCGAGAGCACCAGGCGCAGAAGCTGTTCGGCGCGGATGCGCTGCCAGCCCAGCATGGCGTGCGGGCTGAACCGGGCCTCCTCGAACAGGGCGACCAGCTCGTGGGCGGCGTCGTCGCGCAGCACCCCGGTGTCGAAGGCGCGTTCGAGCACCTCGTAGGGGGTGTCCGAGATCAGCGGCGCCGCGGCGCGATCCATCGCCAGGCCCGTTTCCATGGCCAGGTAGCAGGCGATGATGGCGGTGCGGGCGTCCTGGCCGGGCGCGTTCATCGCGGCCAGGCCCATCTCCGCGGCCCTGGTGAGGGTATCGACGGTGTTGGCCACCTGCTCCTCGGGCGTTTCCGGCACCTCGACGGCCGGGGCGCGGCGGGCGGCGACGATGACGCCGAGCAGGCCGAGCAGCGCGACCACGATGAACACCACGGCCAGTCCGACCGCCCCGACCAGTGCGGAGCCGCCCAGGCGCGAGGAATCCAGCGCCGAGTCGACGACCTGGGCCTCGGCCGCGGTCGTCACCGGTTGCCCGCTGACATCCAGCGTCGTCACCGCGGCCACGGCGGGCGGCGGTTCCCGGCGCGCGCCCGGCAGCACGATCAGCATCGTGATGCCGACCGCGAACAGCAGCGACACCGCACCGAGCGCGACCGGCGCCAGCACGTTGAATCGCTTGAACGACAAGCGGACTCGCAGCTCACTCTGGTCCGCGGGCAGGGCGAGGGGCAGGCGGTGCTGGCTGACGATCACGCCCGCGAGCAGGATCACCACCGAGACCAGCAGCAGTACCGGCATCAGCGCGACAGCGATCGCCGACGGGCCGGTGGCGTCGACGGAGTCGTCCATCCCCGGCACCCGCCCGTGCAGCGCGACGATCGCCGCGGCGATCAGCACGATCGCCCCGACCAGCCGCCCCACCGGAACCACAATCCTTGTCACTGTTACCGCCGACCCCTGATCGAATCCACCCGAAATGTCCACATCGTGGCATCCGAATTCCCCGCCCGGTCGCATTCGGCCCAGATTTGGCCGAATTCCCGCAGAACACCGTGATCCCTTGTCGCCGAATACATGTCGGCCCCGAATATTCGGTCTCAGACGACGGTGAAGCGCCCCGCGTTGTCGTGCGCCCACCGCGCGAAGGTGGTGGCGGGCCTGCCGGTGATGTCACCGACACTGGTGACGGGCAGCGAGTCGGCGGGCGGGGTGTAGTCGAGCAGCACGTTGTCGACGTACCAGGTGGTGTTCGCGCCCATGGCCGGTTGCAGGGCCGCGATGGTTTCCGCGCGGGTGGAGCGCACGAATCGCAGGTCGCGGCGCAGGGCCACGGCGAGGTGGTCGACGAGGTCGGCGCGGGTGAGGACCTGTGGTCCGGCCAGCGGGTAGGCGCGGGCACGGTGTTCGTCGGTGAGCAGGGCGCTGGCGGCGACGGCGGCGATGTCGACCATCGCGATGGGGGCGGTCGCGGTCTCGGGGTGCGGTTCGCGCACGGTGCCGGTCGCCGCGATCTGCTGCGCCCAGGTGAGGCTGTTCTCCATGAAGTCGGCCGGCCACAGGTGGGTCCAGGCCAGGCCGCTGGCCTCGACGGCCGAACTCACGGTGCCCCACCAGCTTTCGGGCTCGCCGGACAGGTCGACGACGTAGCGCACGCCGGCCGCGCGCGCGGCGGCGAGCACGTCCACGACCGTGTCGGGGGCGGGCGCCAGATACATCCGGTCGACATCGGCGAAGGCGGCGCGCAGATCTTTCGGTCGGCCGAGATGTCCGCGGACCACCTGCACGCCCTCGGGCAGGGCCGCCTTCGCGGGGTCGATGGTGAGCGCGCGGATGTCCTGCGCGCCGCCCGCGATCAGTTGATCCACCACCATGCGACCGATATTGCCGGTGGCGCCGGTCACCAGAATCGTCATCGGTTCTCCTGTCTCGGGGACGGTCCGCATCGATCCTGCCAACGGATCGGTGAATATGTCGATGTGGTGATGTTTTTCCGGTATCAACGCAGGTGGGTTCCGTGGGGTCGAGGGCGGTGCGAAAATGCTTGCGGGCCGAGATCCGGTCCGGCAGAGGATGTTCCGCCGTTCTTCGGTGGACAGACTGGAGGGGCACGATGCGACTCTCGTCTCGAACTACTTCGGGCACACAACGATTCGGCGTGATCGCCGCGCTCGCGGCAGGTGCCGTCGGGCTGGCGGCCACCACCACCGCCCACGCCGCACCCTCGGCGGCCGTTCCGGTGGTGCACGGTGTCGACGGTGGGGTGGCGTTCACCGCGACACCGAAGACCGACGGCTCCGCGCTGACGGTGTCCGCGCCCGAGGGCACCTTCGGCATCGCCGGTGGCGCGATCACCCTGACCGACCACACGGGCAGGCTGGTCGCCGCCGTGCCGACCCGAATCCTCAGCGGCGCGGGCGATTTCGACCTGGTCGCCGATATCGCCGCGGACGGTCGGTCCGCGACCCTCACCCCGGCCGTCGCGCCCGCCGTCGTCACCGCGAACATGGCCGAGTTCGTCGACGAGGCCGCCGACACCCTGGCCCGCAAGCAGCACAACGCCGGGGTGGGCGCGCTGATCGGGGCCGGTATCGGCGCGGTGCTCGGCTTCTTCCTCGGCGGCGTCGGCGCCCTGGTCACCATCCCGATCGGCGCGGGCATCGGCGCCCTCATCGGCTACTCGACCCCCTGACGGTCGTCGTGGTGGCCGACTCGCGGTCGGCCACCACGACCCATGATGGTGCGTCGGCGGCACTGATCAGCCCTGGCCGAGGTCGAGGCGGCGGATGACGCTGTCGACGACCTCCGGGGGCATGCCGGGTTCGCGACGGGCCGCCAGGGCGACCGTGCGGCCCGCCTCGGTCATCTCGGCGCGGACGGCGCGCGCGGTGTCGCGGCGCTGCCGGACGCGCTCGGCGGCCTTTCTGGCCTCGGGATCGGGCGCGGCGGCTTCGGTGGCGGGCTGGGCGGCGAATCGGCGCAGGTTGTTCTTGATGTTGCGGTAGAGGTCGTCGGGCAGGTCCTCGCGCGCGGCGATCTCGTCGAGGGTGTCGAGTTCGGCGCGCACGACCCTGGTCCACAGGTCGCGTTCGTAGGCGTGTTCCTGTTCGGTGTCGGCGTGCACGCCGGTGATCCGCACCAGCCACGGCAGGGTCGGCCCCTGCACGAGCAGGGTGAACAGCACCAGCGCGAAGGCGATGAACAGGATCTGGGAGCGGGCGGGGAAGTCGGCCCCGGATTCGATGGTGAGCGGGATCGCCAACGCCAGCGCGACCGTGGCCACCCCGCGCATGCCCGCCCACCAGGTCACGATCACCTCCTGCCAGCTCAGTGGCGCGGTCTCGGCGTACGTGCGCGAGAAGCGCAGCAGCAACCGCCAGGTCACCAGCAACCACACCAACCGCACCCCCACCACGACCACGATGACGGCGGTGGTGACGCCGAGCAGTTGGCGCCACCCCTGCCCGGCCGTCTCGAGCACGACCTGCAGTTCCAGCCCGATCAGCGCGAACGCGAACCCGGTGATCAGCATTTCGATGACGTCCCAGACGTGATCGGCGACGAGCCGGTAGCTGCGATCGACGGTCTTGGTGAGCGCGTCGCTCAGATACAGCGCGCACACCAGCACCGCCAGCACCCCCGAACCGTCGAGGTGCTCGGCGGTCGCGTAGGCCATGAAGGGCAGCAGCAGGCTCAGCGACACCTCGCAGGTCACCGTGCTCAGCAGGTCGGTGAGTTTGGCGCCCGCCCACCCGAAACCGAGCCCGACCAACCCACCGACCAGCGCCGCGATCACGAAGTCGCGCACCGCATCCCACGGGGAGAACAGCCCGGTGACCACGGCCTGCACACTCACCGAGTAGATGACGACCGCGGTCACATCGTTGAACAGGCCCTCCCCGCCCAGCGGCACGATCAACCGGCGCGGCAACCCCAGCTTGCCCGCCATCGCCATCGCGGCCACCGGGTCGGGTGGGGCGATCAGCGCGCCGAGCACCATGCCGACCGCGATCGGCGTGGCCGGATTCCAGGCGTGGAACACCGTCGCCACCGCCACGGCCGTCACCACCACCAGCGCGAACGCGCGCAGCGTGATGACCTGCCAGTTCTCGGCGAACTGCCGCCACGAGGTCCGGCGCGCCGCGGCGTAGAGCAGCGGCGGCAGCACCAGCGGCAGGATCACGTCGGGCGCGATCCGCAGCTCGGGGACGGCCGGGATCAGCGCGAGCACACACCCGAAGACCGTCATCAGGA
Source organism: Nocardia lasii (assembly GCF_042658545.1). Classification (NCBI taxonomy): domain Bacteria; kingdom Bacillati; phylum Actinomycetota; class Actinomycetes; order Mycobacteriales; family Nocardiaceae; genus Nocardia; species Nocardia lasii. Next base: position 783,252 of record NZ_JBHSQN010000002.1, read on the forward strand.
TCGACGAGGCGACCCCGATCCGATCCGAGACCGATTCCGCGATCACCGCGGCCAGCAGAATCGCCAGCACGAGCACCAACTGGTTCATAGCGAACCAGTCTCACCGTTGCGCGCCTCGACGCCGCGCGGACCCGCCGCAACCCGCTAGCGTGTCGGCATGGTTGCGAGCGTGCACGAGATCTGCGATCGGTACGTCGAGGAGTACGCCGGCGCCGATCCGGTCATGGCGACGATGTTCGGGCTGCCCGGCCACGACGACCGGCTGACCGACTATTCGCCGGCCGGATACGCTGCGCGGGCCGAGCTCGCGCGAAAGGCGTTGCGTGACATCCTGTCCGCCGAGCCGACCGATGACGGCGAGCGGGTGGCCAAGGCGGTGTTCGCCGAGCGGATCGGGCTCGAGGTCGAGCTGCACGAGGCCGGGCTGCCGTTGTTCGCGCTCAATGTGATCGAGAGCCCGGTGCAGCACATTCGGATGGTCTTCGACGTGATGGGCACCGAGACCGTCGAGGACTGGGCGGTGATCGCGCGGCGACTGGCCGAGGTGCCGAACGCGCTGGCGGGCGTGCGGGATTCGCTGGTGCTGGCGGCCGAACGCAACCAGGTGCCCGCGGTGCGGCAGGTCGTGAAGGTCGCCGAGCAGGCCGCGACGTGGGCGGGCGGGTTCTTCGACACGTTCGTCGCCGGCGCGGTCGACGGTGCCCCGCACACGGAACTGCGTCGCGCGGCCGCCGAGGCCCAACAGGCCTATGCCGAGCTGGCCGCGTTCCTGCGCACCGAGCTCGCCCCGCGCGCACCGGCGAAAGACGCCGTCGGAGAGCAGGTCTACCGCCTGTGGTCGCGGTTCTTCACCGGCGCCGAGCTCGATCTGCGGGAAGCCTACGCGTGGGGGTGGGCCGAGTTCGCCCGGCTCGAGGCGCGGATGTCGGCGATCGCCGCGCGCATCGCACCGGGCGCGTCCCTCGCCGAAGCGGCCGCGGTGCTCGACGCCGACCCGAAGTATCGGCTGTCCGGGCAGCGGGAGCTGCGGGAGTGGTTGCAGCGGGTCTCCGACAGCGCGCTGGAATCGTTGCGCGACAAGCACTTCGCCATTCCCGACGAGTTGATGACGCTGGAGTGCGCCATCGCCCCGCCGGGCGGGGTGGTCGGGGCCTATTACATCGGCCCCACCGCCGATTTCGGTCGGCCGGGGCGCATGACCTGGTCGGTGGAGCCGGACAAGGCGAGTTTCCCGACCTGGCGCGAGGTCAGCACGGTCTATCACGAGGGCGTGCCGGGCCACCACCTGCAGGTCGCCACGGCGGTGCACCAGGCGGACTCGCTCAATACCTACCAGCGGTCGATGTCGTTCACCTCCGGCCACGGTGAGGGCTGGGCCCTCTACGCCGAACGGCTCATGCACGAACTCGGCTACCTCGACGACGACGGCGACCTGTTCGGCATGCTGGCCCAGCAGCTGTTCCGGGCCGCGCGGGTGATCGTGGACATCGGGATGCACCTGGAATGGGAGATCCCGGCGGACACCGGTTTTCACGCCGGCGAGCGGTGGACGCCCGAACTCGGGCTCGAATTCCTGCTCACCCGCACCCTGGTCGACGCCGCCACCGCCCGCGACGAAATCGACCGCTACCTGGGGTGGCCGGGGCAGGCGCCCGCCTACAAACTCGGCGAACGACTGTGGCTCACCGCCCGCGAGGAGGCAAGGGCGCGCGCGGGCGCCGCGTTCGATCTGAAGGACTTCCACACGCGCGCACTGCGTTTGGGCGGCATGGGGTTGGACACGATGCGCGAGCAGCTCGCCGCGCTGGGCTGATCAGAACAGGCTGGTCTGGGTGGGCTCGGCGACGGCGGTGATCGTGGGGTCGAGTTCGATGCGGCGGCCGATGAGCTTGGTGTCGTTGACCAGGACGAGTTCCCCGGCGCCCGCCGGGTCGCGGCAAGCGAGGGTGTGGCCGTGGGCGGTCACCGCGTCGAGGACGTATTCGCCCGGCTCCCCGGCGATTTCGGTCGCCACCGGGTATCGGCCGTGCTCGAGGATCGTGGCGTAGAAGTCGCGCCCGCCCGACCAGGCGACATCGGTGCGCGCGATCTCGGCGGGCAGCGCGCTCGCCGCGTGCCGCGCCGCGTCGGCCACCGCCGATTCCAGCGCCGCCCACGGGCGCAGCGGTTTGGTCAGGATGCGGGTCTTGGTGACGCCCGCGACCGCCTGGCCGATGCCCGCCCGCTCGGTCACCGTGCGTTCGAGGTCACGCACGTGCAGGCCGTCCGGGGAATCGGTGATGAACCGGGCCACCAGGGCGCCCTGTTCGAAAAGCCTGCGGTGGCGTCGCGACGCCGAGGCCGTGCCGACCTTGGTCATCCCGTCACCGAAGTAGGCGATATAGAGGTGGTGCGGTTGGGCCATGTACTCGCGAACCTGCTCGGGCAGCGCGGCCAGTGGTCCGCGATGGCTGTGCACCACCGACCAGCCCTCGGTGAGCCGGCACTGCTCGCACTGACGCCCCGACTCCGCCCGCGCGCCACGCGGACACGCGTGCCTGCCACCGCGCCCGAATCCGCTGTACCCCAGGCAGAATCGGCCCGACTCGGAGATCCGGAAGGCCAGCCGGGTGCCGATCCCCGGCAGCGACTCGATGGTGCCGTCCGCGCGCTGTAGCTCGTAGGACCACTGCCCCCGCTCGTCCCAGCGCGTGCCGCGGTACAGGGCAGTCGAGATCATGGGCTCGAATCTACCCGCCGCGATCGGGGCGGATCACAACCCGGTGCTCCGAAAATATCTGAACGCCCAGTAAGCACCACAGCCCCGCGCGCACGCCGGATCGGTCCGTATCTTGGGCGCACAAGCAGGGGTGCGAAACTGGTAAGGGGAAACAATGGACGATTTCGATCTGCTCCTCGAAACGGGCTTCACTGTGCCATCGGACGTCGGATTGGATTGTCTGACACAGCAACTGATGGCGGCGGTGGAATCGTGCTCACGCAACGGGATTCCCTTTCCGCGAATATGGTCCGAAATCGAGGAAGCACTCGAACTGGTCCCCTACGACGTTCCCGCCGAATGGCACACGGAATTGCGCCGATACCTCAGCGGACACGTCATTTCCGCGTTCATGAGCGTATCCCCGGAGCGGATGCTGCTGCCGCCGCTGCCGTGAGCCGTGCGTCACGGGGCCAATGAGCGGCCACCGGCACTGGACAGATTCCAACGCGTCGCCGCACGCCGACAGCCGCTGTTAGCGTGCGGCGGTGCGTATCTGGTTGTTCCCGACGGTTGTGCTCTCGTTGCTCAGCGCACTGATGGCCACCATGTATCTGGGCTACGTCGCCGACCCGGAGAAGAATCTGCACGACTTCCCGATCGCGCTGGTCGACCTGGATGTGGGTGACACCCTCGGTTCGCCGCCGCGATGGCGCGATATCGGGGGCGAGATCACCGAGGCGCTGCGCGCGGGTGTGCCCGCGGACAAGATCGATCTGCGCGTGCTCGGACTCGCCGAGGCCGAGCGACAACTGCGCCGCGGCGAACTCTACGGCGCGATCGTCATCGCGAGCGATTTCACCAAACAGCTCGGCAACCTCGGCATCGGCGCCGTGGTGCCCGGCGAGCTCGAGCGTCCCACGATCACCGTGCGGACCAATCCGCGCACCGGAGCGTTCGCCTCGGCGATCGTGACCAGGGTCAGCGACCGGGCGTTGGCGCAGGTGAACGCGCGGATCGGGGAGCAATTGCACGAGACCGTGACCGCCGCGCTCGGTCCCGACCACGCACTGCCCGGCGCGGCCGCGGTGGCGCTGCGCAGTCCGGTCGAGGTGGTCGTGACCGAGTTCCATCCGCTGCCCGACGGCAGCGGCGCGGGGCTCGGCGCGTTCTTCTACGCCCTGGTGCTGCTGCTGGCGGGCACGGTCGGGGCGATGGTCGTGCACACCATGGTCGACGGCGCGCTCGGCTTCGTGCCGACCGAGTACGGGCCGTGGTCACCGCGGGTGCGCACCGCGCGGATCTCACGATGGCGCACCCTGCTGGTGAAGTGGGGGGTGCTCGGGGTGGCCGCGCACCTCGTCGGCGCGGTGCTGCTGGTCGTCGCGCACCTGCTGGAGATACCGGTGGCGCAACCGCTCGCGCTGTACCTGTACAGCACGTTCGCGGTGATCGCGGTCGGGGTCACGGGGCTGTCGGTGCTCGCGGCGTTCGGCTCGGCGGGGCTGCTGATCAATCTGATCGTGTTCGTGATCCTGGGGTTGCCGTCCTCGGCGGGGTCGATCCCGATCGAGGCCACACCACGCTATGTCGAGATCCTGGCCTCGTTCGAGCCGCTGCATCAGGTGTACACGGCGGTGCGCGCGATCCTGTACTTCGACGCCGACCTGAGCGCCGGACTCGCGCGCGGCTGCTGGATGACCCTGCTCGGCCTGGCGATCGGACTCGTGCTGGGCGCGGTGAGCACCTCGGTGTACGACCGGGTCGGGCTGCACCGCAACCCACCGGCGAACGGGTGACGGCCCGGATTTGTGAGGCCGCACAGCACGGCCGTCGGGGCATCGTGATCCCACCAGGCGATCGTGCTGGGAGCGACGACCACGATCTCGATGTAGCAATGTTGCCTATCACACAGGACACCTCAGCGGTCTCGATCGCTGACAGCCACAACGGAGTGCACTCGATGAATTCTTCGTCCATCGATCGGATGTCCCCGCCGATTACCACCGCGGACGGTACGGCAGTGTCGAGTTTCCTCGGCAACGCCGACGAGTTGGTGTCGCACCTGGTCACCTATTTCGCCGAGAACGTCATGCCGTGCCAAGCGCTGCCGACCGAGGCGATGCGCGGTGACATCACCGAATTCACCCGCCGCTGTCTGATATTGGCGGTGGAGATGCTGGACAGACGCACGACCCCGTCCGAGCAACAGCTGGTGGCGTTGCGCGCCGCGGCGGCCCAGCACGCGCGCGAGGGCGTGCCCGTCGCGACGCTGTTGCGCGCCTACGCGGAGGGTTTCCGGATCGGTTTCGAGCTCGTCATCGGCCAGGTGACCGCCGACGATCTGGCCGAGGTCGTCGCGGGCACGCGACTGCTGCTGCGCACGCTCGAGGTGATCAACGCGACCGTGACCAGCGCCTACCTGGACGAGCAGCGCCAGGTCGCCAAGGAACACCAGACCGGCGCGCAGACGATGGTGTCGGCGCTGCTGAGCGGACACGGGGTCGGCGCGCTCACCCGGCAGACCGGGATCCGGGTGGCCGAGTCGTATCAGGTGGTGGCACTGACGATTCCGGAGACGGCCGAGGAGCGCGATCCGCGCGTGGACGCCCAGGTGGTCGCCCGGCGCCGACTGCGGCGGGTGCAGGCGGCACTGGCCGATGTGTTCGCCTCCCGCTCGCTCGCGCTGCTGAGCACCCACGGTGGCACCCTGCTGATCCCGAGCGACGAGCAGGCGACGGCGCGGATGACCGCCGAGGCGCTGGCCACGATCAGCGCGACCTCGGGTGTGGAGCTGACCGCGACCATGGTCACGACCCCGACCGCCATGATCCCGGCGGCCGCCGAGGAAGCCCACGAACTGCTCGATCTGGTGCGCGGCATCGCCAAACCCGCCGGCCTGTACGAACTCAGCGATGTGGCGATCGAGTACCAGCTCACCCGACCCGGCCCCGCACGCGCGCATCTGGCCGATGTCCTCACCCCGCTGGCCGACCATCCCGAACTGCTGGAAACGCTGCGCGTCTACATGTCGACGGGTCTCAATCGCAAGGCCACCGGCAGCCGACTGCACGTGCACCCCAACACCATCGACTACCGACTGCGGCGCGTGGCCGGGCTGACCGACCTGGATCTGACGACCGCCGAGGGCATTCTCCGGGCGCGCATCGCCCTGCTGGCCGACGACATGGTGCACACCCGAGGCGCCGCGTAGGTCGTGCGCGACGCCTCGGACCCGCTCACGCGACCAGGGCCTCGGCCGCGGCGACCCCGGATCGGAAGCAGGCTTCCAACTGGGCGCCGAGCAGGTAGTCCCCCGCGAGTTGCAGTCCCGCGACGGCGTCGGTCCGGGCGCGCACGACCGCGCGGAATCCGGCGTGATCGGGCAGGTAGGCGCAGTGCGCGGCGGACCACCCGCGCGATTCGGTTCTGATTCGCGCGGGCGTCGGCCCGCCGAGATGCGAGCGAACCCGGGCTTCGGCCTCGTCGATCCAGCGGGCCAATTCCCGGGGGTCCGGGGTGGGGCGGGCCTCGCGGCCGCTGAAGGTGTAGCGGACGATGTCGAGGTCGTCGACCCCGTAGACGCCCGCGGCGCTGCACGGCCCGGAGTCGAACGCGAGAGATCGGACGTCGCTGTCGAAGAACGGCTGTTCGTACTGCACGACCGCGACGGTGGAGGGGTAGTACGCCACCTCGCTCAAGGTCGTGGCCAGCGCGGGGACCGCCGGTTCCAGCAGGGTCGCGGCCGCGTGCGCCGGGAGGGCGACGACGACGCCGTCGTAGGCGGAAAACGCGGGGGCGCCGCCATTTTCGGAGGCGTCGACTCCGACCACCCGGCCCTCGCGCAGCACGAGGCGTTCGACGCGGGTGTCGCGCCGCACCGGCACCTGTCCGGCGAACCAGTCCAGGACCGGCTGTAGGCCGTCGACGAGTTGGTCGTAGCGGTCCTGCACCATGCCGAGACTCACCCCGAAGGCCCCGAAGTACACCTCGTCGGGTTCGGCGGCATTGAGTCGAACTGTCAACGGCCGCAGGACTTTCCGGCCGAACTCGGTACCGAACCGCGCGCTGAGCGCGCGGTCGTCGCTCGCGGCGCCCGCGCCACCGAAGTAGTCCGAGCCCAGGTAGCGGTTGCGTTCGTCCCAGCGCACGCGCGCGCCGTAGTAGAGCATCCGCGCGGCGTCGACCGGGGAGCCCATGCGCAGCAGGTGGCGCAGGAATCCGGCGATGCCGGGGTTGTCCAGGGTCACCAGTTCGCCGTCGAGGATCTGGGAGCTGTTGATCCCGAACGGCTCGTAGGCGCGCTCCCCCGAGGCCGCGATGAATTCGCGCAGCTGCTGGTAGTGGCGGCCGATGTTCTTGCCGCCCAGCATGATCGGTCGACCGCCGAGCGTGTCGAAGCCGCAGCGGCCGCCGAGCACCGCGTCCTGTTCGAGCAGTTCGACGGCGTGGCCCGCCCGGTGCAGGGTGTAGGCGGCGCCGATGCCGGACATGCCGCCGCCGACGACCGCGTACCGTTTCGCCGATGCTGTGGTCATGATCCGGTGTTCTCCTGTCGTTCCCGGGTCGCGGGATAGTGGGCCAGCTCGACGTGGGCGAGGGCGATCCGCTTGCCGTACTGGTGCAGCGCCACCTCGACGGTGATCTCGTCCAGTTCGGCGTCGCCGACGGCGGCGGTGGTGCAGATGATGGGGACGTCGAGCTCGGCGAAGTCGGTGAACTGGGCCGCGAGGTCGAGCACCGCGGCGACCGGCGAGTCGAGCAGCCCGGCCGCGGTGGCGGACAGTACCGCCGCCTGCCGGAACGCCTCGAGCAACAGCGGGCCGGGCACGTGGTCGTACTGGTGGTCGAAGAAGCTGGGGTGGCTCCGGTCGACGACCAGCACCAGTTCCTGTGCGGTCGTGCGGGCGAGGACGACATTGCGGGGGTCGCGACGGCCGACGAGTTCCGGGGGCAGGCGCCGCACGGCGGGCGTGGCGGTCGGGGCGAGTGCGGCGCGGGTGTCCTGCTGGAGTTCGCGGAACTCGTCGTAGGCGTCGCGGGGGAAGGTGATTCCGCTGCCGCGCACCGTCACCGCGAGCGCGCCGCGCACGGTCAGGGTGGCGTCGAAGGAGACCTCGCGGTAGTAGCCGCGCTCCGTGCTCGCCGCGCCCGGCCGTAGCCGCACGATCCCCTCGAATGGTTCGCGTTCGCTGTCGCGGAACGCGCTCAGGTCCTCCACCGCGAAGGTCATCCGCTGTAGGCTCGCCGGGGCGTCGGCGGGGACACCGAGGTGGCGCTGGCCGACCACGAGCAGGGCCTGGCGCACGGCCTCGACGGCCGAGAACGGGTCGTGGTAGGCGACCAGTCGATCGAACCACAGCGAGTGGGCGCGGGGAACCTGCACGGCGGCAAGGTATTCCGCGCTGCCCACCACCGCCGTGTCGGCGACATAGACCTCGGCCAGGCCGCGTCGGTGGGCCAGCGCGGCGGGCACCAGTTGCTCGAAACCGAGGGTGCCGCGCACCGGGAGCGGTCCGCCGCTCATGCGGGCACCGCCTCGGGGGCGGTGCTCTCGCACCAGATCCGGGTGGCCAGCACGGCGCCGAGGGCACGGGGCGTCGGGTGGGTGAACAGGTCCTCCAGGGTCAGCTGGGTGCCCGCTGCCGCGTTGATCCGGCCGCGCAGTTCGAGGGCGGACAGGGAGGTGAGGCCGATCGCGAGAACCGTGGCGTCGAGGTCGATCTCGTCCTCGGTGAGGTCGATGAGGATCTCCCTGATCTGGTCGACGACGAGGCCGATGGCCACATCGACGCGTCGGTGCTCGGGGATGTCGAGCAGGTCGGCGCGGGCGGGCCCGGCCTGCGGTCGCGGTGCGAGGTGTCGGCCGACCGATCCGTCGCCCGCGAGTTCGGCACCGGCGGCGCCGATCATGCTCTCCAGCACGGCGCTGTCGGTGTGGACCCAGTAGCGGCGGTGCTGGAACGGGTAGGTGGGCAGATCGATCGGGGTGGTGGACTCGGAGCACAGCGCGGTCCAGTCGATCTGGGCACCGGTAACCCAGCCTGCCGCAACGGCTTTGATCGCCGATGCCGCTTCGTCGATGCCGGGGCGCAGGACCGGGACGGCGGTGCTGTCGGTGTCGGCGAGGGTTTCGTAGACCAGGCCGGACAGGGTGTCGCCCGCACCGACCTCGAGGTAGGTGACCACGCCGGAGTCGTGCAGGTCGAGCACGCTGTCGTGGAACCGGACCGGCTCGCGGGCTTGGCGGACCCAGTAGTCGATCGTGCTGAGCTGTCCCGGTGTGGATTCGGTGCCCGTGACCGTGGAGACCATGCGCAGGCGCGGTTCCTGGAGGCGCACCGTCGCGACAACCGCGCGGAACTCCGCGGTGACGGCGTCCACGTGCGGGGAGTGGAAGCCGCGATCGACGCCGAGCCGCGCGACCCGTCGACCACGGTCGCGCCAGTGCCGGGCCAGTTCGCCGACGGCGGCACTGTCCCCGGCGAGCACGGTGGCGTTGGGCCCGTTGGCCGCGGCGATCGACACCTCGAGCTCGCGCCCGACGATCGAGGCGGCCACCTCGGCGTACGAGGCCCGCACCGAGACCATCGCCCCGGCCCGCATTGCCTGCATCAACCGGCCGCGCGCCGCCACCACGGTGATCGCGTCCTCGAGGGTCAGCACGCCTGCCACGTGCGCGGCCGAGAGTTCACCGACCGAGTGCCCGACCACGAAGTCCGGTGTCACACCCCAGGATTCGAGCAACCGGAACAGGGCCACCTGGAGGGCGAACACCGCGGGCTGGGTGTACTCGGTGCGCGTGAGCGGCTCGTCGCCGTCGAACAGCACCGTGCGCAGCGGGTGCGCGAGGTGCGCGTCGAAGCAGGCGCAGATCTTGTCGAGGGCTTCGGCGAACACCGGATAGGTGTCGTAGAGGCCGCGGCCGATTCCCGCGAGCGCACCGCCCTGACCGGGGAACATCATGGCCAGTCTGCCCCCGGCGGCGCGGGCGGACAGGACCGTCGACGGGTCGGTGCGGTCGTCGGCGATGGCCGCGAGGCCGTGCAGGAACGCCGCGCGCGTGTCGGCGACGACGACGGCGCGGTGGTCGAATCGGGTGCGGGTGGTCGCCAGGGAGTGGGCGATGGCGATGAGGTCGTGCGGGGAGTTCAGCACGGTGGCGTGCAGGCGGGCCGCTTGGTCGCGCAACGCCGCCGCGGTGCGTGCCGACAGGAGACACGGGGTGGGCCTCGGCGCCGAGGTGAGGGACGACGGCGTGGTGTCGAGGGTCGCGGGTGTGGCGTCCGGGGATTCCGCTCCCGAGTCGAGCGAAACCGGCACCGTCGCTCGGGGTTCCGGTGCCTGTTCCACGATCAGGTGGGCGTTGGTGCCGCTGATGCCGAACGAGGACACCCCGGCCCTGCGCGCGTGGTCGGTGTGCGGCCACGGCTGCGGTCGCAGCGCCAGCCGGATCCGGTTCTCCGACCAGTCGGCGTGCGGGGTCGGCGCGTCGACGTGCAGGGTGGGCGGAACCATCGCGTGCCGGATCGCCTGGACCATCTTGATCAGCCCGGCCACGCCGGCGGCCGACTGGGTGTGGCCCATATTCGATTTCACCGAACCCAGCAGCAGCGGCGGGGCGTCGGCGCGCTGCCCGTAGGTGGCCAGCAGCGCCTGCGCCTCGACCGGATCGCCCAGCACCGTGCCGGTGCCGTGGCCCTCCACCACGTCGACCTCGGCCGGGCGCAGACCGGCATTGGCCAGCGCCGAGGTGATCACGCGTTGCTGCGCGGGGCCACGGGGCGCGGTGAGCCCGTTGGACGCGCCGTCGCTGTTCACCGCCGACCCGCGCAGCACCGCGAGCACCCGGTGCCCGTGGCGCCGCGCGTCGGAAAGTCGTTCCAGCGCAACGAAACCGACGCCCTCGCCCCAGGCGGTGCCGTCGGCGCCCGCCGCGTAGGACTTGCACCGACCGTTCGGCGCCAGGGCGCGCTGGCGGGAGAACAGGGCGAACGGCATCGGCGTGGACATCACCGTGACCCCGCCGGCGAGCGCCATCGAGCACTCGCGCAGCCGCAGCGACTGCATCGCCTGGTGGATCGCGACCAGCGAGGACGAGCAGGCGGTGTCGACGGTGACCGCCGGCCCCTCGAGGCCGAGCAGGTACGCCACCCGGCCGGCCGCCATCGAGGCGTGGTTGCCGGTGAAGTAGTAGGTCTCCGCCCCGTCCCAGGCGCGGGTGGCGCCGAAACCGTAGCCCTGATCGCTGAATCCCACGAACACGCCGGTGTCGCTGCCGCGCAGGGTGGTCGGGTCGACGCGGGCGTGTTCGACCGATTCCCAGGCCAGCTCGAGCAGCAGGCGCTGCTGCGGGTCCATGGCCTCGGCCTCACGCGGGCTGATGCCGAAGAATCCGGCGTCGAACTCGCCCGCCCCGTCGAGGAAACCGCCTTCGCGCACATAGGATTTGGCGAACTTGTCCGGGTCGGGGTCGTAGAACCCGTCGACATCCCAGCCCCGGTCCGCCGGGAATTCGGTGATCAGGTCGCGCCCGTCGAGCAGCGCGTCCCACAGGTGATCCGGCGAGGTGATCCCGCCGGGGAACCGGCACGACATGCCGACGATCGCGATCGGTTCGCGGGCGCGGGCCCGCTCGTCGTCGAGTTGGGCTCTGGTGTCGCGTAATTGGCGGGTGGCGCGCTTGAGATAGGCGCGCAGTTCGGCTTCGGTGGCCATGCGAGTCTCGCTTTCCGTCCCTGGTCAGACCGAACGGACCTGGTCGATGAGGTCGAACAGGGCGTCGTCGTCGGCGCCGTCGATGTTGTCGACGGCCTCGCCCGCCGCGCCGCCGCGCAGGGTGCGCGCGAGGTCGTTGAGCCGGTCGAGCAGTTCCTCGACCCGCTCCGGCGGCAGTTCCACGCCCGCGCAGCCCGCGGAGAGCGCGTCGAGTTGTTCGGCGATCCGGGCGGCCGGGTCGTCGGTGGGGGCGATCTCGGCGCGCAGGTAGTCGGCCAGCGCGGCGGCGTTGGGGTAGTCGAAGACGATGGTGGTGCGCAGTTTGGTCCCGGTGGCCGCTTCGAGCCGGTTGCGGAATTCGACGGCGCCGAGCGAGTCGAAACCCAGGTCGGTGAAGGCGGTGTCGGCGGGGACGGCCTCGGCCGAGGCGTGGCCGAGCACGGCCGCCGCGTGCGAGCGGATGACGCCGAGGATGATCCGCTGCTGTTCGGCGGGTTCCTGGCCCAGCAGGCTGGACAGGAGTTTGGCCGACTCGTCGGAGCCGCCACCGGCCGCCCGACGCGGACCGCGCGGCAGTGAGCGCAGGATCGCGGGCATCTCGTCCACGTCGCCCAGGGAGCTGAGGGCGGTGAGGTCGAGCCGGGCGGGCACGGCGAGCGGCCTGCCGGTGCTCAGGGCGCTGTCGAACAGGGCCGTGCCGTCCTCGTCCGGGATCGGGATCAGCCCCTCGCGACGCATCCGGCGCAGGTCGCGTTCGGTGAGGTGACTGGTGATGCCGGTGCCGCGCTCCCACAGCCCCCACGCCATAGCGGTGGCGGGCAAGCCGCGGCGGCTGCGATGCTGGGCCAGGGCGTCGAGGAACCCGTTGGCGGCGGCGTAGTTCGCCTGGCCGGGGTTGCCGAGCAGGCCGGCGATGGAGGAGTACAACACGAACATCGACAGCGGGTGTCCGCTGGTCACCTCGTGCAGGTGCCAGGCGGCATCGACCTTGGGGCGCAACACCTTCGCGAGGTCCTCGGGGGTGTGCTCGGTGAACAGCGCGTCCGCCACCACGCCGGCGGTGTGGACCACCGCCGTCAGTGGGTGGGCGGCGGAGATGGATGCGACCAGGGCGGTCAGGGCGTCGCGGTCCGCGACATCGCAGGCGGCGATGTCGACGTGGGCGCCCAGGGCGGTCAGTTCGGCCGCGAGTTCGGTGGCGCCCTCGGCGGCGGGTCCGCGCCGGCTGGTCAGCAGCAGGCGGCGGGCGCCGTGCGCGGTCACCAGGTGGCGGGCGGCCAGGGCGCCGAGGCCGCCGGTGCCGCCGGTCACCAGGACGGTGCCGTCACGGTCGAGCGGAGTCGGCACGGTGAGCACGTACTTGCCGACGTGGCGGGCCTGGCTCAGCTGCCGGAACGCCTCGGGCGCGCGGCGCACGTCCCAGGTGGTCACCGGAAGTGGCCGCAACACACCGGATTCGAAGAGGGCGCGCAGTTCGGTGAGGATCTCGCGCAGTCGGTCGGGGCCCGCCTCCATCAGGATGAAGTTCCGGTAGTGGACGCCGGGGTGGGTGCGGGCGATCTCGTCGGCGTCGCGCAGGTCGGTCAGGCCCATCTCGATGAACCGGCCGCCGCGTGGGAGCAGGTCGAGTGAGGCGTCGACCTTGTCGCCCGCGAGCGAGTCGAGCACGATGTCGACGCCGCGCCCGCCGGTGGCCGCGAGGAACTTCGCCTTGAAGTCGGTGGTGCGGGTGTTGCCGATCCGCTCGTCGCCGAAGCCGTCCGCGCGCAACACCTCCCACTTGCTCGGGCTGGCCGTGACGAACAGGTCGAGCCCGAGATGGCGGGCCAACTGCACCGCGGCCATGCCGACACCGCCGGTGGCGGCGTGGATGAGCAGCGACTCCCCCGCCCGCACCCCGGCCAGGTCGACCAGGGAGTAGTAGGCGGTGGCGAAGACGATCGGCGCGGCCGCCGCCTCCTCGAAGGACCAGCCCGTCGGGATCTCGACGATCGTGCGCTGATCGGCCACCACCGTGGCGCTGACCCCGGTGAAGATGCCCATGACCCGGTCGCCGACCGCGAAATCGGTGACATCGGGGGCGATGTCGACGACCACGCCCGCGCCCTCGCCGCCGATCGCGGTATCGGGGATGGGGTACATGCCGAGCACGATGAGCACGTCACGGAAGTTCACGCCCGCCGCGCGCACGGCGATACGCACCTGACCCGGTTCGAGCGGCTCGATATCGGGCTGTTCGGTGAGGATCATGTTGTCGCCGTGCAGGGTTCCGCGTCCGCGATCGACCAGTTGCCAGTGCCCGGCGTCGAGTACGGCGGCGGATCCGACCGTGTCGGCACCGGCCCGGACCAGGCGTGGCGCGTGGGTTTCGCCGTGGCGGATCGCCAGTTGCGATTCGGTGGGGAGTTCCGCGGCGGTGAGCACGGCCGCGCGGTAGTCGCTGTGGCGGTCGAGGTCGAGCAGGGCGATGCGGCCGGGGTTCTCGTTCTGGGCACTGCGCAGCAGGCCCCAGATGGTGGCGCCGGACAGATCGGCGATGTCCTCGGCGCCGTGCACCGCCACCGCGCCCTCTGTGACGAAAACGACCAGGGAATTGGTGAATCGGTCGTCGGCGAGCAGTTGCTGCACGACCGTCTGCACCGCTGTCACCTGTTCGCGCACGATCGCCGGATCGAGTCGGCGAGCCGAGGCGGGGTGGCGCGCTGAGCCGGTGCGCTCGGCCGAGTCGATGTGCTGGGCCGAGTGGATGTGCTGGGCCGAGTCGGTCTGGTGCGCCGAGGCGGTGTGCTGTGCCGAGGCCATTTCGGTGGTGGTCGGTTCGGTGCCCATGTCGGGGTCGAGGCGCACGACGATGAGGTCTCGGCCGGCGTGGGCGCACTGTTCGATCACGACTTCGCTGGCGGGAGAGGTGAGTTCGGTCCATGTACCGGTGTCCGCCGGGGTGTCGGGGGACGGGACCGTCACCCAGTTCAGTTCGTAGAGGCCGCCGTCGGAGGAGGTCGGGCGGTGGCCGAGGGCTTCCAGGGGAATCTCGCGCAGGGCGAGGGAGTGCGCGGTGGCGACGGGTCTGCCGGTCGCGTCGGTCAGTTCCAGGCCGATGCGGTCCGGGCCGACCGGGGTGAGCCGTACGCGCAGCGACGCGGCGCCGACGGCGTGCAGGGTGACGCCCTCCCAGGCGAACGGGAGGCGGATCTTGCCGGATTCGGTCGGGCCGACCGTGCCGGTGGCGATCATGGCGTGCAGGGCGGCGTCGAGCAGGGCGGGGTGCAGGCCGAAGTCGGCGGCGTCGGCGGTGGCCGACTCGGGCAGGGTCACCTCGGCCAGGACCTCGTCGCCGTAGCGCCAGACCGGGCCGAGGCCACGGAAGGCGGCACCGTAGTCGTAGCCCGCCGCGGCCATCGCCTCGTACGGGTCACCCGCGACCACCGCGACAGCGCCCGCCGGTGGCCACGCGCCGCCACCGGCCGAGGCGACGGTCTCGCTCGCCGGTTGCAGGGTGCCGGTGGCGTGGCCGGTCCACGGCAGTTCTTCCGAGGACGCGGTTTGCGGGCGCGAGTACACCCCGAGGGTCCGGTGGCCCGAGTCCTGCGCCGGTCCGACCAGTACCTGCACCTCCACCGCGCCGGTCTCGGGCAGCACCAGCGGGGATTCCAGCACGAGTTCGCCGACGACCGGGCACCGCACCAATTGTCCAGCGTGCCAGGCGAGTTCGATGAACGCGGTGCCCGGCAGCAGCACGGCGCCGCCGATCCGGTGGCCCGCCAGCCACGGGTGCGAGTGCAGCGACAGGCGTCCGGTCAGCAGTAGACCGCCGTCCTGGGCGAGGCCGATCCGCGCGCCGAGCAGCGGATGGTCGGCGGCGGCGAGCCCGGCGCCGCGCACATTGCTGCCCTCGGCGACCTCGAGCCAGTACCGCTCCCGCTGGAAGGCGTAGGTCGGCAGATCGACCCGGCGGGCGCCGGAACCCTCGAACAGGAGAGCCGGATCCAGCGCTGCCCCCTGGGAATACAGGGCGGACAGTCCGGTGACGAACGCGAGTTCACCCGCGACGCCGGGCCGTTGGAGCGCGGTCGCGGTCGTGGCCGCACCGTCGTCGGCGATCTCGTGCACCATCGCCGTCAGCGCGGTACCGGGCCCCATCTCGGCGAAGCAGTGCACCCCGCCCAGCTCGCGCGCCCAGCGCACCGCGTCGAGGTAGCGGACAGGCTCGCGCAGGTGGCTCACCCAGTACTCCGGGGAGCACAGCTGTGCCGGCTCGGCCACCTCGCCGGTGAGCGCCGAGATCACCGGCAGCGTCGGCGGGTGGTAGGTCAGCGTGCGGCAGACCGCGCCGAATTCGGCCAGCACGGCGTCCATCTGGGGCGAGTGGAACGCGTGGCTCACCCGCAACCGGGTGGTGCGCACCCCGTCGGCGGTGAGCTGGTCGGCGATGGCCAGCACCGAGCTCTCCACGCCCGAGAGGACCACGGACGCGGGACCGTTCACGGCGGCGATGCCGACATCGTCGTAGAGCCGGATCAGGTCCGCGACGGTTGCGGGGTCGGTGGCGACCGCGACCATCGCGCCCCCGGCGGGCGCGGACTGCATGAGCCTGCCACGCGCGGCGACCAGGGTGCACGCGTCGGCCAGGGACCAGACCCCCGCCACGAAGGCCGCCACGATCTCGCCGATCGAGTGTCCGAGCACGAAAGCCGGTCGCAGGCCCCAGGATTCGGCCAGCCGGTACAGCGCGACCTCGGTGGCGAACAGGGCCGCCTGGGTGATCTCGGTGCGGTCGAGCGCGCCGGTGTCCTCCGGCGCGAAAACCAGGTCACGCAAGGGGGTTTCGAGATGACGGTCGAATTCGGCGCAGATCTCGTCGAACGCGGCCCGATAGACCGGGTAGCCGTCGTAGAGTTCACGGCCCATACCGACCCGCTGGGCACCCTGTCCGGGGAACATCACGGCGGTGACGGCGGCAGTCGCGCTGCCGCGCACCACATTCGGCGCCGATCGCCCCTCGGCGAGCGCCCGCACACCGGCGGTCAGGTCCGCGCGGTCGTGGCCGACGATCACCGCGCGGTGATCGAAGCGGGCGCGGGTCTCCAGCAGCGACAGCCCGATATCGGTCGGCTCGGCGTCCCGGTTGGTCTCGAGCCAGTCGAGGAGCGCACCGGCCTGTGCGGCCACCGTGTCGGCGGATCGGGCGGTCACCACCCACGGAATGACCGGCGGCGCAACGACATCCGTCGACCGCGATTCCTCGTCCGCACCTCGCTCCACGACGACGTGGGCGTTGGTGCCGCTGATGCCGAACGACGACACGGCCGCGCGCGGCGGCCGCCCGGTCGCGGGCCAGTCCCGCACCTGGGTGACCAGCTCGACCGTGCCCGAGGACCAGTCCACATGCGGGGTCGGTTCGTCGACATTGAGCGTCGGGGGCACCACCCCGTGCCGCATCGCCATCACCATCTTGATCAGCCCGCCGACCCCGGCGGCGGCCTGGGTGTGGCCCATGTTCGACTTGAGCGAGCCGAGCAGCAGCGCGTGCGCGCCCTCGCGCTCGGCGCCGTAGGTCGCGAGCAGGGCCTCGGCCTCGATGGGATCGCCCAGTCGGGTGCCGGTGCCGTGCGCCTCCACGACGTCCACGTCGGTCGTGCTCAGGCCCGCGTCGGCCAGGGCCGAGCGGATGACCCGCTGCTGGGAGCGCCCGTTCGGGGCGGTCAGACCGTTGGACGCGCCGTCGGAGTTCACGGCGGTGCCGCGCACCAGACCCAGGATCCGGTGCCCGAGCCGCCGGGCCTCGGACTCGCGTTCGAGCAGCAGCATGCCGACCCCCTCGCCCCACGCGGTGCCGTCGGCGCCCGCGGCGAAGGACTTGCACCGGCCGTCGGCGGCCAGTGCCCGCTGGGTGGAGAACGCGACGAACGCGGCGGGCGTCGCCATCACGGTGACCCCACCGGCCAGCGCCAGACTCGACTCACCGGAACGCAGCGACCGCACCGCCTGGTGGATCGCCACCAGCGAGGACGAGCACGCCGTATCCACGGTGACCGACGGACCCTCGAGGCCCAGCACATACGACACCCGCCCGGAGGCGATGCTCGACGCCTGCCCGGTCATCAGGAAATGCTCGATCGTCTCGCGCACCCGCTCGTCGATATCGCGCGAGGACGGGCCCTCGGTATCGGGCATCAAACCGACGAACACGCCCGTCGCGCTGCCGCGCACACTCGTCGGGTCGATGCCGGCGCGCTCGAACGCCTCCCACGCGGTCTCGAGCACAAGTCGCTGCTGCGCATCCATCGCGTGCGCCTCGCGGGGGCTGATGCCGAAGAAGTTCGCGTCGAAGCTGGTGGCGCCGTCGAGGAAACCACCGGTGCGCACATAGGACTTGCCCGGCACGCCCGGTTCAGGATCGAACAGGCCCTCGGTGTCCCAGCCACGATCGCTCGGCCACTCCGACACCAGACTGGTCCCGCGCACCGCGGCCTGCCACAGCTCCTCCGGCGAGGTGACCCCGCCCGGATACCGGCACGCCATGCCGACAATGGCGATCGGCTCGGTCGCGCGCGCCTCCACCTCGTCGAGGCGGGCCCGGGTGGTCTGCAGTTCCCGGATCGCCTTCTTCATGTACGTGCGTAGTTCGTCTTCGCGTGCCATGGGGCAAACATCTCCTGCGTCAGCGTTATCGACCGGCGCCACGCTACGACAACGAACAACCGAATTACGGTCGCGGCGAATCTCTTTGGGAAACGACCAATGGTCGCGGCGGCGTGCCTGACAATTTCCAAACGCATTGCCCGCACCCGCGCCCGGTTCGTAAGGTCATGCGCCATGGCAAGGACTCCCGATCCGATACCGGATCAGCACGGCCGACGATTCGTCATCACCGGGGCCAACGGCGGCCTGGGCGAGGTGGTGACCCGCACGCTCGCGGCCAGTGGCGCGACGGTGATCATGGCGTGCCGCGACCCCGAACGCGGCCGCGTCATCGCTGATCAGCTGGCCGGCGACGTCACGGTGGCCCCGCTCGATCTCGCCGATCTGTCCGATGTGCGGCGCTTCGCGCGCGAATGCGGTGAATTCGACGTCCTCATCAACAATGCCGCGTTGATGAATGTGCCGTTCGCGCGCACGGTCGACGGATTCGAAACGCAATTCGGCGTGAACCATCTCGGCCATTTCGCCCTGACCGGCCTGCTGTTGGACCGGATTCGCGACCGGATCCTCTCGCTGTCGAGCATTTCGCACGGCTGGACTTCGACACTGCCGCTCGGCGATCTACGTTTCGAGCACCGACGCTACAGTCGCCATAGCGCCTATCCGGAATCGAAACTCGCCACCCTGATATTCGGACGCGAACTCCAGCGCAGGCTGCGCGAATCCGGGTCCTCGCTGCGGTCCTACACCGTGCATCCCGGCGTCGCCCCGACCGGGCTCGTCGCCAAGACCCAGACCCCACTGGACTACGTGTCCGAGCCGTTCATTCGGCTGATCGGCCAATCACGCACCGCCGCTGCGCGATCCACGCTGTTCGCCGCCACCGCACCCGACGCCGACCCCGATGTCTACTGGGGGCCGACGCGGCTGTTCAACACCAGGGGCCCGCTCGGCGCCTGCCCGTCGAGCGCGCTGTCGCGGGACCGCAGCCTGTGGCAACGGTTGTGGGCGGCCTCGGAACAGGCCACCGGCGTCCGCTTTCCCGCCGCGGCGGTGTCGCGTGAGAGTTAGCCTGCGCACCCTGGCCTGTGCGGTGCTGGTCGGCTTGCTCGCCGCCTCGGGCCCGCCCTCCGCCGCCGGCACACCACCGCTGTATCCCGTGCCGGACCCCGACCCGTTCTACGCCGCGCCCGTCGACCTCGCGGGCGCCGAACCGGGCGCGGTGCTGGCGGTCCGCGCCCAGGAGCCGCTCCCCTACTTCCCCACCGCCACAGTCACTCTCGTGAAGTTCCGGTCCACCGACTCGCAGGGTCGCCCGATCGCGGCCACCACCACCGTCCTCACCCCGAAAGACCACCGTACCGGCGGGCCGCTGCTGTCCTACCAGCACATCATCAACGGACTCGGCACCCAGTGCGCGGTCTCGCGCGCCCTCTACGCCTACGACCCGAATCTGCTCTATCGCGCTGTGCCACTGCTGAATACGATGCTGCTACGCGGGTGGAGCATCGCCCTGCCCGACCATCTGGGCCCGAACGCCGCCTACGGCGCGGCCAAACTCGGCGGGCAGATCACCCTCGACGGCATCCGCGCCGCCACCCGGATTCCCGAACTCGGCCTCGCGGACAGCCCGGCCGCCATGCTCGGCTACTCCGGCGGTGGCATGGCGACCGCCTGGGCCGCCGCGCTGGCCCCGCAGTACGCGCCCGAACTCCGCCTGGTCGGCGCCGCGCAGGGCGGGGTGCCGATGAACATCACCACCATGGCGCGCGCGCTCGGCCTCGCCCCGCATCCGATGTTCGGGCTCGCCATGGCCGCGGCGCTCGGACTCGAACGCGAGTACCCCGACCGGCTGCCGATCACCGAGCAGCTCAACGACACCGGCCTGGCCGTGCGCGACGCCATGGCCAACGGGTGCACGGTCGAACTGATCGCCGCGGGCGCCATGCACAGTGCCGCCGACCTCGCCTCGACCGTGTCGCTGATCGACGACCCGCGCGCGTGGGAGGTGGGTGACGCGAACAGCCTCGAACTGTTCGAGCCCGTGCCGAGGATGCCGATCTTCGAGTGGCACACCCCCATCGACCCGCTCATTCCCGTCGACGCGGTCGATCGCACAAACCAGCGCTACTGCCTGGCCGGAACGCCGGTGGTCTCCGAGCTCTACCCGAGCCCCGACCACCTCGCCACCGCCGTGCTCGGCTTCCCCTCCGCCGTCGCCTGGCTCGATGCCCGCTTCCGCGGCGAGCCCGCGCCGAGCACCTGCTGATCTCCCCGAGAATCGAGGATCCACCCATGCGCCGGACAATCACGGCCGCGTTGGCGGTGCTGCTCTACAGCCTCACCGTCACCGTCTTCGCCCCCGCCGCGGCACCCGCGCCGCGCTACCCCACCCCCGAGGCCGACCCGTTCTTCCACGCCCCGGCCGATCTCGCCGACCACGCCCCCGGTGACGTGGTGCGCCAACGCGAGTTCCACCTCGGCCCCTACCAGGGCACCGACATCTGGCAGGTCGCGTTCCGCTCCACGAACTCCGGCGGTGACCCGATCATGGGCATCACGACGGTGCTCATCCCCGCCGGGGTCGTCGACCCGCCGCTGGTGTCCTACCAGGCGTTGATCAACTCCCTCGGCACCAAGTGCAATCCCTCGCACTCGCTGATCAGCGACGAGACACCCGACGCGTACGGCGCGGTGCTGCCGCTGAGTCGCGGGTGGGCGGTGGCCCTGCCGGACTACCTCGGCCCGAATGTCGCCTACGGCGCGGCCAGGCTCAGCGGCATGGTCACCCTCGACAGTGTGCGGGCGCTCCAGCGCGCGCCCGAACTCGGGCTGGGCCGGTCGCAGATCGCGTTGGCCGGCTACTCCGGTGGCGGGCTGGCGACCGCGTGGGCCGCCGCCATGCAGCCGACCTACGCCCCCGAACTGACGCTGGCCGGGGTCGCCGCGGGCGGTATCCCGGCCGATCTCGAGCAGATGGCCCTCGGTCTCGGTTTCGGGAACCACCCCGGGTTCGGGTTGGCCTGGGCGGCGGCGATGGGTCTGGAACGCGAATACCCGCAGCGCCTGCCCATTTCCGACCAGCTCAACGGCGAGGGACTGTGGTTCCGTGACTTCACCGCCGACGAGTGCCGCCGGTTCCTGCTGTTCCACGGCATCACCCGCAGCGCCGAACAACTCGCGGCGACCAAGTCCCTGATGGACGACCCGCAGGCACGAGAAGTGCTGCGGGAGAACAGTTTGCGGTACTACCCGAACCTTCCCGAGACGCCGACGCTGTTCTGGCAGGGCGTCTTCGACAGCCTCACACCGTTCGACGCGGTCGCCGATGTCGCGGACCGCTACTGCGCGGCGGGCGTGCCGATCACGTTCTCCCGCTACCAGATCGCCGAACACATGACCACGGCCGTGGTCGGACTGCCCGAAGCCTGGAATTTCCTCGAAGCCAGGTTCCGCGGCGAACCCGCGCCGACGCGCTGCTGATCACAGCGCGTCGAGCAGGTCCTCGAGGTGGATGGGGACGTGGCGGACGCGGACGCCGGTGGCGTGGTGGATCGCGTTGCCGACCGCGGCCGCCGAGCCGACGATGCCGATCTCGCCGATTCCCTTGCTGCCCATGGGGTTCACGTGCGGGTCGTGTTCGTCGATCCAGCTGACATCGATCTCGCCGATGTCGGCGTTGACGGGGATGTGGTAGCCGGCGAGGTCGTGGTTGATCACCTCGCCCAGGCGCGGGTCGAACTCGCTCTCCTCGAACAGCGCCATCGACAGGCCCATGGTGACGGCGCCGATGAACTGGGAGCGGGCCAGGCGGGGGTTGATGATGCGGCCCGCGCCGAAGACGCTGACCACGCGCGGGACCCGGATCTCGGCGGTGTCGGCGTGCACACGGACCTCGACGAAGTGGGCGCCGAAGGCGTGGGTGGAGTAGTTCGCGCGGTCGGGATCCTCGGGTGCTTCGAGGGTGAGTTCGGCGCCGTCGGCGGGTTCCTGGCCGTAGCGGTCGCGAAAGGCCCTGGCGGCGGCCACCACGGCCGAGCCCCAGGACGCCATGCCGGTGGAGCCGCCCGCGACCGTGCCCTTGGGCAGGGCGGAGTCGCCGATGCGCAGGTCGATGTGGGCCTGGTCCACGCCGAGGGCGTCGGCGGCGATCTGACCGAGGGAGGTCCAGGTGCCGGTGCCGATGTCCATGGCGTCGATGGCGACCTCGTAGCGGTCGCCGACGCGGCGCACGCGCGCGCAATTGCCCGGGGAGACGTCGGCAGGGTAGGTGGCGGCGGCGACGCCCGAGCCGATCAGCCAGCGACCTTCCCGGCGCGAGCGCGGGGTGGGGTCGCGGTCGGCCCACCCGAACCGTTCCGCGCCGGTACGCAGACACTCGACCAGGCCGCGACTGGAGAACGGGCGCCCGGTTTCGGGGTCGACCTCGGGCTCGTTGTGGACGCGCAGTGCGATCGGGTCCATGCCGAGGGCCACGGCGAGTTCGTCCATCGCGGTCTCGGCGGCGTACATGCCGGGGCAGTGGCCGGGCGCGCGCATCCACGAACTGACCGGCACATTGAGCGCGGCCAGCCGGTGGGAGGTCTCGCGGGTGGCGGCGGCGTACATCATGCGGGACACGACCGCGGTCTGCTCGGCGAACTGCTTGACCACCGAGACCTGTTCGATCACGTCGTGGGCGATCGCGGTCAGGGTGCCGTCGCGGTGGGCGCCGAGCCGGATCCGCTGGATCGTGGGCGTGCGGTAACCGGCGAGCGTGAACAGCTGCTGCCTGGTCAGGGGCAGTTTCATGGTGCGGCCGCCGGTGAGGGTGGCGGCCATGGCGGCGAGCACGATATTGGCGTGGGGTTCGCCCTTGGAGCCGAAACCGCCGCCGACGAACGGGGCGATCACGTGCACGCACTCGGGGGCGATGCCGAACAGACCGGCGATGGTGGCGCGCACGACGTGGGGGCCCTGGGTGGAGTCGAACAGGACCAGGGTGTCGCCGGTCCAGTGGGCGACGGTGGCGTGCGGTTCCATCGGATTGTTGTGGACGGTGGCGGTCGTGTAGGTCTGGTCGATCGTGACCGGGGCGATCTCGAGGGCGGCTTCCAGGTCACCGATGGAGGTGTCGGCGCTGAATCCGCCGTCGACTTCCTCGGGGGTGTAGAGGTCGTCGCGGGTGGCGCTGAAGGTGGTCTCGGCGGGGTGTTCGTCGTAGGTGACCACGACTCTCGCGGCCGCGTCATTCGCTATTTCGAGACTGGTCGCGACCACCACGCCGATCGCTTCGCCACGGAAGGAGATCTCGGGGCGCTGGAGGACGAACAGTTCCTTGTCGTCGTCGGCGGCCAGGCGGGGCGCGTTGTGGTGGGTGATGACGAGAACGACGCCGTCGACCTTCTCGGCGGCGGCGGTGTCGATCCTCGTGATGCGCCCGCGGCTGATCGTGGACTGGATCACACAGGCGTACAACGGGTTTCGCTGCGGATGCTCCATCGCGTACGGCGCGACACCGCGCAGTTTCGCGGGGCCGTCGACGCGGGTGGGTGAGCTGCCGATCGCCGCGCTCATCGGGCCTCGCTCAGATCGCGCAGGGTCGCGACGAGAACATTGCGGGCCAGGGGGATCTTGAAACCGTTCTGGCGCTGGGGTCGCGCGGCGGCGAGTTCGGTCTCGGCGGCGGCGGTGAAGTTCGCGACCGTGGCGGGCTGTCCGCGCAGGTGGTCTTCGGCCAGGCGCGCCCGCCACGGCTTGGGTGCCACGCCGCCGAACGCGATTCGCACGTCCCGGACCACGCCGTCGGCCAGGTCGATCGCGGCCGCCACCGAGACCAGCGCGAACGCGAAGGACGCGCGATCGCGGACCTTGCGGTAGGTGGAGGTGGTGGCCCAGTCGAGCGGGGGCAGGTCGACGGCGGTGATCAGGTCGCCGTGGGCCAGAACGGTGTCGCGCTCGGGGGTGTCGCCGGGCAGGCGGTACAGGTCCGCCACCGGGATCTCGCGTTCGCCGTCGGCGCCGAGCACCCGCACGACCGCGCCCAACGCGGCCAGCGCCACCGCCATATCGGAGGGATGGGTGGCGATGCACTGCTGCGACGCGCCGAGGATGGCCTGGTCGCGGTCGAAACCGCCGATCGCCGAGCAGCCGCTGCCGGGGGCGCGCTTGTTGCACGGCACGGTCGCGTCCTGGAAATACGGACAGCGGGTGCGTTGCAGCAGGTTGCCGCCGGTGGTCGCGAGGTTGCGCAGTTGGGCGGACGCACCGGCGAGCAGGGCCGCCGACAGCATCGGGTAGCGGGCGCGGATGAGGGGGTGGGCGGCCAGGTCGGCGTTGCGCACGGCCGAGCCGACGCGCACGCCGCCGTCGGGGCCGGGCGTCACCTCGTCGAACGGCAGGCCGCTGACATCGACGAGTTTGCCGGGGGCGATGAGCCCGAGTTTGAGATGGTCGACGAGATTGGTTCCCGCGCCGAGGAATACGGCATCGGGTTCGGCCAGCACAGCCGCGACCGCGTGGCCCGCGTCGGTGGCGCGCTCGTAGGCGAACTCCCTCATCGCGCCGCCTCCTCGATCGCGGCGACGATGTTCGGGTACGCCCCGCACCGACACAGATTGCCGCTCATCCGCTCCCGGATCTCGTCGGGACTCAGCTCCACCTCGGCCGACAGGTCCGCCGTCACGTGACTCGGGGCGCCCGCCTTCACCTCGTCGAGCATGCCGACCGCCGAGCAGATCTGACCCGGCGTGCAGTAGCCGCACTGGAAGCCGTCGTGGTCGAGGAAGGCCCGCTGGACCGGGTGCAGGGCCTCGCCGTCGGCCAGACCGTCGGCGGTCACGATGGTCGCGCCGTCGTGGGCGACCGCCAGGGCCAGGCACAGGGTCGCGCGCCGCCCGTCGAGCAGCACCGTGCACGATCCGCACTGGCCGCGATCGCACCCCTTCTTCGGACTGGTGATCTCGAGTTGTTCACGCAGCAGGTCGAGCAGGGTGGTGCGGGTGTCGACCTCGACCTCCCGAACCACTCCATCGACGGTCACACTGATCCGCACTCGCATCGAACGGCCTCTCGTCGCGGGATACCTCCACACCGACTAGCGCGGCCGCCCCTGCCGAGCCGACCACCGTCCGCCACGCTACCCCCGAATCCGAGGCCCTCCGGTGACCGTCAGTCCGAGTGCGGGTCCGCGATCGGTCGCCGGTAGTCGCGCACCACGAGCACGACGGCCACGACCAGCCAGATGGCCCCGTACACGGCCGCGCGCGCCGGGCTCCAGCTCGCCCACAGCAAGCCGACACCGGTTCCGGCCGCCGCACCCATCAGGAGAATCGTGTTCGAATACCTGCCCATGCCGCGATCATGACACGGATATCGGGCTCGATTACCGGATTCAGGTTGTCTCGCAACGATTTCGGCGAACCGCTCCCCCGCTGTCGCTGACTATCTCGCACCGATGTTGTCGCGGACCGGTGAAATCGGTCGGTCGGCGGCGTCGTATAGGAAGAGTGACTATCGAAGGGACGACGGCATGGGGATCGCGGTATCGCGGGACGGCACGGAACTGACCTACGACGTGGCCGGGACCGGGCCCGCGCTGGTGTACATCACGGGGGCGACGTGTTTTCGACGGTTTCGGCCGATCGTGGCCGATGTGAAGGTGTTCGCCGGGGAGTTCGCGGTGTACAGCTATGACCGGCGGGGTCGGGGCGACAGTGGCGATACGGCGCCGTATTCGGTGACGCGGGAGGTCGAGGATGTCGAAGCGGTGATCGACGCGGCGGGAGGGCGCGCGATTCTGTACGGACATTCGTCGGGGGCGGCCTTGGCGTTGGAGGCGGCGGCGCGGATGCCGGAGAAGGTCGAGCGGGTGGTGATCTATGACGCGTCGTATGTGGCTGACGACGCCGAGCGGGTTTCCTATGCGGAATTGGCCGCGACAGTGCGTGCTCGGCTCTCGGCGGGGCAGAATTCTCGGGCGTTGACAGTGTTTCTGCGGGGAATCGGGATGCCCGGGGCGTTCGTCGCGCTACTTCCGATGGTTCCGGGGTGGAAGTCGATGAAGGCGCTCGCGCCGACCCTGATGTACGACATCGCGATCACCGCGGACCCGCTGCCGGTGGCACGGTTCGCGAGTATCGCGGTGCCGGTGCGGGTGGTCGTCGGAGAGAAGAGTCCACCGGAACTGCATCGGGTGGCGACGGCACTGGCCGAGGCGATTCCGGGTGCGACCCACCACGTACTTCCCGGGCAGAACCATATGGTCAGTGCGAAGGCGATACTTCCGGTACTCGCCCGACCGTGAATCAACTCGCCGCACTGCTCGACCACGTCGCCGCGCAAGCCGCGGGCCACCGGTCCCCTGAGAGACCGATGGCCCGCGCGTACGGGGTGGATCAGCCGCGGAAGGCGTCCTTGACCTTCTCGCCGGCGTCCTTCAGGTTCGACTTGGCCTGCTCGCCGCGACCCTCGTTCTCGAGATCACGGTCGTCGGTGGCCTTGCCCGCCGCTTCCTTGGCCTTGCCCGCCAGTTCCTCGGCCTTGTTCTTCGCCTTGTCTGCGATGCTCATGGTCTTCCTTTCAGACAGGTTCTCGACCAGCTGGTGGTCGTGGGCCGTCCTGGGGACCCACCGACGGCCTACCCGTGTCCGCCGGGTGCAAACAGGGACAGCTCGCGCGGTGAATAATCAGACCCATGACCGAACGGAACGATGTATCCATGGCTGAGCGCGCGCTGGTCGAGCGCGTGCTCAGCGTGGGCGACGCACTCACGGTCGGCCGGTTCCGCTTCAGGTTCGCCACCAGGCAGTGGGAATGGTCCGACGAGGTCGCGCGGATGCACGGCTACCCCGCAGGCACGGTGCCGACGACGGAGATGCTGCTGTCGCACAAACACCCCGACGACCGCGACCGGGTGGCGGCGATGATCACCTCGGTCGAGGACAGCGGCGCGTTCTCCAGCCACCACCGCATCATCGACACGCGCGGGCGGGTGCGCGATGTGCTGGTCGTGTCCGAACCCCTCACCGACGCCGCCGGGACCGCGATCGGGACCGAGGGGTACTACATCGACCTGTCCGAGACGGCCGCCGAATACCGGCGCGAGGCCCTGGACCAGGCCCTACCCGGGCTGTTGGAGGCGCGGGTGGTGATCGAACAGGCCAAGGGCGCGCTGATGCTGGCCTACAGCGTCAACGCCGATCAGGCCTTCCGGGTGCTGCGCTGGCGCTCACAGGAGACCAACGTGAAGCTGCGCGTGATCGCCGAACGGGTGGTGGCGGCGCTACCGACGGTGGCGGGCGACGAGGTGCGGTTGCGCACGCGACTCGATCACGTGCTGCTCACCGCGCACGAAGGGGCTCCGGCCGACTCCGTCGGGTAGCCGACGCTGGGGTTACCCCCGGCGGAAGCGGGGTATCGGGCCGCCTGGATCCGGCGGAGGCGGGGGCGCGGGGAAGGGATCTCCCGGCCGGGGCGGCGTGGGCACCGGGTCGCCCGGGGTGGGTGGCGGACCGCCGGGATACGGGTGACCGGGATCGGGGGCGGGCGGATCGCCGGGGCCCGGTGGCGGCACGGGACCGCCGGGGCCGGGATACGGGTGACCGGGATCGGGCGGACCACCCGGTCTCGGCGACGGAACGGGTTCGGGCGGTGCGGGGACCGGGTCGCCGGGAGTCGGCGGGACCGGGTCGGGGGCCGGGCCCGGCGGGGCGGGCTCGGCGGGGATCGGGCTCGGTTCGGTGAGTTCGATCGGGGACATCATCGCCTCCTGTTGTCGGCTCGACGGTCGGCGCGCGTCGTTGAGCGCCGCTGCGGCCGGGAATGGGCCGAGTGCTCGCACCGCGATGGCGTCGTTGACATCGCGGGTCGCACTCGACCCACCCGAGGTGTCTCGGTGTCGATCGGTCACGGCGTGCCGGTGGATCGTCACACCGGTGGAATGCCCGGCCCACCAGCGTCGAAACGGTGCACCGGGATCAGGAATCGCTCTCGAGGCGGGCCCACGCGCGGTGCTCGGTCAGGCCGGTGAGCAGGCCGCTGGTGGCCGCGGCCGGGTCGGCGACGGTGATGCCGGGCGCGGCGGGGTCGATGCCGTCGCGTTCGAGCACCCCGGCGGCGGAATCGACCGCCGCGATCGCCTTGCCGTGCCGCCACAGCTCCTGGACCAGCAGGTCGACACGCGGATCGCTCGAGGCCGCCAACAGCACGGCGGCGTCGAATTCGACCGAGCGCATGGTGGCGTAGGTCCGGGCGACCGGGGCGCCGGCCACCTGACCACCATGCGACGCGACGACCATCGGCGTGACCTTGGCATCGGTCAGGGCGGTGGTGACCGTGTCGAGGGCGTCGGCCGGGGTGTCGTCGTCGACGAGCACCGCCACCACGCGCCCGTCGACCGGGAACGCGCCCTGGCGCTGGGACAGCGCCGGACTGGTGGCCAGGTCGACGTGGCCGGCGTTCGCGGCGGGCTTGTCGAGCCCGAGTTGGCCCGCCACGTACTCGGCGAGACCGTCCTCGACATTGGCCAACATCTGCAGCCCGCGCTGCTGGATCGTCGCGGACAGGCATTTGCCGAGTTCGAACGAGAACGCGTCGGCCACGTGCTGCTGCTCGCCCGTGGTCAGGCTGCGGTAGAACATGCGCGCCTGCGAATAGTGAGCCTTTTTCATCCTGCCGACGCGGCTTGACGCTCGCGATCCTGGAGAACGCTGATCGCCTTCACCAGACGGGTGGTCTTGTCCGGGCAGCAACGGAGCTTGCGCAGGACCTTCCATACTTTGAGCTGGGCGAACACTCGTTCGCCGCGGCCGCGTAGCCGGGCATGAGCGCGGTTGGCCTGCTTCTGCGAGGCAGGCTTGTTCCAACCCTTGTACGGAGTGAGGACTCCCGCGACGCCTTGGTAGCCCTTGTCTGCCAACACGATCCAGCCGCCGGTGACCAACTCGGTCACGATCTGCCAGATCCAGGCAGCTTTGCTGTCATGGACACTGCCGGGTAAAGCGGGTGAGAGCCACACGATCTCGCCCTCTGGCGAGGCCAGGACCTCCCACGTTCATCCCGTGTAACCGGTGTTTGCCGGAGTAGAACGGTCGATCCGCGGCGACTCGGTCGATCGCGATCACGGTGCCATCCAGAATCAGATAGCTGTGACCAGCGGCTTTGGCCTTCCTCAACGACGATCTCAGGCTCGGTGCTTGTGCTGATAGCAGCGTGGTTGTTTCCTCGACGTAGCGCCAGGCGGTACTCGTGGAGATCTCGAACCCGGCCGCGAGATCGGTGAATGGTTCATCTTTGCGCAGGTAGACCAGGAAAAGCCTGGCTTGTTGGCCGGGATCGAGTGCGCGCCACCGTGATCCGATCTCGCGTCGGTGCCGGCGGATCACTGCGGCGACGAAGTGCAGGGTCGAGGATGACAACGGCAGTGCGGCAGGGTAAAACAGCATGGGAAGCCTCTGGTGGACGAGTCGATGTGGTAATCAGCTCTCTTACCAGGGGCTTCGCCAGTTCGCACGCCGGGGAGGCGCCAATCATGCTGCGGGGCAACGCCGTTCAGCGGCAGGATGAAAAGGGCTCACTGAACGCCGCCGCACCCAGATCACTTCCACGCCAGGTCGCAGGCCATTCGCGCCCGCCAGCTCCAACCGTGCCGGATGCGCCGGGCGCCATATCGGCACGAAGAGTTACCAGCATCACCATGTTGGCCTACTGGCGCCGTAGCAAAACGACTCACTGAGCGTTTCCGAGTAGCGGGTCAGCGCCTGGCGTAGCCCACCGGATGCTGGTCGGGTGGAGTCCGGCCGGATCATGTTGCCGTGCAACGAGAAACGCGGAACCTCTGGTAGGAAGTAGGTCCGACTAAAGATCAACTTCACAGAGGTTCCGCGCTTGATGAGTGTCGCATACATCGCTGTCCTGCCGATCCCCGAGTCCACGGTGTTCCACGTCGCCGACCTCCTCGCTAGCCGTCGCCGTGATCTGGGCACCCGCTGGCGTGCGCTGACCTGCGTGGAGCAGGCAGTGCTCGCGTTGCGCTGGTTCTGCGACGCCACCCGAGTCGAGCAACTCGCTCTGGACAACGGAATCGGCCTGACTACCGCATACGACGCGCTCCACGAGGTGATCGACACCCTCGCCGCGCGAGCGCCATCGCTGCACAACGCTCTTCTGGCAGCGAAAGCTGCTGGACACGAGCATATTTCACTCGACGGAACACTGATCCGCACCGACCGCGTCACCGAACCGGGACTCCGCAGAAGGGCTCGACCAGCGGCAAGCGGGTTGATCTGTGGTGGTCTGGGAAACATCACGCCCACGGCGGCAACATCCAGGTCGTCACCACCCCGGATGGATGGCCGATCTGGACCTCGCCGGTGTTACCCGGCCGCACGCACGACGTGACCGCATTGCGCGCTCACTCCGGTCTGCTCGACGCGGTCATCGACTGGACCGGCGACGGCACCCCGGTACTAGGCGATCTGGGCTACGAAGGCGAATCCACACTGGTCACGGTGGCGATCAAGAAGCCCGCCGACCGTGACCTGACCGAGGCCGACCGCGACACCAACAAGTCCCACAACAGTCGTCGTGCCGTCGGTGAACGCGGCAACGCCCTACTCAAAGGATTCAAGGCGCTGCGTCGAGCCACTTTGTGCCCGTGGCGGATCAGCGCGATCGTCGCGGCTGCCCTGGTGTTGCTGCACCACCGACACCGCAGAACGACCTGACCGCGACACGCCGCTACTCGGAAAGGCTCACTGCCCGCGAGAACTTCGCCGCGTTGTCGCCACTGCACAACCGACAACGCCGCGCCCTGCAAGCCCGCATCAACGAACTCGTCATCGACCACCGCAAGCTCACCCAATCCCGTGACGAAGCCCGCCGCACCGCGAGATGCGCCGCCACGACAGCCACCGAACTCACCGCTGAAGCACAACAATCCGCGACCGAAGACGCCCAGCGCCGCGATGCTCACGCAGACGAAGTGACTGCACAAGCCGACCGCGCACACCACGCCACCGTCACCGCCCTCCGCGTCGAAATCACCGCCGAGATCACCGACCACGACCACGAGCAACAGCGCCGCAGCCACCTCACGCCACAACAACGAACGCTCGAAGCCCGCGCCCGCGAAGCGCTCACCGAGTCAACCGATGCTGAACCGGATGCAGAATTCCCCGTTGCGCTCGACGCCGACCCCGGCCACCAAGCAGACTTCGGGCTGTAGCGCAGGCGTGGATCTACGCCGAACGGCGCTGGAGATGATGTCTAGACCGGCGGGCGGTCATCGATGTGCGGCGCGCCAGGCGTCCCAGATCTCCGGGCGGAGCTTGCCTCGGTCGGGCACCGCCAGACTGTTGGCGCGTGCCCAGGCCCGGACTTCGGCCGTAGACGGCTCAGGAGCAGTGGGCGCCTGGTCAAGGTCGGTGGTACCGATATGGGGTGCGATGCGGGCGATAGTAGCGCGCTCGGCCTGTGCCCAGGTGTAGGCGGCACCAAGAAACCGGTAGGTCCACTCCTCGGACAGTTGCCTCGTCTCGCAGAACACCAGCGGAACGTTCGGCCACCGGACTTGTAGTTCGGCGAGCCCGTCAGCGATCACGGCTGGTCGGACGCGGTCGAGCTTGAACAGCGCCGAGTAGCGATCTTCCACAACCACAGCAGCACGAGGCAGAGCAGCGAGGTCGCCGACCGCGTACCGCAGAGTGGCACCGGCCAAACTGGAGACCAGGTCGGACAACGACTTCCGTTCAACGCTGGCGACCAAACGCCCGTCCAGTTCCAGCCCGTAGTCCCCACATGGCAGCGCACGCGTGACGGTGGTGACCTGCTGACCAGTGAACCGATACGGATACTGCTCACGCGAATCCACAATGATCTGCAGATCACTGACACCAGCAGCGCGAGCGGTGGGCGTGCGGACGTTCGGGCGGGCTTGCTTGCGGGTACGCGGAGACTGCCAGAACACCATGTCACGCCCCCGCGCGACGGTAAAGACCAGCTGAGACCGGTTCTCACGCCCCCGGTCCAGCACGAGATCGATCGCCGCCCCACGTCGAACGCAAGACCGAAGCGCGACCTGTTCGACGATCTCGGGATCATCGGGCCAATCCTCGACCGAGACAGGATGGCAGTACAGGGCTTTGGTCCGGGGCCAGGTTCCCGATGTCCGGAACACCAACCCGCCCGATAGCGGAACCAACAACAGAAACGGCAGCTTCGAGTCCTTGTCCGGGTTGACCGCGATCAGCAGCTCCACCTGGCTCAACTCCCCTCACTCGTGGGCATCGTCGTGCAACTTACCGGCGGCTCCCCACAGGGATTCACCCACTGTTCTGAACCGCCCGACGTGAAGCAGTGCTGTTCAACGCCGCCGCAGGGCAGGCGGACCGGGCAGTGGCCTGCTCGGCAACGTCGGATTCGCGGTAGCTGCACTCCAGGATTTCGGCGTTTCGATGCCCGACGGCGAACCGCACGACCTCCTGACCGCTACGGACACCTGGGACAAGTTCGGATCCGAGTCAGCAGGTCGTGTCGACCTGGGGTGCCAGGTCGACCAGCGTCGATCTGGCCGTGCGGCCAGGGACTGCACAAGCGACCGGGTCCACCGATGGAGTCTTCGCAAACAGCGCGGTCACCGACCACAACGGCTCGCCAGTCGGCGAGATCATCCTGTGGGTAGAGAAGGGATGGCTCAGCAGCATCGAATACGCCTGGTACACCAACGATCGCCCTCGCACGCGGCCCCAGCCTGCCCAAATAGAAATCCTCTGACCAGGACCTCTCGAACAGCCCGCCAGGAGCACTGCACTGGTCGCGCATTGCCAATGCGTTCTAGTCTCCTAAGCCTTGACGGTCTCCAGAGTTCGGCACTCCTGACCATGCCGAAGCTCCTAAATGACCTGCTAAACACCCTGCAAACGATACACGAACGCCACCATCAGCCAAGATCCGCCGAGAACCAGCTGTCAAGGCATGGACTAGTGAAAACCTATGAAGCCCAGTAGGTTTAGAGGCACCCGAGAGAGGGAGCCTCCATGTCCCACGTGTCGACCATCGGCACAACCATCGCCGCACTCGCCATCGTCTGCTACGCGATGCCCCTGCTGACCTACTGCGTCGTCGCGCTCGTTGCAGCACTGCACCCCGACGCCCCTCGCCGAACCTTCGCGCAGTCCCTGCTACCGGAACTGCGCAGCGGCATCCGCGCCAGTGGCGCGCTCCTGCGCCGCCGCGGTGGTCGACAGTGACCAACGATCACCGACCCACGTCACAGTTCGTGAACCGTGCCGAACTCGCCGACCTTCTCCGCGTCGATAAGTCGACGTTCAAAGTGTGGGGCAACCGTCATGGCGACTTCCCCGCACCGGTGGGCACCGACGAACGGGGTGCACACTTCTACGAGTTCGAGCCGATGCAGCGATGGCTCGATCATCGAAAGGTCTTGGCCAGCAAGCTTATCGATGACGAGTCTGTCGGCACCACCTACGGCGACCGGCTCCGCCGCCGGATGGTCGCGCACCGCACCCACACCTCGACAACCGCCGCCACCGTGTCGGCGACCCCGGCCGAGGAAAGAGCCGACGCAGACGCGCTGCTGGCTCAACTGCGGTTGTGGCCACGATCAAGCTCGAACCGCGGCGGCGTCGCCATCGCTGGGCTCGCAATCGCCTTCCTGAACACAGCCGATCCCACCGCGTTCCAGTCCATCCCGCACGCGCGTCAGGGCGTGCCGCTGCCTCGGCTGTGGTCAATGGTGACCGACCGGCTCGACAAGGCCGGACAGCGACAGGGCATCTCCGCGCATCTGTCGTCCGAACTTCGGACGATGCGGCCACCGTCGATTCAAAACCTCCTGACCGTCGCAGGCATCGCAGCGGGGCTCGGTCCACACGCGGCCCAGCGACTGGTCGAGCAATTCGACATGCAAGCCGAACTCGGCCCGACTCGCTACGTCGCACCGGCATCCGTCAGCCACCTGATGGCTGGTTGCGCAGTCGGCGCAGCAACAGATCGTCGTGTCACCCTCTACGACCCGAACATCCGTGGCGGCGAGATCCTGCACGCCGTCCTGGAACGGCTCGGTCCACACGTCGACGTCACCATCGACGCGCGCGCCGCAGATCAGGACCTGGCCCAACTGGCCGGGCTGAGTCTTGCTACGACGGGCTCGCGAACAACGATTTCGGCGGCAACCTCACCGTGGTCACAGCTCAATCGTCGATTCGCAAGCTCTGTCGTGACCAACCCGCCCTTCAACGACAGACTCGACCCGTCAACCCAGGACTTGCCGTGGCCCTACGGCACTCCCCCGCTGCACAACGGCAACTACGCGTGGCTGCAGCTGGCGGCGTCGGTGCTCGAACCCGGCGGCTTCGCATCGGTTCTGATGCCGGCCAAAGCTGGCCAGTCCAGCAATGCAGACGAGCGCAAAATCCGCACTGCTATGGCGCGAGCAGGCGTCGTACACGCGGTGATCTCATTGCCGGACAAGTTGTTCCGCCCCACCGACCTGCCCGCCACGATCTGGGTTCTACGCAGCCCCAGCACCTCACCCGCGCCGATTCGATTCGTCGACGCCCGAAATGCCGGAGAACTGACCGCAACCGGGCGTCGTTGTCTGCCCAGGAACGTCGTCGATGACATCGTCGGATACGTCACCGCTGACTCGAACGAGCGCGTCGGCACGCCGGATGCTTCCTGGCAAGGCATCGCGGTAGCGAAGGAGCAAATCGAACAGTTCGATGGCGCCCTCGAGCCCGCCCTGTACCTGCAGCCGAAAACGATGCCCGCTCCGAAGGAATTGCTCGCTCAAACGCGCAGGGTTCAGCAGCAGGTCCTGACCGCGATAGATGCCGCACGCACAACTGGCGCACGATTGGCAGCTTTGGATTTCCAACCGTCGCTGCCCGCGAACTGGAAAACCAAGCCGCTCAGCCACCTGTGCGACCTGCAGTCTGGGCCCCCGCCAGCGAAACTCAAAGCAGCCAACCGCGATCCGTCGGGTGTTCCCGTGATCAGCAACAAACACCTCAACGATGGCATCATCGTGCACACCGAAACAGACGGCGTTCGCGAGGACATCGCCGGGCGCATGGGGCGGTACCGCGTAGCAACCAATGACGTACTCGTGGTACGCACGGGCTCACTCGGCAGGCCGGCCATCGTCGGCGCCGATCATCGGAACTACCTCCTCGGATCGAACCTGGTCCGCCTACGCCCCTACGATCCCGATCAACTCGACCCCAGCTTTCTCCGCATCGTGCTCGGCAGCTCAGAGGTTCTGGCGTGGATGCGCAGCCATTCCGCGGGCACAGTCGTGCACTCGCTCGGCGCCGACCAGCTTCAGAAGCTGACCGTGGTCGTTCCGCCGATCACCGATCAACGCGCGATCGTGTCCGCAATTCAGGTAATCGACGAACAGATCAGGACGCTGAACCGCGCACTAGACGCAGCGCGAGACGCGCGCGACCACCTCACTGACGGCATGCTTTCCGGTGCGGTGGGAGTCAGTGTGTAGCGCACGAGAGGACGGGCATCAACGGCGCAGTTCAGCCAGATTCCTTGGTTGGCGGGGATGACGCCCCAGCGCTTTCATCAACCGCATCTCATCGAAAGCCATCTGATCGCTGATGAGACCTGCGCCGACAGCCGCGGCCATCAGATCGATCGTCTCGCCGGTAGCGATCCCCCGTCCCTTTGCGTATTGCACCGACTCCCGGTCGTCGGAAATCCACGATGAACCATTGAACCGGCCAGATTCGGCGATGAGGTAGCAGGTTTGCGCTTCACCGAGATGCTTGGTGGGCTCGTCCTCGAAACCACCGAACACGTCGAGCCGAATGTCCTCGATCCGAGATCGCGCCTTCTTGCTGTC
The DNA here is from genome assembly GCF_042658545.1 of Nocardia lasii. Taxonomy (NCBI): domain Bacteria; kingdom Bacillati; phylum Actinomycetota; class Actinomycetes; order Mycobacteriales; family Nocardiaceae; genus Nocardia; species Nocardia lasii. The sequence goes on from NZ_JBHSQN010000002.1 coordinate 819,164, forward strand.
GAGCTTGATCGGCTTGCCCAACCAGCCATCCGCCAGCACGGCCGCCAACTTTGGTAGATGCTTGGCAGATTTTTCCGCTTCGCCATGGACCGCTTCGACCCATCGTCCTTCACCCTTGAGCACGGCCCGCAGCAAGTTCACCCGGTCGACGGCGGCGAAGTTGCACAACACGGTGTTGTCAGGAAAAACGTACTCACTCAACGGCTTTCGTTACTCCCCCATCGGACTCCAACGACAGCCGGAGCTCGTCGACATCGATCTCCAGGAGGTTAGCGTATGGCCGCAAAGTCGTCTTGCCGCTCTGGTAAGCCGCGAAGGCGTCGCGAAGCAGTAGCCCCGGTGGCCGGGCTTGACCTGCGGCAACTACCCGGCGGGCGAAGTCGTCGTCACGCCCGGCGAGGGCAGCGGCTTTGACCGCGGTGATCGACTTCCATTGTTCGGCGACGCCGGCGTCGATGAACCGCAACGACTTCAAGCGTAACGCCAGCGCCGACGGCGTAACCATGAGCTCACAGGCCAGCGCGGCGAAGGACTCCGTTGTTAGACCGCCCTCGATGCGTGCGCGTAACAGACCCTCTGGCATCAGGAACTCAGCGGCAAAGGTGTTGGCGCACTGCTCACTTGGTTGCTTGCGTTGAGTCTTGTCGAAAACGTCGTTGTCCAAGTGCAGGCCCTGATCGTCGCCCGCCAACAGGTGGCCGAGTTCGTGCGCGAGCGTGAATCGCTGCCGAGAGGGAGTGTGGGAGGTCGCCAGCAGGACAAGCCGGATCTCGGTCGAGGCGACGGCCAAACCGTCGAAACCTTCCCCCAATGCGGCGACCGCGACGTCCGCACCGAATACGTCCTCGATCAAGGCAGGCAAGTCCGGCTCGGTCACGGACCTGGAGGATTCGGTAACGCGCGCGAGCCCCGCCGCCGCTAAACGCTTCCCCTGGTCTACGTATCCGCTGGGTTCGGAGATCTCTACTGGTCGCCATGGCTGTGGGTACCCGAATCTGGCGAGACCGTCGCGCATCCGGCTGTACCGCTTGGCGAGGCGCAGCGCGTCTCCGGCACTGCCCCCGGTGGTGCGGGCAGCCACTGCCAGCGGCGGGTCTATACCGGTCAACAGCCAGTCCACCGTCACACCACAGGCCTCGGCGATGTGCGCCAGGTCCAGGGAGGAGAATCGTCGTGCCCCGCTGAGCGACTTGGACAATTTGGAGTCGTCCAGGCCTATCCGTTCAGCAAAATCACGCTGGTATAGACCGGACGTGCGAATAAGCTCGCGCACACGCTCGGGAATCTCAGACACAACTCAAACCTAGCACCGATTGCGAAAATCGCAATCGGTGGATACGGTGAGCGTAGTCCACTGGAACGAAGGGTGTGGGGAACATTGCCGAAGGTGCCTGATCCGGGCCAGGTCGTCACCGTACGTGGTTCGACATGGGCGGTTACCGAGGTCAGGCGTCAAGGTCTGCCTCGCAGCCCGGCCGACGAAGGCGCAGCCCAGCTGACACACGTCGTGCAGATGCAGTCGCTCGAGGAAGACCGCCTCGGCGAGGAACTCGCGGTGGTGTGGGAGCTCGAGGTCGGCCACTCCGTAGCACCGCCACAGAACCTGCCCGAGACAATCACCCCGGCCGGCTTCGACGACCCGAACACCCTCGCCGCCTTTGTCGACGCGGTGCGCTGGGGCGCGGTGACCTCCGCGGATGCGAACTCCTACCAAGCCCCGTTCCGCAGTGGCGCGAATATCGAGGCCTACCAGCTGGAGCCGTTGAGCCGCGCGCTGCAGTCGTCGCGAACGAACCTGCTGTTGGCCGACGACGTCGGTCTGGGCAAGACCATCGAAGCGGGCCTGGTGATCCAGGAGTTGCTGCTGCGCCACCGTGCCCGGTCGGTGATGGTGGTCTGCCCGCCGAGTCTGTCGGTGAAGTGGCGCGACGAGATGCGCGACAAGTTCGGCTTGGACTTCGTGATCGTCAACAGCGAGCTGATCGCGGAGGTGCGCCGCAGCCACGGCCTCAACGCGAACCCGTTCCGCCTGTTCCCCCGTGTGATCGTCAGCATGGCGTGGCTACCCTCGCTGCGCGCCCAACGATTGCTGCGCGAAATTTATGCCGATGTCAGCGATTCCGGCACCGCCCGCCGTTACGCCTTCGACGCTCTTGTCGTTGACGAAGCCCACCATGTAGCCCCTGCCAGCCCGACCCCCGTCGGTGGCCGGCGAGGCTACGCCATCGACAGCAAACGCACCCTCGCGACCCGCGCTCTGGCACAGCGCTGCGAACATCGCCTGTTCCTGTCCGCGACCCCGCACAACGGCTACTCCGAATCGTTCACCGCGCTCCTCGAGATGATCGACGGCCGCCGGTTCACCCGCGGCGCCACCCTCGACGAGCGGGCCTTGCGCGAGATCATCGTGCGTCGCCTCAAGACCGACATCACCAGCCTCGACTTCAAAACCCGGGTACTCAGGAACCTCGAGTTCACTCCGAGCGATCCCGAGCAGGAAAAGTTCGCTCTGCTGGAACGCATCCTGAAAGACAGCGCTCGCAAGAACGGCCGCAAGGGACAGTCCGGCGACATTGTCTCGATGCTGCTGAAGAAGCGGTTCCTTTCCAGCCCATGGTCTTTCGCGAAGACCTTGGAGCTCTACGACAAGTCCGCAGCCACCGGCCGATTGCCGGAGATCGCCGAGGACGATGACGAGTACTTCCAGGAAGTCCTGTCGCTTGGTCAGTCCGATGAAGAGGAAGGCGAGCAGGACCAGCCGGAGTTCGTCACCCTGCGCAAGAGCAAAGGCTCCGACCCGCTCATCGCGGCCACCCCAGCCGAGATCGCCGGCCTGGTCGCGTGGGGCAGCGGCTACGAGCACCGCCCCGACTCGAAACTGACCGCGCTGATCGACTTCCTTGATGCCATCTGCCGTCCTGACGGCAAGAACTGGACCAACGAGCGCGTCGTCGTGTTCACCGAATACGCCGCGACACTCGAATGGATCGCGGGAGTGCTGGATCAGAAGGGTTATCGCGGCCGGGTCGCCGTCATCCAGGGTTCGACACCTGCCGAAGACCGCGAGACCGTGCGCCAACAGTTCACGGACGAACCGAACAAGTTTCCGGTGCGGGTGTTGCTGGCCACCGACTCCGCCGGCGAAGGCATCGACCTGCAAGACCACTGTCACCGCCTGGTGAACTACGACATCCCGTTCAACCCGTCCCGCCTCGAGCAGCGCATCGGCCGTATCGACCGGTACGGCCAGCACGAGCAACCCAGGATCTACCATTTCGCCCCGGACTCCACGTCGACCACTTACGCCGCCGACCTCGATTTCATGAGCCGGATCGCTGAGAAGGTCGGCAACGCGCGCAAGGACCTCGGGAAGATGAACCAGGTGATGGCCGCCGATGTGCAGGAGCGGTTCAGTCCCAGCGCTAAACGCCGCGCCAAAGTCGCACCGAACAGCGGCGAGGAAGCCATCTCCCGCGCCCTTGCCGGGGAACGGCGCCTCGGTGCCCGGCTCACCGAACTGGCACAGCGGTACCCGGAGATCAAAGCGGGAATGCACCTCACCCCGAACAACGCCCGCCGCGTGGTGGACACCGCGCTCGACTACACAAAACAGCCGTTGCTGATCGAGGCCGGCGACGACCGCACCGACGCGGCAGTGTTCGATATCCCCGCGTTGGGCCCGGCCTGGCAGCCGGCGTTGCGCGGGCTGACCACCACGCTCGAGCCGGACCTCGTCCGACCGATCACCTTCGACGATGAAGCCGCCCGCGACCGCAAAGATCTCGTGCACATCCATCTCGGGCACGCGCTCCTGCAGCGGTCGGCGCGAATTCTGCGTGGCGCCTTGTTCGGCGTCGACTCACCCGTCAACCGGGTCACCGCCGTCGTTGTCGACGACCTGCCTCAGTCCTGTGTCGCGGCGGTTTCGCGCCTGGTCCTGGTGGGCCGAGGCGGCTTGCGGCTGCACGAGGAGGTATTCCTCACCGGCGTTCGACTGCGCGGCCGCGCCATGGCCGAAGCCAAGGTCGAGGACGTGCTCGATGAGGCACTCGACGCCGAAAATCTTACTCTGGCAAGCGAAGACATCCGGACCACGCTGGCCGAACTGTGGAACAAGGAGGGCTCACGAATGCGCGGGCAACTCTTGGATGCGATCGGCACCCGAGCCCAGGCCCGGCAGAAACGGGTCGCCGAGGCGTTGCGTACCCGCGAGGACGACGACATCGCCCGAGCCCGCCAGATCTTCGAGAACTTCCGCGCCACCTTGAGCGAGTCCGTCGACCGCCTCACCGGCGAGATCCAAGCCGAGGAAGAGCTGATGACCCTGGACATGCCCGAGATCGTCCGCGACCAGCAACGCCAACGCCGCCACGACCTACGCGTCATGCAGGACCGCCGCGCCGGCCTCCCCGACGAGGAACGGCGCGAAGTCGAGGCCATCCGGGATCGCTACCGCGATATCGAGCCCCACGTGTCGGCGGCCGCCGTCGTGTTCGCCCTCACCCCCGCCGACGCCCAGCCGGGAGCCCTGCGATGAGTATCAAGCCCAAGCGCAAGCCTCCGACCGCGGCCGAACTGCACCGCGCCTGGCTCGAGCTCGTCGACACCGAAGGCCCGTTCCTGTCCGTGCCGACGGTCAAACGAGTGTGGCCGCAAGGCATGCCCCCGCTGGCCGACGATCGCAAAGCCGCACTCTCCGAAGCCAAGCCCGCCTTCGAAAAAGCCTGGGAGAACTGGGATACCTACCGCGATAGCGAGAGTGCCCTCGACCTCTATCGCACCGAACGCGACACCTGGGTCGACATCGTCTTGCGCGAGGTCATCGGCTGGGTCGGCAGCTACACCACCGAACACACCCAGACCGTCCGCTCCCCCGATCACAAAGTCGCCGTAACTACTGCCGGGGCGCTCGCCCACGGCGACCTGGTGGGCGCACTGGTACTTGTTGTCGACCCGGTCGATTCACTGCGCGACCCCGGCCTCGACGGCTGGTCCGACAGCCCGATCGACCGGATGACCCAACTACTGCGCGAAACCGGCGTCGAGATCGGCGTCGTCACCGACGGCCGCTGGTGGGGCATCGTCTGCGCCCGCCCGAAGGAATCAGTCGCCTCCGGGATTGTCGACGCACACACCTGGATCGAGGAACCGCAGACCCGCAACGCCTTCTTCGCCCTCCTCGCCCGTCGACAACTCGTCGGTGGGGTTCCCGAGGACCGGTTGCCGAAGCTGTTCGCGGAGTCGGTGAAGTCGGCCGAGGAGATCACCGAGGCCCTCGGCACCCAGGTCCGCCAAGCCGTCGAGCTGCTCGTCCAGGCTCTGTCCGAATCCGCGCTGACCGTCGTCGAGCGCGGCGAACCCGACCCGCTACCCGCCGACCGCAGGGCGGTGTACGAAGCCGCCGTCACGATGATGATGCGGGTGGTCTTCCTGTTGTTCGCCGAACAGCGTCAGTTGTTGCCCGAGAGCGAGTTATTCACGCGCGGTTACGGTCTCAGCGACGAACTCGACATTCTCGACGCCCGCGCCCGCGACGAAGGCACTGAAGCGCTCGACGCCACCCACATGACATGGCATCGGCTGCTCGCGACATCGCGGGCGCTGTATCAGGGAGCCAGCTTCGAGGACATGCGGATCCCGTCCTACGGCGGCTCACTGTTCGACCCGGAGCGTTTCGGATTCCTGACCGCCAGGGACGACCGGGGCTTGCTCATCGCGGTGAGCGACCGGGTCATGCTTGCCGTGTTGACCTCCGTCCAGGTCGCCGTCGTCAAGGGCGCCGCGAGCCGAATCTCCTTCCGCGACATCGATGTTGAACAAATCGGGTATATCTACGAAGGCCTGCTCGGCTATTCCTGTGCCGATGTCGACGAGGTCACTGTCGGTCTGATCGGCAAGGCGGGTTCGGAGCCGGAGATCCCGCTGCGCATTCTCGAGTCCCTCGCTGCCGCCAACCCGGACCCGACGAAGCTCGCCGCCGCCCTGATCTCCTGGGCCAAAGCTGACCAGCCCGCCGCCACCAGTCCCACCGCATCCGCATTGGCCAAGGCGATCAAGGCTGCCGACACCGTCGAGGACGCCGACCGCGCCTTGCGGGCCGTCACCACCGACGCTGAGCTACGGGACCGCTTGCGCCCCTTCATCAGTGTTATCCGCCGTGACTTGCGCGATCGCCCTTACGTTGTCCATCCCGGCGGGGTTCTCGTCGTTGAAACTGCCTCCCGCGCCTCGGCCGGGGCGCACTACACTCCGAAAAATCTCGCTGAAGAGGTCGTAAGGTACGCCCTCGAACCCCTGGTCTACTCCCCTGGCCCGCATCAGACCACGGGCAAGTGGAAGCTGCTGTCGTCGGACCAGATCCTGCGGTTGAAGGTTGCCGACATCGCCTGTGGGTCCGGCGCGTTCCTTGTCGCCGCCGCCCGCTACCTCGCCGACCGTCTGCTCGAGGCCTGGGAACAGGAAGGCATTGCCACCGGACCAGACCTGCGGACGAAGGCCATCCGGCATGTGGTGGCCTCATGCCTGTATGGCGCGGACATCAACTCGATGGCGGTCGAGATGTGCAAGCTGTCGCTGTGGTTGGTGTCGTTGGACCCGAAACTGCCGTTCTCGTTCGTGGACGACAAGATCTTCCACGGGAACACGTTGTTGGGGTTGACCAGTGTTGAGCAACTCGAGGACCGGCACATCTACCCCACCGATCAGCAGATCAGCTTCTCCGGCATTGACATCAGGGCCCGGCTTGACGAAGTGGCACAACTCCGGCGCAGTCTCGCCACGGAGATCAATGACCTCGAACCGCAGCGCTCCGCGACGACAAAACGTCGGCAGTTCGCGCGAACGCAGGAACTGACAACGGAGCTCGCTGATATCGCCGACGGTGTTGTCGCAGCGGGACTGCGGCTTGGCGGCAAACCAGGCAAACCGCTGACTGCGGCCTATCAAGAGCTCAGCATGGCTGTTGACAAGGCCTTCCCCACAGATGGCAGCGCGCCGGACCGGGTAGCGCTGGAACAGATCCAACGCGAAGGTCTGACACCAACCGTGGCGACAGACTATGCACGGTGGAAGCCGTTCCACTGGATTCTGGCAGTGCCAGACGTCTTCGAACATGGCGGATTTGACGCAATCGTGGGCAACCCGCCGTTCTTGGGGGGAAAGAAGATCTCCGGAGCGACAGGATCTAACTTCCGTGAATGGCTGGTCCATGTTCTAGCCCAAGGACATACTGGTAACACCGACCTCGTTGCCTACTTCCTGCTGCGTGCCGCGTCGCTGCTCAATCCGCGCGGCAATATCGGCCTGATCGCAACCAACACCATTGCGCAAGGCGACACCCGCGAAGTCGGTCTCGACAGCCTCGTAGCAAACGGTGTAACACTCACTCGCGCTATCCAAAGCCGCTCATGGCCTTCGGCCAGCGCAAATCTGGAGTTCGCGGCGGTATGGGGCACCAAGGAAACAATTGGTGACGATATTCCACGGATTGCCGATAATTTCGCCGTCCGGAGGATTTCGCCCATGCTGGAGCCCGCCGGGCGGGCCGAAGGAAACCCAGTGCGACTGGCCGAGAACAGCGGAATGGCGTTTATCGGCTGCTATGCACTCGGCATGGGATTCGTCTTAGCCCCCAATGAAGCCGCGAACTGGATTGCCACAGAACCGGCGAACAAAGACGTCCTCTTTCCTTATCTCAACGGCGAAGACCTCAACTCGCGTCCAGATGTATCCGCATCAAGATGGGTGATCGACTTCAACGACCAACCGGAGAGTATCGCGGCGAAATATGGCATGCCGTACGCGCGATTGCTGAACGAAGTAAGGCCAGAGCGACTGCGCAAACCAAAGGCTGTCCGCGAGGCACCCTGGTGGCTGTTTTTCCGTGCACGCCCAGCAATGCGAAAAGCTATCGCCCGGCTGGACGAGGTGCTTGTCATCACACGAGTCAGCAAAACCGTTATGCCGCTGCGTTGCGATACTGGACAGGTCTTCACCGACTCAGTTACCGTGTTCGCCACCGACTCGCTCGCTGACCAAGCCGTCCTCTCGTCCAGCCTCCACCAGGCGTGGGCGATTGCACATGGCACTACCATGCGAATTGACCCGACCTACACCCCCTCGGCCGTCTTCGAGACATTCCCCCGCCCCGACTCCACGAATCTACTTCACGTCGTCGGCCGCACCCTCGACACGGAGCGCCGAGAAATTATGCTCCGCCGGGAACTCGGTCTCACCGCGCTCTACAACCGCGCCAGCGACCCCGCCATCACTGCAGACCCAGATATCGCTCGACTCCGAACGATCCACATCGAATTGGACAACGCAGTGATGGCCGCCTACGGATGGGACGATGTCCCCCTTGACCACGGTTTCCACACCTACCGACAGATGCGGCGCTGGACCGTCTCCCCAACAGCGCGTATCGAGATCTTGGACCGCCTTCTTGAGGAAAACCACCGCCGCGCCGCCGCCCAACGTGACGCCCCCAACTATGACCCCTCGCTGATCGACGACAGCGACCAGGCCCTGGAAGGCGACGAATGACCACTCCTTACCTTCTCGCCCACGAGCCCGACGGCCGGTCAGTCACGGCTCGGGAAAATATCGCCGACATTCTCGAACGCGAACTCCTCGGCCCCGCGGGCGGCCCGAACGAGCTCCTCGCTGGCCCACCCGACTCTGCGTACTTGATCGGCCGGATCGCCCCGGTCCGCCTAACGGACAAAGGTTGGGACGACGACCCCGCAACTGACGTCGGCGACGAACTGGACGCACTCGCAAGCAGCGGCGTCCCAGTGACCGCCGTAGATGATGCAGCAGCCACCGCCGACGAGGACACCGCCGAAGACAGCCCGCAACGCCGTGGCCTGATCATCCCCGCGTCGATGGGACTGCGACTGCAGATCCCGACAGACCTGACATCGTTCACCGTGACGGCATCATGGGGCACCTACGAGCCCCTGCCGACCGAGGTCGACGACGAAGGTAAACGGTCAGCCCCCCGATTCCAACGGACCCCAATTTCCATCCCCAAAGTCATCCACATCAAGGACCTGGTCCCGAAAGAAACGAAGGCATACCACCTACGCGACACCGTAGTTCTGCGCGTCGATCGGTACGACGACCAAGCGCGCGGACGTCGGTTGATCGAAATCGCCTTGTGCAACGACGCGGAGACACCCGCGAAGATCCCCACCAACGCATGGCTGTTTCAAACGAAGCTCGCAGTGAGCGCCGACGGTGCCGAGGTGTTCCTGCCGGTCCGCGACTTGATGCTCGATGACGACAAAGAGTTCGATGACGAACTGCGGTTGCTGAACCTGCAGTACCGGGACCGGCTGGAGTTCGCAGTCGGCCGCACATGTTCGGTGGATTGGGATGTCGCCGAGAACTCCCGTCGCGCCCGATCGGTGTGGACGACGTGGCTTCCCACCTGCCAAACCCCGCAGACCAAGGCCGAGGAGATCAAGGACGCTCTGCTGGACATGGAGCGCCTGGCAACCGTCGACGTCGAGGAGTTGCGGGCCGGGTTGGAGCCGATCGTCACCGGCTACGCGACATGGTTGGACGGCGAACAGGCGACCGCCGAGCAGCTGCCCGCACACCTACGGACAGATGCGCTCGAAGCGGTCGCCGAGGCGCGAAATGTGCACGGCCAGTTGAAGACCGGCCTTCAGCACCTGATCGATGACCCGGAAGCGCTGCGGTGCTTCCGCTTCATGAATACGGTGATGGCCGAGCAGCGCATCCAGTCCCAGGTCGCCGAACGCCGCGCACAGCATTCGAACGAGTCCATCGCCCAGGCTCGCGAGGCCGTGAAAGCAAAAGGCCCACTGGCACATTCGTGGCGCACGTTCCAGCTGGCGTTCATCCTGATGCAGTTGCCGATGTTGACCGACCCGGCCGCCGACGGCCGCTCCGGCGAGTTGGCGAAGGCGCAGCTGCTGTTCTTCCCAACCGGTGGCGGCAAGACCGAGGCGTACCTCGGTTTGGCGGCGTACACCTTCGCGATGCGTCGCCGTCAAGGGGTGCTCGACACCCCCGACGGCCCGCTCGACGGCGGTGGCGGAGTCGCGGTCTTGATGCGCTACACGCTGCGACTGCTCACCGCGCAGCAGTTCCAGCGGGCCACCGCCCTGGTCTGCGCAGCGGAGATGACGCGCCGCGCCGACGTCGCGACGTGGGGGCCGGAGCCGTTCCGGATCGGGCTGTGGGTGGGTACCGATGTCAGCCCGAAGCGGTTCAAAGAGGCCGACGAACAATTGCGGAAGGTCAACGAGGGACGTGGCCACCGGTTGACGGTGCTGCAGATCCAGCGTTGTCCGTGGTGTGGCGACAAGATCACCGCACGCGATGTCCACCCTGACCCGGATCAGCGGCGGGTGTTCGTCTACTGCGGCGATGAGCTCAGCGACTGTCCGTTCTCGAAAGGCGGTGCGGCCCAGCACGGTTTGCCGATCTTGACCGTGGACGAGGAAATCTACCGTCTCGCGCCGTCCTTTGTGATCGCGACCGTCGACAAGTTCGCCAGGCTGGCCCGTGAAGGTGAAGCCGCATCGTTGTTCGGGTATGTCGCACAACGCTGCGACCTACACGGCTACGTGCACACCGACTACGACGGCTGTGTCATCAAGGACGGCAGCAAGCACCCGGGTACCGGCGCTACCACCCGGCCGACGACTCGGCTCCGTCCACCGGACCTCATCATCCAAGACGAGTTGCATCTGATCACCGGCGCGCTGGGCACCACCGTAGGATTGTTCGAGGCCGCCATCGACGTGGTCTCGTCGTGGCGGACCGCGGACGGTCGACCGGTGCAACCGTTGGTAGTCGCGTCCACCGCGACCGCCCGCAACGCCGCTGACCAGGTAAAAGCGCTCTATGGCCGCGACGTGACGATCTTCCCGCCGCAGGTGCTCGACGCGGGCCGGACGTTCTTCTCCAAGGAAGTGCCGCTCGACGACGAGAACCCCGGCCGCCGATATGTGGGCATCTCCACCACGGGTGTCCGGCTGACGACCGCCGAGATCCGAGTCGCCGAGATTTTGATGTCGGCGGGGCAGCTGCTACTCAACCGTTCCGGCGTTGCCGCCGACCCGTACATGACCCTGGTCGGCTATTTCAGCGCCACCCGCGAATTGGCGGGCATGAAGCGCTATCTCGACGACGACGTACAGGACTTGCTAGCAAAAGGGCGGCCGTGGTCGCGCAGCCTGCCCAAGCGGTACGGGACGATCGGCCAACTCAATATCACCGAGCTCACCGCCCGAGTCGCCGGCGCGGATATCACCAAAACCCTGGACGAGATGGGGATTCCATTCGATCCGGAGATCGATGCATCCGGGGCTTCTCACACCAAGAAGCGGCCCCGGCAACCGTTCGACGCAGTGTTGGCCACGTCGATGCTGCAGGTCGGTGTCGACGTGACCCGGCTCGGGTTGATGATGGTCGTAGGCCAGCCGAAGAACACTGCGGAGTACATCCAGGCGTCCTCTCGCGTCGGACGCGACGGCGGCCGCCCTGGATTGGTCGTGACTCTCGGAAACTGGGCCAGGCCAAGGGATCTCGCGCATTTCGAACAATTCCGGCACTATCACGAGACCTTCTACGCGAAGGTCGAAGCACTGTCGGTAACGCCCTATTCGACGACCTCGATCTTGCGCGGCATGGACGGTGTCCTGGTCAGCGCCGCGCGTGTCCTGCAGGCAGCGAAAACTGGCAGCCTGTCCGAGGAGACCGGTGCGGGCCGCATCGAGGCGGAGCAGAAGTTCGTCGACGACCTCATCGAGGCCCTGGTGGCGCGGATGGGCCGGGCAGCGCGCAGCGAAGACGCCACCCAAGCCGCCCACCAACGACTCACCATGCGCCGCGACCTTTGGCTCAAGCGGCGCAAGCAGGTGACCGACCAGATGCAGCCATTGGTCTACGAACGAGTCGGGAAGTCCACATCGGCCCCGCTGATCATCAGCCCCGAACACGGCAAGGCGCTGGCCGACAACCGGGACATGCCGCCCTTCGTGATCGCGAACTCAATGCGCGAGGTGCAGCCGGAGATCAACCTGCTCGTCAGCCCGATCGAAGAGAACCTGTACTACCAAGCGCCGCTGTCCGCGCCGAAGTGGGCCATGCCCGAGGTCAACGAGAAGGACGCCAAGTGACCGTCGAAGCCGACTACATCTACGACCCGAGCCAGGCGGTCACGCCGCTCGACGACGCGGACAAGCTGAAAGCGAAGGGCACCAAGCACAATCGTGCCAAGGTCGGTTCGGCACGACCGTCGTCGCTGCTGTACACCTACGGTCCCGGCGCGGTGATGGACCTACCGAACTTCACCATCATGCCGACCGGGCTCGACGACTGGGACAGGATCTACGACCGCCGCGAGGGAATCCGGACCATCCATGCGCCTCGGCTGCGCGAGGCCGTGGCCAAGCTGATGAAGTCCCGCGACGTCGCACTGCGACCACACCCCTGGCAGCCGCAAAAGCTCGCCATGTCCACCGAAGGCAATGACCTCGGTGTGCCCGCCCGGGTCTTCCCGCAGTGGCTGCGGTGCACCGGATGCGACCTGCTCGGCCCGCTCACCTTGTTCAAGTACAGCAACACCCACCCTTACCGGTCCGACCAGGCCACGTTCGAACACACCGGCTGCACCGGCCGCAAGGGCACGCGCAAGGCCAAAGGCCGCGACGCCGTCGCGGCCCGCTACCTACTGGCCTGCGCGGATGGCCACCTCGACGAGTTCCCGTACAACGAATGGGTACATCGCGGAAGGCCGTGCACGGCCGCCGAGGCCCCGCGTCTGAAGATGCCCACACGCACCGCGGGCAAGGGCGCCGCCGCGAGCATCGACTGCACCGCGTGTGGAAAGTCTCGAAGTATGAGCGAAGCCCAGGGTGCGGCCGGTCGTGACAAGCTGCCGAAATGTCGTGGCAGGCACCCGCATTTGGATGCATTCGAGCAATGCGGCGCGGACACCAGACTGATGCTGATCGGCGCATCGAACCTGTGGTTCCCGGTGACTCAGTCGGTCGTCGTCATGCCCGTAACCTCACCGGAGGAGCACCTTCGCGATCTCGCGACCGTCGTTCGCATCGCCCTAGGGCCTAATCTGGCCAAGTTCGGGGGCAATATCGAGGTTCTGAAAGCGCTGGTCGAACAGCCCGTGCCTGCCGCCTTCGTGCTGCCGGACCACGAGTTCGCCGCCGTCATCGACCTGGCCAGGAAGACACCGGAAGAACCCGAAGACGAGAAGCGCGAATGGGATCCGATCGAACTGCTCGTCCCGGAATGGAAGTACCTACTGCACGATGCCGTAGCCAACGGTCAACGTGACGAGGTCAGCGGCCTCACTCTCGCCCGACGCGAGCGCGGCCCCGCACTGCCGCCGCAGATCACCCGAGTGTTGGCCGTGGAGTCGCTGCGCAAAGTCAACGCCCTGATCGGATTCACCCGCATCGACGAAATGGACCGGGTCGATGACGTCGACAAGCGGTTCGTACCGTTGGCCCGTGCGGCGAAACCGAAATGGACTGTTGCCACAGAGGATCTCGGCGAAGGCATCTTCCTGCAACTCGACGAGGACGCCGTCAGCGCCTGGGAACGACGGACATACAACAGCAAAGTCTGGATTGCCCACCGCGCCGCCCACAAACTCAACTTCGAACGCCGCCACTCCGAGACGGCCGCCGACGTCAACCACGAGACCCGGCTCAAGCCACCCCGCTATTGGCTCGTCCACGGCCTGGCCCACATCCTGATCCGCGAGCTCGCGATGACCTGCGGCTACAACGCGGCCAGCCTCAGCGAACGCCTCTACGCCTGGCACGCCAGCGCCGACCGGCCCGCCGCTGCCGGACTCCTTATCTGCACCACTGCCTCCGACAGCGACGGCACCCTCGGCGGCCTCGTCGAACAGAGCCGACCAGCCCTACTCGACCGCGTCGTCACCAACGCACTCCGCCGTGCGACGCGATGCCCCTCGGACCCGATCTGCTCGATGCGGACCCCGCGTGCACCGGAAGACTTCCTACATGGCGCCGCCTGCCATTGCTGCGTGATGGCGTCGGAAACGTCGTGCGAACGCGCCAACCGGTTCCTCGACCGCCGGTTCCTCATCGATCTACCGGGGAGCAGCCTTGGATTCTTCCAACTCCCCCAGTGAGACAGCCCGACTGCTCGGTCAGTACCTGACCGGCACCGAAGCCAAAGACATCGCCGACCGTCTCGCCGCCGGCGCGACCATCCGCGCGGCCCTCACGGCACTATCGATCGACCGCCGCCCAGAAGCCACAGCCCTACTGCGGCAACTGGACCCCTCGCTGTCCGTCGCGGTGCTGCGCGGAATCCAAGGCTCGCGATCGACCGTGACGAAGCTCGGCCAGCTGTGGACCCTCCCCGGCCCCTTGGCCGACGCTGGGCGGCTCACGCCATCGATCGTCGAGCATGTCGACAGCGCACGCAGCTCGGTGATCTGCTCGACGTTCAACTTCCAACGGTCCTCGGGACTCTGGGGCGCGTTGCGACGTGCTGCTCGTCGTCCGTCGATGCACGTCAAGGTGTACATGGACGCCCGAGCCGCCGACGCCGGAGCAAAGTCCCGGTCGCCGAGCAGCAGCGACGTCGCAAGGCACCTCGCGCCCGGAATTGTGTTCCGCACCAAGGAATACGACGGCAAGTACGTGACCAACCACGCCAAGTTCGTCGCCATCGACCACCGGTTTCTCCTGGTCACCAGCGCCAACTTCTCCCACAGCGCCGAACACCACAACATCGAGTTCGGCCTGATTATCGACAATCCCACTCTCACCGAAGCTGTCGAGCAGCAACTTCGAGCAACCGAGATGACCGTGTACGAGCGCGTCTTTCACCAATGATGCACGGTGGTGACCGGTGGCGCACTCACCACCTGAATCCGCCGAATATCGGCTCATCGGGAACTCCATTCGACTGCTGTCAGTCAATGACGTCAGGTGATACCACAGATCGCCAAAGGCACTCCAACTCATCCTCCGGAACGGTTGGAAAAAGGACTTCGTCGAGGACCGACGTAATTTGCCGAGCCTTGGACACAGATAGCCCGTATACTTCATGCAACGCCTTGGCCACAGCAATCTTCATTTGAGGAATATCGCTGCCGCCTCGGATCATCGCTAATAGCTCAGTTAGTGTGGTTGATTCTTTAGGTGGCCAGTTAGTCGCCTCGATCCATGTCACCGGTCGCGGCATTGGATATTTTCCCGCGATGACCCAATAATCATCGTCTTCAGCCGTCACGCCGCAGTATCTTGTTCCGTCCATTGATCTGCCGACGAACTCCACGCTCCCCCTCGCGTCCACCATCGAGCTGAGGTCGATTCGGTCGGTCAACCTAACTGGGATCCAGTCCCGAATGTCGGCTCCGTTCCCTTGAAATGGAGAGGCTATTAGGAGGTCATCGGTGGCGGAAACGATCTGATGGCCGCGTACAACTTGCAACCATGCTCCAGTCAGAGAAACAGCGCTATCCGCGAACGGAACTGTAACATCAGGTGTCACAGCCGAACCCGCAATAAGGCGCCAAGTCTCATCGACTGTCGGTGCCGCGACAACTGGGTCGCTCGATCGGATGGAAAATCCAGCGCTCCGGATGCGATCCAGCCGCGCGTCTGACTGCTCCACTGTCGGTCCTCGCTACTCATAGAAGAAGTGGTGGTCTCCGCGGGGCTTATCCATCTTGCCATACCGCTCCAATGGGTCTGCGTTGCGAGTAAGATCCCAACCGAAGTTGACGTAGTTCCGACCTGGGTCACCTTTTGGCTGTCCCGCGTGGAAATGTGGCCCCTTCGGGTCGCCCGTATGTTCAACAACAACCCTTGAACCCATTCCATCAATCTCGAACTGCCGGAAAGTCCCCCAATGCGTCGGATCATTTGAGTACTGGTAACCGGGCACCCCATTGAGAGACCTATCCCCCGTCACCGACCACTGAAAATCGGGCGTCGTGCCATATGGCACGCCCGCGAGTTCGTATGCTGCGCGTTCGGCTGAGTCTCGGTCGGGAAATGGATTAGCATGGTCGCCTTGAGCGACATAATCGGGCTCTAGGCCGAGCGGGTCCGACCAGGCTGTTGGATTGCGCGGGTATGCACGTGGGTTCGGAGAGGGAGTCAGGCCCAGCGGGTCGGATGTCAGGTAGCGACCCGCGTCTGGGTCATACGCGCGGTAGTAGTTGTGATGTAACCCTGTCTCAACATCTTCGTACTGACCTGGATAGCGTAGTTGCGTGCCTTGGACGCCCACCCAAGTGGTGCGGCCCCATATTTGGTGGGTTGCGCCTGCAACCGGGGCCGCCGTGGCCGGATCTACCATTTCGATCGGAATTCCGGACAAGTCGACAACAATAGCCAGAACGGTCGATCCCGCATTGCGTTGCGCAGCCTGAGTTATCGGAACGTAAGTCCCCGGGAGGTAATTCCAGTGCAATGATTCGACATCATCCGTCTGCCCAATTAAATTTGAAGCATCGTAAATAAAATCCGTGCGCCCAATTTCAGTACCATTTTTGTTGTCAATTAGCTGCTTGCTGGTGCGACGCCCCATTGAATCGAAGCTGTATTTCCACCATCGACCGTCAGCCGTGTACACGTCGGTGAGTTGATCGAAGGCATTGTAGCGGTAGTGCCAGACATCCGGTTTGCGGGAGATTCGCGTGGTGACCTTGCGGATAAGACGGCCCGCTGGGTCGTAGTAGTAGTGGTTACGACCGTCTCGAACGAGGAGATTGTTGTGGTATTCGCGACCCTCCAATGATTCGGGAGGGGACGGTGTCGGCCGACGCACCTCAGCGCGGGCGGGAAGGCTGGCGGTGACGTTGGAAAGGGAGTCGTATTCGTAGGCTTCGGCGATCTGGTCGTTGCGGGTGATGGTGTTGACGCGACCGATGGGGTCGAGGTTGTAGGTGGCGCGGGAGGGCCCGGCTTCAGGTCGAGTGGTCGTGTGGTCGGTGAGATAACCGTCGGGGCGGTAGGTGTAGTCGTCGCGTCGGACCATGAACGGCGAGGGGCGGGCGGTTGGGGTATCGCCGAAGTCGAGGGAGAAGGTGGCGGCAGGAAAGCCCGTGACTTCCTGAGTCGCGATACTCCCGCCCGAGGTGAAAGCGCGATCAAACTGGACTTCGCCGATGCGCCAACTGGTTAGCCGTCCAGCGCGGTCATGGTTGAACGAGATGTCGGTTTCGCCGACGTCCATCGCCGTAACGTGGCCGAGCACGTTGTGACGCCAAGTGGTGACCGACCCAGCCGGGGTCGTCCGCTGGATTCGTCGACTGCGGTGATCGTAGTCGTTGACCATCGGCGGTTGGTCGTCAAGCTTTTGGGTCGCGACACGTCCCGTTGGGGTGTAGGTGAATTCCAGGGTGTGAGTGAGGGTTTCATCGATGCCGTTGATTGCAGTGAGGACGCGACCGGCAGGGTCGTGGGTGTAGGCCAGGTATTCGCCGGAGTCTGCGGTAACCGCGGTGAGGTTGCCGAGGATGTCGTAGCGGTGATGGCGGGTAATCCCGGTCGCGGGGGTGACGGTGAAAATGCGGCCGGTGACAGTGTGGGTGTAAGTGGTGGTGGCGCCGGTGTAATCAGTTTCCGAGATCAAACGGCCAACGAGGTCGTAGTCGTATGACCAGCGTTGACCGAGCGGGTTGATTACCGCGGTCAGGCGCCGTTCGGTGTCATACAGGTATCGGGTAGTCGAGCCGTCTGGCTCGGTTCGGGCGGCGACCTTGTCGAAACTGCCGTAGGTGTAGGTGGTGACGCCACCATTGCGGTTGGTCTGGGTGAGGAGGTTGTTTTCGCCGTCGTAGGTCCAGGATTCAGCGAAGCCGTCGGCGTCGACTCGACGGGCGGGTCGTCCTTCGGGGGTCCACTCGAATCGGGTGGTATGCCCGAGCGGGTCGGTCACTTCAGCTGGACGGCCGAACTGGTCTCGGCGGATGGTCGTAGTCGCACCGTAAGGGTCGGTCACTGTGACGGGCAGGCCGGCGGGATCGACTTCGACGTGGGTGACGGCACCGTCAGGATCACGGACTTCGGTGACGGCGCCGCAGGCGCCGTGGGTGTATTCGGTTCGCGCGCCTGCTGGGTCGGTGACCGCGACGAGGTTGCCTGCCTTGTCCCATACCCGAATCGCGGTCGTGCCATCGGGATTGGTGATCGTGGTGGGCCGGTTGCTGTAGGCGTATTCGATGCGGATGTCGCTGCCGTCGGGGCGCGTGATCGTCGCGACATCACCGTCTTCGGTGTACTGGTAGCGGGTGACCGCACCGTCGGGTTCGGTGACGGTGAGGGGTTTGCGTGCGCTGTTGTAGTCGATGTGGCGGTGACCGCCGTCGGCGTTGCGGAAGTCGCGCAGGCGGAGGTCGTTGTCGAAGCCGTACCCGGTGACGCCGCCGCGGGAATTGGTGAGACGGGTGAGGCGGCCGGTGCCGTTACCGAGTTCGAGGTATTCGAAGTCGGCGTTCATCACACCGTCGAGACCACGTTGGGCGATGACGCGCCCGGATTCGTCGTAGGTGTTGGCGACCCAGCTACCGTTGGAATCGGTCCACGACAGCATGCGTTGGTGCTCGTCGTAAGCGAAGCGGGTAGTGCCGCCGACGCCGTTGACCACGGTGGTCAGCTCGCCGTGCTCGTAGCCGAATTCACGGACGCGGGTGAGGGTTTCGAAGCCGTTCGCAACGCCGGCGACCGATATCGCGGTCACGCGGCAATTGGCCGAATCGAGCACAACCCGGTACCCACCGGAGTGGGTCACCTCGGTCGGGTCACCGTTGGTGTTGTAGTGGAACCTGATCCGGTTGTGATGGCGGTCGGTGATCGCCGAGATCGCGAAATTGCCCAGCAGCGTGTCCAGGCCGTCGAGGACTGGTTCGGGGGCGAAGTGCCACACCAGCTCCCGGTCAGGGTCCCAGAGCCGGTAGCCACCGACTTCAGTACGCGTCAGCTTCCACCGCTGACCGCCAGAAATCGGCTCGACTCCCACACCGACTTCGGCATGCGGGTAGGCCAACAACATTCCGTCTTCGAACACGACGGTCACACAGTCAGCTTCGACAACAACACGCATGTCGAGGGTGGCCGACCACGAGGGCCCGAACCAGCGACCGAATCGATAGTTCGAGTGGTGGGCCCGCTTCAGAGCCAGACGGAGGATGCCTGGCAGGTCGAGATCGGTGAGTGGTAGCAGGAATTCCCCGGTCGCGAGATTGACCGGATCGCCGCCCTCCTCAGTTTGATCCCGGGTGGAATCGGTTTCAGGTGGGTTCTTTTGGGCGGTGTCGCCGACGCTGTCCTGACCGTTGGCGCCGCTGTCGGTTTGGGCACGGGGTTCGGGTGCGTTGTTCTGGTCGGGGGTGGTGGGGTCGCCATCGTGGGCACCCGAGCTGGTCTTGTCTCCGTCAGGGTTGCCACTGTTGTCAGGGTCGGGTGTCGGCTTCCCGGATTCCGGGTCGGCCGGTCCGTTGCCACCGTCAGGGTTGGCGCTGTTGTCCGAGTCGGGTGCAGGTTTTCCGGATTCCGGGTCGGATGGTCCGTTGTCACCGTCGTGGTGGGTTGGTGTGCCGTCGTGGCGGTCAGGGGTGGAGTTATTCGGTGACGGTGAGTCCGAGCTCGGGCTGCCACCATCGGTCTCGGGGGCAGGCTTGCCCGCTGAGTCATCGGCACCGGTCGGCGACGGCGAGTTCTCCGGCGACTCCGGTGAACTGTTGGCCGGGGCCCCGGAATCGTCGTCAGGATTTCGTGGGGTCTCAGGAGCCGATTCAGGATTCGGGTTAGGAGAATCCGACCCAGTGCCGGCCGGGTTGGTCGGCGCAGAGTCTCCCCCTTGCCCATTCGTGCTGGCCGCCGGCGCGTCGGGTGTGGCGGCCGCCGGGTTCGGTGCGGGTGAATCACCAGCGGTTCCTGCGGGATTCGTGCCCGGCGACGAGGGACTATCCGGCACGCTCGCCGGCTGGGTAGGCGAGGTCGGGGCGCTGGGCGACTCAGGCGCGTTTCTGCCCGCGGCACCCCCGGCGTTCTCGAGAACGTTGCGCCCGGCATTACCTGCGCCGATGACATCATCGGCCCGATTCGCCACGGTAGCGGCAGCTTTCGCCGCGCCACCAGCTCCACCGGTGGCCAGCGTGGTCAGCGCGTCACCAGTCAGTGCCCCCAACGCCTCGGACGGATTGGCCTTGAACCCCGCGAGCATCGCCGACGCGGTCGCTTTCGGGTCCGCTGCCGCGAGCACCATCCCGGTGCCCATGTCCGACATCTTCGTCAAGTACTCGGCGGGGTGGGTCATGTTGTAGATATCGAGCGGGTTGATCGCCCGCACGAACTGCACTATCCCGGTCAACGAGGTCAACAACCCGGACATGAAGTTGACCTTCGCGTGCTCGATCGCCGCGCTCAGGTCTTCGAAATTGCTGCCCCACCGCGACAGGAAGGGTGGTTCGGTCGGTGCGGTCTCAGTCGCGGCGGTGATCGCCGCGACCGCGGAGTTGGCCGCGTTATCTCGTTGGGTACGAGCACCGTTGAGGATCGCACGGGCTTCGTTGCGGATGTCGGTCCAAGTATCGGTGAGGTTCTTGCCCTTACGCTGTTCATCGGTTTGGGCATTCCAGGCGTTCTTGCGGTCGCGCTCTTCGCGGTCAGCGGCTTCCCATTTCGCGATCGCGTCGGCGGCCTTGGTTTGGGCCGCGGTGACCTCGTGGTACCAGGCGTCCAACGCGGTCTTGGCTTTGCCCATCGCGTCAGCGCCGTCCCACCACAGCTTCGGCTGCTCGGCGAATTCTTCGTGAAACGCTGAGGACGCGTCACCGGACCAGTCCGAAACATCGATCTTGCGTAGCGCGTCACCGGTTTGATCGATCGCGGTCCCGATCGTGCCCAGATGTCCGGCGACCTCGGTGATCTTGGCAGGCTCACCCCGGATCAGTTCCTTCGGATCGGTGGTCTCACCGAGCTGTTTCTCGGGCAGCGCGCCACCGGTCGCGTCGACGATCTTGTCGCCGAGATCATCGAGCCAGCTCGACAACCCATCAGCCCCAACAGCTTTCGCTACCTTGGCCTCCGCGTCGAGGACGGTGTTGTAAGCCTGACCGACCTTCTCGGTCGCGGTTTCGAGCCCGTCTTCGATCTTGTCGCCGACACTGTTGATGAAGTCCCCGATACCCACGAACTATTTCCCCCCACGAGCAGCTTGCTGTGCTTGTTGAATCTCGGCAGCCTTCGCCGCGGCGCCCGTATCGGCCAGGAACATGTCACCGAGGCCAGATTGTTCGGGCACGTTATCGGAGGCCAAGTACTGTCCGACCTGGCCCAACATCGACACGTTGTCGCCCATATGTGAGAACGCGTCACCGAACGATTCCGCGCTGTACTCGGGCTGGCTGGCGGTGTTGAAGTTGCTGTTGTCCCAGACCTGACCCCAGTCCATGTTCTCGATCTCGGCCTTGCCCAGGTGCGGGTTGCCCGCCAGATGGGTGAACATCTGCTTGAACGTGTTCGAGAACTGCTCATCCATCTCGAAGTAGCGGCCCGCCGACAAATCCAAGATCTCGGCGATCTCGTTGCCCGACTGCACCAACGCCCGCACGCCCCACGACCAACGCTCAGCGAACGTCTCGAAACAGGTTTGAACGTTGGCCGTGCCGGCCTCCATCGCCGACATCGTCAACTGCGCGAACCCGCGACCCACCGCACCGGTCTCCCCGACACCGAGGGCGGAAAGCTCACTGATGATGCTGTTGATACCGGTCGCGGCCTGAGTCAGCAGAGCAGGGTCGACATTGAGATCCGACATCAGCCGTTGCCGCCACCGGTCGAGGGCTCCGCTGGCATCTTCGGCGGGAACGTCATCGGCGCCTCACCGAGCATGTCCACGGCCACGCCGGTCGGCTCCGGCAGATCTGCCGCCAACTCCCGCAACCGCCGCCCCAGAAACGTATGGAACCGGTAGGTCTGATCGGCCACGACACCGCGCGCGGTCATGAACCGCGCGTACTCCCGCACGCCGGTGAACGCACACAACCACGCCAGTCCCCCGGACTCGACTGTGAACACCCGGTCCTCGGGGCCGATCAACGGCACCAACAGCGCCGACGACTCGAACGCGGACGTCAGCTCGCTCGGCACCCCGAACCCGGCATAGAACGCCGCGATCTCCGACTTCAACCGTGCGGAATCGACATCAACCTCAGACATGTCCGCTGACACCCTCCCCTCGGACACCATTCCGTAGGCCACCATAGCGAACACGCCAACGGCGGTCCAAAGACGAGAATGAGGTGTCACATCGAACCGCCACGGTCCCCGTCCGAGGGAATCTGGATCCGCGTCATGGTGATGACGGTGTGGACTGCCGCCTTATCGGCCTGGCAAACAGCGATTCGGTTTCCGGTGACTGGGTACGCGGCCACTATGGAAATCCTGCTGATCGTGGCATTGATCGTGCTCGTGGTCTCCGTGGTGGTGATGCGCAAATCGCGCGGAAAGCGACCCGGCGAACCGGAATCCACGGGCAACGACCCGAAATGAGACCCGGGTGCGAGGACGCGCTGACCGGGTAATCTGCACTGCGACAGCGGTGGAACGAGGAGGTGACGTGCGAGCAGAGGACCGTGACGCCGCCCCCCGATCGACCACCGTCGGGTTCCAGGTACCCGCCGAACTCGACCAACTGTCCATGGTGCACGCCCTCGCCGAAACGGCCCTGCTCGTGCGTGGTTTCGCCCTCGACGAGGTGACCGACCTGTTGCTCGCGCTCGACGAGGTGGCCACGGCGCTGATGCTGATCGCGACGCCGAACTCGCAACTGGACTGCGCGTTCACCGGTGCCGACGGCGCGCTGGGCGCCCGGCTGCGGGTGCTGGCGAGCGAACCGGCCGCGCTCGACCAGAACTCCTTCGGCTGGCATGTGGTCGCCACCCTGACCGACGCGCTGCGCGCCGAATACGCCGAATTCGATCCGGCCCACGACGGCTATCCGACCGCCGTCGAATTCGGCTGGATCCGCCGTTTGCCCGGACCGACCGGTTCGTGACCTTGGGGGGCTAGCCTCGGAGACAGGGCTTAGCACCGGGTGCCGGTGGGTACCCCATTGTCACATCCGCAACCGCCCTCGGAAGCGAGGCATCCAGCGATGACATGGGAAGCAACGACAGCAGACGGCCGACAGACCCCACGACGGTCGCATTCCCGCGGTGACAGCTACGACAACATCGAGCCGTGGTTCGAGAAGCTGCGGGCGCTGCCGCCCGGCGACGAACATCACGACGCACTGCGCGGGCAGGTCATCGAACTGTGTCTGCCGCTGGCCGACCACATCGCGCGCAAGTTCAACGGTCGCGGTGAACAGTTCGACGACCTCGAGCAGACCGCGCGGGTGGGCCTGGTGCTCGCGGTCGACCGCTACGACGTCACCCGCGGCTCGTCGTTCCTGTCCTTCGCCATCCCGACCATCATGGGCGAAGTGCGCAGGCACTTCCGTGATCGCACCTGGGCGGTGCGCGTGCCGCGCCGGCTCAAGGAACTCCAGCTCAGGATCGGGCCCGCCACCGAGGAGCTGTCCCAGCGCCTCGGCAGGCTGCCCAACGCGCGCGAACTCGCCGACGAACTCGACGTGGACCTGATCGAGGTCACCCGCACGCTGGTCGCGGGCAACGGCTACCAGACCAACTCCCTCGACGGCGTCACCACCGACGGCCGCGACAACTCCACCCAGCCGATCACCGACACCCTGGGCGCGGACGAACCGTGCTACCAGCTCACCGAGGACGCGATGGCGGTGCGACCACTGATCGCCGCGCTGCCCGCCGAGGACCGGCAGGTGCTGATCATGCGCTTCTACGAGGCGCGGACCCAGAGCCAGATCGCCGAGCACCTCGGCGTCTCCCAGATGCAGGTCTCGCGGATTCTGTCGCGGACCCTGGCCTTCCTGCGCGAGCAGGCGCTGGCCGAACCGAGCCCCACCCCGTGACAGCGGCGGTGGGGCGTGCCAGAATTGTCCCAGGTTGAAACCTCCAGCCGATCCCGCTTCGCTCCCGTCGCGCGAGAAAACCCCGCAAAAACTGGTCCGAAGCGGAAAGTCCTGTCGCACAGGAGGTTTCATGTCTGTGGTCGTGGATCGTCGGCACACGAGTCGGCTGCGGTGGCATCGCGGCCACTGCGCGTCCGCCGCGACCGAGTCGACGCCCCGTGACCCAGGGCGCCCCGGCTGCTGGGTCCTGCGCGCCGACAGCGAACTCGACGCCGCCCGCATGCCCCGATTCCGCACCCTGCTCGACCGTGCGGTGCGTTCGGGCAGGCCGGTGATCGTGCTGGATCTGCGCGATACCGAGTTCTTGAGCATCCGGGTCGCGGCCCTGCTCGGCGCGGCGAAGACCACCGCGTGGGCCGACGGGGTCGAGATCCGGCTGCTGACCGGCACCCGTGAGGTGGAGCGCGCCCTGGATCTGGTGGGTGCGCGGCCGCTGTTCCGGTACTACCTGTCCCTCGACGAGGCCATGACGACCTGACGGTTTCGTACCCCCGAGTCCGGGTAAGCGCTGGAGGGAACCACTCCGGCGCCACCAGCTCGGGAGGAGGACATCGTGGATCCGAACGACCGGATCATCACGGACTCGACCCCGACGACGGCGGTCCAGGTCAGGGTCGACGCCGATCTCACCCAGATCGTCATGCTGCGGGCACTGACCGAGACGGTCGCGCTGATCGCGGGTTTCGATGTCGACGAGGTCGCCGATATGCGGGTGGCGCTGGACGAATCGGCGACCTGCCTGGTGCTCGGCGCCGTGCCGGGATCCTCGGTGCGCTGCGAGGTCCTCGCCGACGACTTCCGGATCACGGTCGCGGTCCACGGCGTGTGCGCCGACCCCGCCCCGATGGACACCGCCGGATTCGGCTGGCACGTGCTGCACTCGATCACCGACCACCTCGACACCACCCACGCCCCCTTCGACCGAACCCTCGGCGGCTACCCGGTAGCGGTCAGCTTCACCCAGATCCGACGGGTGCGCTGAGTTCGCGCAGGGAGCTGCGGCCGTTGTGCCAGCGGGTCAGGACGTGCTCGGCGAAGCGGTCTTCCAGTAGGTTCGTGGCCTGGATGCCGAAGACTATCGCGGCGGCCTGGTCCGGTTCGGTGGACAGTAGACCGGCGACCACGTCGCGGCGCAGTACCTGTTCGTGGACGGCGTCGGCTTCCACGTGTTCGGCGTAGAAGTGGGCGCACGCGGGGTGCGGGAGCAGGGTGGTGGTGAGGTCGACCAGGCGGCGTGAGGCCGGGGACGAGGTGATCTCGACGTCGGCGAAGTGGCCGACCAGGGCGCCGCGCAGGTTTCGGTGCAGGCCGAACAGCGACATCATGTCCACCAGGGCGAGCATGGGGGCGGGCACCACATCGAGGTAGTGCAGGTAGGAGGGGTCGAGGTCGGCGCCGGCCAGGAGGTCGGCGTAGAGCTGGGCGTGGACGCGCTCGCCGCGACCGCCGCCGTACTCGTCGAACTCGACGGCCACCAGCGACGCCTTGGGTTGGCCGCGCAGGCGCGGGATCACCCAGGCGTAGGGGTCGGCCTCGATGTGGTGATAGATCGAGCGGTGCGTGAAGTACTCGCGCAGCCGGTCAGGGGTGCCGTGCTCGGCCAGGAAACCGGCGATGCCGTCGGTGCCGGTGGTCGGTTCGAGCAGGCGGTCGAGTTCGGCCTGGACATCGTCGCCGCCGGGGACGTCGCCGCGCAGAGCGTCGAGGAACTGGTGTTCGAGATCGCGGCGCAGGCGCAGCAGCTCGGGATCCCACTCCCAGTTCTCGTCGACGCCGGCGAAACCCTGATAGTGCAATTCGTAGCAGGTGTGCAGGCTCAGCACGAGGTCTTCGCCGTAGGGATCGAGAGTCGGCGCGGTGGGAACCGCCGAACCCGGTGGGCGCGTGAGGGTTTCGACCAGGTCGGCGCTGAGTTCGCCGCGCGGGATCGGCAGTGTTCGCATCAGGTGCTCCTGCGACGGGGTCGGCGGCGATGGCTGGTATCGCACAGCGGGTAGGTGCTCGATCGGCGACACAGGCACAGCGCCACCACGAAACGGTCGCAGTGCAGGACCGTGCCGTCGGCGGTCACTAGATCGATCGGGCCGTCGATGAGCGCGGGGCCGTCCTCGGTGAGGACGACCCGACGCGGTTCGGGTCCGGTCGCGACAGTGGGGCCGGTCGCGTCGTCTCGGGACGGCGCGGGGCGGTCGACAGCGGATTCAGGCGGGGTCGGCGACGACGGGAGACTGTGTTCGGTCGACACGGATCACCACCAATTCCTCTTCGGTCTGGCCCGGCCGGATGAAGCCCTTCGCGGCCAACCAGCCCGCGCGCGAGCGCATGACCGGGCCGAACGGCACGGTCCCCTCGGCGACCACGCGGGCGTGCACGCCGAACTCCCGGAGCTGGTCCAGGCTGCGCTGGGTGCCGCTGACGGCCGAGTGCACGATCAGGCCGACGCCGTGGTCGGTGAGCAGATCGGGCAGGGTCGCGCACAGCCGGTCGAGCACGCTGCGCCCGTCGGGGCCCGCGTCCCAGGCCAGTGCGGCGCCGCGCGCGCCGGGTTCGGCGGCGGGGACATAGGGCGGATTGGCCAGGACCACGTCGAAGCGCGGCAGCCGACGGGCCGAGGCGAAGTCGCCGTGCAACAGTTCGACGGCGATCCCGCGCAATCGGCAGTTCATCCACGTCGACATCAACGCCGATCGGGACAGGTCGACCGCGGTCAGACTGCCCGCGCCCGCCGCCGCGGCGGCCAGGGTCAACGCCCCGGTCCCCGCGCACACATCCAGCACCCGCCCACCACGCAGGCCGGGGACATCACGCAACGTACGGGCCAGCAGCCAGGTATCGGCCTGCGGTCGGTACACGCGGGGAGCCCGCAGGACGACCACTCAGTGGCCTCGCGGTTCGGTCAGGCCCAGATTCTCGCCGGCCTTGACTCGACGGTGTTCGAGCACCACCAGGGCCGCGCCGCCGACCAGGCTCACCACACACGCCACCCCCGCGATCACCGCCCAGCCCGCGTAGCCGTATCCGGCGGCGGTCAAGGTGAGGGCGAACAGCACCAGGCCCACCGCGACCAGGGCCAGTCCCGGCACATTGCGGCCGTCCCTGATCGACTCCCCCGCGTGGCTGCGGGTGGTTCTCGCGTCGTCGGGGAACTGCTTCTCCGTCTGGTTCATCACGCACGCTCCTCTCCGAAGGGCGAGGTCGCCCTGTGCTGGAGATGCCCACGAATCGGCGAACCAATCAGCGCGGCCTACGCGGCGGGGTACACCTCGGTGGGCACGCTGGTGGCCGCGGCCCAGTGCATCAGGCAGTCGCGGGTGTCGAAGTGGCGCACCTCGCCGTCGCCGAGATCGACGGTGATCCACCGGTTGGTGACGTCGTGGTCCACCCGCTGCCAGCTGTCGCAACCGTCCCGGTCACAGTGTCGGGCCAAGGCCATGAGAACGCTCCTACTTCGCTACGAGGCACCCATGGTATTCGGTCCCCCATCTGGTCGGGACCACCGCCGTGAACTGGGGCGAAAAACACACCGGCCGGACTCGGAGGTGATTCCGAGTCCGGCCGGGCGCGTCGTGCGGGTCCTAGGCGGGCAGGCGCGCCTCGATGGCCGCGATGATGCGCGGGCGCAGGTCGGCGACGCTGACGATGGCGTCGACCGAGCCGACCTCGACCGCGCGCTGGATGTTGTGGACGCGGTCGAACTCCGCGGCCACCTCGCCCAGCTTCTCGGCGCGGACCGAGGAGCGGGTCTCGTCGAGTTCGGCGGTCAGGCTCGCCCGATCCGTGCCGACGGCGTCGGCGGCGCGGGTCTCGAGATCGCGCACGCGCGGGTCGCGGGCGGTGCGGGCGTTGACCTCACCGGCGAACACGACCGCGGCGGCGGGAGCGCCACCGAGCACCGAGGCGAACGAGCCCTCGAGCGCGAGCACGGTCATGTTCGGGTTGAGCGCCTTGGAGAACACCACGAACGCACCGCCGTGGTAGCGCGAGATCACGCAGAACACGATCGGGCCCTCGAAGTTCACGATGGCGCGACCGATCTCGGCGCCGTACTCGAGTTGCAGCTTGCGCATCGATTCCGGGGAACCGTCGAAGCCCGACAGGTTCGCCAGCACCACCAGCGGACGGTTCCCGCTGGCGGCGTTGATGGCGCGGGCGGCCTTCTTCGACGAGCGCGGGAACAGGGTGCCCGCGGTGTAGGTGTCGGGGCCGTCGGTGGACGGGAAACCGCGCCGCGCCACATTGCGCGACTCGATTCCCAACAGGCACACCGGGATTCCGCCCAGGTGCGCGTCGTGCACCACCGCGGTCTCCGCGTCGGCCATGCCCGCCCAGCGTTCCAGCACCGGGTGGTCCTGGTCGGCGAGCGCGCGCATCACGGTGCGAATGTCGAAGGGCTTCTTGCGATCCGGGTTCGCGGCCGCGGAGAAGATCTCGCCGACGGTGGCGAAGGTGCTGTCGGCCAACGTGTGCGGGAACGAGGAGATGTCGCGGTCGGTCGGGTCGACGGTCTCCGCGCGCCGGGGCGCGAGTTCGCCGGGGGCCACGTAGGTGTGGTCGTAGTGGGTCATCAGCACGTCGCGCGCGGCGAGCAGGTTCGGGGCCCAGTACTGGGCTTGACCGTTGGGGCCCATCACGCGGTCGTAGCCGCCGATGCCGAAGTTGTCCTCGGCCGAGACGCCGCCGGAGAAGTCCAGCGACTGCTTGCCGGTGAGCACCATGGCCGAATCCGGAGTCATCACCAGCACGCCCTTGGTGTGCATGAGCATGGTGGCCTCGGCGTTCCAGTACGGCTGGGCGCCGACGTTGATGCCGGCGACGACGATGTTGATCTCGCCGCCGTCCTGGGTGAATTCGACGATGCGCTTGAGCGCGGCCGCGACCCAGTCCATGTTCTCGGTGCCCGAGGCCATCGAGATCCGCGCGCCCGAGGACAGCGCGTACCACTCGAGCGGCACCCGCAGGCTCTGCGCCAGATCCAGCGCCGCGATCACCCGACGGCACTCCGGCTCCGAGAGCGCGCCGAGCGACTTGGTCGGATCGCCGAGCAGCAGCACACGGGTGACACCCTGCGGGTGACGCACGGTCGGGGTGGTCACGACACCGGCGACGATGGCCGCGCTGTTGTGACCCTTGGGCCGCTCGACCGGGACCAGCGTGTGCTCGGCGTCGAGGTCGTACTCGGCGAATTCGCCCAGCTGCGCGGTCAATTCGTACGGGTAGACCGTGTTGCGGGCCGCGGCGCGCAGCACCTTCTGCCGGTACTCGTCGAGCGGTTCGACGGGGTCGTCGGTGCGTTCGCCGACGGTGACGTCGGAGCCGCCGTCGGGCCGGAACGAGATCCGCACGCCGACCTTGGTCAGCTCGCCGGTCGCCGCGTCGCGCTGACGGGCAATGAGCAGGATCTCCTCGAGCCCGGCGCCCGCGGCCGTGGGCAGCACGTGCCCGCCGATGGTCTCGAGCTCGGCGCGGGTGACGTCCATCGGCGGCCAGATGAACATCACGATGCGGTTGGTGTTGAGCCGCTTGGCCGAGGGCAGCCGCAGTTGGGCGCGCCGGATGGAGTCGACGCAGGTGGCGATGGCGCTCTCGGCGGTGGGCAGGGCCACCAGGCGGCCGTCGTGGTCGCGCAGGGCCGCGAGGTCACGGACCTGGGCGAAGGCGATCAGGCGATCGTCGGTGGGGTTCTCCTTGGCCACGGCGCGGAAGAGGTAGACCTCCTCGTCCGAGGACGGCAGGCGGGTCAGGTCGAACTTGCGCAACCGTTCCAGCTGCATCCGCTGCGCGATGTAGGGGTGCAGGCCGCGGATCAGACGTTCCTCGGCCATACCGGTAGCCGAGGGCCGGAAGGTGAAGTGGTGGTGCATGATCGAGCCGCCGCTGCCCGCGACGGTGGCGGTGATCCGGTGCACCTGGGCGGGCACGGGATGGGCGCGCAGCACCTGTTCCAGCGCGACGCCCATCGCGTCGAAGTCCTCGGGCTGCGATTCCCAGCTGAGATAGAGGTCGGCGTCGATAGAGGTTGCGTCGGTGGCCAATTCGGCCAGACCCGCGAGCGCGGTGCCGAGGTTGTCGAAGCTCACCGCGGTCGAGACGACCAGCGAACCATAGCGCTGGGCGACGACGAAGGTGGTGTCGCCGATCTGTTCGGTGCGGACCTCGGCCAGGCCCTTGTTGCCGTAGTAGCGGCGGGTGAGCACCTCGAGCAGCGGGGTGTGGTCGGACTTGTCGCGCTCGAGCCGCTGGCCGAGCAGCCGCACCAGCGGTTCGGTGCTGCGCACCATCTCCGCGATCCTGGTGCCGCGATCCTCGGTCTGCGGGTTGGCGTCGAGGTAGCTCAGGTGCTTGCGCACGGTGGTGTACACGCGGGCGCGGTTGCGGCGCAGCAGCGGCTGGCCGTACCAGCCGTAGACCAGGCCGCGCGCGAGATCGGCGATCACCGGGAAACGCACCTGGGTGGCCGCGACGAGTCGCTCGAGGGCCAGGCCGACGGGCTCGAGCAGCACCTGATCGGGCATCGGCTCGGTCAGCCACTCGCGCAGCAGCGCGGTGATGACGGCGACGGTGTCGGTGGGGCGCTGCTGGGCGAGGAAGATCCGGAAGACCGCCGCCTCGAGATCGGGCGAACGGTCCAGCTCGGTCACGCCGTAGTGGGCCAGGGCCGCGCTCAGCTTGGCCTGGTAGGACTCCGGCACACCGGCCCGTTCCACGTCCAGGCTCTGCAGGTAGGTGTGGAAGTACTCGCGGGCACTGTGCACGTGGCTCTGGCCGTGGTCGTCCTCGGCGGAGCGGTTGTGGCTCAGTTCGGCGAGGTCGGCGAAGACCTGCACCAGCTCGAGTTCCTCGCCGAGCGGGCGGCGGTTGTCGGCGACGGCGGCGCGGCGGGCGGTGAGGTAGTCACCGAGCACGCGGCGGTCGTCGTGCGGGTCGACATCGAAGCCGAGCAGCAGGCTGCGCAGATCCTGCAGGCCGCGCGCCACGCGTTCGTGGGCGTGCACGGTGGTCGCCTCGGCGGGCAGGTCCAGTTCGACCGTGCCGGTGGCGGCGGCCTCGACCGCGTCGTCGTCCTCGGCCAGCGGCTCGAGGCGCAGCAGCGGGGCGCCGGCTTCGACCTGGGTGCCGACGGAGACCGCGCATTCCTTCAACCGGGCCCGGAACGGCGCGCGCAGCACCGTCTCCATCTTCATGCTCTCGAGCACGAGCACCGGCGCACCGGCCTCGACCTCGGCGCCGACCTCGAGCGGGGTGCCGACGACCAGCGCGGGCGCGGGCGAACGGACGACGCCGCCCTCGTCGCGGCTGATCCGGTGGGTGACCCCGTCGACATCGACGACGTGGGTGGGGCCGTGGGTACCGGTGATCAGCCGGTAGCGGGTGCCGTTGACGATGATCTGGCCGGTGTGGTCGTCGAAGCGCTCGAGATCCACGTCGGCGGTGCGCAGGTCGGCGCCTGCTTCGATGCCGACCCGGAAGCGGTGCGCGCCGATCCGGGCGACCCGCACGCGATAGCTGCCGCCGCGCAGTTTCAGATCCAGCGGGCGTCCCGATTCGTGCTGCACCTGCGGGCGACCACCGGAGGCGGTCGAGAGCAGC
The DNA here is from genome assembly GCF_042658545.1 of Nocardia lasii. NCBI lineage: Bacteria > Bacillati > Actinomycetota > Actinomycetes > Mycobacteriales > Nocardiaceae > Nocardia > Nocardia lasii. Next base: position 850,802 of record NZ_JBHSQN010000002.1, read on the forward strand.
CGGTGCCGTTCGACGCGCTCGTCCTCCTCGTAGGCGTCGATCGCGGCGACGGCCAGCGCGACGCTCGAGTGCCGGTGGGTGACCAGGCGGCCCTCGCCGCGCACGCGGTCGATCCAGCCGGTGTCGGCGCTGGCGTCGATGACCTCGGGCTGGTCGAGCAGGTCGAGCACGAAGCTCTTGTTGGTGGCGCCGCCCTCGATGACCACGCGGGTCTGGGCCATCGCGCGACGCAGTCGGCCGAGTGCCTCGTCGCGGTCGCGGCCGTAGGCGATGATCTTGGCGATCATGGAGTCGAAGTCGGCCGGGATGGTGTCGCCCTGGCTCACGCCGGTGTCGACGCGGATGCCGGGGCCCGCGGGCAGGTCCAGGCGCACGATGCGGCCCGGGGCGGGCGCGAAGTCGCGGTCGGGGTCCTCGGCGTTGAGGCGGGCCTCGATGGCGTGGCCGCGCTCGGCCGGCGGCTCGCCCTCGAGCTTGATGCCCGAGGCCACCCGCAGCTGCGCGTGCACGAGGTCGAAACCGGTGGTGAGCTCGGTGATGGGGTGCTCGACCTGCAGGCGGGTGTTGACCTCGAGGAAGGCGAACAGCTGGTCACCGGGGTGGTAGAGGAATTCGACGGTGGCCGCGCCGCAGTAGCCGACCGCGACGGCCAGGCGCTCGGCCGAAGCCTTGAGCTCGGCGGTCTGCGCGGGGCTGAGCACGGGCGAGGAGGATTCCTCGATCACCTTCTGGTTGCGGCGCTGCACCGAGCAGTCGCGCACGCCCAGGGCCCACGCGGTGCCCTGCCCGTCGGCGATGACCTGCACCTCGACGTGGCGCGCGCCGGTGACCAGGCGTTCGAGGAACACCACACCGCTGCCGAAGGCGCGGGCGGCTTCCTGCTTGGTGCGCTCGTAGGCGTCGACCAGTTCGGATTCGTCGGTGATCACGCGGATACCGCGACCGCCGCCGCCTGCGGTGGCCTTGAGCATCAGCGGGTAGCCGATCCCGGTGGCCGCCTCGATGGCGTCCTCGACGGTGTCGACCGCGCCGCGGCTCCACGGGGCGACCGGCACGCCGACTTCCTCGGCGATCAGCTTGGCGCCGATCTTGTCACCGAGCTTGCGCATGGCGTCGGCGCTGGGGCCGACGAAGGTGACCCCGATGTGGTCGCAGAGTTCGGCGAAGGCGGGATCCTCGGCGACGAAGCCCCAGCCGACCCACGCGGCGTCGGCCCCGGTGGCGACGAGCGCCTGCTCGAGGGCCTTGAGGTCGAGGTAGGGGCGGGCCGAGGCGGGACCGAGGTCGTAGGCGATGTCGGCTTCGCGCACGAAGGTGGCGTTGCGGTCGACGTCGGTGTAGAGCGCGACGGTTTCGATTCCTAGCCCGGTCGCCGCCGCCAGATCACGGACGGCGTGGATGAGGCGCATGGCGGCCTCGCCCCGATTCACGATGGCGATACGGCTGAACACTCGCCGAACTCCTTCCTATTACCCAGGACATCGTCCTGCGGGTGAGGTTTGCAACTCCCGGTCCGTGCGCAGTCTGCACCCCCGTGTCCTATAAGGAAACACCGCGCCGGGGTTACCGGCACGTAGCCAGGATCACGGTCGGCCGCCGAGCACCCTACAACCCGCGCGCGGCGGGGAGTCGTCGAACGGCTCATATCCCCCGAGTGAGTGGATGGCCGAGGTCTGCGGTCCCGGGCCATCCACTCACCGGCAGATCCTATCAATCATGTTGACCGACAACACATTCGACGTGATCACTGTCTCTCTCCGCAGTTTCGCGGCGGGTCGACCGGCCCGCCGCGGGCCCCTTCTGTCATTCGGGCCAGAACTTCTGGCGTTCGTTCGTGAGTAGTGCCAGTGCGCGCGGCGAAATGATCAGTTGTCCGCGCAGGGTTCTACCGTCGGTCCGTGTTCGATGACTCCCCCACTGAAGCCACCGCCGCCTTCGACTACGACGTGCTGATCGTCGGGTCCGGGTTCGGGGGCAGTGTCACGGCGTTGCGACTGGTCGAGAAGGGCTACCGGGTCGGGGTGCTCGAAGCCGGTCGCCGTTTCGCCGACGCCGATTTCGCCGCGACCAACTGGGATCTGCGCCGGTATCTGTGGGCGCCGCGACTGGGGTGCTACGGCATCCAGCGCATCCACCGGCTGCGCGACTGTTTCATCCTGGCCGGGGCCGGGGTGGGCGGCGGTTCCCTGAACTACGCCAACACGCTGTACAAACCCGGCGCGGCGTTCTTCGGCGACCGCCAGTGGGCCGATATCACCGACTGGGACGACGAGCTCAGCCCCCACTACGACCAGGCGCGGCGCATGCTCGGCGTCGTCCGCAATCCGCACATGACCCCGGCCGACGACATCATCGAATCGGTGGCGCGGCAGATGGGCGTCGGGGACACCTTCGTGCCGACCCCGGTCGGGGTGTATTTCGGCGAGCCCGGCCGCACCGTCGCCGACCCGTACTTCGGCGGTGTCGGACCCGCGCGCACCGGCTGTCTCGAATGCGGCGAGTGCATGACGGGCTGTCGCCACGGCGCCAAGAACACCCTGGTCAAGAACTATCTGGGCCTGGCCGAACAGGCGGGCGCGGTCGTCTCCCCGATGACCACGGTGACCGCGATCCGACCGCGAGCCGACGGCAGCTGGCTCGTCGACACCGAACGCACCGGCAGCTGGGTGCGCAAGCGCCGCACCACCCGCTCGGCCCGCCACGTCGTGCTGGCCGCCGGCACCTGGGGCACCCAGCACCTGCTGTTCCGGATGCGCGACACCGCGACCATGCCCGACCTCTCCCCCCAACTCGGCGTGCTCACCCGCACCAATTCCGAGGCCATCCTCGGCGCCGGGCGCACCACGGTGAACCCGGACTTCGACATCACCCGGGGTGTGGCGATCACGTCCTCGTTCCACCCCACCCCCGACACCCACGTCGAACCCGTGCGCTACGGCAAGGGCTCCAACGCCATGGGCCTGCTCAACACCTACCTCGTCGACGGCGACCGACGGCTGCCGCGCTGGGCGCGCGTGCTCGGCATCGCCGGACGCCACCCCGTGCGCACCGTGCGCCTGCTGCGCACCCACCGCTGGAGCGAGCGCACCCTGGTCCTGCTGGTCATGCAGAGCCTGGACAACTCCATCACCACCTACACCCGCCGCGGCCTGTTCGGTCGCCGCTTCACCAGCAAACAGGGCTTCGGCGAACCCAACCCGTCGTGGATCCCGCCGGGCCACGAGGCGACCCGGCAGGTGGCGGCGAAACTCGGTGCGACAGCGGGCAGTACGTGGCCCGATGTGTTCAACGTGCCGATGACCGCGCACTTCATCGGCGGCTGCGTGATCGGCCCCGACCCGAGCACCGGCGTGATCGACCCCTACCACCGCGTGCACGGCTACCCCGGCCTGAGCATCGTCGACGGCTCGGCCATCTCGGCCAATCTCGGCGTGAACCCGTCGCTGACCATCGCCGCCCAGGCCGAACGCGCCGCGGCCCTGTGGCCCAACCGGGGCGAAGCCGACCCGCGCCCGCCGCTGGGCGCGCCCTACGCACGCGTGGCGGCGGTGGCGCCGAACAACCCGGTCGTGCCCGTCACCGCGCCGACCGCGCTGCGCCTGCCGATCTGGCCGGTGACCGGTTAGCGCGCCGCGGGTCCACGTGACGGATTTCGCCGCGAGGTCACAGGGCGATTCCGGTCGAACTGTGACCTCTCCCGCCCCGACCCCGTACTCGCCGCGTCGAGCCGCGATCGGCGCTACCGTCGCCACGCACACGAGGTTGTTCGGAAGGTGGCAGTAAGCGTGGTTGGTACCAGGGCGAAGCTCGATGAACTGGTCGACATTCTGGCGGTTGCCGCGGAACCCGCGGGCGCGGCGGCGGTCGCGAAACGGGCGAAGAAGGACATTCCCAGTGTTCGCGAGCGGATGAACATGCTGCTCGATCCGGGCAGCTTCCTCGAGACCGGCGCGCTGGCCCGCCAGCCCGATCAGCCCGACGCCCTCTACGGCGACGGCCTGGTGACCGGGCGCGGGACGATCAACGGCCGTCCGGTGGTGGTGATCGCCCACGATCAGACCGTGTACGGCGGCTCGGTCGGGATCACCTCGGCGCGCAAGTTCATGCGGGCGCTGAAAATGGCGTTCGACAACGCGTGCCCGGTGGTGACCATCAATGATTCCGGTGGCGCGCGCATTCAGGACGCGGTCGGTTCGATCGCCTCGTTCGGTGATATCTCGCGGGTGTTGGAGAAACTGTCGGGCTATGTGCCGCAGGTGTCGATCATTCTCGGCAAATGCGCGGCCGGGTCGGTCTACGGGCCGATCAATACCGACGTGCTGATCGGCACCAAGGATTCCTACATGTTCGTCACCGGCCCGGAGGTCATCAAGGCCGTCAACGGTGAGGACATCAGCGCCGAGGCGCTCGGCGGCGCGGAGGTGCAGGCCAAGCGCGGCACCCTGCACCACGTCACCGAGACCGAGCAGCAGGCCTACGACTGGGCGCGCAACTACCTCAGCTACATGCCGTCGAGCTGCCTGGAACAGCCCCCGATCGTCAACCCCGGTCTCGAGCCCGACCTCACCGCCTACGACCTCGAACTCGACACGATCATCCCGGATTCGGACCGGGCCGGCTACGACATGCACGACATCCTGTTGCGCCTGTTCGACGACGGGGAGTTCCACGAGATCCGAGCGGCGTTCGCGCCCAACCTGATCACCGGTTTCGCCCGGGTCGACGGCTACCCGGTGGGCGTGATCGCCAATCAGCCCCTGGTGCTGGGCGGTTCGATCGACGCGGCCTGCTCGGACAAGTCCACCTACTTCATCCGCCTGTGCGACGCGTTCAACATCCCGCTGATCTTCGTGGTCGACACCCCCGGCGTGCTGCCCGGTCTCGATCAGGAGGACGCGGGCGTGATCATCCGGGGCGGGCGGGTGCCGCGCGCGATCATCGAGGCCACGGTGCCGATCATCAACCTGGTGGTGCGCAAGTCCTACGGCGGGGCCTACGGGATGATGGGCGCGCGCCAGGTCGGCGCCGATGTGAGCTTCGCGTGGCCGACGGCCCGGATCGCGGTGATCGGCGCCGAGAGCGCGGTCGACCTGATCGGCAAACGCCAACTGGCCGCCGTCGCGGAGGAACACCGCGCCGCGGCACGCGATTTCATGATCAACCACTACAACGAGACCATCGCCACCCCGTGGATCGCCGCCGAGCGCGGCTACATCGACGCGGTGATCGAGCCGTCCCGCACGCGCCTCGAGATCCGGCACGCGCTGCGGCTGTTGCGCGACAAGGCCCCGATCACCCCGGAGTTCAACCCCCGCAAGCACTCGGTCTATCCGATGTGAGTCAGCCTGCGCGAGAACCGGTTTCGCGCGGGCTCTGACACAGGTCGGTCGATCCGGTCCCGCGATGGGCCCGGATCACCAGGGCGGCGCGCAGGTGACACAGGCCCGAGACTCCGCCGAGGTCGAATCCGGTGAGCTGGGTGATGCGTTTGAGCCGGTAGTCGACGGTGTTGGTGTGGATGAACAGGGTGCGCGCGGTGCGCGAGCGCTGCATGTCGGTGGCCAGGTACACCTCGAGGGTGCGCAGGAGTTCGGGATGTTGCTCGAGGGTGTCGACGATGGCGCTCAGCGCGTCGCGGGCGGGGCCGGGGCGGGTGAGCTGGTATTCGAAGGCCAGTTCGTGCGGGCGATACACCTTGCTCGGCCCGCCGAGGCGGTGCACGATGTCGACGAGTTCGTGGACTTGCTCTGTCGCACCGGGAATCTCGGCGGGTGTCGCCGAGGTCGCCACCGCCCGCACCGGCACCTGCGCCGCCGTGGACAGCCCGTCGATCAACTCGTCGAGGTCGGCGTCGGCGAATTCGTGCGCGGGCAGCAGCAGGGTGCCGCCGTCGACGCTGAGCAGCGAGAGCACCTTGCCCGCGCACCGGTCGGCCAGTTCGGCCTGCACTCGGCGCAGTTTGCGCCGCGCCACCACCTTCGCGTCCACGGAGGGATCGAATTCCTCGGGGTGCGGCGGCAATTCGAGCGCGAGCACGTGATAGCGCTCGGCCACCTCGATGCCGCATTCGCGCGCCATCGTGGAGGTGCGCTGGCCGCCCAGCAGCGCCGAGGTCAGGGTGTGCACCGCGGTGTGGTGTTCGCTGTCGACCGCGCGCAGTTCGCGCACGTAGGCGGCCGAGACCGCGGCGGTGATCATGTTCTCGGCGTCCATCAGCCGCCGCGCCACCCCGACCACGGTGTCGTAGTCGTGGTTGGTGACATTGGTGATCACGAGGTCGAAGCCGAGTTTGAAACCCTCGTGGACGGCGTCGTGGATGGTGTCGATCGGGATGCCCTCGCGGGCCCAGTCGGCCGCGGCGGCGCGCACCCGCTCGACCCGGCCGGGGATATCGCGCCCGTCGAGCATGCTCCCGGTCAGTTCGAGGCAGATCCGGGTCACCGTGGTGACATCGCCGTCGATGGCCTCGCCGGGCAGCGTCCCGCACGGGACGACATTCTCGACGAAATGCACCACCATCCGGCGGGAGATGCTGCGCACATCCTTCAGCGGGGACGAGACCGGCCGACCGGACACGGTCAGGAACGGTTCGATGGACGTGGTGCCAGCCATGATGAATCCTTCCCACCCAGTCACTGGGCAAGCCCCCAAACTAACCGCGCGCCGCACCGCGCGGCCCGGCGTTGGATTGTGACAAGACGCAAGGGAACCCGACGACTTTGGTGTCTTCTGACAACCCGAAACCGGAACCCGCTGGTCTCACAGCTGCGCGCGAACAAACCTGTGCCCGCAGGTCACAGACACATTCGGGTCCGCGCCCCGAAAACCGGCCCTGCCCGCACGAGACCGCCCGGCGGATTCTTCGGTGCCGCGTGAACACTGTCGAGGAACTCGGCGCGATGAATCCGATGAGCCCCAACGAATTGCCCGCATAGCCGTCCACTAAGCTCGGCCACGATAATTCAGGGCACTCGAACGAATAGGACCCCCAATGGCGCGCAAAGTCGTTGTCACCCTTGTCGATGATTTCGACGGCACGTCGGCTGCCGATGCGACTGTCACTTTCGGAATCGACGGCGCTGCCTACGAAATCGACCTGTCCGATGCCAATGCCGCGCAGTTGCGCGAGGTATTCGAGCAGTGGGTTCCGTTCGCACGCCGCACCGGTCGCGCCAAGGCGGGCGCCGCGCGTCGGATCGGTTCGGCGCCTGCCGCCGAATCCACCCGTCGCAGCGATCTGACCGAGATCCGCACGTGGGCCGCGCAGAACGGGCACACCGTGTCCAGCCGCGGCCGGATCTCGGCCGAGGTCATCTCGGCTTACGAGCAGGCTTCGGCGTAATTCACCAGTACTTCGACAGCACGGCACGCGATTTCGCGTGCCGTGCTGTTCTATTCCCGCAGTAGTGGGGTGCGGTGATAGGTCGTGTCGATCGTGGTGATCGGCGGGTCGACAGGGGTGTCGGTGCGGCGCGCGATGGCGCGGACATAGCCGAGATAATCGCCGCGGTCGGCCGCCAAGACCGCGATCTCGGTGGCGTTGTCGGGAGCCACCTCGTGCTGCCAATCCAGCCACCGCTGCCAGCCATCGGGCATGGCGTCGGCGTGGGTGACCTCGAGGACCCCGCTGCGCTGCCAGTGCCGTCGCCACCACGGCGCCGAGTGCAGGCAGGCCATGCTGGGCTCCCACCAGGGGCGAAGGTGTTCGGGGAGCGGTCCGTCGATCTCGCGGGTCAGCCCGGCGCCGGCGATGGCGATGGGGGCGCCGGGTCGCGCGAAGCCCGCCAGGTAGTTGGCGTAGAGGTCGTCGGTGCCGTAGTAGAAGTAGGAATCGATGCTGATGATCGCGTCGAAGAATTCCGTGGCGAACGGGAGCGCACGAGCGTCGGCGCGGATGGGGAATACCGCGTCGGCGACCCCGGCGTCATGGAATCGCCGCGCGCGTTCGTCGGGACTGAACCACAGGTCGGTGGCCCACACCTGCACCCCGAATTCGCGGTGCAGGAATACCGAGGACGCGCCGCGACCGCAGCCGAGGTCGAGCACGCGCATACCGGGTTCGAGTGCGAGGGCGTCTGTGAGCCATTCGGTGAGCCAGAGCGAATTCGCCCCACCGCTCACCCCGGCGCGAATCCAGTCGGGATGGTAGGCGCTGGATCGGGGGAAGGGAGTTGTCAACGGGTGTCCTTGTCAGCGGGGGCCGAGTTCGCCGAAATCGACGCTGCGTTCGATGATGCGACCTCGGGCAAGACGGAATCGGTAGGTGCGGCTGACGGTGAACCGTAGGCCGCTGGGGGCGATGATCTGCGCAGGCTCACCGTGCAGGACCAGCCTGCCGGTGTGGCGGCCGGTCATCTCGGTGCGCACGACCACCGTCGAATCCTCGGCGGCGAGGGCGGTGATGGTCCAGCGCAGATCGCTGAACGCGCGGCGTAACCAGAGCGCGGTGGCGTGCACGGCGTCGGGACCGCGTGCCCGGCACGAGGCCGGCGCGTAGGAGCCGGGGCGGTTGACGGCGTCCGGGGCGTAGATCGCGGCGAAATCGTCGGCGCTGCCGTGGTCGAGCAGCGTCACCCCGAGGACGCCGAGGACCTTGGGCTCGCGCACATGGTCGAGCGCGGCGGGCGCGTTCACGTGTTCACGCTCACGAGCAGGATCGACACCACGGTCGCCAGGACCAGGAAGACGATCGGCGCCGCGACATCACGCTGACGGGTGCGGATGTGCATGTCCACGGCCGCGGTGAAATAGGCGATCAGCCCGACGGCGGCGGCGACTCCGAGCGGCCACCACAGCAGCCCCAGGCACAGGCCCGCCGCGGCGGCGAGTTTCACCGTGCCCAACACCCACAGGTGCTCGGTCGGAAACCCCACCTCGCGCGCGAGGTCGACGATGCTCTGCCTGCGCGTGAGCGTGGCGAGCGCGGAACCGCCGATCATGGCCGCGAGCAGTCCCGCGACGATCAGTGCTACGTAGTTCATTTCACTCCTGAAGGGTGCGTGCGGTCGGAATCGACTGTCTCGGTGAGGAGTACGGCCGCGAGGGCGAAAGGGATCAATGTCGCCATGAACGGAATGCTGGTGACGAAGGCGATGGTGGCGGGCACGGCGTCGGCCGAGTGCGGCAGCGCGATCGCGGCGACGGCGCCGATCGTCAGCATGCTCGCCAGGCCGAGGCCGGCGGTGACGAGAATTGTTGCGGCCCTGCGGGATCGGACCGTCAGCCAGGCCAGCGCGGCGGCCGCCAGATAGCCGGTGACCAGGTAGGCGAGCTGCACCAGGTCCAGCCAGACCAGGGTGTAGCCGACGAAGTCCGCGGGCCCGGGTAGGCCGCGCAGGTAGTTCGCGGCCTGCCAGTGGGTGTGTTCGACCGCGAGCTGCTGCCCGTCGGCGCCGACCAGCACGATCGCGACTCTTGCCAGCAGATTCAGCAGGAACCCGCCGGTCCCGAGCAGCAGTAGCACCAGTGCGGGCACCACCGTCGACATCCTCGGCGACGTGCGGAACCGCACCGACAGCCCCACCATGCCCAGCAGTAGCGCGACGGCCACCACGAACAGGATCGCGGTGTTGAGCAGCATCGCCGACGGGCGCACGGCGGTCGGCTCACCGGCGAAGCCCACCACGGCGAACAGCCCGATGCCCGCGGCGGCCAGCGTGGCGGCGGGCGCCTGGCCCGCGCGGTAGAGCCTGCGGATCAACACTGCCCCGACCCCGGCGTAGAGCGCGGCCGCCACGGCGAAGAATACCGTACTGACCTGCGAAAACTCGACCTTGACCAGGACGAGCAGCAGACCTGCCGGCCACAGCGCGCCCAGCGCGTAGCCGCAGTGCCGAGCATCGAGTGTGCCCATACCAACTCCTTTTCGAAAGACATACTGTCCGATGAAAAGGATGCTCTTTCATCGGACAGTATGTCAATCGAAATATGACAGGATATGGTTCATGACCAAGCGCAAGTACGACCAGGACGCCCGCGCCGAAGCCGCCGAGCAGACCCGTCGACGCATCATCGACGCGGTCGCCCAGCAACTGCGCGAGGCGCCGACCGACCCGCTGAGCCTGGACAAGGTCGCCAAGACCGCGGGCACCTCGCGCTCGACCATCTACGTCGCCTTCGGTTCCCGCGCAGGACTTTTCGACGCCTTCGTCGCCGACCTCGCGGCCCGCACCGGCCTGCCCGCCCTCACCGCCGCCGTGGCCGCCGACGACGCCCGCACCCACCTGCGCGGCGCGATCGAGGCCGCCAGCCGAATGAAGGCGGGCGACCTCGAGATCTACCGCGTCCTGCACGCGATGGACCGCCTCGACCCCTCCTCCGCCGCCGACGCCGTCCGCGCACTCGAACAGGACCGCCGCGGCGGCATCGCCCACCTCGCCCACCGCCTCGCCGCCCAGGACCTCCTGCGCCCCGACGTCACCGAAGACTGGGCCGCCGACGTCCTGTGGACCCTGACCAGCTTCGAAAGCCTCGACCTACTCCTCACCGACCGCAATCTCACCGTCGACGAAGCCATCGACCGCCTCACCACCACCGCCGAACGCACCCTCCTGCGCCCTCAGTGATCGATGCGCGGGGTCGCGTAGAACCCGATTTCGACGCCGTTCGCGAACTCCACACCGAGGAAATCCGTGGTGGGAAGCTCGAACTGATAGAACCGGACAACCGTGCCGTCGGGATCGGGCACGTCCAAACGCGCACCCGCACCGGTCGTCTCGATCTCCCCGCGCGCGATACCCAGCCGATCGCAGCGGTCCGCGATCGCCTCCAGGTCGGCGCGCGTGCGCGGCCGGAACGCGAGCACATCGAACCCCGTGAGATCGGGCGAACCGGCACACACGCGACGATCCCGCAGCGCGATGTTGTAGCGCCCGCCCGGATCCATCAGCCCCGCCCCGCGCAGCACCCCGTCCTCGACGACCTCGGTCCACAACCGCACACCCAGCAACCGGCCGTACCAGCGCGCACTACGCACGACATCGGTCACCGGCAGCTTCACCTGGGCGATCCCGTCCATCACGACGGCGTCCTCACTACTCATGCCCTTGACGCTAGGTCCCACCGACAGGACTATCTATACATCATCGTCCACTTCGACTAATCGAGCGTCTGACATGACCGACCTGATGGGCACGGTGCTCGGCGAGCTCCGACTCGAGAGTGTCGCCTATCGCCGACTCGAACTCGATCGTCCCTTCCGACTGTCGTTCGACCAGGCGGCACTGCGGGGCGTTCATGTGGTCCTGCACGGCGAGTGCGAGCTCGTCCGGCACGACGGCACCGTGACGAGCCTGCGCACGGGCGATCTGGTGATGCTGCCGCGCGCCGACCCGCACATCCTCCGTTCTCCCGGCGCCGGTCCGCTCGATACCCGACCCGTGGCCCGGATCGCCACCTCGTCGCCTGCGCCGCACGCGTCGTCGACGGTGATCCTGTGCGGCGCGTTCCTGGTCGGCGAGGTCGAACATCCCGCACTCCAAGGGTTTCCGACGTTGATCCACATTCCAGGGCAGGACGGGGCCGTGGCGCCGTGGCTGCGCCCCTACCTCGACGCGCTCGCCGCCGAGGCCCGCGACGGTGGACCCGGCAGTGACATCGTGATGGCTCGGCTCTCCGACGCGCTCATCATCCGCAGCTTCCGCCACTGCGCCGACACCCTCGATCAGCCGGGGTGGCTGCGCGGTTCACACGATGCCGTGCTCGCCCCGGCCCTGCGCGCACTGCACGCCGACCTCGCCCGATCCTGGACCATCGCCGAACTCGCCGCCGTCGCCGGGGTGTCACGGGCCACGTTCGCGGCGCGCTTCACCGAACGGATGGGACAACCGGTCATCGCCTACGTCCTCGCCGCGCGAATGCAGCGCGCCCGGGTGTTGCTGCGCGATCAGCGGGCCACCATCGCCGCCATCGCCCACCAGGTCGGTTACGGCTCCGACATCGCCTTCGCGGCGGCGTTCAAACGGGCGCACCGTGTCACCCCCGGGGCATACCGCGCCACCTCGCGCACCGAGGATTGAACCGAGGTGGTCGGTCGGTCGTGGATGTCGAGGTACGGGCGAGCGCAGTGGCCGTCCGACAGTCTCGAAAGGCCCTTCCCAGATGAATTCTCGTCGATTCGCCGTGTCCGCGGCCGTCCTCCTCGGCGGTTTCGCCCTCGGCTCGATGCTCGCGGCACCCGCCTACGCGGCGACCACCGTCGGTGTGGTGCTCAACGGTTCCGAATTGCGGATGACCGGTAGTGATTTCGCCGACGACATCGAGATCCGGGCCGAAGGAAACGCGGTGGTGGTGATCAGCCGGAACGCGCAGATCTTCAACGGCAGCGATTCGGGATGCTCCCGGATCAACGATTCCTCGGTGCGTTGTCCGGGCGTGAGCACCCTCAATGTTCAGCTCGGGCTCGGTAACGACCGGTTCCTCAACAACACCAACCGGCCGAGCGTGGTCGGCGGTGGGGTCGGGGCCGACGACATCACCGGCGGCGCCGGGGACGACACGCTCAGTGGCGGCAACGGCAACGACACCCTCGACGGCGCGGGCGGGCGCGACACCGTGACCGGCGGCAACAATATCGACAAGTGCATCGGTGAGGTGGAGTCGCCGACCTGCGAGAGCTGAGCTACCGAGCGTACTCGCGCAGGGCGCGCAGGCCGGCGGCCATGAATTCCGGGGTGGCCTCGGCCGCGCGGTCGGCGGAGGAGCCGGTGGCGGAGCCCCGGTGGGCGCGGTGGGTGATGCCTTCGCCGATGATGCCGAGTTTGAAGTTGGCCAGGGCCAGGTAGAAACCCCAGTGGTTCAGGTCGCGGCCCGCGGCGGTGGCGTAGGTGTGGGCAAGGTCGTCGGGGGTGGGCAGGCGAGGGCTGGTCCAGGCGGCGCGGGAGCCGAGGATGACGTCGAAGATGGGGGCGCGGTACACGCACATGAGGGCGACGTCGGTGAGCGGGTCACCGAGGGTGGACAGCTCCCAATCGACCACGGCGCGAACACTGTTCGGGTCGGCGCTGTCGAGGATGGTGTTGTCGATGCGGAAGTCGCCGTGCACGATCGAGGCGGCCGAGTTCTCCGGGATCGCCGCGGCCAGCGCGGCGTGCAGGGTGGCCACATCGGGCAGCTCGCGGGTCTTCACAATTTCCCACTGGGAGGCCCACAGTTTCACCTGCCGCGCCACGAAACCCGCGGGGTGCCCGAACGTTTCGAGGCCGACAGCGGCGGGATCGACGGCGTGCAGGTCGGCCAGCACGCGCACCAGGGCGTTCGCGCTGGAATCGACCTGCGCGTCGGACAGCGCCGCCAGGTCGTCCTGATCGCGGACCACGGTGCCGTCGACGAATTCCACGACGGTCATCGGCGCACCGAGCGCGACACCCTCGGCGTCGAAGGCGATCGTCTTCGCCACGGGCACAGCGGAATTCTGCAACGCGCTGGTGACGGTGTACTCGCGGGCCATATCGTGCGCGGAGGGCGTGAGCCCGGCCACGGGCGGTCGGCGCACCACCCAGCGCGAGACGTCATCGGCGGCGGCGAAGGTGAGATTGGACCGGCCACCGGAGATCAACTCCACCCGCAACTCACCGCGCACGTCGACACCCTGATCGCGCAGATACTGTTCGAGCGCCGGAATATCCATGCCGGGCAGTGTCATTCGGATTCTCGCTTCGCACGCTTGGCCGCGCTCACCGCGCGCTTGGCAATGGCCCACCGATGCACCTCGGAGGGACCGTCGTAGATGCGGAAGGGCCGCACCTCCCGCGACAGTCGCGCCAGCGGCAGATCCGCGGAGACGCCGAGGCCGCCGCACATCTGCATGCTGCGGTCGACGATGCGGAAGATCGCTTCGGCGGCAAAGGTTTTCGCGATGGAGGTGGCGTTCGCGGCGGGCTCGCCGTTATCCAGTTCCCAGCACGCGCGGGTGAGCAGTGCCCGGGTGGCGGCGATGTCGATCTCGTTGTCGGCGATCATCTTCTGGACCATGCCCAGATCGCCGAGGCGCGAGCCGAAGCCCTCGCGCTGCGCGACGTAGCCCACCGCGACCTCGTGGCCGCGCCGGGCGGCGCCGAGCCAGCGCATCACATGGGTCATCCGGGCCGGACCGAGCCGCACCTGCGCGTACTCGAAACCGCGATCGACCTCGCCGAGCACGGCCGACTCCGGCACCAGCAACTCGTCGAAGAAGACCTCGCAGTGCCCGCCGATCATCGACTTGTCGAGGGTGTCGAGGTGGCGGCCCACCCGGATGCCGGGGCTGTCGGCGGGGGCGAGGAACATGGTGGCGCCGCCGCGCTGACCCGGTTCGCCGGAGGTGCGCGCCATGATGATGAAGAATCCCGCGCCGTCGGCGCCGGTGATGAACAGTTTGTGGCCGCTGATGCGCCACCCGCCGTCGGCGCGGACCGCGCGGGTGGTGAGCGCGGACGGATCCGAGCCCGCGCCGGGCGCCGGTTCGGTCATGGCGAAGGCCGAGCGCACGTCACCGCGCGCGAGCGGGGCGAGGAAGCGTTCCTTCTGCTCCGGGTCGGCGATGTGGGCGAGCATGTGGACGTTGCCCTCGTCGGGCGCGGCGATGTTCAGCGCGGTCGGGCCGAACAGCGAGTAGCCCGCCGCCTCGAAGACCGGCGCGCGATCGGACATGTTCAGGCCGTGGCCGCCGTATTCGACGGGCGCGTGCGGGGCGAACACACCGGCCTGACGCGCCGCCTGCTGGAGTTCCAGGCGCAGCTTCTCGCCGCCGGCCGCGGTGATGTCGCCGTCGTGGGCGTCTTCGATCGGGAGTACCTGTTCACGCACGAACACGCGGGTGCGCTCGACCAGCTCGCGCACGTGCGGCGGATGGGACAGCTCGATCGCCACGGGGCCAACTCCTCGGCTCGGTCGCCGAACGATCGCTCGGCGAATAGGGTACTACGACAGTGACACGAGCAGAACAGCCCTGTCAACAGGCCTGGGTGAGCAATCGGCGATGTTCAGATATTCTGAACACATGGATCCGCGACAGATCGAACCGAGCGCCGCGAAGGCGCGGGATTCGACCGAGACCGACCACCTCGGGACAGCGAGCCCGCCGAGGGAACCGGGCGCGCGAGCCGACGCGCAACCAGCCCGACCACCGGCGCCCGCGACGTTCGATCGGCGCGCGGTGGGGACACGCGTGCGGCAGGCGAGGAACGCGGCGGGGCTGTCGCTGCGGACGACGGCACAGCGGATCGGTGTCAGCCCGGCCACGCTGAGCGCGATCGAGAACGGCAAGACCGCCCCCTCGGTGGCCCGACTGATCTGCCTGGCCGAGGTGCTCGACGTGTGGGCCTCCCACCTGCTCGACGACGAGTACCAGCCCACTCCCCCACCGCGTCGTCGGACACCGGACGCCACTCCCCACCGGAGTCGTGGTGCGGACGAATCACACTCCCCCGCACCGCTTTCCGATCCCACCGAGCACTGGCGCGAATTCCCCCCGCTCGATATCGACCCCGTCCTGTCCGCCGCCATCGATTCCTTCGTCGACACCGGCTACCACGGCGCCACCATGCGCTCGATCGCCCAGCGCGCGGGCATGAGCGTCCCCGGCGTCTACCACCACTACCGCGACAAGCAGGACCTGCTCGTCCGCGCCCTCGACCTCACCATGGACGAACTCCACCGCCGGGTGCGCGCGGCCCGACAGCACGCCCCGAACGCGCGCCGACGACTGATCCGCACCGTCGAAGCCCTGGCCCTGTTCCACACCCACCGTCGCGAACTGGCCTTCATCGGCGCCAGCGAGATGCGCAGCCTCGAACCCGCCGACCGCACCCGGATCACGATGTCGCGCAACGAGATCCAGTATCTACTCGATGCCGACATCGATGCCGCGCTGGCCGAGGCCAACCGGCCGGGCGCCCACGCCCGCGACGCCGGACGCGCCATCGCGACCATGTGCACCGCGCTGCCCCAGTGGTTCCGCCTCGACGGCCCGTCCACCCCCGAACAGATCGCCACCACCTACGCCGACTTCGCCCTCGGCCTACTCGGCCTCGTGCCGGAGCCGACCGAGGCGTGACCGCCGCGCCGCGTTCACGGCGCGTCGGCCTCGCTGCGACTCATCCCGACGGCGAGATCGCTCAGCCGCGCGAGCGACTCCCGATTACGCGGCCGGAGCAGCAGTTCCTGCACCGCCCGCGGCAGCAGCCGCCCCGGACCACGCACCGCCCGCTCACCCATCACGATCTCGGTCGTCCCTGGCGCGGTCGCGCGCAGGTCGAGCCGCACGACCGCCGCGCCGAAGGGCCACGCGCGCGCGTCGAGCTCGAGACTGTGCGGCGGATCCACCGCGCGCACCGCCGTCACGTCCTCGACCGTGAACGGCCACGGCCCGACACTGTGATGGATCCGGGTGCCCACCCGCGGCCACCCACGGTCCACGTCGCGGATATGCGACGCGCCGACCACCCAGCCCGCACACAACCAGCCGTCGGCCAGGACCGCGAACACGTCCTGGATCGAGGCGGGCACGGTGCGGCGCACCTGCACCAAACTGTCGTCGTTCACGGTTCCTCCGTCCGGGCACCGCGCAAGCGGGGCTACAGGAGGCGCTTACCCGCATCGGCCACGCTGAACCCGACGCACAGCGTCGGCTCAGTGCACCGCGTACGGGTACTGCGCCGCCCGGTCCTGGAAGGACAGGATGCGCGGATTCTGGATCCGGCCGTCGCGGATCTCGATGGCGCGGCGGATGGTCTCGCTGCGATCCCACGCCTGCGGCCCGCCGAGCACGACCGGCAGGTACTCGAGCAGGGCCTCGGAGTTCTCCCAGGTGGCCGAGTCCCACAGGTAGGAGGGGCTGTGGTCGACCCCGTAGTAGTGCAGGTCCTCGCCGAGGGTGAACATCGGTTCGGTGAACGAGGTGGGGCGCGAGAACTCGAAACCCATCCCCTCGTCGCAGGAGACGTCGACGAAAAGCGTTCCGCGCGAGAACAAGTCGAGGTCATCGTTGGTGACGAAGGTCAGCGGGTCCTCGGTGTCTTGGAACATGCAGTTCACCACCACGTCGTAGTTGGCCAGCATCTGCGCCAGCGGCCCCGGCTCGGGGGCGGCGAGTTCGAGGGTGCGGCCCGGCACCGCCGGATCACGCTGGAAATGCTGCATCCGCACCGACGCGAACGGCGAGGCCACCGCCGAGACGCTGCGCTGGGTCAACACGGTGACATCGCTGATCCCCAGCGCCGAGAGCCCACGCACCGCCCCGCGCGCGGTGGCGCCGAAACTGATCACCGCCGCCCGCATCCGACGCCCGTAATCGCCGGTGACACCGCGCAATTGGAGCGCGTGCAGCACCGAGCAGTAGCCGGCGAGTTCGTTGTTCTTGTGGAAGACGTGGACGTTGAACGCGCCGGATTTCGTCCAGTGGTTCATCGCCTCCCAGGCGATCAGCGTGAGGTCGCGATCCACCGCGAGCTGGGTCATCCGCTGGTCCTGCACGCAGTGCGGCCAGCCCCACACGATCGTGCCGGGGCGCATCTGCGCCAGATCGTCGGCCAATGGTTTGGCCAGTAACAGCACATCGCACTCGGCGAAGAGTTCTTCGCGAGTGCGATGGCCTGCCACGAGTGGAGCGAGGACTTCGTCGGGGTAACCGAAGCGGTCACCGTAGCCGTGCTCGAGATAGATCCGACCGCGCAGGGCGGGGTCGATGCGATCGAAGTGCGCTGGGTGGATGCCCAACCGGTATTCGTTTTCCTTGCGAGAGGTCGCGACGACGCCGACGGTCAGGTGTTTCACAGTTGCTTCACCTGGTCAGCCTACGCGCGAAGGGTCAACTCTCGGCCTTGGCGGTGATGTCGTCGAGGGTCTCGCCCATCGTCTCGGGCACCCGCCGGTAGCAGAACACCAGCGAGACCACCGAGACCACCGCGAAGATGAAGAACATCGTCGAGGCGCCCCACAGATCGCCCAGCGGCGGGAACACCAGCGAGACGGTGAAGTTGCCCATCCAGATCAGGAAGGTGCAGATACTCATCGCGGTGGCCCGGATCGGGGCCGGGAAGATCTCCGCGAGCAGCAACCAGGTGGGCACACCGACGCCGAGCTGGAACGAGGAGACGTAGACGATCATCAGCGCCAGCAGGACGTAGCCGGTGGTGGTGCTCTGGGTGAGCCGTTCGATCAGGCCCATCCCGACCAGCGCCACGACCATGATCGACAGGCCGATGAACATCAGCGGGCGCCTACCGATCTTGTCGACCAGCGCCATCGCCCCGACCACACCGACCACCGCGCCGATGCCGATACCGATCGAGGAGGTGATGGCCGCGTTGTCGCCGAGGCCGGCCTTGGTCAGCGTCGAGGGCGCGTAGTAGATGACGGTGTTCACACCGACGAATTGCTGGATCAGCGCCAGGCCGATACCGGTGTAGAACAGCGCGCGCACCTTCGGTTTACGCAATTGATCGCTGAGGCTGTCCTTCACCGCCGCGTCGGCGGCTTCGGTCTGCTTGATCTGCTTGATCGTGGGTTCGACGTCCTCGGGGTAATAGGACTTTTCCAGGACCTTGCGCGCGTCCTTGTCGCGACCCTGCTTCAGATACCACCGCGGTGAATCCGGCATGAAATACATACCGGCCACGAGGGCGGCGGCGGGAATGGCCGCCATGGCGAGCATGAGCCGCCAATTCCCGGTGGGCGCGAGCAACGCGTTGACGATGTAGGCCAGCAGCTGACCGCTGGCGATCATCAACGAGTTCATCGACACCAGTCGACCGCGATAGGTCGGCGGGGAGATCTCGGAGACGTACATCGGCACGACCAGCGAGGCGGTACCGACGGCGATGCCGAGGAACAGGCGGGTGATGATCATGACGGTCGCGTCGGGCGCCAGCGCCTGGGCGATCGCGCCGACGAAGAACAACCCGCCCGCGAACAGCAGGGTGGCCCGCCTGCCCCACCGATCGGCCATCCAGCCACCGGTGATCGAGCCGATCGCGGCGCCGATGAGCAGCGAACTGGTGATGACGCCGACCTGGGTGGGACTCAGGCCGAAGTCGGGCGTGAGGTAGACCAGCACGCCGGAGATGACGCCGGTGTCGTAGCCGAACAGCGCACCGCCGAGCGCGGCGATGACGACCACGGTGAGCACGAACTTCTTGATCCTGGCCCGCATCGCCACGCGTTCGGGCGAGTCGGGTGGGGCCGCGGCCGGAGGTTCGGTCACGGGCGAGACCACCGCCTTTCCGGCGTCGTCCTCGACCGTGTGGGGCACCCGGACGGGGGTGTGGCTATCGGGCTCGATCAGCTTGTCTCTACTGGGTGTGGCCGCGGGCTCGGATGGATTGAGTACGGCGCCTGGCCGCTCCGGTTCCTTGTCGTTGGGTCCACGATGCGAATCGGGCATGTCCACACCTCCGCCGATGGAGTAGGTCGATTACTGCACCTTAATCGAGCTCCGAAGAACCGCGATAGCTCGAAATCTGCCGTCAATTCGTTAGCGATCGGGGGTATCCGGCGCTCGAGAAATGTGGTCCCACCCCCTGCGTGGGAACAATTACCCGATCAGAACCCTGTTGCCGGAATTGTCGGTGACCGAATGCGCGGTGCCCGCCGTGGCGGTGCGAAGTACTGCGAAGTATTCGGGTAGTCATTCGACATCGTCCATTTGTCGAACCGTGACTACCGCATGTCTGATTTGCCCTTATCGGCGATGCAGCGACCGGACGGTTACCGCACCCCACAGCACGAGCCGAAGCGCCGCCGCCATGTAGAGGACATAGGCCAGCACGACCAACACCGGCCCGTAGTTGTCCACCCAGTCGCCCAGGCGCAGCAGCCCGGCCACCCCGAGGCCGACCAGCACCAGACCGATGATCAGGCAGGGCGCGCCGAGCACCGACGCGTCGTCGGCCTCGTGCGTGGCGGCGCGACGACGACGAGTGGTAACTGAAAGGTTGCTGTTCGGTTCGAAGTAGATGCTGCTCATAACGCCCCTTCCGGACAGCCGTACCGACGCGGCCGATAGATGATCCCCGCACTGGCGGGGCGCTCACGATGCCGAGGCCGTGTCGACCGGTTGACGATCACGAACGGTTAACGTTCAGCTACTACGAGCTTGGCAGCTCCCGGTGTCAGATTACAGGCGGTGTGATCTGGGTCATATCGAACAGCAGTTCGACACGAAACGATAACGAGTGTTACACCCTGCGCGAACACGCGTCGGGCCTGGCAGAACCCCAGTACAACTGGACATTCGCCCAGTATGCCTACACCGGTGTCATTTACGGAAACGTTATGAGCCTGAACAGCGAAAACGTGCTCTGACGCACACCGCGACGCACTTGGTACCCGCTCAGACCCCTGACACGACACCGTGACCGCGCGAGCCGGGGGTCGGCCCGGAAACAGCAGGCCACGAACGGATTCCGCCGCTCACAGCGCCCGTCACAGCACAGCCACACCGGTCTCGAAACTTTCCGCTCACGACATCTGCGGGGTTCATTCCGCGTATGGCTTCCGGTCGGCTATCTTGCATCTGAGTTTTTCTCGATGCTGCTGGATCGTTCGTGTCGCTTCGCCGAATCACGTGCCGCGTGAAGATCCACGCCCTCGTGCATTCGGTGACCCCCTCAGACGAAGGACGCTGGTCACCATGCCCGCACCCGTTATCCTCCACGGCCGCATCACCCGGCTGGAACCCCTTGCGCCCCACCACATTCCCGGCCTGATCGCCGCGGCGGCGGCGCTCGAGGCCGGGTTCACCGTCGTCCCGCACGGTGAACAGGAGGCGCGCACCTATGTGTTCCAGGCCGAGGCCGCGCAGCTGGCCGGTTCCGCACTGGCCTTCGCGATCGTCACCGGCGCCGACGACTGCGTGGTCGGGGCGACCAGATTCACCCGCCTCGACTACTGGCAGGGGCCGCTGACCTGGCCGTTGTCGGCCGAACCGGTCACCGCCGCCCCCGGCGGGGCGATCCCCGACGCCGTCGAGATCGGCAACACCTGGCTCACCCCGGCCGCGCGCGGCGGCCAGGTCAACCTCGACGCCAAACTCTCCCTGCTCACCCACGCCTTCGACAGCTGGGGCGTGCGCCGGGTCACCTTGCGCGCCGACGCCCGCAACCTGCGCTCGCGCGCGGCCATCGAACGCCTCGGCGCGGTCAGCGACGGCATCCGCCGGGCGCATTCGCGCGGGCTCGACGGCGCGGTCCGCGACACCGCGTTCTATTCGATCCTCAACGACGAATGGCCGGGCGTGCGGGGCCGGATCCTCGAGCAGCTGGCCGTGCGCGCGATGCGCCGCGCCCCGCTGATCCCGGCCCTACGGGCGCTGGCCTCCTCGCCGATCGGATGACGGCCCGCCCGACTCGGCGCGCTCGATGATCAGCTCGGCCAGCTCAGCCGGGTGTTCCTCGGGCAACCAGTGCGAGCCGTCGAGGACGGCGAGGCGGTAGTCACCGGTGACGAACCGGCCGGACAGGTCCGCGCCGCGCCGGGTCAGGAACGGGTCACCGGTGCTCCACACATGCGTCACCGGTACCTCCACCCGACCCCGCGCGGCGCCCGGACCGGTGAACGGCAGGCCGCGATACCAGTGCAGGGCCGTGGTGAGCGCGCCCGCGTCGATGACCTCGGTGTACACGCGGGCGATCGCCTCGGCCGACATCCCCGAGCGGACCAGGATGCGGTCCATCCGCCGCCGCATCCGCCGCATCACCAGCTCGGGCAGCACCGGCAGCTGGATCAGCCCCATATAGGACGAGCGCGGGAGCTGACCGCTGCTGAGCATCGCGCGCAGGAACGCTCCCGGGTGGGGCACCGACACCGCGACCATCGTGGCGATGAGATCGGGGCGGGCGGCG
>NZ_JBHSQN010000002.1:872634-895733 GCF_042658545.1 Nocardia lasii
CCGCCGCACCCCAGTCGTGCCCGACCAGGTGCACCGGGCCGCGATCCACGGTCTCGATCAGCGCGACCAGGTCGCCGACGAGCTCGCTCATCCGATACGCGCGTCGGCGTCGCGGCCGGGCGCGCGGCGAGTATCCGCGCTGGTCCGGGGCGATGGTGCGGTAGCCGCGGGCGTTGAGGATCGCGGTGAGGGCGGCCATGGAGGTCGAGGTCTGCGGGAAGCCGTGCAGCGCGACGACGACCGGACCGTCGATCGGGCCGGCGTCGACCACGTCGAACTCGAGGCCGTGGTGGGTGAACGAGGTCAACCGAGTGGGCACGGCGTCCTCCGGGGTCGAGTACCCGACCAGTGTGCCCGAGCCGGCGGGGCGGTCACCGTCCGGTCCCGCCGTGCACGACCGCCACCTCGGCCCCGCCGAGGTCGAAGGCCCGGTGCAGGATGCGCACGGCGTCGTCGAGGTCGGTGTCGCGGACCAGCACCGAGATGCGGATCTCGGAGGTGGCGATCAGGTCGAGGTTGATGTTCGCCGCGGCCAGCGCCTCGCAGAAGGTGGCCGTGACGCCCGGATTGGTGCGCATGGCCGCGCCGATCAGCGAGACCTTGCCGACCCGGTCGTCGTAGCGGACGTCGGTGAAGCCGATCGCCTCGCGACGCTCGCGCAGCAGCGCCACCGCGCGGGCGCCGTCGGCGGCGGGCAGGGTGAAGGTGATGTCGGTGCGGCCGGTGCCGGTGTTCTGCACGACCATGTCGATGCCGATCTCGGCGTCGGCGACCGCGCGGAAGACCTGCGCGGCGTAACCGGGTTCGTCGGGCAGGCCGACCACGGTCACCTTGGCCTCGTCGCGATCGTGGGCCACCCCGGTGAGCACGGCCTGATCGGCGGGGATGTCGTACATCGTGCCGAACACGGTGGTGCCGATGGTGTCGGTGTAGGACGAGCGCACGTGCACGGGCACGTGGTAGCGGCGGGCGTATTCCACGCAGCGCAGCATGAGCACCTTCGACCCGCACGCCGCCATCTCCAGCATCTCCTCATACGAGACCTGGTCGAGTTTCTGAGCGTCGGCCACGATGCGCGGGTCGGCGGTGAACACACCGTCGACATCGGTGTAGATCTCACAGACATCGGCGTGCAGGGCCGCGGCCAGCGCGACGGCGGTGGTGTCGGAGCCGCCGCGACCCAGCGTGGTGACGTCGTCGCTGTCCTGGCTGACCCCCTGGAACCCGGCCACCAGCACGATCTCGCCGTCGTCGAGGGCGCGGCTCACCCGGCCCGGATCGACCTCGATGATCTTGGCGCGACCGTGCGCGCCGGTGGTGATCACGCCCGCCTGCGACCCGGTCAGCGACCTGGCCTCCGCGCCGAGCGCGTGAATCGCCATGGCCACCAGCGCATTCGAGATCCGTTCACCGGAGGTGAGCAGCATGTCCATCTCGCGCGGCGGCGGCGCGGGCGCCACCTGGCCCGCCAGTTCCAGCAGCTCGTCGGTGGTGTCGCCCATGGCCGAACACACCACCACGACGTCGTGCCCCTGCTTCTTCGTCTCCACGATCCGTTCGGCGACCCGCCGGATCCGCTCGGCGGTGGCTACCGAAGAACCACCGAATTTCTGCACAACCAGGGCCATACCGTCGTCCTCTCCCCTGCTCGCCCGCACGCGATCGGCGGGTGACCCCTTCGAGTATCCAGGCAATCCGGGCACGGCCGTACCAATTCGGAAACGAAAACGACTGCGGCCGAATCGTTTCGGACGTGATACTGGGGGCGGGGGTGGCGCGCGGCGTCGGCTCCCGGCTCGACAGCTCTCGGCGTTAGGCGGATCCCGATGATCGATCACCCCCGTTCCGCACTGCGGGTCGCCGTTCTCGGCACCGGTGCGCTCGCCGAGCAAGTGCGGCGGATCCTGGGCGAGACTCTCGACGATCTCGGTGAACGGGCCGGGACGCCGTTGGTCCCCGGGTCCGCCGCCGACCTGCTCGTCGACGCGACCGACACCACCGACTCGTTGGCGACGGTGCTCGACGCCCTGCGCGCGGGCCGGTCGGTGATCACCGCCAACACCGCGCTCGTCGCCGAGCACGGTCACCGGTTGTCCGGTGCCGCTGAGGAATTCGGGGCCGATCTGTTCTTCGAGGCGGCGGTCGCGGGCGGGGTGCCGGTGGTGCGGCCGCTGACCCAGTCGCTGTCGGGCGATCAGGTGCGCCAGGTGCTCGGGGTGTTTCCGCCCGACGGCGCGAATCCGGTGGCGCAGGCGGCGATCCTGGCGACGCTGGCGTTCCACACGCGCGTGGACGTGGCCGATGTGCACTTCGAGGAGTTCCGCGATCCCGGCCCACACGACCTGGCCGCCGCGGCCGCGCTCTCGCTACGGCTGCGACCGCTCACCGTCTGTACCCGGATCTGTGAGCCCGAAGACGGTGGCAAGGAAAAGATCTCGGTGCGCGTGCACCCCGCGCTGCTGCGCGAGAACCACCCGCTGGCCACGGTCGACGCGCCCGCGGTGACCGTCGAGGCCGACAGTGCCGGGCGGCTGATGTTCTCCGGTCGCGACGACCACCGCGCCGTGGCCTCGGCGCTGCTCGGCGAGATGGTGACCGCCGCCCGCAACCGCGTCAACGGTGGCCGCGCGCCGCGGGCTTCCTACTACGCCGAACTGCCGGTCGCTCCCCTCGGCGACACCCCCACCCGCTACTACCTGAACCTGCGGGTCACCGACCACGCCGGCGCGTTGGCGCAGGTCGCGTCGATCTTCGCCGAGCACGGGGTGAGCATCGCGCGGATCCGCCAGGAGCACCACGACACCGACGCCCACCTGATCGTGCTCACCCACCGCGCCAGGGAGTCCGCGCTCACCGACACCGTCGACGCCCTGGTCGAGGCGTCGTGCGTGCGCGCGATCCTGACCCGCTGGCGGGTGGAAGGCGACCAGCCGCCTACAGGCTGAACGCCACCGACCGCAGGATCAGCACCGCGATGAACACCACCGTGTAGGCCAGGTCGAGGGAGAAATCGCCGATGCGGACCGGTTTGAGCACCTTGCGCACCGGGGCGATCACCGGCTCGGTCGCGGCGTGAGTCACCTCCCGCGCCTTGCGAGCCCACTGCGGGCCGTTGCCGAGCGCGTCGATCCAGTCCACGACCATCCGCGCGATCAACAACACCAGGAAGACGGTCAACGCCCAGCCGACCACGGTTCCGATAAGACTCATATGACGCACTCCTCGCGGAGGTCGCAGGGGACCTCGTACCGCTCTCAACGTGCCCGACATTGCCGAGGTGTCCACTATGGGGTGGTTCTCAGTCGATTATCAGGCCCGCGCCGCCGAACCTCGCGGTGATCGGCGGCGCGGTGTGGTGCGATCTCGCCGGGGCGCGCGACCCGGCTACTCGCGCCGGCGGGCGTCGGTCGGCTCGTAGCGGCGGGCGAAGTCGAGGATGCGGGCCGTCACCGGCTTCGGGATCTCATGGAACAGACCGTGCCCCGCGCCCGCGAAGACCTCGGTATCACAGGTGACCAGATTGTCGCGCAGGCGCCCGGTCGCGACGGTCGAGTCGATCACCCGCGACTCCGAGCCGAACAGCCCGAGCGTCGGCATGGTGATCGTCGCGAGTCGCTCGTCGGTGAACATCCGCGGGTAACCGATCGTCGGGATGTATCCCAGCGCCGCGCGCACCCCGGCGAATTCCGCGTCGGACAGGGTGACGCCGGGGTTGAGCCAGGCGTTCATCTTGCGCAGGTTCTTGTCGGTCGGGCGAGCGCCGGTCTTGAGCATCGTCCACAGCACCGACCACTTGATCTTCGTCAGCGTCCCGGTCGGCTCGATCACCGTCAGGCTCGCCAGCCGTCGCTGTTCGGTGGTGGCGATCGCCAGCGCCTGCCACCCGCCCTGCGAGTACCCGACCAGGTGCACCCGGTCGACGCCGAGCCCGTCGAGGACCTCGCTGAACCAGGCGCCGAAGCCCGCTTCGTCGATCGGCGCGGACTGCACGCTCAGGCCGGGGGTGCCGATCATCTCCGTGGCGTAGACGACGCGATCGCGCGCCAGGTCCTCGATGACGTGATTCCAGGCGAGACTGTTGCCGCCGAGGGAGTGCATCAACACGAGCGGCAATCCCTCGCCCGCCCCGAACCGCCGAACGTGCGTGCTGCCGAACGAGGTGGGCACATCGACGGTGGTCGACGGAATCGGCACGCCCTTCTCCAGCTCCCGATAGGTCCGCAGGTACTCCTCGCGCGCCTTCTCGTTCTTGAATCGCCCGATCTTGGCCATGACCACCCCTGTTCCTCGTTGGTGATATCACCGTACCACAACAGTGATATGGGCGTACCATGAAAATTCTTCCGGGCAGGCCGGGACAGAAGGAGGACACCGTGCCGCGTTTGGCCGATCACGAGGAACGGCGCAGGGCAATCACGGGAGCCGCGCGCAGGGTCATCGCCCGGGGCGGACTGGAGGCGGCGACTTTCCAGTCGGTCGCCGTGGAAGCCGGGGTGTCGGTGCGGTCGGTGCAGTACTACTTCGGCACCAAGCGGGAGTTCCTGCTCGCCACGCACCGCGCCGTCGTCGCGGACTCGGGAGCGCGGCTCGCCGCGGTCGTCGGCACGCTCGGGACAACGCCGACCCCGCGCGACGTCGTCCGCGCGATCCTGCTTGCGCTACTCCCCCTCGACGCGGAGAGTCGCCGAGATGCTGTCATCCTTGGCATCTTTCACGCGGCAGCGCTCACCGGGCCCGATGTCGAATCCGGCGACACCAACGGCGCCCCGAACTACATCGTCGGCGTGGTGGCCGCCCAGCTGCGCGCCCTGCGTGGCGCCGACGCCGACGAGCAGGCCGTCGTCGCCGACGCCGAGATCATCCTGCTCGCCCTCGGCGGCCTCGCCCAGGGCATGCTGACCAACGACGACTACGCCGCCCGCGCACCCGAACTCGTCGACCACCTGCTCGACCGCGTGCTGGACGCCTGAAAGACGAAGGGCCCCGGCGAAATTCGCCAGGGCCCCACGCACAGCATTCGAGCTACTTCTTGCGTTCCTTCTTCTCGCGCACCCGCACCGAGACGCGCACGGGCGAGCCGTCGAATCCGAACTCCTCCCGCAGGCGACGCTCGAGGAAACGGCGGTAGCCCGCCTCGAGGAAGCCCGTGGTGAACAGCACGAAGGTCGGCGGGCGGGTGCTGGCCTGGGTGGCGAACAGCACGCGCGGTTGGCGACCGCCACGCATCGGCGGCGGGGTGGCCGCGATGACTTCCTTGAGCCAGGTGTTCAACCGACCGGTGGAGATGCGCTTGTCCCAGGACTCGAGCGCGGTCTCCATCTGCGGCACCAGCTTGGCCACCGCGCGCCCGGTGTGGGCGGAGATGTTGACCCGCTGCGCCCACGGCACCCGCACGAGATCGCGGTCGATCTCGCGCTCGAGCATGTAGCGGCGGTCCTCGTCGACGAGGTCCCACTTGTTGAACGCCAGCACCAGCGCGCGACCGGAGTCGGCGACCAGGCTGATCACGCGCAGGTCCTGCTCGGTGATCGGCACCGAGGCGTCGATCAGCATGATCGCGACCTCGGAGGCTTCCAGCGCCGACTTCGTGCGCAGCGAGGCGTAGAACTCGGTGCCGGTGGCGTTGGAGACCTTGCGCCGCAGCCCGGCGGTGTCGACGAACTTCCAGGTCTTGCCGCCCAACTCGACCAGCGAGTCGACCGGGTCGACGGTGGTGCCCGCGACATCGTGGACCACCGAACGCTCGTCGCCTGCCAGCTTGTTGAGCAGACTGGACTTGCCGACATTCGGCTTGCCGACCAGCGCCACCCGACGCGGCCCGGCCACCCCGGTGCCTTCGCGCGGGGTCTCGGGCAGTGCGGCGAGCACGTCGTCGAGCAGGTCACCGGTACCGCGACCGTGCGCGGCCGAGACCATGCGCGGCTCGCCCAGACCCAGCGACCACAGCGACGCGGCCTCGAGCTCGACCTTCTGATCGTCGACCTTGTTGGCCACCAGGATCACCGGGATCTTGGAACGGCGCAGCTTGCGCACCGCGGCCTCGTCGGTCGTGGTCGCGCCGACGGTGGCGTCGACCACGAGCAGGATCGCGTCGGCGGTCTCCATGGCCACCTCGGCCTGGCGCGCGACATGGCCCTGCAGGCCCTTGGCGTCGGGTTCCCAGCCGCCGGTGTCCTGGACCAGGAACTTGCGACCGGCCCAGTTCGCCTCGTACGAGATGCGGTCCCGGGTGACCCCCGGAATGTCCTCGACGACGGCTTCGCGTCGTCCGAGAATGCGGTTCACCAGGGTGGACTTGCCCACGTTGGGGCGCCCGACCACGGCCAGCGTCGGCATGGCCAACTGCTGTTCGCCGTCGACCTCGCCGTCGAGGTCGAGGACTTCCCAGTCGGACTCGTCGGTCCAGGTTCCGTCGCCTACGAGAATCTCTTCGATCATCGCGGACCTCCTGTCGTGGCCGAAAGCTGCTGAGCCACCACGCGATACAGCTCGTCGATGGTCTGGGCCATCGTCAGTTCGCTGGTGTCGACGAGCACCGCGTCGGCGGCGGGGCGCAAGGGCGACACGGTACGGGTGGAGTCGAGGGTGTCGCGACGCTGCACATCGGCCAGCACGGCCGTGTAGTCGTCGCCGCGGCCCTCGCGGATGTTCTGCGCGTTGCGCCGCTGGGCGCGCGCTTCCGCCGAAGCGGTGAGATAGATCTTGACGTCGGCGTCGGTGAGCACGACCGTGCCGATATCGCGGCCCTCGACCACGATCCGGCCGGCCAGCGCGGTGATCTCGCGCTGCATCGACACCAACTGCTCCCGCACCTGGGCCACCGCCGAGACGGCCGAGACCGCCTTGGTGACGGCGGCGCCGCGGATCTCGCCCGAGACGTCATCGCCGTCGAGTTCGACGACCTCGTGATCGGGATCGGTGCCGATCGACAACGGCAGCGCCGCAACGGTTTCCGCGATCGCGGCCGCGTCACCGAGGTCGACGCCTGCGCGCAGCACGCGCAGGGTCGCGACCCGGTACATCGCCCCGGTGTCGAGGTAGCGGGCGTGCAGGCGGGTGGCCAGTCGACGCGACACGCTGGACTTGCCGGTACCCGACGGGCCGTCCATCGCGACGACGAGCGTGGCGTCGCCGGTCATCCGATCGCCGATCAGTTCCAGGGGAAAGTCCACACCGTTCACAGCTGCACCGCCTCGTAGAGTTTGCCGATCTCGTCGCGGCCGAGCACCCGCAGCGTGCCGGGACGCTGATCACCGAGCGCGACCGGGCCGAGGTGGGTGCGCACCAGCCGGATCACCGGGTGGCCGACCTCGTCGAGCAGCCTACGCACGATGTGCTTGCGGCCCTCGTGCAGCACGAGCTTGACCAGCGAACGACCCTGGTAGGCCTCGAGCACCACGAACTTGTCGACCTTGGCGGGACCGTCCTCGAGCTCGACGCCCTCGCGCAGCCGCTTGCCGACCAGGCGGTAGTTCACCTCGCCGTCGACGGTGGCCAGGTAGGTCTTGGGCACCTCGAACGAGGGGTGCATCAGCCGATGCGCCATCTCGCCGTCATTGGTGACCAGCAGCAAGCCCTCGGTGTCGGCATCGAGACGACCGACGTGGAACAGCCGCTGACCGGCGGCGATACGCTCGGCGATGATGTCGCCGACGCAGGGGCGCCCCAGATCGTCGGACATGGTGGACTGCCAGCCGCGCGGCTTGTTGAGCACCAGGTGGACCAGTTCGTCGCGGACCACCACGCGGGTGCCGTCGACGCGCACCACCGCGTTCTCGGCGTCGATGCGCAGACCCTGCTCACGCACGATCTTGCCGTCGACCTCGACGCGGCCGGCGGCGATCATCTCCTCGGCGGCGCGACGCGAGGCCACACCGGCCTTGGCGAGGACCTTCTGCAACCGTTCGCCCTCGCCCCACGGGAGCTTCTTGGGGCCCTCGGTGGCGTCGGAGTGCTGGTGACGCGCCGGCTTGGCGTTGTTCAGGATGGTCGGGGCGACGACCTTCTTCTGCGGCTTCGCGGACTTCTTGCGCGCGGCGAAAGCCTGGGTGCCCGCCGATGCGCCACTGCGCTGACCGGCCGTGCCACCACGCTGGACGTCACCACGCGGGTAACCGCCGGTGCCGGGACGGTCGTCGCGCTGACCCGATCCGGGGCCGCCACGACGGTCGTCGCGCTGGTAGCCACCGGCGGACGCGCCACGGGCGGGGGCGCCGCGTCGATCATCACGCTGGTAACCGCCGGCGGACGCGCCGCGCCCGGTCGGGGCACTGCGTCGATCGTCACGCTGGTAGCCGCCGGGCGAACTGCCACGACGGTCGCCACCGGCGGCGCCGCCACGGCGGTCGTCACGCTGGTAGCCACCGCGACCGCCGGACTCGGCGTCACGTTGGAAGCTGCCCGCGGACCGGGCTGCTGTCTGATTGCCGCGCTGGTAGCCACCGGCACCGGTTCCCCGGCGTCCGGCAGCGCCACCCTGCCCGGTTCGCGCATCGCCGCCGCGGTTACCCGCGGTGCGGTTGGCGCCACTTCGGGGCTGGTCGCTGCGACTTCTTCGATCCGGTGTGCCATCTCGGCGAGCGGAATTATTCATCTGTCCTGTCAATCGTCGGTGCCGAGATCCATGTCGGACTCGGCGGGTTTCTTCAGTCTGGTGAACCGAGGATCGGTTTCCAGACTCTCGCTGATCTCGTCGATCAGATCGACGCCGGGAAGCAACGGCGCCAGCGGTGGCAGGTCGCCGAGAGAGGCGAGCCCGATCCGTTCGAGGAACAACTCGGTGGTGCGGTACAACGTGCCGTTGGTTTCGGGGTCCTGACCCGCTTCCGCGATCAAGCCCCTGGCCAACAGCGTGCGCATCACTCCGTCGACGTTCACCCCGCGGACCGCGCTGACCCGCATGCGGGTCACCGGCTGGCGGTAGGCGACCACCGCCAAGGTTTCCAAGGCGGCCCGGGTCAGTTTCGTCCGGGCCCCGTCGAGAAGTACCCGCTCGACATAGGGCGCGTACTCCTGTCGAGTATAGAAGCGCCAGCCGTCTCCGACGAAACGCAGGTCGATGCCGCTGCCGCGCGCGCTCAGCTCGGCCGACATCGCTCGCAGCACGGATTCCACGCGTTCGCTGGTGTCGTCCAGGGCCGCTGCCAGCTGTTCTGTGGGTGCGGGGGCGTCGACGACGAGCAACATCGCCTCGAGCGCCGAGCGTAATTCGAGGTCGTCGAGCGGCTCGGAGGTGAATTCCACCACTGTCTCGCTCACGCTGTGGTCACGCTCCGCTACCGCCTTCGGATCCCCGATCACCCGTAATCCTCCTCGAACGTCAACGCGGCCGCTTCAGCCTCCGGATCCAACTCACCCAACCAGCTCACGGCCAGTGGTCCGAGCGGATCGGGTTGGTCGAAGACGATGGTTTTCCCACGGTACAACTCCAACAACGCCAGGAACCGGGCGACGATTTCCACCGGAACTGTGCAGTCGACCACCAATTCCGCGAAGGTCGTCCACCCGCCGACCCCGCGTTGCTTCAACATCGCCAACACCAGCTCGGCCTGTTCGGCCACCGAGATGGTGTGCATGTGCAGATGCCCCAGCCCGACCTCGGCGACCGGACGCGGCCGAAACGCCGCCGCGGCGATCTCGGCGAACGCGGCGATATCCACCCCGAGGGTCACCTCGGGCAGCAGGCCCTCGAACTGTTCCTCGAGCGCGACCGAGCGCGGATACCGGCGCAGGGCCGCGGCCTCGAGTTCGGCGAGCAATTCCGCGACCTGTTTGAACGCGCGGTATTGCAGCAAGCGCGCGAACAGCAGATCGCGGGCGTCGAGCAGTTCGAGATCGTCGGCGTCGGTCATCTCCCCCGAGGGCAGCAACCGAGCCGCCTTGAGATCGAGCAGCGTGGCGGCCACGACGAGGAATTCGGTGGTCTGATCGAGAATCTTGTCCGCGCGCAGTTTCGTGTTCCCGGCGAGTTCGGCGGTCAATGCCTTGGTATAGGCGATGAATTCGTCGGTCACCTGATGCAGGGCGACTTCGGTGACATCGAGTTTGCGCGAACTGATCAGCGTCAACAGCAGATCGAACGGCCCCTCGAAATTCGTGAGCCGCAAATGAAAAACAGTATCTTTGGCGGCTGGCGCCGCAGGTTCGTGCACCTCGGGTATTGCTCCGATCACCGGCCAGACCGGTGGATGACCTCACGTGCCATCGCCCGATACGATTCGGCGCCGCCCGATTTCGGGGACCAGGTGGTGATCGGCTCACCGGCGACACTCGCGTCGGGGAAGCGCACGGTGCGCGAGATCGCGGTGTCGTAGACCAGATCGCCGAACACCTCGACCACGCGCGACATCACCTGACGCGAATGCAGCAGGCGCGCATCGAACATGGTGACCACGATGCCGTACAGGCTCAGCCGCGGATTCAACCGGTCGCGCACCTTCTCGACGGTGTCGTTGAGCAAGGCGAGCCCGCGCAGCGAAAAGTACTCGCACTCCATCGGAATGATCACACCGTCGGAGCAGGCCAGCGCGTTGACGGTGAGCAGACCGAGCGAGGGCTGGCAGTCGATGAGGATGTAGTCGTAGCGGTCACGCACGCTCGCCAGCGCGCGTCCCAGCGACTGTTCGCGGCCGACCTCGTTGACGAGTTGGATCTCGGCCGCGGATAAGTCGATGTTGCTGGGTAACAGGTCCATCCCCTCGACCTTGGTGGTCTGCAGCACATCGTCGACCTTGGCCTTGCCGCCGATCAGCAAGTCGTGCACCGTGAGTTCGAGATCGTGGTGGGCGACGCCGAGGCCCGCCGAGAGCGCGCCCTGCGGATCGAGATCGACCAGCAGCACGCGGCGACCGTATTCGGCCAGTGCCGCACCGAGATTGATGGTCGAGGTCGTTTTCCCGACGCCGCCCTTCTGGTTGCACATGGCGACGACGAGTGCCTCGCCGTGGCGTTGGAGCTGCGGTGGATCCGGTACCAGTCGCAGCGGGCGGCCGGTCGGGCCCATCTCGACGGCCTCGGTGACCTGATCCGGTCCACCGTCCCACGGTGTTTCCGCTGTCGTCACGATCCGCTGCTCCTTATACGTTTTCCTTGCCGGTAACCCCTGTCGAGGGTAACGAGGTCGAGTTCGGGGTAGACGCTACCGCTCGTACCGGTGAGGTACGGCATGGCAACGCGGGCGTGTTCGCACGATACCCGCTTCGCGCACACCGGGGGTGGGGGTTCAGCGCGCTCGGGGATGCGCGGTGGCCCAGACCTCGCGCAGGGTGCTCACCGTGACGAGGGTGTAGATCTGGGTCGTGGTCACCGAGGCGTGGCCGAGCAGTTCCTGCACCACCCGCACATCGGCGCCGCCGTCGAGCAGGTGCGTGGCGAAGGAATGGCGCAGGGTGTGCGGGGAGACGGTCGCGGTGATCTCGGCGCGTTCGGCGGCGGTCTGGAGCACCTGCCACGCGCTCTGGCGCGACAACCGACCACCGCGGGCATTGAGGAAAAGCGCTCCCCCACTGCCCTTTCCGTTCGCGGCGAGGATGGGACGCCCGCGCACGAGATAGGCGTCGACCGCGGCCAGCGCGGGCCGCCCGATCGGCACCAGCCGCTGTTTTCCGCCCTTGCCGCGCAACACCACACACCGCTGCTCGACATCGAGATCGTCGACATCGAGCCCGACCATCTCCGAGATCCGCGCGCCCGTGGAATACAGCAGTTCCAGCAGCGCCCGATCCCGCAGACCGCGCGGCCCACCATCGGAACCCGCCGACTCACCGCCGACGGACTCGAGCAGGCGCAGAACCTGGTCGTAGGGCAGCGCTTTGGGTAACCGGCGCCCCGGTGCGGGCGGCTTCACCGCGTGCGCCACATCGGTGTCGGTGAGCCCCTCGGCCGCGGCGAAGCGATGCAGGCCACGCACCGCGATCAGGGCCCTTGCCACCGAACCCGCCGCCAGCGCGGGATGATCGGGCCCGCCGGCCCGCAACATCATGGTGAACTCGGCGACATCGCCCTGGGCCACCGCGCGCAAGGACTCGACACCGCGCGCGGCGAGGAACGCCCGATAGCGGGCCAGATCCCGGCGGTAGGCGCCGAGGGTGTTGCGCGCGGCGCCGCGCTCGACCGCCAGATGGTCGAGATAGGCGTCGATCTCACGCTCGAGCACGCCCGCGCCTAGTCCCCGCCGACCACGGCTTCGACTGTCGCGGTGCCGTTCACGCGTCGCTACCGGGCGCGGACTCCGCCTCGGCGGCCTTGCGGCGCAAGAACTTCGTCGGTTGACCGGGCCACGGCGCATCCGGGGACCGCAGCGCCACCCCGCTCGCGCGCGCGGCCGCGTAGGCGAGCACCCCGGCGACCGCGGTCGCGTTCACGATCTCCCCCGACAGCGCCGCGCGCACCGCCTCGTCCAACGGCAACCGCACCAGTTCCAGATCGGCTTCCTCGTGCTCGGGATCGGGCCGATCGGTGACACTCAACCCCGTCGCGAAGAACACCCGCAGCGCCTCGTCGGTGAACCCCGGCGACAACGCCACATCCACCAGCACCGACCACTGCTCGGCGGCCAGGCCCGTCTCCTCGGCCAGCTCGCGCTTGGCCGCGGTGAGCGGGTCCTCGCCGTCGATATCGAGCAGCCCGGCGGGCAATTCCAGCAGGCGGGTGCCGATCGGATGCCGATACTGCCGGATCAGCACCACCTTGCCGTCGTCGTCGATCGCGAGCACCGCCACCGCACCGTGATGCTCGATGACCTCACGCTCGGCCACCCGACCGTCCGGCATCCTGACCTGATCCTGACGCAGAGCCAGGATCGCGCCGCTGTAGAGCATCCGGCTCGACACCGTCTCGAAGTCGTGCCTGCCGGGCTCGCTCATGTTCCTCTTCCCTACAGTTCCGCCGCCTGCTCCGCGAGCTCTTCCTCCGGGAAGTCTACGGGAAGGCGTTCGGCCAGTTTGTATTTCAACGCCGCGTTGATCAGCGACGAGAACAACGGGTGCGGCCGGGTCGGACGGCTCTTGAGCTCCGGATGCGCCTGGGTGGCGACGAAGAACGGATGCACCGACGCCGGATACTCCACGAACTCCACCAGATGCCCGTCGGGCGAGGTGCCCGAGAACACCAGCCCGCTCTTGGCGATGGCGTCACGGTAGGAGTTGTTCACCTCGAAACGGTGACGGTGCCGCTCGGAGACATTCTCGGAACCGTACGCCTGCGCGACGACCGAGCCCTTCTTCAGCGTGGCCGGGTAAGCGCCCAGTCGCATGGTGCCGCCCAGATCGGCTTCACCGGCGACCACATCCTCCTGATCCGCCATCGTCGAGATGACCGGATTCTTCGTGTCGGGCTCGAACTCCGCGGAATTCGCGTCGACGATCCCCACCGAACGCGCCGCCTCGATCACCACACACTGCAGACCCAGACACAGCCCCAACAGCGGGATCCCGCGCCGACGCGCGTAACTGATCGCGCCGAGCTTGCCCTCGATGCCACGGATACCGAACCCACCCGGGATCAACACCGCGTCGACATCACGCAACGCGGCCTGCGCGCCCGCCTCGGTCTCGCACTCGTCCGAGGGCACCCAGCGGATATTCACCTTCGCGCGATGGGCGAAACCACCCGCACGCAACGCCTCGGTCACCGACAGATACGCGTCCGGCAGATCGACGTACTTACCGACCAACGCCACCTCGACCGTCTCACGCGGCGCGTGCACCCGCTCGAGCAGATCGCCCCACACCGTCCAGTCCACATCCCGGAACGGCAACCCGAGCTTGCGCACCACATAGGCGTCCAGGCCCTCGCTGTGCAGCACCTTCGGGATGTCGTAGATCGACGGCGCGTCCGGCGTGGAAATACACGCCTCCACATCGACGTCACACATCAGCGCGATCTTGTTCTTGAGCCCCTGCGGCACCTCACGGTCACAACGCAGGATCAGCGCGTCGGGCTGGATACCGATATTGCGCAGCGCGGCCACCGAATGCTGCGTCGGCTTGGTCTTGAGCTCACCCGAGGGCGCCAGATACGGCACCAGCGACACATGCAGGAAGAACACATTGTCCCGACCCACATCATGGCGGATCTGGCGCGCCGCCTCGAGAAACGGCTGCGACTCGATGTCACCGACAGTGCCACCGATCTCGGTGATCACCACATCCGGCACATGACCCTCGAGATCAGGCCCCTGCATCGCCAGGATGCGGTTCTTGATCTCGTCGGTGATATGCGGAATGACCTGCACCGTGTCGCCCAGATACTCACCGCGCCGCTCCTTGGCGATCACCGTCGAGTAGATCTGACCGGTGGTCACATTCGCGTCCGCCGTCAGATCGCGATCCAGGAAACGCTCGTAGTGACCCACGTCCAAGTCGGTCTCGGCGCCGTCCTCGGTGACGAACACCTCGCCGTGCTGGAACGGGTTCATGGTGCCCGGATCGACATTGAGATACGGGTCGAGCTTCTGCATCGTCACCCGCATACCGCGCGCGGTCAGAAGCTGACCGAGGCTGGAGGCGGTGAGACCCTTACCCAAAGAGGAGGCGACGCCACCGCTCACGAAGATGTGTTTGGTGGCATTCTTAGCCTGATTCCGTTGATGACCCACGGACCACCACTGTACCGCTAGTCCGCCTCTCCGCGTATTTTGCCGGTCGTTTGCGGGTCCGCGTGTTGGGTCGGCGGGCCGGCGGCGGGGAGCTGGAGACTTCTGGGCGTACCCGGTGAGTTACCCATGTGCTCGCCTGCTGCTGTGCGTCTCTTGCCGGTCGTGAGTACCGATAAGCGCTGGTACCGGGCTGGAGGTCGATGCGGTGGCCGGGTTGCCGGGGGCTACCGGAGTGACCCGTGTGCACGCGAGATCAGGAGTTTCGTCGAGACGCGAGTCGCCGAATCTCGTCGTTGTGGGTGGCTCGATTCGCGAGTTGCCGTGGTGTAGTTCTCAGTCAGCTCGGCTTCGCTACGAGGGTGAGCGACATTGCTGTAGCGCTCGCGCCGAGCAGGACTCTCGCCTATTTCGGGACCGAGGCGAGGGTGAGGGCGGTGGCGGTAGGGGCGGTGCCGTAGCGGCCTGCGCCGCCGGTGAGTTGTTCGGTGAGGGCGAGAGTTGTTGTTACTCGGCCTGTTTCGCGGTTGACGTTGTCGACGGTGGTGATGGTGGTGGCCAGGGGGGCGGCGGCGCGGACGGTGGCTATGGGGGCGGTGCCTTCGGCGGCGGCGGGGGGGCCTGCCAGGACGGTGCCCGCGGCTCGCGCGCGCAGGGCGGCGGTGAAGCGGGCGATGGTGGCGCTCTGGTCGGGGGTGGAATCTACGCCGTTGCCGGTGATGACCACGGCCAACTGGGCGGGGGTGGTGGGGGTGTCCGTGTAGGTGAGGAAGCCGCCGCCGCGGAGGGTCTCGAGGATCAGGGCCAGTTCCTGGGGAGTGCTGCGGGGGCGGTTGGTGGCGGGGTCCTGGAGCAGGGCCAGGCCGAGCAGGTCGCCGGCGAGGCTGCCCTGGTCGACGGCGCCGGTGTCGAGCTGGGCGCCCGCGGGGACGATATTGGTCAGGGTGGCGCGCATGCGGTCGCCCTCGCCCGAGTCGACGAAGGACTCGGTCAGCGCGATGCGGCCGGTGACGGTGGCGCCCGCGGTCAGCAGCGACCCGCTCACGCCGTCGATATCGGCGGGATCGGCGTCGGGGGTGGTGACCAGCACGACGCTGCGGTCGGCCAGGGTGCCCGCCAGGATGCGCGGCGCCGCGTCGGCGATGAACTGATCGGCGGCGTCCAGGCGGGCCGCGAGCTGGGCGTTCTGGGTCGTCAGCGTGTCGACCTGGGTGTTCAGGTCGGCGCGGTCCGAACGCAGACCGGCGAGCATGTCACCGGCGAGCGTGTGCGAACCGAGCACCACCCCGACCGCCAGCGCGAGGAAGATCGCCGCGATCGAGATGGCGTGCTGACGCAACGAGATCACAGCAGACCACGCACCCACAGCACGAAGCTGTTCCAGTACTCGATCGCCCACTCCAGCACCTCGGTCCCACTGCGCGAAGCCAGGATCACCACCACGACAGCCACCAGCGCGGCCAACACCACCAGCGCCACCGCCGCACCCGTGGACCGATGCCGATACAGCGTCGACACCGCGTTCGCGTCGACCAGCTTCGACCCCACCTTCAACCGGGTCAGAAACGTGGCCGGATTGCTGTCGCGACGACCCCGATCGAAGAAATCCTCCAGCGAGGCCGGTGCCCCCGCCAACACGATCAGCGACGCGCCGTGATGATCGGCCAGCATCAACGCCAGATCCGTCGGCGACCCCGACGACGGGAACGTGGTGGCGCCGATCCCGAGATCCTGGATGCGCTCGAGCCCGGTGGCATGACCGTCGGTATCGGCGGGCAGGATCACCTCGGCCCCGCACTTGAGCGTCTCGGTGCTGATCTCGTCGGGATCACCGACGATCAGATCCGGCGTGTACTTGAGCTTGCGCAGACTGTCGGCCCCGGCGCCCACCCCGATCAGAATCGGCGCGTACTCCTTGATGAACGGCTTGAGCCGCTGCAATTCGGCCAGATGACCGGACCCGTCGGCGATCACGACCACATGCCGATCGCGCAGGTCCAGATCGATATCGGGAACCCCGACCCCGTCGATGAGCAGCGCGCTCTCGGTGCGCACGAACTCGGTGGTGTTGCCCGCGAACGCGTCGAGGTGATCGGCGAGGCCAAGGCGCGCCCCGAGCATCCGCTCGGCGACGCCCTCCTCGTCCAAGACGATGCCCTCGACCAGAATCTCGGGTTCTTTCTTGGTCAGCTTGTCGGCGAAGACGACCCCGCCGTCGACCCGCAGCCGCGCCCCGTCCTTGACCTTGCCGAACGCGTCCGCCGACACGATGTCGACCAGCACGATCCCATTCGCCACCAACACCTCCGGCCCCAGATTCGGATACCGGCCCGAAATCGACGGCGAGGTATTGAGCACCGCGAGCACCCCCGCCTCGACGAGCCGGTCGGCGGTGTGGCGGTCGAGGTCGGTCTGGTCGAGGACGACCACGTCGCCCGGACCGACGCGCCGCAACAATCGTCCGGTATCGCGATCCACCCGGGCGATCCCGGCGACACCGGGCAGCGTTTCCGTGTTCCGTGACAACAGCGCCGGCATCTTCATGTGGCCGATGATGGAGCCAAACCCTCAACCTTTGGTGGAGGCGCGCCGTGAGCTCGGTCGCAGTACCCGTATGCTGCGAGTCACAGATATTTCGGACAGGAGCTCATTCATGGCACGCAGCATTGTCGAGACAGTTCTCGACGGACCTCGCGATATCGTCTACCGCCTCTTCACCGAGCGGGAGGCCGTCAGCGACTTCCTCCCCGTGCAGGTCAAGCTCATCAAGGCAGGCGACCCCACCACTGGCGTCGGCGCCCAGCACCTGCTCGGCTTCGGCAAGGCGGGCGTGACCGAGGAGATCACCGCCCTGGTCCCCGGCGAGCTCATGGAGTACAAGATCATCAAGGGCGCCCCGGTCAAGCGCCACGTCGGCACGGTCACCTTCGCCGACACCACCGACGGCCGCACCCGCGTGGTCTACACGATGGACTCCGACCCGGTGCTGCCCGTGCCCGCGCCGGTCCTGGAATTCGGCCTGCGCCAGCTGACCAACCAGCTCATCGGCGGAGTGCGCAAAGCCCTGAAGTGAGACCTGCTCCGGTGGTCCGGGTCGGACCACCGGAGGGTCGTCACACGGGAAGTCGCTCGGCGCGAGCGGTTTCCAACAGTTCCTCCGCGTGCGCGCGCCCGGTCTCGGTGTCGTCCAATCCGGCGAGCATCCGAGCCAGTTCCACCACGCGTTCCTCGTCGGTCAGCGTGCGAACTCCGCTGTCCACCTTGCCTTTTCCGTCATCGGATTTGTTCACCACCAGGTGGGTGTCGGCGAAGGCCGCCACCTGCGGCAGGTGGGTCACCACGATGACCTGGTGCGTGCGGGCCAGTCGAGCCAGTCGCTTGCCGATCTCCACCGCCGCACGACCGCCCACACCCGCGTCGACCTCGTCGAACACCATGGTGGCGCCGTGGTCGGACCCGGCGAGCACCACTTCCAGCGCGAGCATCACCCGCGAGAGCTCACCGCCGGAGGCGCTCTTGCTCAACGGCAGCGACTGCGCCCCGGAATGCGCGGAGAGCCGGAACTCCACCTCGTCGCACCCGTGCGAGCCGGCGTGCAACGCGACCCCGTCGACCTCGAGCGGCGCCGAATCCTGCGGCCCCGCCTGCATCGGGCGCACCTGAACCTCCAAGCGCGCCTTGCCCATCGCGAGACCACCGAGTTCGGTACTCACCGCGGCGGCCAGCTTGCCCGCCGACTTGGCGCGAGCGGCGCTGAGCTTGCGCGCCGCCTCGCGCACCTTGCCCGCGGCGGTCTCGACCTCGCCCGCGAGCTTGGCCAGCGTCTCCTCGGACACATCCAGGGAGTCCAGGCGCGAGCGTGACTCGTCGGCCCACGCGATCACGCCGTCGATATCGGGCGCGTACTTGCGGGTCAGCGACTTGAGTTCGGCCTGACGGTTGAGCATCGAGTCCAGCGCGCTCGGATCGGACGGCAGTTCCGACAGGTAGCTGCTCAGCTCGGTGGCCACGTCGACCACCACCGCGATCGCCTCGCCGAGCCGGGGCGCGAGCGCGCCGAGAGCCGGGTCGTCGGCGGAGTCCAGGCGCGCGCGGGCGGTGCCGAGCAGGTCGAGCACGCCGCCACCGTCGGCCGGGGCATCGTTGGGACCCGACAGTGATTCGTGCGCGGTGACCGCGGCCTCGCGCAGGGAGTCCAGGTCGCTGAGTCTGCGGATCTCGGCGACCAGGCGTTCGTCCTCGCCGGGTTCGGGTGCGATGCCGTCGATCTCGGTGAGCGAGTGCTTGAGTCGGTCGGCCTCGAGCGCCAATTCCCTGCTGCGCGCGGTGCGTTCGAGCAGTTCGGTGCGCGCGTCGAGCCAGGACCGGCGCAGCGCCTGGTACTTGCGCAGCAGTGCGGCCACACCGTCACCGGCGAACTGGTCCAGCGCCGAGAGTTGCTGTTCGGGTCGCTGCAGTCGCAGCTGGTCGTTCTGGCCGTGCACGGTCAGCAGTCGGGAGGTGAACTCACCGAGCACCGCGGCGGGCACCCCGCGCCCACCCAGGTGCGCGCGCGACCGCCCGTCGCTGTTGACGGTGCGCACCGCGATCACGCTGCCGTCCTCGTCGGCTTCGGCGCCTGCCGATTCCAGCACCTCCCCCACTGCCGCGCGCGCCGTCTCGTTCACGTCGTCGACGACGAACCGGCCCTCCACCACGGCCTTGGTCGCGCCAAGGCGCACCCGTCCGGCGTCGGCGCGCGCACCGCTGAGCAGGTGCAGGCTGGTGACGACCATCGTCTTGCCCGCACCGGTCTCGCCGGTGAGCACGGTCAGGCCCGCGTGGAACTGGGCGGTGGCCGTGGCGATGACGCCGAGTCCGTCAATCCTGATCTCTGTCAGCATCAGTGCTCTTCCGTTCGCTGTCTGCCCCGCCAGCCGGTGACCGGCAGCTGGAACTTGCGCACCATCCGGTCGGCGAAGGGCGCCGAATCCAGCCGCACCCATCGCACCGGCAGTTGTCCGCGCACCACTTCGGCGCGCGCGCCCCTCGGCAGCGCGAGGGTGCGTCTGCCGTCGAGGAACACGATCGCGTCGTGTCCGGTCACCACGGTCTCCACCGCGATCACCGATTCCGGGCTGGTCACCAGCGGTCGCGCGAACAACGCGTGCGCGTTGCTCGGGATCACCAGCATCGCCTCCAGCTCGGGCCACACCACCGGACCGCCCGCCGAGAACGCGTAGGCGGTGGATCCGGTCGGGGTGGAGATCAGGATGCCGTCGCAGCCGAACGACGACACCGGCCGCCCGTCGACCTCGAGCACCACTTCCAGTACGCCCATCCGCTGCGCGTTCTCGAGGCTGGCCTCGTTCAGCGCCCAGCCGCGTTCGACGATCGTGTCCTCGATGCGCACGGTGACGTCGATGGTCATCCGGTTCTCGACCTGATAGTCCCGGTCGACCACCTGCGCGAGCGCCTCGTCGAGGTTCTCGGCCTCGGCCTCGGTGAGAAAACCGATGCGCCCCAGGTTGATTCCGAGCACCGGCACCCCCGAGGGCCTGCCGAGTTCGGCCGCGCGCAGGAACGTGCCGTCCCCACCGAGGGCGAGCACCATCTCGCAGCCCTGGGCCGCGGCCGGGCTGTGCGGAACGACCCGCACCGGGTACCCGGCCTCGTCCTCGAAACGGGTGCTGTCGGCCTCGTCGGCCAGCACGCGCAGGCAGATGCCCGCGCCGGCGAAGATCTTCGCCACCCGGTGCGCGGTCTCGATGATCTCCGCGCGACCGGGATGAGCGACGAGCAGGATCTCCCTGCCGCCGTCGTGCGTACTCACTGCGGACCCTCCTCGACAGCGCGCTCGACCAGCGCCCGAACCTGGTCGGCGTCGTAGTCGAACGGCCCGACCTTGCGCAACCACAGGAAATACTCGACATTGCCCGAGGGACCCGGCAGCGGACTGGCCACCGCGCCGAGCGTGCGCAGACCGAGCGCGGCCGCCGCGGCCGCGACATCGCACACCACTTCGCCGCGCAGTGCCGGATCACGCACCACACCACCCGAACCGACCCGGTCCTTGCCGACCTCGAACTGCGGCTTGACCATCGGCAACAGATCCGCGCCGTCGGCCGTGCAGGCCGCGATCGCGGGCAGGACCAGCCCCAGCGAGATGAACGACAGGTCGCCGACCATGATCTCGACTGTGCCGCCGATGGATTCGGGGGTGATACCGCGCACGTTGGTGCGGTCGAACACGCGCACCCGGTCGTCGTTCTGTAGCCGCCAGATCAACTGGCCGTAGCCGACATCGACCGCGACCACCTCCCGCGCACCCCGTTCGAGCAGCACATCGGTGAAACCGCCGGTCGACGCGCCCGCGTCCAGGCAGCGTTTGCCCTTGATGTCGAGCCCGTCCGGCTCGAACGCCGCGAGCGCGCCGAGCAGCTTGTGCGCACCCCGCGAGGCCCACGAGACCTCGTCGGGTTCGTCCCGCACGATCAGCGGGGTGCCCGTCTCCACGGCCGTGGCCGGTTTCACCGCGACGGTGCCTGCGATCAGGACACGGCCCGCGCTGATCAGCTCGACCGCGTGTTCTCGCGATCGGGCCAATCCGCGCCGAACCAGTTCGGCGTCCACCCGCGCTCGCCTGGCCACCTCAGATCTTGTCCACTGTCGCCAGCGCGTCG
This sequence comes from Nocardia lasii, assembly GCF_042658545.1. Taxonomy (NCBI): domain Bacteria; kingdom Bacillati; phylum Actinomycetota; class Actinomycetes; order Mycobacteriales; family Nocardiaceae; genus Nocardia; species Nocardia lasii. Next base: position 893,890 of record NZ_JBHSQN010000002.1, read on the forward strand.
ACCAGCACGTCGTGCGCCTGCTCGAGGATCCGGGCGCGCCGGGTGATGTCCGCGCCGGTCTCGGTGTTCTCCGCCGGGCTCGCCGCGGCCCGTGGTCCGAGCTCGGCGAGCAACGCGCCGACCTCGGCCTTGATCCGGTCGGGATCGGCCGGTTCCACGGACGCCGCGGCGCCGGGCAGGTGAGCGCCCGGCACCGGAATCCCGGGCCGGGGTGGCTGTGACGCGCCGTTCGGCGGTGAACTCGCAGTACTCATCGTGGCGTCAACGCTATCGGATTTCCGAATCGGCCGCGCGCACCCGTACCGCGCGGCCCGGGTGCGCGCGCAACAGCTCCGCGATCGGTGCCGGGGCACCGGGTTCGGCGACGACAGCCGCGTTGAGGGCGTCGAGCGAGGTGGCGATGAAGGTCGGGATCCGCTCGGGCGGTGCGGTGAGCGCCTCGTCGAGGGTGCTGACTCCGGTGAGCACCAGCAGCGAGTCGAGCCCGAGGCCGTTGGCGCCCTCGATGTCGGTGTCGAGTCGGTCGCCGACGACCAGCGCGCGGCGGGTGCCCGCGCGGGCGATCGCGTCCTCCATCAGCGGCGCGTACGGCTTGCCCGCCACCAGCGGCGTGCGGTCCGAGGCGGTGGCCAGGGCGGCGACCATCGACCCGTTGCCCGGCGCGAGGCCGCGTTCGTTGGGCAGGGTGCGGTCGGTATTGGTGGCGACCCACAGCGCGCCGGCGCGCAAGGCATAGGCGGCCTCGGCCAGATCGGGCCACGCGGTCGTGGGCGAGTGGCCCTGCACGACCGCCGCGGGCGGGGTGTCGCCGAAGCGGCGGAGGGGGTCAAGACCCACGGCCTTCACCTCGGCGGCGAGATCGTCGGTGCCGACGACCAGCACCGTGGCACCGGGATTCAAGCGTTCGGCGAGCATCCGGGCGGCGGCCTGCGCACTGGTGACCACCTCGTCGACCGTCGCCGGATACCCGAGTTCGGCCAGGTGGTGCGCCACCGCGGCGGGACCACGGGAGGCGTTGTTGGTCACATAGACCAACCGCTGCGCCGAATCACCTTTCGGGGCAAGCGCTTTCGGAGCACCCTCGATGACATCGGGTCCGCGGTACAGCGTTCCGTCCAGGTCGAGCAGCAAAGCGTCGTATTCATCGCGCAGCCGGTTCATCCACCCTCACTCCGTCGTCATGCCGGGTCGAGCACATCCGCGACCCTAGGCGAAGGCACCGACAGCTTTTCGCCACTGCCGAACACCCCTCGCCCCCTTCATGATCGAGGATGCCGGACGTCTTCGGGCCCGGTGTGCCAGGTTCGACATCCGAGACCTGCGCGTCGCACCCGCGTGGCAGGCCATCCGCACCGAACTCCCAGGAACCGAGCGAAGCCGATCAGGGACAGGACCGCCGACACCTGCGCGTCACGCCCGCGTGGCAGATCATCCGCACCGAACTCCCAGGAACGGAGCGAGGCCGATCAGGGACAGGACCGCCGACACCTGCGCGTCACGCCCGCGTGGCAGATCATCCGCACCGATTCCCAGGAACCGAGCGAGGCCGATCAGGGACAGGACCACCGACACCTACGCGTCACACCCGCGCGGCAGATCATCCGCACCGAACTCCCGGCAGCGACGCCGGACAAGGACACGCCCGCGATGCGAGCGAGGATCAGGCCCGCGATGCGGGCGAGGGACGGGCAGCTTTCGGCGAGACGTGGCCGACAACGCTGTCCGCCGAACGGGCTCGCGCGAGGCAGTACCTGATAGTCCCGGGAATCGTGGTCGGGGTGGATCTGTCGTGGTCAGGGCACGCGAAAGGCCGTGGGCCGGGAACTGTGTAGTTCCCGGCCCAC
>NZ_JBHSQN010000002.1:895753-898579 GCF_042658545.1 Nocardia lasii
TGCTTACTGCGCGTCGCCGGTGAGTTCGGTGGCCCGATCCTCGGCGTCGGTCTCGTCGTCGAGATCGGCGGCCGCGGCGTTGAGGAACCACTGCAGGCCCTCATCGGTGCGACCGGCCGCCACCAGGGCGTCGGCGTAGGCGTAGAACAGGCGCGCGGCGGCCGAACCGGTGCGCGCCGGGTCCAGGTCGCAGGCCTGCAGCGTCACGACGGCCTGGTCGAACTGCCCCAGATCCATCCTGGCGCCCGCGACGACCATCCGCAGCTCGGCGGCCTCGTCGCCGGTGAGGGCCTGGGCTTCCTCGCTGCGTCCGAGCTCGATGGCCCGTTCCGGCCTGCCGAGACCGCGCTCGCAGTCCGCCATCACGGCCAGCAGCCCGGAGCCGCCGGACATGCGTCGCGCGGTCCGCAGCTCCGAGAGCGCCTCGGCCCATTCCTCGGCGTGGTAGGCCACCACACCGGCGGTCTCACGCACCACCGCGATGCGGCCTGCCCGCTGACGCGCGGCCCGAGCGTGGGCCAGTGCCAGTCGCGGATCGTCCTCGAGCAACTCCACGGCCATCACCATGTGCCGGGCCACCGAATCGGCGTTGTTCTTGTCCAAGCTGAGCAGATCGCGCCGCACGGCCGGATCCAGATCGGAGGCCACCACGTCCTCGGGCAGGTCGGGCTCCTCCGGACGTGCCGCACGACGCTCGTCGCCACGACCGCCCGTCGCCCGCGCGCCCTCGCCGCCGCGACGACGATCATCGCCGCCGAAGCCACCGGAGCGGGCGCCGCCGGACTCGTAGCCGCCGCGCGAGCGGTCGTCGCGATCGCCACGGTCGGCGAATCCGCGCCGCTCGCCACGATCGGAGTCGTCCCGGGGGCGGTCCTCGCGATCCGCGCTGTCGGACCTGGTCCACGACGGCTCGAGCGGAGCCGAATCTTCGCGGTCCGACGTGTCCGCGGCGGACTCGTCGCGATCGGTGCTGTCGGCACGGTCGTCCGAGCTCGCCCGATCGGTATCGCCGGCGGTGTCGTCCGCGCTCAGCGGCGCTGCGGTATCCGCCGACTGCTCAGTGGACGCTGCCGACTTCGTCGAATCGACGGCGTCGTCGGGCTCGATCGCCGAGTCGTCGGCCGCGGCCGCCGAAACGACCCCGAGCACATCGCTTTCGCGCTCGCGCCGCTTCTCCCGGTAGGTGCCATCGAGCGGCTTGCCGTCCTCACCGACGAACTTGCCCTGGCTGCCGCCCGATCGTGCGTCCCGCTTGAACCCGCCGCGCCCACGATCGTCGTCACGCCGAGGTCCACGATCATTGTCGTCGCGCCGCTGGTAACCGCCACGGTCACCGCTGTCGCCGCGCTTGAAGCCGCCACGATCGTTGTCGCCGCGCCCCTGGTAGCCGCCGCGATCCGAACTGCCGCGATCGGAGCTGCCGCCACGGTCACTGCCGCGATCGAAGCCACCGCGCGAGCGGTCGTCGCCATCGTTGCGCCGGAACCCGCCGCCCGAACCGCCACCACGGGGGCGATCGTCATTGTTGCCCCGGTAGCCACCGCGATCGCCGCCGCGATCGAAGCCGCCCGAGGGGCGATCGCTGCCACCGTCACGGCGGAAGCCGCCGCTCTTGTTGTCGTCGCGCCGCTGGTAGCCGCCGCGATCGGAGGAACCGCCGCGATCCGAACCACCACGGGGACGGTCATCGTTGTTGCCTCGGTAGCCGCCACGGTCACCGCCGCGATCGAAGCCACCCGAGGGGCGATCGCTGCCACCGTCGCGACGGAAGCCGCCGCCGGAGCTCTTGTTGTCGTCGCGCCGCTGGTAACCACCGCGGTCGCCACTGTCGCTGCGCTTGAAGCCGCCACGATCGTTGTCGCCGCGCCCCTGGTAACCGCTGCCGCTGCTGCGTCCCTGGTAGCCGCCGCGATCGGAGGAACCGCCGCGATCCGAACCACCACGGGGACGGTCATCGTTGTTGCCTCGGTAGCCGCCACGGTCACCGCCGCGATCGAAGCCACCCGAGGGGCGATCGCTGCCACCGTCGCGACGGAAGCCGCCGCCGGAGCTCTTGTTGTCGTCGCGCCGCTGGTAACCACCACGGTCGCCACTGTCGCTGCGCTTGAAGCCACCGCGGTCGCCACTGCCACCACGATCGTTGTCGCTGCGGCCCTGGTAACCGCCACGGTCACCGCTGCCGCTGCTGCGTCCCTGGTAGCCGCCGCGATCGGAGGAACCGCCGCGATCCGAACCACCACGGGGACGATCGTCGTTGTTGCCTCGGTAGCCGCCGCCGGAGGGGCGATCGTTGCCACCGTCACGACGGAAGCCGCCGCCGGAGCTCTTGTTGTCGTCGCGCCGCTGGTAACCACCGCGGTCGCCGCTGCCGCCACGATCGTCGCGGTTGTATCCGCCGCGCTGGCCGTCGGAGCGACCGGAGCCGCGATTGTCGTCGTTGCGACGGAATCCACCCCGATCGGAGCTACCGCCTTCACTGCGGCCCGAGCTGCGGTTGTCACCGTGTCCGCCGCGGGGGCGATCGGTCGGTTCGCCGCGCCGGCCGAAACCGGGGGCGTCTCCGTCCCGGCGGAAAGGCTTCCGTCCGTCGTTGTGTTCCGACACGGCGATCCCTCTCTAGGTTCCCCGACCTCCGGGGAGTGTTGTCAATGGCCCCGCCACTAAGAATTCAACCACGGACGAGCGACGGGGCATCGTCCGCGTGGCGTACCGAACCCGAATCGAGTCCACAAACGCCGATAGGGGACCCAAATAAGGGTCCCCTATCGCGAAGGATGTTCCGGCAGTGTCCTACTCTCCCACACCCTGTCGAGTGCAGTACCATCG